>DATBGE010000198.1:0-22729 GCA_036558125.1 Gemmatimonadales bacterium | reverse complement strand
GGGAGGCGAAGGCTGCTGCACTCGGCGCCGGTGCCCTGGGCTGTTCGATCTCGGGTAGTGGGCCGACCAGCTTCGCCTTCGCCGACAGCGACCCGCAGGCGGCGCGAGTGGCTCAGGCCATGGCGGACGCTTACCGGAAGGCAGGCATCTCCTGCTCCACTCGAATCGAGAGAATCAGCGTCGAAGGCGCGCGCGTGCTGCACGGAACGGGATCATGAGCACGTGGCAGCAATGCTCAGCATGCGGAACTCGGATGAGCGAGCTCGATGCCCGAGTACGCTGTGATTGCGGCGGCCTCCTCGAAGTCCACCACGACCCGCCGGCTCTGCGAGCATCGGAGCTTCGCGCGCTCTTCGACGAGCGATGGAACCTGAGAGTGGATGTCAACCTCTCGGGTGTCTGGCGCTACCGGGAGCTCGTCCTGCCCAGCGGGGCTCCCCACGCGGTGACCCATCCCGAAGGGAACACGCCCCTGCTCCGTCGAGCCGCTCTCACGGAGTGGGCCGGACTCGGTGATCTGTTTCTCAAGCACGAGGGGCACAATCCCACCGGGTCCTTCAAAGACCGCGGCATGACGGTCGGAGTGACCCAGGCGCGGCGGATTGGCGCCTCTGCCGTGGCGTGCGCCTCGACTGGAAACACCTCAGCGTCTCTCGCGGCCTATGGCGCCCAGGCCGGGATCCCCGCGCTGGTCTTCGTCCCCGCCGGTCAGGTAACGATGGGTAAACTGGCGCAGTCGCTGGCCTATGGGGCGAAGACGCTTCTGGTTCGCGGTGATTTCGACGCCTGCCTCCGACTCGCCGAAGAGGCCGGCGCCCGACTCGGCGTCTACCTGCTGAACTCGATCAATCCATTTCGAGTTGAAGGGCAGAAGACCATCGTCTTCGAGCTATTGCATCAACTGGACTGGGATCCGCCCGACTGGATCGTGCTCCCCGCCGGCAACCTCGGGAACACGGCGGCATTCGGAAAGGCGCTGGTCGAGGCGAAATCGCTAGGCCTGATTGACCGGCTACCGAGGCTCGCCGCAGTGCAGGCCGCCGGGGCGGCTCCCTTCGCTCAGGGGTTTGCGGAGGGATTCACGACTCGGCATCGGGTCAGGGCGGAAACCGTCGCCACGGCGATCAAGATCGGAGATCCCGCTTCATGGGACCGGGGTGTGAAATCGATTCGGGAGACGAATGGTGTGGTCACCGCGGTTCAGGACGCCGAGATCCTCGAAGCGAAAGCGGCGATCGACGCTGCGGGGGTGGGCTGCGAACCGGCGAGTGCGGCGAGCCTGGCTGGAGCCCGGCAGCTCGTGGAGCGAGGAATCATTCGGTCAGGCGAGCGCGTGGTCGCGGTACTAACTGGTCACATACTCAAGGATCCCGGGATTCTGCTGGACTATCACCAGCGGGATCCAGCACTACCTGGAGCGAACCGGCCGGTTGAGATCGAGGCGGATATTCGGGAGGTGGAGCGGGTGGTGGCCTTGTAGACGGGAGATGGGAGATGGGAGACGGGGCCTTAAGCCATAAGCCTTAAGCCATAAGTGATGAGGTCACTCGATCGCCCTGGCTTAAGGCTTATGGCTTAGGGCTTATGGCTGTCGCCCTGCCGAGTCGATCGCCTCGCCGAGCGAAACGTACGCCTGCGGATCCACCTCCTGGAACTCCGCCGCGACGTAACTGATCTTCCCGCCCGGCGCGATCACATAGAGAGTCCGGTTGTCCATCTTGTACTTGCTGTCGAACGCTCCGTAGAGCTGGCCGACTCTGCCGTTGGGATCGCTCAGGAAGTGGAAGGGATACTTGCGATCCTTGGCCCATGAGGCGAGCTCGGTGATGGGATCCACGCTCACTGCCAGCAGCGTCACCTTTTTTCCATCGTTGAACAGCTTCGCGTACTGATCACGGTACGCGTCCATTTGGATGGTTCAGCCGCTGGTGCGGGCCTTGTAGAAGAAGGCGATCACCACGGTCTGGTCCTTCAGATCGCCGAGCCGCACCGAGTCGGGCTGAACGCCGTCCCTGGTCGCGCTCTGCAGCGTGAAGTCGGGAGCGGGATCGCCGACCTTGAGAGGACCAGCCTGCTGCGCCGCAGCGACTGCCGGGCCGAACAGCATTCCTCCCAGGAGGAGAAGGGTGAATCGGGAATTACGATCTGCCATGGATGCCCTCCCGCGAATGAAGACGTCCTACTTTGCGACCTGTACCCGCCAGATTTTCCCGTTAGCGTCGGCAGAGATATAAAGCGATCCATCCGGTCCCACCGCAACACCCGAGGCCCGAAGGTCGGTCGGGCCCTTGCTGCTGGTCGCGAACGTCGTGTATTGCCCCGTAGGACGGCCCGAGGCGAACGGCACGAAGACTACACGATATCCCTGCTGGGGCAGCGGTGCCCGGTTCCACGATCCGTGAAAGGCGACGAATGCCCCTTCCTTGTAGGACGCGGGGAACTGATTCCCGTAGTAGAAGGCGATCGCCATCGGGGCCCAGTGGCCGGGAAAGCCAATCAGCGGGTCTTTCTTGGTCGCGCAGCGACCGATGGCCTTGCCGTCTCCCCCGTACTCGGGAGCCAGGACCTTTTTCTTCTGCTGCCAGTCGTAATAACAGTAGGGCCAGCCGAAATCGTCACCCGCCTTCACCTGCATGAACTCCTCTGCGGGCAACTCGGCATTCTGCATATCGCTGAAGCCCCAGTTGGCGCCCAACTGGTCCCTCCCGTGGGGGGCAGCGTAGAGGTTGCCGCTCTTATCAACGGCCGTCGCCATCGCATTACGGAGACCGGTCGCGTAGCGGACGCCGTCCTTCTCGGTCTGCCCGGTCTTGGACGCGCTGAACTGCCACAACCCGGCCCGGGTCTCCAGCTCGGTGCAGGGATCGCGTCCGGGCGACTGGGCGGTCCGGTCCCGCTCCTGGCAGCTGTTGCTGGCGGAGCCGATGTTGACGATCAGCGTATCCCCTCCCAGCAGGACGAGCGTCTTGGCCCGGTGTCCCCCCGTGGGCAATCCATCCACGATGGTTTCCGGTTGACCTGACGGCACCAGCTCGCCGGGGGGCAATCGCCAGCGGACCACTTTGGTCGCGGTCGCGAAGTACAGATTGTCCCCCCTCAGCGCGATACCGGTGCCGCCCCCGGGGCCGAAGCTCTTCTTCACATCGGCGACGCCGTCGCCGTTGGTATCCCTCAATGCCAGTACACCTTCGCCCCCCTCGACGGCAGCGAAAATGTCTCCGTTGGGAGCGACGGTGATGTGCCGAACCTCACCCAAGTCTGCCCCGACCAGCACCGCGCAAAAGCCGTCGGGTAGGTCCAGACCATTGGTCCGGGTGCAGGCGTCAGCGGGGCGCGAAGGGGAAACTGCAGAGACGGGAAGGCCCGCAAGGAGGCCAAGAGAAAGCAATGGGACGAGACGCACGGGACACTCTCGAGATCGGTTTCAGAGGAAAAATAGTCCTCTTGGTGCCGGATTCCAGAGGGAAAATCGCGATTTTCCCTCTTGCAACTGGGAAGCGATGCCTTACTTTGGGTGCGGACGGCTCCCGCCTACAGAGCGTGACCGCCTCATTTTCCCTCTCACGGAGGCTCTCGATGGCCACGAAGAAGAAAGCAGCGAAGAAGAAGTCGAAGCGGAAGCCGAACGCGGCATTCATGCGGCCGGTGATGCCCGACGCAAAGCTCGCCGAAGTCGTTGGCTCGAAGGGCATGCCGCGGACCGAACTCACCAAGAAGCTCTGGCAGTACATCAAGAAGAACGGCCTGCAGGACAAGAAGAACAAGCGGATGATCAACGCCGATGCCTCGTTGCAAGCGGTGTTCGGTGGCAAGAAGCAGGTCTCGATGTTCGAGATGACCAAGCTGGTCAGCCGCCACGTGAAGTAGTCCGCAGGAGAGAGAAGAGGCGGCCGCAAAGGGTCGCCGAGGCAGGAGCAAGGCGGTAACAAAAGGGGCGCGCCCGTCGGCGCGCCCCGTGCCGTTTCTACCGGCCCCGGCTATCTTAATCCGCCCTATGGCCGGCGAATACATCTTCACTATGCGCGACCTGCGAAAGGTCGTGCCTCCCTCCCGCGAGATCCTCAAAGGCATCTACCTCGCCTTCTATCCCGGCGCCAAGATCGGCGTGCTGGGTGCCAACGGCGCGGGCAAGAGCTCGCTGCTCAGGATCATGGCGGGTGAGGACAAGGACTTCATCGGTGAGGCGAAGCCGCTCGCCGGCACTCGGATCGGGTACCTGCCGCAGGAGCCGCAGCTCGATCCGGCCAAGGACGTGCGGGGAAACGTCGAGGACGGCGTGAGGGAGCAGCGCCAACTGCTCGACGACTTTAGTACCATCTCGGCGAAGTTTGCCGAACCGATGAGCGATGACGAGATGAACCGGCTCCTGGAAAAACAGGGCCGGCTCCAGGACCAGATCGATCATCTCGGGCTCTGGGAACTGGACCACAAGCTCGACATCGCGATGGACGCTCTCCGCCTGCCCCCGGGGGATGCCTCGGTGAGCACACTGTCGGGAGGAGAGCGCCGCAGGGTCGCGCTGTGCCGGCTGCTGCTCGAGCAACCGGAAATGCTCCTCCTCGACGAACCGACCAACCACCTGGATGCCGAAAGCGTCGCGTGGCTGGAGAAGTATCTCGAAGGTTTTCCGGGAACCGTTGTCGCCATCACCCACGATCGCTATTTCCTGGACAACGTCGCCAAATGGATCCTGGAGCTGGACCGCGGCGCCGGGATTCCGTGGGAGGGTAACTACTCAAGCTGGCTCGACCAGAAGCGCAAACGGCTCGCCACCGAGGAGAAACAGGCCTCGGCGAGGCAGAAGTCGCTCGAACGCGAGCTGGAATGGGTCCGGATGGCTCCCAAGGCCCGGCATGCCAAGGGAAAAGCCCGCCTGCAGCGCTACGAAGAGTTGCGTCAGGAAGCCGATCGCCAGACCGAGGGCTCCGTCGAGATTCTGATCCCGGTGCCCGAACGATTGGGAGACGAGGTGGTGGTCGCCGAGAAGCTTTCCAAGGGTTATGGCGACCGCTTGCTGTTCGAGAACCTGAACTTTTCGCTGCCCCGCGGGGGGATCGTCGGTGTGATCGGCCCCAATGGGGCCGGCAAGACAACGCTGTTTCGCATGATCGCGGGCCAGGAAAAACCCGACAGCGGGAACCTGGTCGTGGGCAAGACCGTCAAGCTGGCCTACGTCGATCAGAGCCGGGACTCGCTCGACGGCACCAAGTCGGTGTACGAGGAGATTTCCGGAGGAGAAGACGAGCTGCTCTTCGGTTCCCGCAAAGTGAATGCGAGAGCCTACTGCGCCGGGTTCAACTTCCGGGGATCAGACCAGCAGAAGAAGGTCAAGGACCTCTCGGGGGGTGAGCGCAACCGGGTGCATCTGGCGAAACTGCTCAAGAGCGGAGGGAACCTGCTCCTGCTCGACGAGCCGACCAACGACCTGGACGTTGACACCCTGCGGGCGCTGGAAGACGCCTTGGTGGCCTTCGCAGGTTGCGCGGTCGTCATCAGCCACGACCGCTGGTTCCTGGACCGGATCGCGACCCACATTCTCGCCTTCGAAGGGGAGAGCGAGGTGTACTGGTACGAAGGGAACTATCAGGACTACGCCGCGGATTTCAAGAAGCGCAAGGGAGTCGATGCCAATCAGCCGCACCGAATCCGGTACAAGAAGCTCCACCACTAGCGCTCCTCTCACTCCGGTTCGATGACCCACCCCTCGCGCATTCCCTACCTGCCGGCCCGGATCGAGCATCTGGCCGACCTGGCGGAGAATCTCTGGTGGAGCTGGCAGCTGGATGCCCGCGCCCTCTTCCGGACGATCGACGAACCGCTGTGGCATCTGGTGAAACACAATCCGATCGCTCTGCTGCGGCGGGTCGATCCCTCACGCCTCGCCGGCTGCGCGAGCGATCCTACCTTCCTCGCCCGGTACGACCGGGTGCTGGAGCGCTACCACCTGGCGCTCGAGCGCAACGACACCTGGTTCCACAACAACTACCCAACGGTCGATCGGCCGATTGCCTACTTCTGCGCCGAATTCGGCCTCCACAACTCGGTCCCGATCTACTCCGGCGGCCTCGGCATTCTGGCCGGCGATCACTGCAAGGCAGCCTCGGATCTCGGCGTACCACTCGTCGGAGTCGGGCTCTTCTACACCAAGGGCTACTTCGATCAGCAGCTGAGGCTGGATGGCTGGCAGGAGGACAGCGACGTTCTCTTCGACGTGAGCCTGACGCCGTTGGAGCGAGTCGCCGGGCCGGGAGGGGTGCCCTACCTCACGGTGGTGCAGACCTTCGGCCGTCCGGTCCACATCGGCGCCTGGCGGATGCAGGTGGGTCGCGTGCCGGTTTACCTGCTGGACACGAACCTGGAGCAGAACGACCCGGCCGACCGTGACCTTTCCGGGAAGCTTTACGCCGGCGGCCCCGATATGCGGCTCCGGCAGGAATGGGTCCTCGGCGTGGGCGGTGTGCGGGTGTTGCGCGCGGTAGGACTCGATCCCGCCGCGTGGCACGCTAACGAGGGACACGCCGCCTTCATGCTGGTCGAGCGGCTGCGCGAGCTCACTACCGCGGGAATGCCGCTCAAGGATGCGGTACGTGAGGTGCGGGCTCGGAGCATCTTCACCACCCACACTCCGGTGCCCGCCGGACACGACCGCTTCAACCGGGACGAGGTTCAGGCATGCGCGGATCCAATCTGGACCGAGTTGGGTATCGGGCCCGAAGAGTTCATGGCGATCGGGGCACTCCCCGAGGATGACCTCTTCCACATGACGGCGACCGCGCTTCGGCTCTCCCGGCGGGTTAACGGCGTAGCCAAGCGTCACGGCGAGGTTTCGCGCGAGCTGTGGCAGCCCCTCTGGCCGGGTAAGGCGGTTGAAGATGTTCCCATCGGGCATGTGACCAACGGCGTTCACGTTGCCACCTGGATGGCGAGCCGGATGCAGCACCTGCTCGACAAGCACTACGGAGACGGCTGGTTCGACCGGGTCGATCAACCCGGCTTCTGGGACCGGGTCCTCGAGCTGGACGATCAGGAGCTCTGGAACCGGCATCTCGAGATGAAGCGCGGGCTGCTCACCTACATCCGCGAAGAGGCACGGCGCCGCTGGGCGGAACGGTGGAAAGAGGCCGCCCACGTGGTCGGCGCAGGCACCTTGATCAATCCAGACCCGCTCATCATTGGGTTCGCGCGGCGCTTCGCCACCTACAAGCGTGCCTACCTGCTATTCGAGGACTTCGACCGGCTGCACGAGATGCTGGTGAACCCCTGGCGGCCGGTGCAACTGATTTTTGCGGGGAAGGCGCATCCCGAAGACGAACCGGGGAAGGAAGTCCTGCAGCGGGTCTACACCATGACCCGCGACCCTCGGCTCGAAGGGCGTGTAGCATTCATCGAGGACTACGAGATGCACCTCGCCCACCGACTGGTCCAAGGGGTGGATCTCTGGCTCAATGTCCCCCGGGCGCCGCTCGAGGCGTGTGGCACCAGCGGCATGAAGGCCGCGCTCAACTCGGTCCCCCAGTTGAGCACACTCGACGGATGGTGGTACGAGGGCTATATGGGAGTGAACGGCTGGGCCCTGCCACCATCGGAATCGGGGGAACAGGATGGGGTTGATGCCGGACACCTTTACACTCTGTTGGAGGAGCAGGTCATCCCGCTCTACTACAAGCGCGATGCACGCGGCTTACCGGTTGAATGGCTCCAGAAGATGAAACAGGCCCTCCGCATCGCCGGCGAGAAGTTCGACGCCCGGCGGATGGTGCAGGAATACGTGAATCAGTACTACGTACCCGCCGCGTCCGGCGACCTCTCCGACCCCAACCCCCCGGTGTAACGCGGATGGACCGGCCCTCGCAGCCGATCTCGACTCTGCTGGCCCCCGACGGGTCGCCGGTTGGCGTGGTACACGTCGCCGCCGAATACGGCTGGCTGGCCCGGACCGGCGGTCTCGCCGAGGCGGTGGCAGGTCTGGCGACCAACCAGGCGCGTTCCGGGATTCCGGTCGCGGCCGTGATCCCCCTGCACCGCTCCGTGCGAAGTGCGGCGGCGGGCCTCGAGCGGATGGGTGGGCCCTTCACCGTGCAGGTCGGTCCCCGCACCGAAGAAGGGCGACTCTATCGCATCCCCGCAGGGCCCGGCGAGCCGCGGGTCTACTGCATCGAGCACCCCTACTTCGACCGGAACGGCCTCTACGGAGAATCCGGCGGTGATTATGTCGACAATCTCCAACGCTACGCCTTCTTCTGCCGCGCGGCGCTGGAGATCCTGCACCGGATCACCCGGACTCCCTGTATACTGCACTGCCACGACTGGCACGCCTCCCTCGCCCCGGTCTATCTCCGGACCTACTACCACGACCAGGCGTTCGCCCAGAACGTGAGGACCGTCCTGACGGTCCACAACGCCGGATTCCAGGGCCATTTCCCGCCGTCGGCCATGCCGGACATCGGGCTTCCCTGGGAGCTGTTCAACTACAAGGTCATGGAGTGGCACGACAAGGTGAACCTGCTGAAGGGCGGGCTCGGCTTTTCCGATGCGGTGACCACCGTGAGCCCGACGCACGCCCACGAGCTGCGCACCGCGGTCGGGGGATTCGGTCTCCACGATGTATTTCTCTCTCTGGGAGACCGCTTCACCGGCATCGTCAACGGGATCGACATGGACGAGTGGAATCCCGCGACCGACCAGCACATCACCGCGCACTACTCCGTGCACGATCTCTCCGGCAAGGCGCGCTGCAAAGCCGCCCTGCAGCGGAGCGTGGGCCTTCCCCAGAAGCGCCGGATTCCGGTTTTCGCGATGACCGCGCGGCTCACTCATCAGAAGGGGCTCGAGCTGATCGTAGGCGACTACACGCTCTTCATGCTCGAAGCGCAATTCGTCTTCCTCGGCACCGGAGAGCCGAAGTACGAGGCGATGCTCAAGATGTACGAGTCCCGCTGGCCCGAACGCATCTCGGTGCACCTCGGCTTCTCGGAGCGGCTCGAGCATAGACTCATGGCGGGCGCCGACGTCTACCTGATGCCCTCGCTGTATGAACCCTGCGGACTGGCTCAGCTCCGCGCGGAGCGGTATGGCGCGGTACCGATCGGGCGCCGGGTCGGGGGCTTGGCCGACACTATCGAGGATGGAACAACCGGATTTCTGTTCGATGAGTACAGCTCGGAGGATCTGCTCCGGGTCGCCCGGCACGTGATGGACCGGTACTACGATCCGCCAGCCTGGGAGTGGATGATGAGGCAGGCCATGTCCCGCGATTTCGGCTGGCCCCGCTCGGCCGAGAAGTATCTGCAGGTCTATCGCCGCGCCCTCGAGGCGTTGCGTCACGCCTGATGCCCCGCCCCGCGGTCGATTTCGTCCTCGGACTCCACAGCCATCTCCCCTACGTCCTGAATCACGGGAGGTGGCCGCACGGGAGCGACTGGATCTGCGAGGCGGCGATCGACACCTACCTGCCGCTGCTCGAAGCGCTGGAGAAGCTGCGCCACGAGGGCGTGCCGGCGCCCGTCACCCTCGGCATCACTCCCATCCTCGCGAACCAGCTGGCGAGCCCCGTCTTCGTCGAGGAGCTCGAGGCCTACTTCGCTCAGCGACTGGTGAGCTGTGAGGAGGCCGCTGCATCACTGACGTCGACCGGCGACCAGCACCTGATTCCTCTTGCCGATTTCTGGAGAGAGCGGCTCACCCGGCTTAGAGCACGCTTCCGTTCCCACGGTGGAGATCTGATCCGCGCGCTGCGCGCGCTCGAGCGGGAGGGCAGGCTCGAGATCATGAGCTGCGCCGCCACTCACGGCTTCCTCCCGTTGCTTGCTCGCGACGAGAGTATTCGGCTCCAGCTTGGCCTGGGCCGGGCCGAGCACCGACGTCTCTTCGGCAAGGAACCCGCCGGGTTGTGGCTGCCGGAGTGCGCGTACCGCGGGCGAGGCCCTTGGGCACCTTTGCCGGGAGCGCCGATCACAGGACCCCGGCGTGGCATCGAGGAGCACGTGGCCGATGCGGGCTTCAAGTACTTCTTCACCGACGCGCACATGGCCGGCGCGGGACAGGTCTTCAAGCTCTACGGTGCGGAGGAGCTCGAGGAGAGGGGACCCGCTGAGAAAGGCAGGAACTCTCCCTATCGAGCGTATCGCGTCACCTCGAACCGGATCGGGCGTGAGGTCGCGACGCTGATTCGCGATCCATTGACCTCTCGCCAGGTGTGGAGCCGCCAGGAAGGCTATCCGGGCGACCAGTGGTATCTCGAGTTCCACAAGATCCGCTGGCCCGGTGGACTCAAATACTGGCGGGTGAGCGCACCTGGCTCAGACCTGGGCGCCAAGTTGCCCTATGATCCCGCACAGGCGCTGGCACACGCCGACGGGCACGCGGGTCACTTCGTGAGCCTGCTGGAGCGCGCCGCAACCGAGAAAGAGGTCCAGTCCGGCGGACTGATCGCAGTCCCCTTCGACACGGAGCTATTCGGCCACTGGTGGTTCGAAGGTGTGGATTTCCTGGCGGCGGTCTACCACCGGCTGGGTGGAACCGGGGCGATCCGCCCCTACACCGCGTCTGCGGCTCTGGCCGCGCGGCCCCCGCGGCGCGGCATCCATCTCTCGACCGGATCGTGGGGAGCCAACGGCGATTTCTCGATGTGGCTCAACAGCGGCACCGAATGGACCTGGCGCAAACTGTGGGAACTGGAACAGAACTTCTGGGACGTGGCGCCCGCGGCGCTCGAACGCGGGGATCAGGAGCTGATACTCGCCCAGGCCGCGCGAGAGCTGCTCCTCGCCCAGGCCTCGGACTGGCAGTTCATCATGACGACCGGCCAGGTGACCGACTACGCAGTCAAACGGTTTACCGAGCACTGCGCGGACGCCGAGTCGTTGATCGCCGCACTGCAGCCCGATGCAGGAGACCAGGCTGCCGCCCGTTCGCGGGCGGAGAAGCTCTGGCAGCGCGACCACGTGTTCCCCGAGATCCTGCCGGCGGTCCGGGCGGCGATGGAGGGAAGCCGGGCGGTGGTCGTGTGAGGGTCGTCATCCACGGCCACTTCTACCAACCGCCGCGCGAAGATCCGTGGATCGAGCAAGTCGAAACCGAGCCTTCCGCCGCACCATTCCACGACTGGAATGAACGCATCGAGCAGGAGTGCTACCGCGCGGTGGCGGCAGCGCGCATCCCCGGTCACGAAGGCCGGATTCTCCGCATCGTCAACACCCTCGAACGGATCAGCTTCAACTTCGGTCCCACCCTGCTGGAGTGGATGGAACGGCAGGCGCCCGCCACCTATGCGGCGGTGCTGGAGGCGGATCGCACCAGCGCGGCCCGACTGGGCCACGGGAACGCGGTCGCGATGCCGTATCACCACGCGATTCTCCCGCTGAGTACCCGGAGAGAGAAGGTGACCGAGGTCCGATGGGGTATCGCCGACTTCCGGCGGAGGTACGGTCGGGAACCCGAGGGGATGTGGTTGCCGGAGACCGCGGTAGACGAAGAGACGCTCGAGGTTCTGGCCGGCGAGGGGATTCGCTTCACGATCCTGGCACCACACCAGGTGACCAGCGCTCCTGCTTCCGGCGCGCCGGGTCTCTATTGCTGTCCCGGTGGCGCGACCATCGCGCTGTTCGTGTACGACGGTCCGATGTCGCACGACGTCGCCTTCGGACCGCTGGTGCGGGACGCCGATCAGTGGGTGCGGCGCACTCTTGCAGCCCAGGCCGGGCCACCCCAGCGCGAACTCGTTTCGGTCGCCACCGACGGGGAGACCTACGGCCATCACCACGTCTTTGGTGAGATGTCCCTCGCGCTGGTCCTCGACCGGCTGCAGCAGAGTCCGGGGATCAGCCTGGGAAATTTCGCCCAACACCTCACGGAGTCTCCGGCGACCGAAGAGGTGAAGCTGGTGAGCCCCAGCTCCTGGAGCTGCCCTCACGGCGTGGAGCGCTGGCGATCGGACTGCGGATGTCGCATGGCGACCGAGCTGCCGCACCACCAGGCCTGGCGGGCGCCGCTCCGAGAGGGTCTGGCCTGGCTCACGAGCGAGCTGCACACGATCCATGACCGGGAAGCGCCGCTTCACCTGAGGGATCCGGTCGTCGCCCGGGAAGGCTTCGGTGCTGTGGTCGGCGCCAGTCCCGAGGTGATTCGGGCGTACGTGCTCTCTCATGCCCTCAAGCCCCAAGAGCCGGAATCAGTCGTGCGAGCGGCGGAGCTGCTGGAGCTGGAACGAGGGGCGCTGCGCTCGTTGACCTCCTGCGCCTGGTTCTTCGATGACATCGGCGGGATCGAGACCCTACAGGTCCTGCGGTACGCAGCCTGGGCGGCCGCTCTCGCCGGTGAGGAACAAGCGCGGCTGGAGATGGGCTTGATCGAACGTCTTGCTCCTGCGAGGAGCCGGGATCCGGCCATGGGCACCGGGGCCGACATCTATCGGCAGAAGGCGCGACCGAGGCTCCCGCCTGATGCACGAATCGCTGGAGGTCTCGGTGCGGTCCAGGCCATCGTCCCTGATCCGGCGGACGACCCGGCCTACACCCTTGAAGCCCATCGTGACTCGCAGGTTCTCCGTCGCAAACGAACCGGACGAGGCGTGCCCTGCCGAGTGACCATCGAGAAGGATGGGCTCGACCTCGCGGTTTCGGTTACCATAGACGGTTGGGGGCCGCTTCGTCTCGACCTGGAGCAATTGCCCGAACGCACTCGCTTCACCGTCTCCGACACGATGCGCCGCGGTGCCTTGGCCCGATTGCTGTCGAGCAGCGACTTGGCCGCGATCTCGACTGGGGAGGAAACCAAATCCGTGGTACGGCGAGTCCTGCTCGAGGCGACGCGATCACTCGAGGCCGATCGTTCCACCGCCGCCTGCACTCGAGTCGCGGACCTGGCGGCATTGCTGGCGCACCTGGGACAGGCGGTACCGTTCGACGTGCAGACGGTGTTCTATCGGATCTGGTCTTCAGGAGAGCAGCGAGACCCCGCCATGCTGGATCTCGCCGTGAAACTGGGGTTCGACGTCACCCACCTGCGGCAGCGATGAAGGCGCGGAAGAGGTGGCGCGTGTGAGGGTCGGCCATTTCGAAGACCTCCGGATGCCACTGCACGCCGATCAGGAAGTGGTCCGACGCCCCCTCGAGTGCTTCAATGAGTCCGTCCGGCGCGGTAGCGCTTACCATGAGTCCGGTCCCAACCTGCTTCACCCCCTGATGATGCATGCTGTTCACAATCAGGTTGGGTTGTTCCAGGGCACCGCGGAGGCGAGACCCTGAGGCGAGAGCAACCTCATGGGCCGGATGGTCCCGCTCGAAGCCCTGAGTAGGGAAATAATCGTGCTTGATAGCCCCCGGCAGTTCCGCGCGGACGTCCTGGTAGAGTGAACCTCCCAGCGCCACGTTGATTACTTGGATTCCACGGCAGAGTCCGAGGATCGGCTTCCGGTCTTCAATCGCCCACCGGGTCAGTTGCAACTCCACACGGTCACGGGCGGGGTCAACGCGACCGCACTCCGGCTTCGGTGCCTCGCCATAAGTCCTCGGATCCATGTCCACGCCTCCGGGAAGCAGGATCCCGTCCAGCCGGTCATAGATCTCGCGCAACGTGTCCGGATCGTCGTCCAGAAGGGGAATCATCCATGGCACCCCCCCGACGATGGTCACCGCCAGGAAATACCGCTGATTCATGACCCAGGACTGCGGCAGCGCCTCGGGGATCCCGTCCATGGCGTGCAGCGTCTGGGTGGGTATGCCTATGACCGGCCGGGGAGACTTCATGAAGTGTCTAGTTAAAGGACTGGGGACTGAGGACTGAGTGAAGGAATTTAATCAAATTCTGGGCCATTTTTGGGCTCGGTTCCCCTCCCCACACTCAGCCCTCATTCCCCAGTCCTTTTCCCCTCTCATTTCACGGCTGCGGGCGCCGGAACGACCCCCTCGGCTGTCTCCCGCACCAGCTGGTCCACCACCGCCTTCAGGTCGCCCGTCTTCTGGAACGTCGCGATCTGGCGGTCGGCGCTCGTCCCTTCACCCAGGATCCGGAAGGCGTATTCCACCTCTTTGCGGCTCCCCAGGTCATCCAGTACGTCGTCCACGAACCACTCGATGAGCTCCTTGATCAGCTCGCGCGCGGGCAACTCCTGACGCTTGCCAAAGTCGATCAGCTTGCCGTCCAGCCCGTAGCGGATCGCCCGCCATTTGTTCTCGTCGATCAGGGACTGGGCGTAGGTCCGGAAGGTGATATTGTCTCGGCGAAGCTTCCACAGCTTCGCGATGATGGCCTGGAAGATGGCGCCGATGCACACCGCCTCATCTACACGGGTGCAGACGTCGCAGACCCGGAATTCCAGCGTCGGATAGCTCCAGCTGGGTCGGACGTCCCACCAGATCTTCGAGGCGTTGGGAATGCAATTGGTGTCGACCATCGTGTTTACGAGGCTCTCGAACTCGGCCCAGGAGGCGAGCGTCCGCGGGATGCCGGTGCGGGGGAAGTCCCGGAACACGATGCTCCGGTAGGACTTGAGGCCGGTCATCCGCCCCATCCAGAACGGCGAGCTGGTGGAGAGCGCCAGCACGTGGGGCAGGAAATAGCGCGACACGTTCATTGCATCGATCAGAAATTCCTTGTCATCGATTCCGATGTGAACATGGGTGCCGAAAATCAGGAGCCGTTGCGCCAGGTCCTGAAGATCCTCCTTCACGCCGATGTAGCGGTCGAGCGGAGTGATCTTCTGTTGCAGCCAGGAGGAGAACGGGTGACTGCCGGCTGCGGCGACCACCAGGCCCTGTTTCGCGGCGAGGCCCATCACCAGTTTGCGGAGACGGACCAGCTCTTCACGCACCTCGGCGGGTGTGCGGCAGACCTTGGTTCCCACTTCGACCATCGACTGGTGCAGCTCCGGTTTGACTTCTCCCAGCACGATCGAGTCTTCCGCCAGGATCTCGGTGATGTACGAGCGGAGCTCCCGGGTCTCGGGGTCGATGATCTGGTATTCCTCTTCGATGCCGATGGTGAGCGTGGGGTCTTTCATTGGGAGTCTGGAGTCGAGAGTCGAGAGTCTGGAGTCGAGAGTCTAGAATGGATCTGAGCCGAGGTTCGAGGCGGAGTCATGGTTCATCGGACTCTAGACTCCCGACCCTCAACTATCGTTTTTCGACCACAAATGTCGGCACCGTCGACCCGCCGCCCGCCGTCACGTTGAGCAAGGCCGCGGTCGAGAGACGAGTCAGCAAACCCTCCATGTATTCGCCGTGCACCACGAACGGCGCCGTGTCCAGCATCCGGTCCAGGATGTGAACCGAGCCATCGACCAAACTGGGATAAGGCTCGCTCGGGATCGGAACCCGCTGCTGTACGATGTACGGCTCACTCAAGGCCCGCGCTATCCCCTGACGCCATTCCTCGGCGTTCGCGGTCCAACCCAGTACGATCCCCGCGCCGCCGTAGTCGTCGTTTGGTTTGAGAACGAGACGGGCCTGGTTGGCCTCGATGAACGGCAACAGGTCAACTTTCGAGCCGTTGTGGACCGTGGTTCGCTCCTCGACCACGCGAGTCCACGGCACCTGGGCGGTGATCGCCGCCTGGTCCGCCGCATCGAAGAGTCCCGCGTTCCGTTCGTCGCTCAACACCGCCAGGCTGGCCTTCTTGTGCAGGATCTTGCAGCGGAACGGATTCACCATGCACACGGCCCGTTCCCGCACGGCGCGGATCAATGGATGCTGGAGGCCACACCGTTCCACCAGCTCGTGAATCAACACCCGCTTGTAGACCACATCGATGGGGCCGGCGGGACCCGTCAACTGGCTCCTCCGATACTCGAGCGCCTGGGGAGTCGTGATCTCGCAGCTCATCCCCAACCCGCGGAAATACTCCTGGAAGAGCACGAACTCGGTGCGGGTCGGGACATCATCCCAGTCCACAATGGCGACCCGGGGGAGCGCGAGGTGCCCGGAGAACTGGTGCCAGGCCTCGAGCATCGCGTGTCCGACGTGGTGTCGCGCGGGCAGAGGCCTGACCGCATAGTGCCGGGCGAAGGCCCGCATCACCGGCAGGTCGGCGAAGGCCTCGGTGAGCGCGTCGTTGTACGCCGCCCCTGCCGGAGTCTCGGCGTTGTATTCGGTAAGGGCGAAGCTGCCGGCATCTTCCATCAGGAATCCATCAAGCCGGGACGAAGGACTCGCGGCCCGGAAGCCCGGCTCATCCCTAATCAATTCTTCTTCCCAGTCGGCCAGCCGGAACTGCGCTCGCAAAGCACTGTCGTGCACCGCCGCTTCACCGGCCTTGCGGAAGGCGCGGGTAATCGCCGCCACCCGGCGTTCGAGCAGGCTAAGCTGCTCCGACGACATGAGCCTGGGACGCAGCACCGTTGCCAAGGCCCGCTCACCAAAGATCAGGCCCCGCGCCCGCAGCTGATCCTCCAGCATCACGTGGGAGGCTTCAGCGATGTCGGGGGTTAAGAGATTGTGATAAAACTCAATGGCAGGGTTCATATCCTCTAGACTCAGTACCAAGTACCAAGTACCTAGTACCTAGTACCTAGTAGAGGGTACCGACGTTCGGCCATCGCCCGCCGGCATCGATTTCTGATTTTGTACTAGGTACTCGGTACTCGGTACTAGGTACTTTTTCTCGATTTCACAAACATCTTATCCCACTTCAAATCCTTCACCTGACGCCTGGGCTTCTTGGCGAGCGCGATCGACAGGTCGACCATGTGCTGGACCACCCAGTCGAAGTACTTCGGGGTCAGCGAGTTTATGTCCATGTCGGGCGCCGGATTCATGAAGTCGATCGCGTATGGCACCCCGTCACGAATCGCGAACTCGATGGAATTCATGTCGTAGCCCAGGGCGCGCACGATCGCCAGCGCGTCGTTGACCACCCGGGTTCGCAGGTCCGGAGGCAGGAAATTGTCGTCCGGGATGTAGCGGCGCTCTCTGGGATCGTACTTGATCGGGAGGATGTCTTCCTGACCGATGCAGAGGCAGCGCACGAACTCGTCCCAGTTGATGAACTCCTGGACAATCATCGTGAGCAGGCCCGCCTGGTCGTACCGCTCGATGAGCTCCTCCAGCGAGCGGCAGACGTGAACCTCTTTCCAGCCGCCGCCGTGCGCGTCCTTGAGGATGCAGGGCATCCCGACATGGCGCGCGATCCCCTCCCAGTCGAGAGGGAACTGGAGGTTGCGGAGGCTCTCGTCGTGCTTGATGCCTGGGATGTAGTCCTTGTTCGGCAGCAGCATCGTCTTGGGACTGGCCAGGCCGAGTTTGGTAATGAGAGAGGCGCCGAAGAACTTGTCGTCGGCGGTCCACATGAAGGGATTGTTGATGACCGGCACCCCCTGGAGCACAGCGTGCTTCAGGTAGCTCCGGTAGAACGGCACCTCGTGAGAGATGCGGTCGATCAACACGTCATAGGGAACCGGGTCGGTCATGCTGAGGGCGCCGGTCGACACATACTCCGCGACCACTCCCACGTTCCGCTGACTCACCGCTTCCATGAATGCCGGCGGGAATGACCATTCCCGACCTACGAAAAGACCGATGCGTTTCGCCATTTCGATACAGGGTGAAGTTGTAGTCTAAAATCTGCGGACAGGCGGACCTACGAACCGCCGAGCCGCCTAATCGTGCCCCCCGATATACGCCCTGACCATGTCCTCCCAGTGAGGCCAGTCGTGGGCGTGGCCCTCCCAGATTCTCAACGCGTTGCCGATTCCCTTGCCCCAGAGCAGGGCCGAGAACTCCCGGTTGTTGTCGCACACCGGGTCACCGCCGCCGATCGCGAAAATGATGTCCTGCTTGCGGAAGGCCTCGATCCGGCGGGGATCATGTTCGTGGCGCATGAAATCCATGGGATTGCACTGGTACAGATTGGCATCGCTGTAACCACCGGTCAGCCGTTTGATGTCGTAGAGGCCGCTCATGCCGATGATCCGGTTCACCGATTCCGGGTAGCGGAAGCCGAATGCGGCCGCGTGGGTGGCACCCAGGCTCGCTCCAGTGGCAATGACGAAGGGATTGCTGTTCTTGCTCACTGTAAACGGCAACACCTCATCGCGCACGTAGCTGTAGTACTGCAGGTGCACCCAGGCTCGGTGCCCGGCGTGGCAGGCCTCATTGCCCCAGTTCTCGTGATGCGGCTGGTCCAGGCAGAACAGCTGAATCCAGCCCTGGTCGATGTGGTCCTGGAGCACCTGGTGCATCCGCCGGTCGGGCCACTCCGAGTGGGTTCCCATGCTGGTGGGAAAGGCCAGGACCCGGGCGCCGGCATGGCCGATCACCTGCAGAGTCATCTCGCGGCCCAGCACTGGAGAATGCCAGGTGTGGATTTCGTGGTTCAAGAGCAGGTGTCAGGTGCTAGGTGTCAGGGGTCAGGGGCCCATCGGAGGGTGGGAATCTACTCCGATACAACGAATCCTCCATGGCTACCCCTGACACCTGCCACCTGACACCTGACACCCTATTTTCCCCCCATGCCCCAACCCATCCGCTTCATCTTCGGGCTCCACCTGCATCAGCCGGTGGGGAATTTCGGGTCGGTGTTCACCCAGCACCTGGACGAGGTCTACCTCCCCTTCCTGAATAAGGTGGACGAGCGGGAGTTCTTCCCCCTGGTGCTCCACATCTCCGGTCCCCTCCTGGAGTGGCTGGAAGCGAATGGCAAAGCTTATCTCGACCTGGTCGGCCGACTGGTGGATGCCGGCCGACTGGAGCTTTTGTGCGCCGGCATGTACGAGCCGGTCCTCGCGTCACTCCCTCGGCAGGACCGGATCGAGCAGATCGGATGGATGCGGGAGAAACTCAGAAAGCGGTTCGGAATCGATGGGCGGGGGCTCTGGCTGACCGAGCGGGTATGGGAACCGGAGCTCGCTGCCGATCTGGCCGACGCGGGCGTGCAGTACGCGCTGGTGGATGACCGTCATTTCCTGGTGACCGGGTTCGAGCGGAACCAGCTGCACGCGCCATGGATGACGGAGAGCGATGGCCGGCGGATCGCGCTGTTCCCGATTGACGAGCGCCTCCGCTACCTCATCCCCTTCCGCCCTCCCGCCGAAACCGCCACGTATCTTCGAGAGCTGGCGAGCGAAGGTCACCGCATGGCGGTACTGGCCGACGACGGCGAGAAGTTCGGCGGCTGGCCGGGAACTCGCGAATGGGTGTACGAGAAGGGGTGGCTGGATGAGTTCGTGACCACGATCTCAGCATTGGTTGATAACGGCGAGGTGGCCCTTTCCACCTTCGCTGAGACGCTTCCGGCGGTTCCGGTCGCCGGACTCGCCTACCTGCCCACCGCCTCCTACCGGGAGATGGAGGGTTGGGCCCTCCCGCCAATCGCGGCGCAGCGGCTCATCAACCTCGAGACCGAATTGGGAGAAAAGCGGCAGTCTGGACCAGAAGGCGCGCTACTCCGGGGTTCGCACTGGCTCAACTTCCTGGTCAAGTACGTCGAGTCAAACCGGATGCACAAGAAGATGCAGGCGCTGTCGCTGCTCTGCCGCGATCGGGGCGATCCCACGGTGGCCCGGGTCGCCATCGGTCGGGCCCAGTGCAACGATGCCTACTGGCACGGTGTCTTCGGCGGACTGTATCTCCCTCACCTGCGTGACGCGATCTGGCGCGAGCTGGCGATTGCGGAGAGGGCACTGCGCACCCGGGAGCCGCTGGAGACCGAGGTTCTTGACATCGACGCGGACGGACATAGGGAAATCTGGGTGCACAGCGCCAACTTCAGCGCGACCGTGAGTCCCGATCGCGGCGGGGTCATCGAGGAGTTCACGCTCTTCGGCGCAGAGGTCAACTTCGCGAACACGCTCACCCGGCGGAGGGAGGCCTACCACCTGGTCGCTCCGAAGTCGGAGGGTCACACCGAAGGCGAGAAGGAGGGGACACCCAGTATTCACGATCTGGAGAGCCGCATCAGGCTCAATGAGCTGCCGCCGGTTGACGCGGCTCCGCGGGTGCTCCTGCGGGAGCGGGGACTCGAGGCGGGACTGGATCAGCAGAGCTACGAACGGGGCGACTTCGACAGCCTGGATGTGCCGGGTGAGGGTCCCCTGCCCTACACCATCGACTCCTCGGCCGACCGAGTCACGCTGAGCTTCAAACTGGTTGAAACCGGTATCACCACCTTCGAGAAACACTACAGCTTTGCCTCGGACGGCAGGCTCACGGCGACCTACCGTTGGTCACCGGCGGCCCTCGAAGGGGTGTTCACCGTGGAGGTTTCGTACCGGGGACCCCTCGAGATCACGGCCAGCCCTGCGGCGGAGACCTGGAGCTACGACATCACGACGGTGGCCAAATCAGAGAAAGGACTCGAGGAGACGGTGCAAGGCCGGTCGGTCACGTTCCGGTGGCCCGGTGCGGTGGGGAGCGCGATGCTGGAGTTGCTACCTGACGCGGTCGGTGGTCGATAGTCTTGAGTCGTGAGTCATCGCAGACGAAGACCCATGACCCACGACCCACGACCCTCGACTACTCAATAAAGTCCACCCACCCACCCTCATTGGCCACGACAGCCACAGTACCGGCGCTGTTGACGGCCACACGACGAGGAGTGCCGCCCGGTGTGAGGAGCGAGCGCGGGAGGTCCGTCGCCCGGTCGAAAACCTCGATGCAACCACAAAATGTCTCGGCTACGACTAGTGCTTCTTGAGTGACAGCCAATCCAAATCCACCACCGACAAGCGGGATGTGGTCGATCTCATTCCCTCCAATCAGATCCCAGACCTGCAGTGATCCAGCCTCGTTCGCAATGTACAAGTGATTGTCTGCCGATACGCCGATGGCCTGAGGGGCGCCTCCGACGGGAAACGTACGGGTCGCCTGCCGTGTGGTCGTATTGATCTCGACCACTGTCCCCGCGGCAGTCATGCTGACATAGAGCAGGGGCTGAGAAGGATGAACCGCCATATGGCCCGCAAGGGAAGCGGGAATGGAGTCCAGAAGTGCCTGAGTGGCCGCATCGACGAAGTAAACCTTGAATTCGGTTCCCACGTAAACAGTCTGGTTATCGGGTGACACTGCTACCGTGAACGGATGAGAACTGAGCCCGGTAATCGGCGGCAGCACGGTGGGCCCCGACACGTCGACCACGGCAACCTGACCGAGGCCATCCAGGGCGACGTAGGCCCGGGTTCCCGCGGGGTTGACCGTCATCCCCAGTGGACCACCGCCCACGAGGAGAGGACCCCCAAGGGCGTGGGAGGGCAATGTGCCGTGGACGACCGCAGTCGAGTTGAGCACACCGGCGAACACGTCGCCACTCGTGCCGACGGCCACTCCATAGCCTTTGTCCGGCAATTGAGTGGTAGCGGTAATCACTCCAGCGATTCCCCCAACACCGGTCCCCACAACCACCAGCACCGACTTCGATAAGCTCCCGCTGTGGACGGTCACCGATCCCGATCCTGATCCGGCGATCGAAGTGATGAGACCCGACGCCGCCACTGAGAAGAGCGCAGGGTTGTTACTCGTGAAGCTCACGGATGCCCCGAGGATCGGAGATCCAAGGCTGTCCAGAACGTCGACAACGAGCTGCTTCGAAGCTCCTACAGCTATCGAGACCGACAGCGGTGATACTCTCAGGGTTGTAGAGCGGGCGTAGACCGTGACGGGTACGTGCAGATCAAACGTGTCCAGTGTTACTGTAATCGAAGCTGATCCCGTCGCGCCTTGAGCATAGACCACACCCGTAGGACTGACGGCGACGATGTTTGTGTTGCTCGAAACGAAGGTGAACACGGGACTCGGAACCGGGTTTCCCATGACGTCAGTCGCAGTGGGAACGAGCTGGCCAACGGTGTTTCGATGCAATGTGAGGGATTGAGGACTTACCGAAACCGAGGAGATGCGTTGTGCTACTGTGGCCCGAACGGTGTCGCTGATGCCATTATCGTCCGCAGTTATCAGGGCCTCTCCCGTTGGACCCAGTGAGGTCAACAGGCCCGTTGGAGACACTTTCACCACCGTGGGATTGTCAGAGGAGAACGCGACATGCTCTCCCCGGATGGCATGACCTGCTGCGTCTACCACGTCGGCTTGCAGCTGAAGGGTCAGGCCCTGGCCCACAACCGGATGATTGGGGCTCAGAATGATCGCGGCAGGCACGCGAGGTCCATTGTCGTCCCCGCAGGACACGCCGAAGGCGAGGAGCGCAAGCAGACACAAGACCGCCCGCGTCGAACGAGTCATTGCCAATTTTTTTCTTGTGGAGAGGGATTGCGCGAATTTACTTCCGACTTGGGAAAAGGCTAGCGGTGCCTAACAATTTGGCGGAGTGTTAAATAGTTGACAGTCGTGAGTCGAGAGTCGAAAGTCGTAAGTCAAAAGTCTTGAGTCCTCAGTTGTGAGTCCCTGAACCGGCGAGACTCATGACCCAAGACCCAAGACTCTTGACTTGCGACTCTAGACCCCGACAACTACGGCGTCAAAACCTCCTGCTTCGGCTCCACCTTCAGAATCCAGAGCCCGGTGTTGATGTCCGGCACGTAGATGTTGCCGTTATTCACCACCGCGCCCCACGCGAACGTCGAGCGGGGCTTCGCCCCGAGCGAGTCGGCGGTCAGGATCCAGCTGATCTCCCGGCCCTGCCGCAGCAGGTCTCCCTTCAACTCACCGGAGATATCCAGCACCCGCGCGCCGCCCTGATAATTGCCGAGGTAGAGCGTGTCGCCCACGACCCAGACGTTGTGGACACCCCCGTCGGTCGGCTCGTACCAGGCCACTTCCTTCGGGTGCTCGATGTTGGAGACATCGAT
>DATBGE010000197.1:0-30900 GCA_036558125.1 Gemmatimonadales bacterium | reverse complement strand
CTTCCCCTCCGGCACGGCCCCGCGGTAGACGACTAAAAGGGGGACCTGAACCGAGGGCCGGTAAAGCGAATTACCGTGATCGAACATCCCATGCTCGCCGAACTCCTCGCCATGATCGGCGGTCAGGAGCACGATGGTGTGGTCGAGCAGATGGCGACGATCCAACTCCTCGATGAGCTTGCCGATCTGGTCATCGAGATAGGCGAGGGCGCCATCGTACTGCTCCATCTCCCGCTCGACTACCGCCTGGGGAAGCGGACCGAACGGCCGGCCCAGAAAACGGTGGAGTGTGCTCCGGTTGTCCGGGCGCGGCGCGCCGTATCGACGGTCCCATGGTGCCGGCGGGAGATAGGGACCGTGAGCGTCGTAGTAATTGAGGAAGGCGAAGAAGGGCCGGCTCCCGCGCTGGTCCACCCAGTTCAGGAAACGCCGGTTGATAGACGGCGCGTCGATCCGAACCAGATGCTGGTCCGTGCGGAGCAAGTCGCGAACGAAGAAGCTGTAGTCGAGCTGCCTTCCGATCGAGGTGGACTCGAGAATGTCCCGGGGACGAAAGAGATAGTCCTCGTAGTGGGCGAAGCCCCGGTTCAGTCCGAATTCCCAGCTCAGATACCCCACGTTCGCCACGAACCCGCCCGTGACATATCCCGCGGCGCTGAACCCCTCGGCCAGGGTCGGAACCTTGCGATCCAGTGGCGCGATCCAGTCCGCCGAGAGCTGGTGGGGATAGTCGCCGGTCAACAGACTCGCGTGCGAAGGGAGCGTCCAGGGCGCGGTGGAAAACGCTCGATCGAACCGCACTCCACGCTGTGCCAAACGAATCAGCGATGGACTGGTGTCTCTGTGATAACCATACAGGCTGAGGCTCTTTGCCCTCACCGTGTCCAGGATGATCAGGAGCACGTTGGGGCGATCCCCCGCCACCGCGGGCAAACGACCGATCGCAAGCCGTTCTCGAACAGCGTAGAACCCAAACGTCGCAACCGCTATGAGCGTCACGATGGCTGCCAGCATCCCGAAGACTCTTCCCGACTTGCGGTCCCATGCCTCGGCTCCGCGCGTGAGCATTCGGGCGGCCTGGAACGCCAGGCCTGCCGCCAAAGCGAAGACTGCCACTTTGTGGAACCCGGGTTCCATCAGGAGCAGGGCCGCGAACCCGAGAAAGGCAAAGATGAAGAACACGAGGCGTGCCGGCACAAATCGCGGCGAGAGCCGCGCACACAAGGCCAGGACCAGCGCAGGGACGGCGAAGAGGACCAGGTCTCCGACCGGAGCCATCCATCCGAAATGGGCGCTAACGTGAACCAGACGGCCGAGCACGAGCCGGCGGGCCAAGAGAATCAGCGCCTCGATCAGACCGGTTAGGAGGCCCGCCGAAAGACCAAGGAAAAGGACGGCGCGCGGGTTCAATCGCGGAGCCGGTGGGGTCGACTCGCTCATCGGATGGGAGTCGGGACCAGGGTCTTGAACCGCTCGCGAAACTGCTCGACCAGGTGCACCGAATCCGTGGCGAGATTGGTCAGTTCCTGAGGATCTTTGCGGAAGTCGTAAAGTTCGGCCTCACCCGATTGAAGCACGATAAAGTGCCACGGATCCGTGGTGAGCGACGCCGACCATCCCCTCGACGCCGGCCAGGACGCCGGCACGGTAGAACGCTGCGCCAGCTCGGCAATTCCAACGGCCGCCGAATCCGGCTTGCCCAGGAGCGAAACACCTGGCACCGCGCCGTTCGGAAGGCCCGCGGCCTCGGCGATAGTAGCGGCGATCTGTTCCAGGTCCACTGGCTCGGTGCGGTGGGTTCCGGCTGATACATGTCCCGGCCAACGGAGCAGCATCGGAACATTGATTTGTTCCCGGTAGAGGCTGTGGCCGTGGAAATAGAAGCCGTGCTCTCCGAAGCTCTCGCCGTGATCGCTGGTGAGGATGACCAGAGTGTTGTCCAGCTTGCCCCGTTGCTTCAGCTCATCGAGCAAGGACCCGATCTGCGCATCCAGGTAGAGAATCGACTCATCGTAAGCATCGATGTCGGCCTGGATCTGTTCCGGGGTAAGCCGAGTGAATTCCCCGGTGATGGCGCCGATCGCCACGCCTGGCTCTCCCGGCGGACGGCGAGAGATGTCCGAGAAACGTCCGAGGTAGGGCGGCTGCGGAAAGAGCGGCCCGTGCACATCGAAGTAGTTCACGAAGCCGAAGAAGGGACGGTCGTGAAGCCCATCGATCCAGCGCAGCAGATGGGCGTTCATGTCCGCTGCCGACTTGCGCCCGGGGATGTTTCGTGGGCCCAACCTGGGCCACACGTCGTACGCGAGGCGCCGCCCCAGTACCGTGCGCACCAGCGCGTCGCCTGCATTCTCGAAATAATCCTCGTATCGGATGAACCCGCGACCCAGGCCGGTCTCTCTGCCGCACCAGTAGATGTTCGCGACGAACCCCCCGGTAGCGTATCCCTTCTGACGCAGAAGTTCGGCGATGGTCGGAAACTTGTGATCCAGGTAGGGCCGGCGGAGGACTCCTGCCCGGTGCTCGTGCTGTTGCCGGCCGGTCATCATGGTCGCGTGGCTCGGCAACGTCCACGAAGAGCTGGAGGTGACGTTGTCAAAGAGCCAGCCTTCCTGAGCCAGACGCTCGATAGTCGGTGAGGTCGGGCGGCCGTATCCATAGGCCGAGAGGTGATCGGCACGTTGGGTGTCGATGACCAACAGCAGAATGTTTGGGCGATCGGAGGGGGCGGCGGGCAGGCCGGCCACGCGAGCTCTCTCGGCCACTCGTCGCCCGACGGTGATGATCCCCGCGGTAAGCGCCACAGCGCCGAGCACCCAGGGCAAGGTCCGTCGCGCAGTGGCAAGCCACCACTCGGGACGCTTTCTGTAGACTCGGGTAAGCACAACACCGAATCCCAGTCCCAGCAGGACACAAGCCCGCGTATCGAGGATCAAGCCCTGCAGCGATGTGGCCAGATAGGCCCCCACCGCAACCAGGAGGAAGACGAGGACGAGATCCCAGCGGACTCTTGGCAGGAGCTTCGAGAGCGCCGCCATGAGAAGGCCAATGAGTCCGAACGCAACTCCATAGACCAGCGGAGCCACCCAGAGAATTGGTGGCGCCGTCCCGTTCTGCCAGGAAAGGCCGCCGGGGACCAAAGTCCAGAGCATCGCTTCCAGCGCTTCGAGCACGCCGTAGACGAGGCCCAACCAGAGGCCGAACAGAGCGAGCGGCAGTCCGGCGATCCGCTCGCCCGGCGTTTGAGACAGGCTCGAGCTCGCTGTCATGGTTTGTTCAGTCCAACCTCGGACTTGGTCGCGCTGTTGAGTGACGCTCGGAGGGCAGCGAGTGTGTCGGCAAGCGCCGGGTCCTTCGAGAGGTCATGCTGCTCGAGGCTGTCGTCGAAATCGTAGAGTTCCTCCACTCCGTCGCCATTGACGATCAACCGGTACCCGCCAAGCTGCACCGCGTGCATGGATCCACGACTCACCGGAGTGCCGCGCGGCAACCGCGGTGAGTAGCTCACCTTCATGAGCAGCGTATCAATGGCGGGGACGTTACTCGGGTCCTGAGTCCAGAAGCGCCCCAGAGAACGGCCGGGAAATGGCCGGGCCGACTCGGCGCCCGTCAGATCCATCACGGTCGCCGCAAGATCACGCAGGGAGACAGGCGCATCCACGGTTCGCCCGGCCGGCAGATGGCCGTTCCAGTTAATGACCAGCGGGACCCGCGCCACCGACTGGTAGAGGCTGTTGCCGTGATAGAAGACCCCATGCTCGCCGAATTCCTCGCCGTGATCTGCGGTCACGATGACGATCGTATTCGCCAGCAGACCGCGCCGATCGAGCTCGGCGAAGAGAGCGCCCAGCCTGGAATCCAGGTAGGCCAGCGCGCCGGAGTAGGCTCCCAGTGCCGCCTGAGCCTCCGCGGGAGTCCAACCGATCACCCGGTCATGGCGAAGGCGATGGACCAGCTTCATGGATTCGGGATCGCTGAACTGATCATCGAACGGCGGGGGAGGCTCGTA
The DNA here is from genome assembly GCA_036558125.1 of Gemmatimonadales bacterium. Lineage (GTDB taxonomy): Bacteria > Gemmatimonadota > Gemmatimonadetes > Gemmatimonadales > GWC2-71-9 > DATBGE01. The sequence continues at coordinate 26,891 of DATBGE010000197.1, read as the reverse complement.
GGGATCGTGGGCATCCATGTAGTTCAGAAAGGCGAAGAACGGCCGATTCTCGGGACGGTGGTCGAGCCAGTGAAGCAGTTCGCCGTTGATGGCGTCAGCGCGCCGCACCACCTTGTGAAACCGGACCCGATAACTGGGGACCAGCAAGCGTCCGAGCGCCGAACTGAAGAGGATTTGCGCGGGCGTAGCCGGGAAATCCTCGTAATGCTGGAAGCCTCGATGCAGCCCGAACGCCCGGCTGCAGTAGGAATTCGCGACGAAACCAGCGCTGGCGTATCCGCGGGAGCCAAGGACCTCGGCCAGTGTCGGGTAGGTTTCGTCCAGCGGATCGAGCCAGTCGGCGCTCAATTCGTGCGGCCACCGGCCGGTCAGGATCGAAGCATGAGACGGGAGGGTCCAGGGTGCGGTGGACATCGCGCGGTCGAACCGAATCCCGCGGCGGGCCCACTGTTCGAGGTGTGGCGTGTTGGGTTGGGGATAACCGTACAGGCTGAGGCGCAGGGCAGCGACAGTATCGAGCACCAGGAGCAGCACGTTCGGTGATCCACTTCCTGGGGCCGGCAGAGCGGCCAGCGCGCGCCGCTCCCGAAGCGCCCACCAACCCCGCAGGCCTCCGGCCACAAGGGCAACCCCGAGCCCCAGGGCCCACAGGGATCGCCGAGCCAACCGCTCCAACTGGTCTCGACGAGGAGTAGCGATGCGGAGCGTCTGAGCCCCCAGACCGAGCGCCAGGAGGGCAGCCGCGACCCGGTGCACCTGCTCCATGGCCAGGAGGGCTGGAAGGAAGGCAAGCACCGCAAAGACGCAGATCATGAAACGCCAGGTGATGATCCTCGGCAACAGTCGTGACAAGACGAGGAAAAGAATCCCCAGGCAGGTAAACAGCACCAGGGAAGCGGTCGGGCCAGTCCACAATACGTCCAGGTTGTTCAGCAGCGCGCGGTGATGCAACACGAACTTCCTGACAGTGAGCACCACGACCTCACCTGTTCCGGCAAGCAGCCCGAACCAGGCCGCGAGAATCAACACGGTGGCGGCCGCCGGGGCAGACTGGCGGCTGTCAGAGTGGGGTATCGAGGCGGATCGCATCACTGGATAGGACGGGAGAGGCTGTCGAGTTGAGCCGCGAGGTCTGCCACCACCGGGGCATAAGCCGTGTCCGCGACAAGATTCGTAAGCTCCGCCGAGTCGGACCGCGAATAGAGTTCGGCGGTGCCGCTCTCGGATTTGATGTACTTGAACCGTGGGGAGACGACGGCAGCCAGCCACCCGCGGGAAATCGGGAAGCGCGTCGCCAGGTTCGGCCGGCCGGCCACCTCGGCCACGACGAGCCCAAGCGAATCAGAGTCCGCAAGCAGCGATTTTGCTGGGAAAAGGGTCGCCGGCAATCCCGCGGCTTCGGCGATCGTCGGCGCGATCTGGTACAGGCCGACCATGGTTGGCACCCGGCGTGGAGTGAGCTTCCCGCTCCAGTAGAGGATCAGCGGGATCGAGACCTGGTCCCGATACAAGCTGTGACCGTGGGAGAAGAGGCCGTGCTCTCCGAAACCCGTCCCGTGATCGCTCGTCACGATGACCAGGGTGTTCTCGAGCAGCCGTCGCTCGCGAAGCGCATCAAACAGCGCCCCTAACTGGGCGTCGAGGTACTGGATGGACTCGTCGTAAGCGTCGATGTCCTCCTGCACTCGCTCCGGCGACCTGGTCGATACCTGGTCCGCAAGCCCCCCGATATCCACCTCCGTTCCATGCCGAGCTTCGGTCTTCCCCTCTCGAAAACGTCCAGCATAGGGAGCCGGGGGTCTGAACGGTTCATGCACATCCAGATAGTTGGCGAAGACGAAGAACGGGCGTCCTCCAAGCCCGTCGATCCACCGGAGCACTCGTTCATTGATGCTCTCGGCCGATTGGCGGCCGGGGATGTCCAGCCCGACGAACACCGGAAAGAGGTGCCAAGCGAGCCAGCGCCCCAGAACCGTCCGAGTGATCGCATCGCCAGGGTTGGCGAAGTAGTCCTCGTAGTGAATGAAGCCCCGATCCAGCCCGGTCCGCCGCCCGCACCAGAAGATGTTGGCCGCAAATCCTCCGGTCGCGTAACCCTCCGAACGAAGTGCCTCGGCCACGGTCTGGTATCGGTGATCCAGATACGGCCGCTGGTTGACACCAGCCCGATGCTCGTGCAACGGGCGTCCTGTCATCATTGTGGCGTGGCTCGGCAGAGTCCAAGGCGCGCTCGCGATGGCGTTGTCGAAGAGCCAGCCTTGAGCCGCAAGCTGCTCGAGCCGGGGAGACGTTGGGCGCGAGTATCCGTACAACGAGAGATGATCCGCCCGCTGAGTATCCATCACAAGGAGCACCACATTCGGACGGTCCGTCGGCGGCACCTTGAGGGCGCTCAGCATCACCCGTTCACGAATCATCCCGCCGATCCATACTCCGACTGCGGCGACGACAACCAGCCCAAGCAGGACCGGGAGCGTTCGCAAAGCGGTGCCGATCCAGTGTTCCCTTCGCCCTGCGTAGGCGCGGACCGCCACCGCGGCAATGCCGAGTCCCAGCAGCCATGAGGTGAGGATTCCGAAAAGAAGTGGATGCAGCCGGGCGGCGAAGAAGCCCCCGAGCAGCGCGAGCAGACCGACGAGCAGGGTATCCCACGGGAACCGCGGCAGCCAACGTGCGGCGATTGTTATGGCCACCGCGATCGCCGCGAAGGCCGCACCGTAGACCAACGGCGCCACGTACAACACGGGAATCCCGGTTGCCGTACGCCAGTCCAACGCGCCAGGCACGAGGAAGGAAATCACGGCCTGGCCTGCTTCGATGAATCCGAAGATCAGCCCCAGCCAGAGTCCGAATCCTACCAGACGAATACCGGCAACGGGGGAACGAGTCGTCATCTGGCGCTCGTCTGGACTCATTCGAATGCCGGGGACGTGAGAGAGGCTTCGAATGTCCGACGCAGTTCTGCTTTCAATCCGATCCTCGCCTTCTGGTTCGCGGAAACATCAATGACATCCTGGAACTCACCGTGGAACGGTATTCACGTCGTAGAGGTTCGTCCTCACCTGCCTCGAGTGCGAACTCGGGTCCCAGCTATCGAAGATCAGCGCTCATGGACGCCGTGCGGAATCCGCGGCTTCCCGGATGGGCACCAGCGCCTTGAGGGCGGCCCGCAGCCGGTCGAGTTGCGCGCTTGCCTCAGGCACGGTTGCCAGATTTCTGGTCTCCGCCGAATCGTGATCGAAATCGAACAATTCGACGTACCCATCGCCCCGTCGGATCATACGACCACCTTGCAGCACCACCGCACGCATGGGCCCCTTGGACACAGGCGTTTCGGAAGGCAGACCCGGATCGTAGTTCACTTCCTGGAGTAGCGTATCGACCCCAACTACTACGGCCGAACCAGGCGGGGCTGGTGACCAGAAGCGGCTCAAACTGGTACCCGGGAACGGATAGGATGCGCCAGGCAACGCGATCTCCATCACGGTTGCGGCGAGATCACGCAGTGAGACCGGATGGTCCACTACTCGGACGACGGGCGGAGCGCCGGGCAAACGCATGACCAGCGGAACCTCCACTGAGGGACGATACAGGCTGTTGCCGTGCCAGAACACACCGTGCTCTCCAAACTCCTCGCCATGATCCGAGGTAACCACGATGAGCGTGTTCTGGGTGAGCCCGCGTCGGTCCAGCTCCCGGAACAGCTGGCCAAGCTCGCTATCCATGTAGGCGATCGAACCATCGTAGGCGTCCTTCGCCGCCTTAATGACCTCGGGCGACCATCGCCGGGCTGGTGCATCCTCGCGCAACTGCTCCAGTTCCTTGCGCCGCGACGCATCACCAAACTTCTGGTCGAACGGAGGCGGCGGCTGGTAGGGTCCGTGGGCGTCGTAATAGTTGAGGAATGCGAAGAAGGGGCGAGGCTCACGGTCACGGTCGAGCCAGGACAGAAATTCGCGATTCACTTCGGCCGCACGTTTGCGGACTGCCCGATACCGGAAGAACGGGCTCAACCCCACCAGCTTCCCCAATGTTGAACTGAACAGGATCCGCCCCGGGTTCACCGGATAGTCCTCGTAATACGAGAAACCACGAGCCAAGCCAGTCTCATAACTGCAGTACTGCGCATTGGCGACGAACCCTGCGGTTCGATATCCGTGCTGCTCGAGGATCTCGGCAAGCGTGGGATAATGGGAATCGAGGGGAGTCCGCCACCCGGCGCTCAGCTCGTGCGGAAAGCGGCCGGTGAACATCGTCGAGTGCGACGGAAGGGTCCACGGCGCCGTAGAGAGCGCTCTGGCGAAGCGCACAGCATCCGGCGCCCAACGGTCCAGCTCGGGGGTCGTCGCCCGCTCATACCCATAGAGGCTCAGATTCAGCGAGCGCACCGTGTCCAGAACGATCAGCAGAATGTTCGGTGCTCCAGCGACCGGGGCAGGCCGGGCGTTTGCCGCGCGGTGCTCGGTCCACCACTTGAGGCCGCGGACAGTGCCGCCAGCTAACACGACGAACCCGATCAGGAGCGGGAAAGACCGTCGCGCTAAGCCGAGGAAACCCTCAAGCCGCGGGCGTAAGAGACGAGACGTCTGATACCCCACCCCGACGGCGATTAACACCAGGGCTGCACGGTGGAGCGGGCCGTACATCAGAAGCAGAGAGAACACGGAGAGGCCGGCCAGAACGCCGGCCGCGACTGCCGGCCCGAAGCGAGTTGGCCACATCCGACAAAGCAGCGCGAGCAGGAGACCGACAACCAGGAAGCAAAGCGTATCCGCCACCGGAACCGTCCACGCCGCGTCCTGCCCCAGGAAGATGAAACGGTGGAGCACGAAGCGGCGGAGCCCGAGGAGCGCAACTTCACCGAAACCGGTGAGCAACCCGAACCAGAGGGCCAGGAATACGATTGATGGCTTGCGCTCCAGCCGAGTGGTCATTGAGTGGACCCAGGCTTTAAAAGTTGGAGCCGGCCTTCCAGTCCCTTCGTGTGCCGGCGTTGTGCGAAGGAGTGACCAATCAGGGTAGTCTCTCCGCGGCGAGGCTGGTAGCGCTTCCCGGAAGGGCCTGTTCCAGTGCCGCCAAGGTGTCACGCAGTACCGGAAGAGAAGAAACGTTGTGCAGCTCGCCCGGATCGGAGCGTAGGTCGTAAAGCTCCCGCTCGCCCGATTCAAGCGCGATGAGATGCCACCGGCCAGTCGTCACCGATTTGACCCAGCCCTTCCCCGTCTGCCAGGTGGGAGGATTGCCGGGCACGAGCGGCCCCTCGGACACAGCGAGGCCGGTGGTCGAGTCAGGCGAGTCGAGATTGGTTACGAGCGAGCGGCCTGGAAATCCCGACTGGGGCAGACCGGCGAGGTCCAGGACCGTTGCGGGAATCGAGCTCAGGTCGACGGCGCGATCCACTTCACGTCCTGCAGGGAGCCGGCCGGGACTCCACAGGATAAGCGGCACCCTGATTTGCTCCAGGTACAACGTGGCGCCGTGGTGCACCGTCCCGTGCTCGCCGAAGCTTTCTCCATGGTCGCCCGTCACGATCACGATAGTGTTTTGCAGCAGTTGGCGGGTGGCGAGACTGTCGAGTAGCGCGCCGATCTCGTGGTCCATATACAGCAGAGATTCGTCGTACCGGTTTCTCCAGGCCCGCAGGACAGCCGAATCGGGGACGGTTCCCTCATTCCAGGCCCCGATCTCGATGCTCCTTGTTCGAGCCACCGAATCCCCACGCGACGAGAAACGACCAGCGTAACCTGACGGCGGACGGTAAGGCGCGTGCACGTCGAAGTAATTGAGGAATGCGAAGAACGGACGACCGCGATGCCGGTCCAGCCACCCGAGCACTTCGCGCCCAAGGTCCCCCGCGTGCTTCCGGCCTGGAATGTCCACTCGCCCGAACAACGGCAGCAGGCGGTAGGCGATGGCCCGGCCAAGCACGGTGCGGGTGAATCCATCCGCGAGGTTGCCGTAGTAATCCTCGTAGTGGATGAATCCGCGGTTCAGTCCGGTGTGCCGCCCGGTCCAGTAGGTATTCGCAATGAAGCCGCCGGTCAGATACCCCGCCGCCTTCATTTCCTCCGCGAGCGTGGGAAATCGTCGATCGAGAAACAGCCGGCTATTCACTCCCGCTCCGTGCTCCCCCACGAGCCGACCGGTCATCATGGTGGAATGGGAAGGTAGAGTCGTGGCCGCGGGTGAAGTCGCCCAAACAAAGCGTACCCCTTCGGCGGCAAGCCGCGCGAGCCGTGGTGTAGTAGGCCGATCGTAGCCATATGGAGTGAGATGATCGGCCCGCTGAGTGTCCATCACGATGAGTAGTACGTTGGGCGCCGACTCCGCGATCGCAGGCAACTTCCCAACCGCAATCCGCTCCAGGAGGCCGGCCGCGGCGTTACCCAGGAGCGCGATCAGGACGACGGCCGCGGCGAGCCGTGGCGCGCCTCGAGCCAAGGCGAGACCCCACCGCGAGCGATGGGATGCATACGCCCGCGTCAAAACCGAGGCAAAACCGAGCCCCAACAGCACCGACGCGCCGGTCGAGAACCAGGGACGCATGAGCGTCGTGAGAGCGATGCCTAGCAGGGTGAGGAAGCCGAAGACCATGGCGACGTCCGCCCACTGCTGCCTCAAGAACCGGCCGAGCAGGGCGAACGGAACAGCTGCCGTGAGAAAAACCAGGAGGTAGACGGCGGGTGCGGCGAACAGGACCTTGACCGAGTTTCCGGTCTTCCAGCCCAGAATGCCCAAGTGGGTACCCAGGGCGAGTGAGACCAACGCTTCGCACAGACCGGCAGCCAACGCCAATGAAGCCGCGGCCAGGATGAACCAGCGGAGCGATGGGCGGGGAGATTCATCAACTGACCGCGGCGAGTCCTGAACGGGGAGGAACATCAGGCTGCAGCAAAGCGGACTGCGGAACCCCTCCGCCCTTGGCGGAGGGTCGCACATCGGATACTTACGATTATTCCCGAACGAAGATCGAACGAATTCGCCGGAAGAGACCCACTACCTGACGCCAGAAGATCATGAGCGCTCCGCCGATCGCGCCGAGGATTGAAGTCAGCGGGAGGATCTGATCGGGACCCACGTAGAGCGCCAGACTGAAGCCGAGTAGATGGATGGTCACGGAAGCCGAACCCTTTCATACGATATCCAGACAGCAGACTGTCCGGAAAGCTATTGGTTGACCTGGCGCCCAATCGACGCCGGCCGGTCCGCCGAGAGATTCCCGCTCTGGTTGACATGCTCGACGACTGCGGCTTCGCGAGCCCGGGTCGGGGGACCCTTGCAAGCAATCCCCGTGCCATCAAAGGAGATCCGTCACCTTGACAGCTCCGCCAATCTAAGGTCTTAGGCTTCGCGGCAACCCACATTAACCAAGCCGGCGCGGGCTGGCTATCCCGCCGAGAGCCCCCGATATGTCGCAACGCCTCAGCAGCAAGGCCCGGAATAGCAGGTCTCGAAGTGCTCCTACAGAACCTGCGCAATCGCAACGATTTGCCTCAGAGCCCGAAGCCGGTCGAGTCTCCGCCGCTCGCTCGGGCAGGAATCAGATCCGCACTGTCCTTGGCGCTGGCACTCTTGATCATGAGCCGCTGGATGGACCAAAGCTCACGCTGGATCATGTTGCCCTGATGGAGAACCACCCCCATGACGAATAGCACAATCCCGAGGATCACCATCGAGACGCTAAGCAGCGCGAGATAGACCGAGACCTCGTGGCGTACGAACTCAATGACCGCCCAAGTAAGTGCTGCGCCGCCAACAGCCAGGCTGACCAGACTCATGGCCCAGACATAGCGAACCGGATTGGCGAACAGGCTGAAGAGGCTATGGGTCAGGATCAGCAGCTTGATCCGTGAGGAGCTCTTCCGTTTTACCCGCTGACCCTGATGCTTGTAGTCCTTCCACTCCAGCATCGCGGGGATTTCCCGCACCCTGGCTCCGAAGGTCGTCGCCTTCAGGATGACCTCGAGATGGAACTCCTTCCCATCCTCAGTGAGCGGTAGCGACTGGATCAGCTCCCGGCGGTAGGCCCGGGTCATTCCCGTGTTCATGGTGGCCGCCCGGGAAACACAGGCCCGGATCACCATGTTACCCACCCGGCTCAACAAGACCCGTTTAAACGGCACGTTCCGGTACCCCCCGCCTGGCAGATGCGGGCTCGCCACCACCATATCCGTATCGGGATAGCGCTGGATCTCGGCCACCAGTTCGTGCACGATCGTATCGCCCCAGGAAAGGTCGATCTCGGTGGTAACAATCGTGTCTCCCTGCGCCGCCGCGATCCCGGTGCGAAGCGCGTGTCCCCTGCCCCGATTGGTGCGATACCCGAGAACTCGGAGCCGGGGGCTGAGCGTCGTCAGCCCCTGGGCGATGGCGCCCGAGCCATCGGAGGAACCGTCGTTCACGATGATCAGCTCCCAGTCGAACGGCAGCAACTCGAGCTGCGCGAGCAGCTCGCGCACCGAGGACTCGAGGATTCCCGCCTCATTGTAGAACGGACAGACAACCGAAACGTCCATCACAACCTCTCTGGCCGGAGAGCATGCGATTGCGATCGGGGAAACGAGCGCCTGACGGCATTAGTTGACGGACTCCAGATTTCCTTCCAGCAAGTCCGCGGTCGACCCCAGCTGATAGCGACCGGCCACTTCCGCCATCATAATCCCGCAGCGCCGCCGCTTCTCGGCGGCGCTGATATACGAAAGAGTGAAGAACCGCCGTTTCCATCCCGGAGCAGTCCCGGGAGCTAACGGCTCAGCGAAGTCGGTCAGGTGAAACAGCAACACCAGCGGCGCCCCGATCCGCGCCGTCCGCTGCAATCCGGCCCCGAAATACCAGGTGCCGACCACAAGACTGTAACACGGATGATAGGGCACCGGGAGCGGGGCGTAGCCGGGCAGCGGCAGCTCCACAAGTTCGGATGTGGGCAGGAGCCGGTGCGGCCAGTCTGGGACACGCTCGACCCGAATACTCCGCGCCGCCCGTGCGTTCGGAAACAGCGAAGAGTCGTAGCGGTACCCGGCCTGGGCGACAAGATCGATGATCTCTCGGTCCAGATCGAAGGCCGGCGCACGGAACCCGAGCACCGGGACACCCAGCGTCGCAGCAATCTCATCGCGGCTGTCGAAGATTTCGCTGGCCTTTTCCCGGCTGGAAAGTGTGGTCAACCGCCGATGGGTTACCGTGTGCGAGCCGATCTCGTGGCCTTGCTCGACCGCCCTGCGAAGCAGGGCGAGCTTGTCCGGATCGCCCAGATCCTGAGCTATCACGAATAACGTCGCCCTGACCCGCATCTCGGCTAACGCGTCGAGGGCATTGGTCAGCCCGGTCAGGAAAAGGTCATCTCGACCTGTTGGAGGCTCCCACCCGTGGGCCGCACAGATGGCGGAATAGCCATCGAGGTCAAGGTGAACTACTGCAGGCGCCCGCGACGGAATAGTCACTGGCGGTGTCGCAACGAGGCTTGCAGGAGACCGATAACTGCCTGACGATGACGATCTCTCGTCAGATGGTCGGTGGGAAGCCCAACCAGCCGACGGGCGGTCTCTTCTGCAACCGGGCAACTCCCCAGGAGATAGCCATAGTTCTGAAGAGCCGCTTCTTCCTCCACCGGAAAGATCGGAGTCCAGATGGGCCAGGCCGCGATCTCGATGCAGCGCAGTTTGGCGGCGCGCAACAAACCACGTTTGTCCTCCACCAGGAGCGGGAAGTAGTAGAGCGGCTGATCGCCCTCGGTGGTAACCGTTTCGGCTCCGGCCAGGTCGGCTACCGCCTCGCGATAGGCTTTCGAATGTTCCCTTCGGCGCGCGGCCATTTCAGGCAGGAGACCGAGCCATTGCAACCCCTCGAGAACCTGGAACGGACTGGGCCGGAAGGAGACCGCGGTGATCTCCGAGGCGATCTCCTCACTGACCGCGGCCTCGCGATATCCGGAGCGGAAGGAGCGGGCAAGCTCGAACAGAGGCCAGTACAGTGTAGGCCGAAGCACCTGGGCATGCACCCACGATTCGAGACGCAGCAACCGCTCGCCAGCAGGAGGCCGGAATGGTAGGCGGTCCCGATAGGCTCGCACCGCGGCTGCGAGAGTCGAGTCCCTCGTGATGGCAACGCCGCCACTTCCGGCGGGGAGTGGTTTGCGGAGGTTGGTGCTGAAGATTGCCACCTTCCCAAACTGGCCCGGACGGTGGTTGGACTCCCACCAGGGCAGATTCTGGGCGCAGTCCTCGATCAGAATCAGACCGCGATTAGAGGCGAGGTGGGCGACCTCACTGCTACCCTGACTGGTCCCGTAGGTGTGCTGGAAGATGATCGCCTTGGTACGTGGGCTGATCGCGGCCTTGGCCTTCTCCGGGTCGAGATTCAGTGCACCGGTGGCAATGTCTGCATACACTGGACTGACGCCCTGAGCCAGCAGGGCGAGCGGAATGACCTTGCAGGTCAGCGGTGACAGGACCACTTCATCGCCGGGGCCGATTCCCTCGGCGGTGAGAATCGCCTGAAGCGCGGTCCGCGCGTAAGCGAAGGTCACGGCTTCGCCACCGCCGGCCACCTCGGCAAGAGTTCGCTCGTATGTGGTCGCAATGTCTTTCGGCGCCGAACGACGCAGTCCCTCTCGCATCCCTACGCCCATAGGTCACGGGTCATTCGAATTGGGGAATCTTGGGACTCGCCGGGGAAGGCGAAGGCACGGAATCTGGACAGCCCACAGGCAGAAGCCATGCCCTGCGTCAACCTTTCAAACGCTTATCCCGTTATTGAGTCTAGTAATTCTGTTGCTTCTGCGCCACACCTGACGCGACTCCGCCACGGTGCTAGCTAGGACCAAATATGCGGATGGGCGGGTTGACCATGGGGTAATCGAGCGGCGGTCGCTTGACCCAAGGGAACAGCGGCGGGGTTTCGAACATCGCCTCGAGCTTCCAACCGCGACGACCGGCGATCAGATCGTCATAAAGTGCTGGGGGTAATGAGATATCGAACGGCGCTCCCGGTCGGCTGGTGTGATCGGGCATGACGATTACGAACTTGGGATTGCTGTCACGCCACCGGGCCAGAATCTCTTCGACCTTTGCCGAGTCGATTCGATGCTTGTTGAACAAGCCGAGATACTCGGTCGCGCGATCGGTCACCACGCCGGCTTCGAGTGGCGGCAGTTTCTGCGATGCGCCGAAGTAATCGATGTGATCTCCCGGCTCGGTTCGTTCAGCGAGCCATCTGGCAGCATCCCAGCGTGAATCGCGCAACATCACGTAAGTGAGGTCAATCCCCCGAAGAAGGTTCAACCCGAGAGCCACGACCGCCAGGAGCGCGACGAATGCCCGCACTGCGACCTGCTTCGATTCCCAGATGAATGATGCTGCGTATCCGCCAAACAGCGCCAGCAGGAACCCGGCAGGTAGCGCATAGCGCAGCTGACCGGACCGCAACACGACAAAGATGAACCCGAGATAACCCAGTAGCAGGCAGGCAACGACCCGGCTCGGCGCGTGTTTCCTCAGCGCCCAGATCAACCCGGCGAGAGACAGCAGAAGGCCGGCGCCGGTCAGGATGGCGGTCAGGTAGCCGCCGAGCTGGGCCGCATACGTCAGGTTGCCGTCCAATGTGTAGGGGAAGGCGTAGGGAATGAGCCCGCTCGCTTCGGGCGCATCGCGCAGCCGGCCGGTGAGAAATTCGAGATGCATGATGTAGCGCTGGGGTTCGATAAAAAACCCGCCGCCGAGCCCGAGCGCCAACGCCGAAGCTCCGAGACCCAAAGCCAGCGTTTTCCATCGGCTGTCGGGGACGGTGCTCTTCTCGAACGGAAACTGACCGGGCAGGAATACCAGCACCAGCGCCATCGGAAGCAATACCCCGATGGCTTCTTCTTTCACCGCGAGCGCTGCACCGGCGAACAATCCAAGCGCCACTATTCGGCGGACCGAGAGTCCGTGCACCCGGATCCGGGCGAAGGCAGCGACGGCGAGTGCCATGAAGGCCATCATGGGCACGTCGACATTGCCGGTTCGTGAGTAGTAAAACATCGGATAGGAACAAGTGACGAACAACGCGGCGAGGATTGCCGCCCTCTCGCCCCACAGCACGCGCGCGGTGTCGTAGGCCGCCGCGATGAGGACCAACGCCATCACCAAGGTGAGGGTGTGCGCAAGCCACGTGAGCATCCGGAGGGCACTCACCGGTTCGGTCAGGCCGAAGGGGTACTCCGCCGAGGTCGCACCCAGCCCTCCACTCGCCTTGAGGTAAAGCAGGTAGGGCGCCTGTATGCCGACGACCATGAACGAATAAAGCAGAGGATAGCCCAGGTTACGGTCGGGCCGGGGAGAGAGAATGTTGCTCATTTCGGCGAGCGGGCCCAGCGGTGTCTCGTCATCCACTGCCCAAGCCTTAGTCCGATCTTCCGCGGTGGCCTGAGGGGCTCCCCACCAGAAGCCGGGAACGTAAAGCACAAGTGCCAGCAACATGAGCCAGGGGAGCGCCCGCGCCCCGTTCCTGGTGACTCCAAGAGAGGCGGTCATGACTTGCTCCGGACCAGGGCCCCGGTCACGGACGCCCCCGGCGATCGACGGCCATTCTGAACCACAGCTCCAGCATCACCAAACTGAAGACCTGCTTGGCGAACAGGAACTCGCCATGATCCAGCGCGGTCCGCAACCGGCTGACGGCTTCGGGCTTGAACAGTCCACGGTCCCGAACCACTCGCTCGGACAGGGTGTCGTCTACCATGTCGCGGAAGCGGCGGTCGCCAAGAAACCGCTCCAGGGGTACATAGAACGGCATCTTGCGCCGCCCGGCGGCGGCGGGTGGGAGATAGCGCGCGGCGTAGCGGCGAAGCAGGTATTTGGTGGTCCGACCACGAAGCTTGAGCCTGGGCGGAAGGCGGAGCGCGAATTCCACCAGCTGATAGTCCAGGAAAGGAACCCGGGCCTCGATGCCGCTCGCCATCGACATCTTGTCCTGCTTCATCAGAATGTCTTCCGGCAGCCAATCCGGAAACTGCAAATCGATGATCCGATTCAGGTAGGGCGCTTCATGCCCGTTAGGGGTCTGGAGCGGGGCCGCTACCCCCGCCAGGAGACTCTCCCTAAACCCCGCGCTATAGAGTTCTCCGGTGTCCCGCTCATCGAAGAGGGAGATCAGATGCCGGAAGGCTTGGGGCAGTTGGGCCGGCTCGAGCAGATTGAGGAAATCCAACACCTTGAGCTTGCCGCGCTGCCCGAGAGTGGCGGGATAGTCGAACGCAAGGTTGAGCAATGACGCGGGCGCCAGCGCCAAAGCGGGGGCCAGTACCGAACGCCGGATCGGCGCGGGAACCACGGCGGCCAGCCGGTGTCCGGCAAGCAGGGCGCGCTGAAACAGATAGCCGCCTAGCGTTTCGTCTGCACCTTCACCCGCGAGAATGACGGTGACCTGCTTCTTGGCCTCATGTGCGAGCTGGTACATGGGGATGACGATCGGATCGCCCAGCGGCTCGTCGAGATGCCAGACGATCCTGGGCAGCAGCTCGATATCCTCCGCCCGGCAGGCAATTTCGGTATGGCGGCAGCTCAGTCCTTCGGCCGTGGCCCGCGCATCGGCGAGTTCATCGTGCTGGAAATCGAATCCTACCGTGAAGGTCCGTACCGGCTGGTTCAGGAGCTTCGCCATCACCGCGACGATGGTTCCTGAATCGACTCCGCCGCTGAGATAGGCGCCGAGCGGCACCTCCGAGATCAGCCGCATGCGGATGCTCCGCTCAAACTGCTCAGCAAACTCTTCCAGATATTCCTGCTCGCTCCGGGGATACGGGCCGCCGTAAAGCTCGGGCTGCCAGTAGCGGGTCAGGCTGACTTTGCCGTCTTCGATGATGGCGTAGTGCGCAGCGGGAAGCTTTCGCAATTCATGGAACATCCCACCCGGTCCGGGCACGAAACGCAGCGCGAGGTAGTCGTGCACGCCGCGCGGATTGAGAGTGGGCTGCCATCCATGGTACTGCAGGAGCGACTTGAATTCCGAGCCGAACAGGAAGCGGTTGCCCAGGTGCAGGTAGTAGAGAGGCTTCACGCCGAGACGATCGCGCGCCAGGAACAGGCGACGCCGGACCTTGTCGTAGATCGCGAGACCCCACATGCCATTGAGTCGCTGCAGGCAGGCAGGACCGAGCTCCTCATAGAGATGCAGAATGACTTCCGTATCGGAGTGGGTGTGAAACCGGTGGCCCCTGCCGAGCAGCTCTTCCCGAAGTGGCCGGTAGTTGTAGATCTCGCCGTTGAAGACGATTACCAGGGATCCGTCTTCATTCTCGATCGGCTGGTGGCCACCCGCGACATCGATGATGCTCAGCCGCCGGATGCCGAGTCCAACGCCTTCGGCCTGAAACGCCCCTTCCTCGTCTGGACCCCGGTGGGTGATGCAGTCGGTCATCCGCTGCAGCAAGCCGTCCTCGGCCACACCGAGGAAACCGCAGATACCGCACATCAGGAAGAGCCCTCCAGCACTGGAACCTGCCGCGTTACCTGCACGCCGGACGGAATTTGCCGGGGATCGAGCTCCACCGGACCGGGGACAGCCGGCGGCAGCCGATCCAGCGCGTTATTGATGAAATACCGCGAGGATCCCATGTGTATGGTCGTGAACTCCCGAGCTGACCGAAGATAGCGCAACGTGAGCCCGTCGACCCCCTTGAAATCATCGGTGATGATGATCCGGTCATCCTGAAAATCGATCGAACGACGAAAGCTCACTTGCAGGGGGCGCCTGCGGTACACCAGCACTTTCACCAGCTGGCGCTTGAGCCAGCGACCCACACTCGCTGCCCGTCCGATGGTGAGCGAGAACAGGCGAAAGCCCAGGAAATGCAGGGGAGTCATCGTGGGCCGCGAGAAGGTCGCGAGACCGCCCTCGACGTCGATACGACTGGCCGAGACCCGGACCGGTCGTGCCGCATCCTGATACTGGGTAGAGCAGCCCTGGCCTCGGTTGGTCTCGCCGAGATAGCCACTATCGCGGAACACTACGTTGCCGCGGGTGCGATCAAAGACCTGGATCACTCCACCCTTGGCCGTCCCCACAAAGGCCACGTATCGCCCCCGCAAAATCCGCGCAAATCCCGCCTCGGGAAACCAAAGCAGTTCGTGATCGGGCGGCGGCAACTCGGCCGGAGGCGACGCGCTCTGGAGCTTCGCGGCGGCGAGCCAGGCGAAGACCAGGTTGTTGAGCATCGGGAAATAGTTGTAGATGTCGACCGTGCGGGGTCCGGCCGCGGCGCCGTTCCAGACCGACGCTCGCATCGTTCGCGCGATCCAGGCGGCCGAGGGGTCGCTGGCCGAAAGCATTTCGAATGCGGCCGGGTAGTAGGTCTGGGTATTCCGGCTGGCGTACTCACCGCCGATGCTGCCGTCGGGATGAATGAAGCAGGCCAGCCATGCCGTGCTTCGCGCCAGCGACGCCGCCAGCTCTCCGTCGCCGCTCAGCTGGCTCAGGCGGGCAAGGTAAAAGCTCCCATGGGTCTGATAGCCGGGATCGGCGCCGCTGTATTCGTCGTACCAGCCCTCGCCGGACTGACGCGAAAGAATCCGATCCCGGAAGTACCGTGAGCGCGCCGTGAACGCGGGGTCGCCGGTCAGCCGGCCGATGTGATAGAGCGCCGCGGCTGCCGCAGCGAGATGATTAGAAAGGAATCCGTGTGATTCATCGTTCGCCCCGAGCCAGCGCCCGGCCCGCACGAGTGTCTCAAGCGCGGAGCGGCGAGTATCGGCGGGGAGATCGCTGCCCAGGAAACCGAGTGCCTCGCCGATGTAGAAGGAGGTAAACGCAGTCGCGGCCAGTGAGCGCTCGAAGGGATAGGCTTCGTCGAAGCTCCCGTCGGCATACTGGATCCTGCTCCAGAACCGGAGCCCATCGCCGATCCATTCCAGCAGACGTGGATTGCGATATTGACGATTTCCGGGACCATCGGTCGCGTAGAGGAAACTCAGGACGCACAACGCTTCCTGGAATCTCGCGCCGGGGAAATCCACGAACTTCCAGGCCCAGTAGGTCCGGTCGCAGCATCCGACGGTACGGCTGTGCGGCTCGCGGTCCATCAGGCTCAGGACTCGCGGCACCTCAGCCAGAATGGCGTTCCAGTAGCCGCCGGTCTCGCCGGAAGAGGATGCGGTCAGACCGAGTCCTCGTCAGCTACCGCGAAGTCCACCGGCAAGCCGCTTCCGAGACTCTCATGGATCATGAAGGTGGCTCGGGTCACCGCGGCGAGAACCGGGAATGCGATCGGCATGGCGCTACCACCACGCACCGCGGCGATGAACGCGGCAACCTCCTGGGCATGCCCCTTGGCCTGGTTCAACACCCGGGTGCGGCGGCGGCGGTTGTCGCGGTGCAGCGAGAGAGTGCGGAAGTTCTCCAGAATGGCCGAGCGGCCACCGGACGATACCTCGAGATACTCCTTAGCGACGCTGGTGTCTCCATTGCTGAGATACTGAATTGTGGCGATCGAGTCGTCGGCGAACCGGATGCTGATGCTGACCGCCTCACGGTCGCCCAGCCGCTGGTCGGCCGATTTCACCTCTTCGGCAAACACCCGCTCCGGCAGGGCGCCGGTCATGAAGGCACAGAGATCCACGAAGTGGCACACCTCTCCAACGATGCGGCCACCCCCGGTAACCGGATCGAGCACCCAGCTGTCGGCGGGAAGCCGGCCGGCGTTAATCCGGTAAAGCAGGCTCAGCGGCCCCTGCCGGTTCTGGAAGAAGTCGCGGCACTGCATCGCGAGCGGGGCGAAGCGCCGGTTGAAGCCGACCATCACCCGGTCGGAGGTGCCATTCTGAACCGCGGCCTCGACTTCCCGAAGCGAGACTTCGGTGACCGCCAAGGGCTTCTCGACAAAGACCGCCTTCCCGGCGGCGAGAGCGGCGCAGGTGAGCGGAGCGTGCTGGTCGTGTCGGGTGGCGATGATCACCGCATGGATTGCCGGATCCTTGAGCACCTCGGCCGGATCGCTGGTACAGAATCGCGCGCCGTAACGGCCCGCGGAGTGCTGGCTGGTCAGCCCTGATGCGGTGCACACGGCCTCGATCTGCACTCCCTTTTGGCGGAGAAACTCAGGAAGCAGGATTCCCTTGGCGAATTGCCCCGCCCCGATGACGCCGAGCTTGATCGTGTCAGCCCGGGCGGGGCGGGACGCCGTAGGCAGAATGATCTTACTGACCGGTTTCTCTTCTCCTTCATACTCGAGGACAATGGCGATGGCCGGCACGTCACGCTTGCCGGTGACCACCTCATAGGCGGTCTCCGCCTCCGCGATGGGATACCGCTGGGTGATCAGTGGCTCGACCGCGAGCGTTCCGCGGCTGATCTGGTCGAGGAAGGAGGCCATGTTGCGCCGTTCGGTCCAGCGCACGTAGGGCAGCGGATAATCCGTTCCGTGCACCTCGTAGCTTGGATCGTAGCGGCCCGGGCCGTACGACCGACTCACGACCAGGCTCAGCTCCTTCTCGAAGAATGGCCGCCGCTCGACCTGGAGTCCCACGTCTCCTACGATCACGACCCGCCCCTTCAGGCGGGAAACCTCCGCGGCCTGGCGCAGGGGTCCGTCCGACTTGGTTGCAGCGCAGACCAGGACGGCGTCGGCACCGTGGCGATCGGTCGCGTCCTGCACCAGGGCGGCGAGCTGCTCCGCACTCGTAGCGGCGTGATGGGCTCCGAGCTGGAGGGCGAGCTTTGTCTTGGACGGTTCGGGATCAAAGGCCAGCACGGTCGCCCCGGCACAACGAGCGAGCTGAGCGGCGATCTGGCCTACCAGACCAAGGCCAAGTACCACGACCGTCTCGCCTAATTCGATTTGGGCCAAGCGCACGCCCTGCATTGCGATCGCGCCAAGCGCAACGAAGCAGGCCGAATCGTAGGACACCTCGTCAGGGATCTTCGCCGCCAGGTTCCGGGGGATGTAGTCCACCTCGGCGTGGTTGGCGAAATTGAGTCCGGCACAAGCGACCCGGTCCCCCACATGGAATTCCCCAGCCTCCCGCCCGACCGCGATCACTTCACCAGCGCAGGAGTAGCCCAACGGAATCGGAGAGCTGATCAGGTTCTTGACCACCTGGTAGGTGTTCCACAGCCCTTCCTGTTTGGCACGGTTCATCACTTTGCGGACGAGGTCGGGCCGGTCCTTCGCCTTACCGATTGGCCCCTTTCTGGCGAGCGCGATGATCGCCCGCTCGGTGCCGAGGCTGATCAGCGACCGCCGGACCCGCACGAGCACACCTCCGGGCTGCAGCGCGGGCGGGGGCACCTCAGCCACGGCCAATCCACCGCTCTGCATGTCCTGGGTCACGGCCTTCATTCCTGGAGCCTCTCCGAAGGAAAGTTCATGGCAATGGTCGAGAGCCGGTGAGCAGGTCTCGCATGGCCTGCACGTACGGTCTAGCGGGGACCCCAATGACCCGGCCGTTGGCCGGCACGTCGGACACCACGTTGGAGCAGGCGCCGACCACGGCATTGTCCCCTATGGTCACCCCGGCCTTGATGTAACAGTTGGAGCCGATCCACACATTGGACCCGATGGTAATGGGTCGGCGGCGGTATGCCTCCTCCCCAAAATGCCCGTCCTGATTGAGCATGGTGTGTTCCTGCGACTGGATGACACAGTTGGGTCCAATCCCGGTGTTGTCTCCAATCTCAATCCCGCCGATTCCATCAATGGTGCAGTTCCGGTTGGTCGCAAACTTGGTACCGATCGAGAGGCCGAAGCTGTTCGCGATACTGCAGCCCTGGCTGATCCAGCAGAACCCGTCCAGCCTCTTGGTCGTCAGCTTGAGAAAGAGGTAGCGGAGCCACACCCCCTCGAACCCCGGCAGGCTGCGGATCAGCCACCAGACATACTCCTCCGCGACGCGGACAACGATCTCTTTGAAGCGATAGTGCGAGAGGATGTGCCGGATGTTAGGCATGGCTCGCCCCGGGACCCGAGAGCTCCCTGAGCGCCTGGAGAATGGCCCCCACGCTGAGCAGCTGCAGGATCCGCTCGTCGCTGAATTGCACCCCGAATTCTTCTTCCAGAGCGAGCATCAGATTCATGTGACCGAGTGAATCCCAGCCCTCGACCGTGCGGGGTGAGGAGTCGTCGGTGATCGACTCGGCCGGTACGTTCAACACCTGGCTGGTCACGCGGATCACGCGGTCACGCAGGCTCATCGACCCTCCATGGCGACAGTCAGGGGACCAGCTCGGATTCGATGCGGGCGAAGAACCCGGGCGGCTCGAGCTTGGCCGGCAGGCCGATACTGAAGCGCTGGCCATTGCCCTCGCTGGAGAGGGGTGCGAACCCGCGGCGCTGGTAGAAGTCGCTCACCTGGCCGTTCTTCTGAGTGGGGCGATACTCGCCGACCGCGAGATCACAGCCCCGGCTCGCCGCCCGCTGGAGGCAGTGGGCCACGAAGGCGTCCTCCACGCCGCGTCCCAGCACTCTACAGGAGAGCAACAGAGTGTCGAAGATGGCCTGCCGGTTTTCATAGCGCAGGATGCACACCCCCACGATGCCCGCATCTCCGAAGCGATCCCGCAGCCGGAGCCAGATGACATCCGCCGATTTGCTGGCGGCCAGCCGGGCGATGTCTTCGTCAGAGTAGCGCCGGGTGGTGAGGTTGAACTGGTTGGTCTTCTGGGTCAGCTGCGCGATGCGCGGGATGGTGAGGGGATCCGCCAGCCGGATCTCGGGCACCATCTCGAGCGAGCGGTAGTAGGCCTCCAGATCGTCACTGGCCACCCGGAGCCGCTGCCGCGCCGCTTCGGCCTGGTAGGCCGCCCCCCGCTCCCGGTCCTCAGCCGACAGAGTGAGCGTGTCGAACCAGTCCGATGCAACCAACAGATTCCGGTTCTCCACGGCCGATTCGGAGGGTACCCGCAACACCTCGACTTCGGGCAGCAGCTGCCGGATGAGATCTGCCTCGAAGTCGCTGTCGTCCACGAAGACCAGGCTGTCCAGGCCGAGGTTGAGCTCGACGGCGATGCGCTGGAGGTTTGTGGCCTTGTCGTCCCAGTTGATCTGCGCCGCCGCGAAATGGCGCCGCTGAAGCACCATTTCTGGATGGCGGTCGAACACCTCCCACACATCAGCCTCGTTGTTCTTGCTGCACAGCGCCAGCACGATTCCCCGGCTGTACAGGTTGACGACTTCTTGCTGAAATTCGCGGTAGGCCGAGCCGGGGTAGGTTTGCCCCAGCCGGATGCCCTCCAGCCCATCCTCGCCAATGGTGCCGCCCCAGAGGACGTTGTCGCAGTCGAGCACCAGAACCTTCCTGTTCTTTCCCTTGAGCGCGCGTACGAATCTGACGATCTCGTCCGCGATCTCCCGGACCGCGGCCAGGGAGTATGGTGCCTTGCCGATGTGCCAGTAGCGCAGATCGTAGTACGCCTTCTCGCCGACACGACCCAGACAGGCATCGGCGTCGATCCAGTAGGCCCCGGCATGGGCGTGCAGCGCCTCGCGGACGGCGGCGTTGAGGTTCTCGATGCTCCTGAGCTGTCCGTCGGGACGTTGCGCATCCGCGATGCCCAGGGCAGGATAGAGCGGCCGCTCGAAGCCATACCAGAGAATCAGCGCAGATGTCTGGTGCCGGATTCCTGCAAGTACATCGATAACGTACGCCTTGACCCGTTCCAGCTCGGCATGCAGCTGGGCCGGCGTTAGGCCCGGGAACCCACGAGCGAGCGGCCAGGAAAGCGTCTCCAGTTTGAGAAACACCAGGACGACATCGGTCTCGGAGCCGAGCAAGCCAGGTTCGCTGCCGAGTGCGGCCTGAAGGACATTGTCGTACTGTCCGATGCGACACTGGGCCCGAAGCCCCAAGCGAAATGCCGCATGGCGAAGGAAGGCCACGAGCGGGTTCACCACGATATTGGCAAGCAGCGCGATCCGGAGCGGGGGAAGGCCTGCCAGTTCCTCGTCGCGAAGTGCCTGGGCCTGGGCGTACGTCACTCGTTCCATACGCCCTCAGCGAATCGAGGAAGGGTACGTCATGATCGAGGCCATCATCCGCATGGACCGCCGTCTCCGCATCAGCCATGCGGAGATCCTAAAGCAGGCTTCGGCGCCCGATCGGGCGCTAGCGGAGCGGATCGACCAATACATCGATGTCTTCTGCGGTCTGAGGGGGCTGTCGGAGCAGGTCTTCCTGCGGGAATACCAGTCCTTCATCGCGCGCTACACTGAGGACATGAAGCGCTTCAAGGAAACCGGGCGCTATCCGCTGGAGGATCCCGAAGCGGCCGCGCCTGCGCCCGACAGGGTAGCCTACGACGCGGCCCTCCTCCTCTCGGTCCTGGTGAGCGGTCACCGGTTTCAGATCTTCAAGGCGCTCGACCAACTCAGTTTTTTCCTCGGCCGAACGGCGATTATCGGCGCGGGTCCCGGACTCGAGCTCCATCTCCTGAGCGGGCGAGCCAGCGCGATCGATGTCTATGATCTGACGATTGATGAAGCCATGACCCGACACCATACGACGGCCCGATTTCATCGCGCCACGTTCGAGCGGGGTGCGGGCCGGTTCGACAGCATCTTGGCTATCGAGCTGCTGGAGCATGTGCACCAGCCCTACGGGCTGCTGGAGGATTGTCATGACGCCCTGGAACCCGGGGGGAGGGTGGTGGCGACTACCGCGACCAACATCCCGCAGTTCGACCACCTGTTTAATTTCACCAGTGACGCCGACTTCGAAGCTCGCGCCAGTGGGATCGGATTCGAAATCGAGAGCAAACAGCCGGTGATCCACGCCGCGACGTTTCTTGATATCGGTGCCCGCAACACATTCTACGTGCTGCGCAAGACCAGACCGGTCAACAAAACCAGCGGTTGAGCCACCCGCCCAGGACGCTGGTCAGCGGCAGCGGCAGTCGGCGCCAGGCCTTCCGGGTAACGCCCTCGGAATCATAATACGCCTCGATGGAGGGTGGCCGTCGCCGCACAGTGAGATCGTAGAAGACCGCAGGCCGGCTCGTGGCACCCCAGCGCTCCTTGAACTCGATCAGCCCCTTCTGATTCTGGGATGAGGTTCCCCAGCTCAGCCGTTCCGCGCCCAACTCGAGACTCAAATCGATGGCCCGGCCATACAGCGCCGCGTAGGCCCGGAGTGGCACCGCCTCGGACGACGCCGCGGCAAACTTGCTCACCAGGTTTTTCTGCCAGCAATAGAGGAGCAAGCCTCCTACCACCCGCCCTTCCACTTCGGCCAGCAACAACCGCACCGATTTCGTGGGATAGAGCCGGCGCCACACGGCCGGGAAGTATCGGGGGCCATATGGAGGGGTTCCAAATTCCCGAAAGGCGGAGAGGTACACTGCGTAAAAAGCCTGGTAATCCGCCATCGTCTCCGCTTCCCGGACTGTGACGCCGCGGCGCTGCGCTTTCCGGATGGATTGGCGATTGTCGGGACTTACCTGGGCCCAGACCTTATCGTGGTGGTCCAGCTCCATGTCGGAGATGATCAAGGGCTCACTCCGGATGAGGGCCGGCGGAACTTTTCCCTGGAGCGGAGCGCCACAACGCAGCTCCAGGAAGCCTACCCTGAGTTCCCTCGCCAGTTCGATGGCACGATCCACCAGGGCGGTTTCCGCGGCGGCATCTCCAACCGGCCCACCCGAACCGACATCGTATGGGATGGATATGAGCTTCGATCCGAGGATGGGGAACCGCACCAGGAACAGGGGCAGCACGCCGACCGTCTCGCCGGCCCGTTCACAACGGAGATATAGCGGTTGGTGACCGAACACCTCACATACCACATCCCGCCACGACAGGGTGTGGTAGAGAGTGCTCAAGGGGTGGCGCTCCACGAAACGGGTCCAAGCTCCTTCGTCCGCTCCAGTGAGGGCATGCACGGCCGGGCCGCCCGTAGCAGCGCTCATTGCGCCCTCGAATCGGATCCCGTCAGCGCCAGCCCGCGGCGGAACCTCAGGATGTAAAGCAACGCCCCGAGTATGGCGAGCGGCAGCATGCCGACTCGCCAGGCGAACAACAGCTTCTCGCCGCCGGCGAAACCGAGCAGGCGGAACAGGCC
Organism: Gemmatimonadales bacterium; assembly: GCA_036558125.1. Classification (GTDB taxonomy): domain Bacteria; phylum Gemmatimonadota; class Gemmatimonadetes; order Gemmatimonadales; family GWC2-71-9; genus DATBGE01. The sequence goes on along the minus strand of DATBGE010000197.1, from coordinate 3,870 downwards.
AGCGAAGGCCGCTTCACCGATACCGAGCCCACCGGGAGTTAACGGCACCCAGTTGGCTACCAGCCCGAGGAGTGAAAGGAAAGGCGTGAGGAGGATCGGACAGCCGGGCACCAGAACGGTGCCTGCCGCAGCGAACGCAATGGCGAGAGCCAGCTGACCCAGCGTTGACAGTCCCACCGCGCGGAACACCGCGTCGCGGTGGGTGCGGAATTCATGCAGGGCATCGAGCCCGCGTGCCAGCACGCGGTGAAGCGGCGCCCGGGTGGTGAGCCAGCGATACAATGGCACGGCACGTATCGAGGATGACCAGGACAGCGCGGCGAGCAGTATCACCAGCAGGAGCCCGGAGAAGGCTGCGATGGCGAGTACCGCCACTGGCCCACCCTCGAGCAGCAGGCGTAAATGGACGAGGGCCAGTGCGGTGACCAGAAGCAGCATGGAGAACAGTCCCACCGCTCGATCGACTACGATCACAGTGGCTATCTCGATGCTGCGGGAGGGATTCTCCCGGGCCAAATAGTACAGTTTGACGAGGTCGCCGCCGGTGCCCCCGGGAATACACAGACTGAAGAAGACGCTGATCACCACCAGGGTCAGACTGGCCCGAAAGGGCAGCTCACGCCGCTGTGACCGCAGCAACAAGGTGAGCCGGCGGGCCTCCACCGCAGCACCCACCAGGGTAAAGAGTACGAATCCGGGAACCAGCCACGGCGCGCTAAACAGCTGTGCGACGCTTCTCCAGCCACCGGTTTTCTCCAGTACCAGGACGAGGAGACCGATCCCTAACGCGATACGGAATGCCATCCAGATCGGATGGCCCGCAGCAGGGCGGGGTTCGCGCACCGGCGCCGTCACAAGGTGAGCTCCGGTAGCATGCCGCGCCGGAGCCGGATCCCGCCGGCCAGGATCAGCACCGCGCAATAGGTAAGGGCCCCGAGGAAAATGGAGGCGACCACTGGGCCCGGCCGGAAGACCAACAGCACCGCCGCCATCGCAACCGTAGCGATTGAGGCGCGCCAGAACTTGCCGGGGGAGGGCAAGGGGAATCCCGCGCGGACCGCACCGCGCAGAGTGATCGTGGTGCGGACGATCTCGGTGCCCAGGGTCGCGAGCGCGGCGCCTAACATGCCCCAGCGCGGGATGACAGCGAGATTGAGTACGAGGTTTAGTACCGCAGATATCAGCGTGAACCGGAACACCCATTCCTGCCGCCCCGCCGCAATGAGCGCCGTCTGGGGAACGTTGCGGAAGAAGGCCACTGGAATCGACCAAAGCAGAATGACCAGCGCGGTAGCCGCGGTGATGAACTGGGGGCCGAACACCAGCAGCAGCAACCCGCCCGCCACCAGCGAACCGCCAACGGCGAGCGGCATTGCGCCGGCGTACACCTGCGCCATCGCGGCATGATAGAGGGACCGCTGCTCCGCCGGATCCGGGTTGAGGCGGGTGAAGGTCGGTAGCAGACTCTGCCCGTATGTCACCCCCAGGTTAAGCAGGAAGCTGATGAGGGTATACGCTGCAGCATAACGACCCACTTCCTGTGGGGTCCTGAAGATCCGGAGAAAGATCAGGTCGGAGTTGTAGATCAGCAGACCAACAATCGCGTTGGCGGCCAGCCAGGATCCTTGCCGTACGACGGGGCTGGCTTCTCCAAGGTCCCAACGCATGATGAGCCGGTGCCCGACTCGGCTCAATCCCCAACCCAGCAGGATCGCAGCGAGCATGTCGCCGGTGAACTGGGCCAGTGGAACCCGGCCGAGGTCCCCGGCATCACGGAGCAAGACCAGGACGATGATGAGCATCGTGGCTTCGCCGGCGGCACGAGCCAACGCAGCGAAACCTGCGCGCTCCAACCCGAGGTGGACCCAGCGAGTATTGCCACCCACGGCCAGCAGGATGAGGCTGTAACCCGCCAGCACCGCACCATCAGGCTGTGGAAGTACGGTGAGACCGAGGACTGCGACGATCAGGACTGTAGTCGCAGCGACGGCGAGGCGGAGCGATAAGACCGGAGGGACCAGTTTCCCGACCTGTGCCGGAGCAGCCGCCACCTCCCGAACCCCAAGTACCTCCACCCCGCAGTCCGTCAGGTAGGTCAGGTAAAGCATGATCGCCATCGCCACAGCGATGATACCATACCCAGCCGCGCCCAAAGTGCGGGCCAGGTAGACGGTCGCACCGAACGAGATGACCCGGGCCGCCACTTCCCCGCCACCCAGCGCGAGGAAATTGCGCGCCACGGCCGATTCAGCGCGGGGAATAGATCACCCAGAAACAGTAGAGAAACCAGAGCACAACCGACGCGAGGAGCGCTCGATCGGTGAAGAGGACGTCGTTGGGGTTGCCCCCTTCCCTCTGGTGCACAAGAAACAAGTAGCGGAATACGCCATACAGCACGAAGCCGGTGCTGTAGGTGAGGCGGTATGAACCGATTTCGGCCAATTTCTCCGGAGAAAGCGTGTACATGATGTACGCGACAATCGTCACGGAAAGGAGCACGCCGGACATCTGGTCGAGGAAGGCCGGGCTGTAGTCAGCGAGAACGGTGCGGTGCTGGGATGACCCGCTGCCGAGAAGGACAAGTTCGTGACGCCGCTTGGCGAACCCGAGGTAGAGTGCCAGCAGGCCGCCGCAGAGCAGGAGCCAGATCGATGGCACCACCGCCACGGCGCGCGCGCCAGCGAGGAGGCGGAGTACGAAGAATCCGGCGACACAGAACACGTCGAGAACGACGACGTGCTTCAGCCGGAAGGAGTAGAGAACGTTGAGGCCCAGGTACGCAACTGCGACCACAAGAACGGATTTCCCCAGAACGGCGCAGCCGGCCAGCCCAATGGCCGCGAGAACAACTCCGGACCAGGCCGCGGTGGACACGCTGATGCGGCCCGCAGCGACCGGGCGCAGTCTCTTCGTGGGATGCTGCCGGTCTCCCTCTCGGTCGAGGATGTCGTTCCAGGCATACACCGCGCTGGCGAGGAAACAGAAGGAGATGAAGGCCAACCCGGCCCGCAGGTCGGCAGTGAGGGCAAGAAATTTTCCGGAGAAGAGCAATGGAGTGAGAACAAATGCGTTCTTGATCCACTGCTGCGGCCGAATAAGCCGAATCCAATCGCGCAGGCTGGCGTCGACCGTCGTAACCTCGCTCACTGGCATTCGGACCCGGGCATGAATTGTGTTAGTGAAGCTGGAGACAATACGGCGGCCCGCAGCAAGGAAAATACCACATGAAGCCTGGTTACAACCCCTATCGGTATGGAGCAGGCCAACTTGCGGCCTTCCTGCTCCTTTCCCTGGGCTGCTCTGGCTCGGACGCGATAGGCGTACAGCCCGGTCAGCTTGCGGGAATTGTGCTGAATCCTGCCACTGTGACCATGTCCCCCTCCGGGACCCAGGTATTTGTGGCCTCCTGTCGCGACATACAAGGCATTCCGGTTTCCTGTCCGGACCTGAACTGGACGGTGAGCGGGGGGACCCGCCACTCCACGAGCACAGCGGCAGACACGGTGGGAGTGTTTACCGCGGGCGCTTCGACCGGGATCTTCTCCGTTTCCGTCGGGGCGGGGAGCCATCAACAGTCCGCCACCATTACGATCGTGAGCGGGAACAACAACCCGCCTAATGTGACCGTCAATGCAGCCCAGACCTTCCAGACCTGGGAGGCGTGGGAAGTGGCTTCGACCAATTCGGCCGATCCGCCCTACTCCTACAGCACGGCGCTGGCCGACTCGGTCACCCATCTCGCGGTGAATGAGCTGGGGATCAACCGGATTCGTCTGCAGGCGCCGTGGAACAACATCGAGACCGACGGCACGTCGAGCGGAAATCCCGACTCGCCATTCCTCTGGAAGAATGACAACGCCGACCCCAACA
>DATBGE010000196.1:0-13411 GCA_036558125.1 Gemmatimonadales bacterium | reverse complement strand
GGCCAGACTCCTGCCCGGTGGGGCCCAACTCTTTTGGGCGCTCACGTCCTCGCCGATTTTCAGGCCTCGCTGATCTTTCGCTGGGGATCGGGATTGCCGTACTCCCGAACCAATCTCGCAGGAGACAGTTTGATCGGCCTGCCCAATGACAATCGCCTGCCGAGCACCAGCACGCTCGACATGCTGATTCGGCGGCCGTTCAGGCTGGGGAGATTGGGAGGGAGCGTCTACCTCGACGGGCGCAATATTCTCAACAAGCGCAACATCGTGGCCGTCAGGCGCACGTCGGGAACGGTCGATGCGAGCAACGCCGAGATGCAGGCCCTGGTGGACAGCGCGTACGCCATGCATCCCGAACCTATCCCCTATGAATCCCCGCGGTACCGCGCCTGGGCAGACCTCGACCACAATGGCTACGTGGAAGGCGCCGGAGAGTTGATGCCGCTCTACCAGGCGGCGGTCAAGGACTACACCCAGCCGCTGTTCTTCTACGGGCCGCCACACCTCCTTCGTCTCGGGATAGAGCTATTGTTCTAGGCGGCATGCCCGACCTGCTCGCCGCCCGCTCCCAGATGGCCATCTCGCTGGCCTTTCACATCATCTTCGCGGTGGTGGGCATCGGCATGCCCCTGCTCATGGTATTGGCCGAGTGGCGCTGGCGCGCGACTCATGATCCGGTCTACCTCGAGCTGGCCAGGCGCTGGGCGAAGGGCACCGCGATTCTGTTCGCCGTTGGTGCAGTCTCAGGGACGGTCCTCAGCTTCGAGCTGGGTCTCCTCTGGCCCAGGTTCATGGAAATGGCGGGCCCGATCATCGGCATGCCGTTCTCCCTGGAGGGCTTCGCCTTCTTCACCGAAGCCATTTTCCTCGGCATCTACCTCTACGGTCGGGCGCGGATTCCACCCAAAGCTCACATCGGGGCAGGAATGCTCGTGGCATTCAGCGGTGTGCTGTCCGGGATCTTCGTGGTCATCGCGAACGCCTGGATGAATACGCCCACCGGATTCAAGGTGGTCTCGGGGCAACTCACCGACCTGGACCCGATCCGCGCCATGCTCAACCCGGCGGCATTCCAGCAGACCCTGCACATGACGCTCGCCGCGTACGCCGCGACCGGCCTCGCCGTCTCCGCCGTCCACGCACTATTCCTCCTTGGGGATCCGATGAACGCCTTCCACCGTCGGGCGCTGCAAATCGGCCTCATGGTGGGAACGCCGGCCGCCCTGCTGCAGCCGGTTTCCGGGGACATCAGTGCCAGGAACGTGGCGGAGTATCAACCGGCCAAGCTCGCCGCGATGGAGTCGGTCTTCGAGACTCGGCGCGCTGCGCCACTGCTGGTGGGCGGGCTGCCCGACACGGAACGGCGGGAAGTTCGCTTTGGAATCGAGATTCCATACGGGCTCTCACTCCTGGCCTATCACGATCCGCAAGCCGAGGTGAAGGGCCTGGACCAGGTTCCCCGGGAGGACTGGCCCAACATCACGATCGTCCACCTGGCCTTTCAGACCATGGTGGGACTCGGCAGCTATATGGCTCTTGTCGCTCTCTGGGTGACGATCACTGCGCTGCGACGACGAGACGTTCCGCAGAATCGCCTGCTGCTCAAGGCCATCATCCTCGCCGGGCCGATGGGATTCCTCGCCATCGAAGCAGGATGGGTCGTGACCGAGGTCGGTCGGCAGCCGTGGATCATCTCCGGTGTCCTGAGAACTGCGGAGGCGGTGACTCCGATGCCGGGCCTCGTGGTTCCATTCACTTTGATCACGCTGCTCTATCTCTTTCTCGGCGCGATCGTCGGCTGGATGCTTTACTCCCAGATCATCCGGAGCCCGGTGACCAGAGACTGGAGTCGCCTCTATTCACCCGGGCCGAAGGTTGAGGTGAAGGGGTAATGGGCCACACGTTTGAAGCACTCCTCATCGCGGCTGTCGTCCTCATCGCCCTGAACGGTTACATCATCCTGGGTGGCGCGGATTTCGGCGGAGGGGTCTGGGACCTGCTCGCCTCCGGTCCGCGGCGCGACCGCCAGCGTGAGCTCATCGCCAACGCAATCGGCCCGGTCTGGGAAGCGAACCATGTGTGGCTTATCCTCGTGGTGGTGCTGCTCTTCACCTGCTTCCCAATCGTGTTCAGCCGGATCGCCGTGGGGCTGCACATCCCCCTCACTCTAATGCTTTTCGGCATCGTGCTCCGGGGGTCCGCCTTCATCTTCCGCTCCTACGACACCCATCACGATGTGGCGCAGCGCCGCTGGGGCCGGACCTTTTCGATCGCCAGCCTGCTGACTCCCTTCCTGCTCGGCGTGTGTGTTGGTGCGATCGCGTCCGGGCGAGTACACCCGCCCGCCCCGGGGACGGACTTCGTCGCCGGGTACGTCTCACCGTGGCTCACGCCTTTCGCGCTGTCTCTGGGACTCTTCACTGTCGTCCTGTTCGCATTCCTCGCGGCGGTCTATCTCACCATCGAGGCCGACGGCGAATCATTGAAAGAGGATTTCCGGACCCGGGCGCTCATCGCCGGCGGGCTCTGTTTTGTGGCGGCAGTGCTGACTCTGCTGACGGCGCTCCGCGATGCCCCGCTCATGCAGGAGGGACTGCTCGGCTCGACTCGCGCGATCCCGATTCACCTGCTCACCGGAGCGTGCGCGGTGACGGCACTCGTCGCACTCTGGAAGCGGCGTTGGCATCTGGCGCGGTTCGCCGCCGCCGCGCAACTCACCTGCATCATCTGGGGATGGGCGGCAGCACAGTATCCCTACCTGCTTCCGCCTGACCTCACCATAAAAGAAGCCGCCGCACCTCGGGTGACCCTGCAGCTCACCTTGGCTGCCCTGGTCCTGGGTGCGGCGGTCTTGTTCCCTTCCCTGCGTTACCTCTTCCGGATCTTCAAGACCAAGTAGGCCTACTCCCGCGCCAGCATCCGTTTGATCGGCCGGATCAGCAGGAACATGATCAGGCTCGCCACCAGCGCGAAGGCGGTGACCGCCCCGAAGAGCTGGGTCAGTGAGAACGAGGTGTAGAAGCCGGCCACGCGTCCAGCGATCAGATTGCCTACCGACGCCGCCAGGAACCACACACCCATCATCATCCCCTTCACCCGGTCCGGGGCCAGCCGCGTCATCGATGAAAGCCCGACCGGGCTGAGGCAAAGCTCGCCGACGGTGTGCAGGAAGTAGGTGAGGACGAGCCACATCGGGCTCACAAGCTGCCCGCTGGCCGACGCCGCCGCTGCACCGATCATGACCGCGAAGCCGAGTCCTACGAAGAGAAGACCAACGGCAAATTTGGTGGGGCTCGACGGATCGCGCCTGCCCAGCCGCAGCCAGAGCCAGGCGAAAACCGGCGCGAAGATGATGATCATCAGGGCGTTCACCGACTGGAGCCAGCTGGGCGGATAGGTGATCCCCAGGAGCTGGTTATCGGTATTCCGCTGGGCGAAGAGATTCAGCGTGGAAGCCGCCTGCTCGAATGCAGACCAGAACACTGCGGCGGCACAGAAGAGCACCAGGATCACGATCAGCCGCTTGCGTTCCTCCCTGGTCCATTGACCGAACTGGAAGAGCCAGACGAAGAAGCCGACCACGATCACGAGGTACAGCCAACTGAATCCATTGGTGACGGTTTGAACCGAGATCACGTTCTTCTGTACCAGCAGCGCAATGGTCGCGATGACCGCCACAATTGCAATCGCTCCGGTCCAAAAGGCCCGCCGGGCCTGCGCGCCTTGAGGAGAGGCCGGGGTGATGCTGGGATGGATGCCTGCCTGACCGAGGTACTTCCACCCTTGCATATACTGGATCAAGCCGAAGAGCATACCCAGCGAACCGATGCCGAAGCCCCAGTGCCAGGAATTCCGGGGATCGAGTCCCGCGTTCTGCAGGAAGCCCTGGAACGTGCTTCCCTGGGCCAGATACCCGACGACCAGTGGCGAGATGAAGGCGCCGAGGTTGATGCCCATGTAGAAAATGGAAAAGCCGGCATCACGCCGGCGGTCTTCCTGGGTGTAGAGCTCCCCGACGATCGCGCTGACGTTGGGCTTTAACAGACCGGTGCCGATGATGATACAGGCAAGCCCCGGGAAGAAGAGCGTGCTTCCCGGTATGGCGAGACAGATCTGTCCGCCCATGATGAAGATGCCGCCGTAGAGCACCGCCCGGCGGAGCCCCAGGATTTTGTCAGCCATCCATCCCCCGGGCAGCGACAGCATATAGACCAGTGCTACATAGGTCCCGTAAACCGCGCCCGCCTTGGCAACGTCCCATCCCAATCCGCCGATCGCAGCCGACGCCGTCATGAAGAGGATCAGGATGGCGCGGTTGCCGTAGTAGGCGAAACGCTCCCACATCTCGGTGAAGAAAAGAGTCGCCAACCCGCGCGGGTGCCCGAAGAAGGCGGTGTCATGCTGGGCGGACTGCCCCGCAGCCGGAGCGTCGTGCGAGGGCGGTGCGCCCGCCGCGGGGGCACCTGACGTCGTCGCCAAGGTCGTTTCTCCTTAGTGGGGGATTCCGAGTGAACGGTAGCAGCCAATCACGTGCCGCGTTCGAGCGACCGCAAGCTCTGACAGAACTCTGACCCCGAACATCTCCCGGGACCCCGGGACGCTGGCGGTTTGCGACCTATGAGTTTTGAGCGAGAGGTTCGGCGGATGTTGCAGGACGACCCATGAGCACTGTTCTCACGGTTTGTCCTTTCCCAGCTTCCTCTTGAGGTGCGCGAGCTGGGCCTCGGCCGCCGCCTCGTAGCCGGCTCGATCCATTCGGATCTTCAAGGTCGGATCGTCGGCTTCGGGCTCACCAACCGGGCTCTTCAAGGCCTCGGTCATCTCGGCCAGCTCGCCCTCTGCCAAGACCAACTCGTCCTTCTGCACCGACAACTTCCGTTCCAGGACGATTGCCCGCTCCCGGTGTTTGGCGGCGAAACGTTCGGCGATCGCGACGGTTTCGGCATCGGGAATCTGCCGCGCAAGTTCTCCCCGCCGCTCGGCGTCCCCGAGATGTTTTTGCTCCAGTGCGAGCTCCCGCTCGGTTGCCGCGATTCCGTCACGCAGGTGACCGACCGCAACCTTGGCCTCGATGACCGCGGCCTGCAGGGCCGCCGCCCGCGCACGCCCGCGCAGTCCTTCGAACACGCTCAGGATTTCCGGACGGTCTTGGCGTAGAACGGAGAAAAGACCTGTTCGACTTTCGTCGACTTGCATTTGGGGCAGGTCACCCGCGCCTTCCCGTGCTCCTCGACCGGATGGGACACCGAAAAGACGTGGTCGCAGGCGCTACAACGATATTCATAGAGGGCCATGCTCAAATGCTACGGTACCGACCCACCGACCGTCAAGGAACCGTCGCCCGGGTGTTAACTTACGGCATGCGGATGACCTGTTTCACTCCTCTACTCCTGGTCGCCCTGGGGGCGTGTGGCAAGCCCTCAGGTGGAGCGACCTGCGGGTTCACCGCCATGGCCGGGGCCAGCCTGCTGCTGGAGCAATTCGGCGTCCCGGGGCAGACCCTGAGTACTCCGCCCTCGGCCCTGCCGGAGCGCGTCGTGGTTCGCCTTGCAGCCGGACCGGCCTACTCCGCCATCGCCGGGCGCACCGGTGAAAAATTAGTGATCGGCATGGAAGGGAATCTTCCCACCAAGGTGCGGCCAGGGTTTGGTGTGCTTGTGGTGGATCCCAGCGGAAAACCCCGGGGCGTGATGCTCTACGAATCGGCTCCGATCCGGGATGCACCCGAGCTCGGCTCGGTGGCGATTGATTCCGTCATGGTACCGCTGCTCGGAATTCAGCTTCCGGTTGAGCGGTACGAGGACCCGCGATGCCCGTTCTTCCCGGATTCGGTGCACCCATGACGCCAAGGATCGGTGTAACCGGACTGACCCGCGCGGTAAGCGGCGCCGACCGCAGCGGGGTGAACTCCGCCTACGTGCGCAGCGTGTTGCGCGCCGGTGGAATCCCGCTGATTCTTTCCCCGCTTTTGGGAGCCGACCTCGCCGGACCCGTCGTGGAGACGGTGGACGGTTTGCTGCTCACCGGCGGAGACGACATGGATCCCTCGCACTATGGCGAGGCACCTCATCCTTCGCTCGATCCGATCGATCCCCAGCGGGACGCATTCGAGCTGGCGGTGTTCCGCGCAGCGCGCGACCGGCAGGTCCCGACGCTCGCGATCTGTCGCGGTTTTCAACTGGTGAACGTCGCGTTGGGCGGCACACTCTGGCAGGACCTCCCCAGCCAGCGGCCCGCGGAGATCGATCACCGTCAAAAGGGCGCCAGGGACGACCGCACCCACCGAGTCGAGGTCGTGCCCCAGACGATACTGGCCAAGGCCTTGGGGGCCACACAACTCGAGGTGAATTCATTCCATCATCAGGGTATTCGCAAGCTTGCCCCGGGCCTCAGGGTTTCCGCCCTGTCGCCTGACGGGTTAGCCGAAGGAATGGAACAGGAAGGCGGCCCTGGCTGGCTGCTCGCGGTGCAGTGGCATCCGGAAGAGTTCCATGCAGCGGCGGAACCGCCCGATCTGGGATTGTTTCAAGCCTTGGTGCGGGAGGCGAACCGGGTTTCGACCGCAGCCCGGCAGGATCAGTGGAGATAGCCGGAGGGGAAAAAGACGCGCTCGCTGATGTCGTTGAGCGCACCGCGAACTTCAGGATACCGTTCGGCCGCCGAGCGAAAAACCGTCTCGAGGTTGTAGTGGTCGGCAAGCGCGTGGTCCGAAGCGAGCTCGAAGCCCCGGCGACCGAGCGTATCGTAGTAGCTGAGATCCGGCCCGCCGCTGCGAAGCTGACGCGCCGCGATGTAGTCGGGAAAGATCCCTGCCAGCCAGAGGGCGTAATTGCCCAAATGGACCATCACCTTGAAGCGACGCGCGCCTTGGGAGAGCTCGAGATCCGCCAGGATGTCGAGCACGTAGCGATGCCGTTGGTCATCGTTCCAGTCCACCTGGTACGCCCGCTCCCGTCGCCCGAACTCCAGCAGCAGCGCCGCGAGGTAGTCAGCCAGCTCCCGATCCTCCACCTCGGCGGTGTGCAGGGCGTGACGAACCATCACATAGAAGAACAGCGCAGGACTGGGAACGAGAATGGTCCGGACCGCGAGGAGGGCTTCGGGCAGGTCGGGAGATTCGAGAAGGCTGTCCGGCCCTTCCTGGGTAAGCCGCTGTTCCAGCACCGCTCGACGCGTTGCGGAGCCGCGGCTCAGCAGCAACAGCACCAGCTGCAGGTCGTTGGGCTTCAGTTGACCACGAGTGTTGGCGAGAATCATGACGGACTCTCCCGGTCGTGACCTCTCGGTAGTTACCGCGTTTGCCCGCTCGCTTGCCGGCACCCTGCGGCCGCAATCCGTCGCGGACCTCCTCGTCGCACAAGTCAAAGCAACCTTCGGGCCAGTAGCAAGCGCCGTGGCGCTTTTGGACCCGGAAACCCTCCAACTCGAAACTGTGAGTGGCGATAGAAGCCTGGGAGAGAACCGGCGCCTCATCGAAGCCGCACTCAGCAGAGCGGAACCGGTCAGCGACGCCAACGGCACGAGCACCGTGATCGCGGTGCGTCTGCACACGCGACGGCCGGGGCTTGGGGTCCTGCTCGCTCGCCTGGAACAGCCTGGCAGTCTGAACCTGGCTCTGCTTGAAGCGCTCGCAGCGGCGGCCGGTGTCGCCCTGGATAGCGCGAGAGTCGTCGAGCTGGCCGATAATTCACAGCGTGCCTGGGAAGAGACATTGGACGCGGTTAGCCTCGCGCTGTGCATCATCGAACCGGGAGGCCGGGTCCAGCGCGCCAACCGCGCCCTTGGCCAGCTGCTCGAGATCCCGATTGCCACCCTGGTCGGCCGGCCCTGGCATGAACTGATGCCGCAGGACTGGCATGCTGGAATCCGTCAGGCATTGGGTGACGCGGGCACCGCAACGGCTGCTACGTTCCGGTATCGGGACCGCATCTATGGAGTGACCGTCTTTCCTATCAGTGGCGGGGAGAGCGGGCGGGTGGTACTGCTGCTCAGCGACCAGACCGAACGGCAGCGTCTCCAGGATCAGCTGGTACAATCGGAAAAGCTCTCGGCGATCGGCCAGCTGATCGCCGGCATCGCGCACGACCTGAACAACCCGCTCACTTCGGTGGTCGGTTTTGCCGACTATCTCGCCGAGTTCAGCGAAGTGCCGCCCCGCATTCGAGAGCCGCTGTTGGTGATTCAGCAGGAGGCGGAACGCGCGGCGCTGATCGTGAAGAACCTGCTGGGGTTTGCGCGGAAACAGGAACATCGTCGCCGGCCGACTTCGATGCGCTCCCTGCTCGAGGCGACACTCACCCTGCTCCGCAATCAGCTCATGGCGGTCGGCGTCGAGGCGGAACTGTCCTGCGACCCCGATGTGCCGGACCTGGATCTCGATCCGGTGCAGATCCAGCAGGTATTCGTCAACCTGATCAACAACGCGGCTCAGGCCATCGCATCTACCGGTCGCCCCGGCACGATCCGGATTCAGGCCAGGCGCTGGCTCGGCGGTGTCTCCGTGACAGTCGGGGATGACGGCCCAGGAATGGACGAGTCCCTCGCGGCCCGGGCCTTCGAGCCCTTCTTCACCACCAAGCCCGAAGGCGAGGGCACCGGCCTCGGTCTTTCGATCAGCCAGGGCATCGTCAAGGAACATCAAGGCATGATCAGTCTGTCCACCCGACCGGGTGAAGGGGCAACATTCACGGTCGAACTCCCCGCACGCTTGACCCCGCCACCACCGCCGACGCAGGAGGCCGCGCCGGTCGCCATTCGCCAGCTGCGAGTTCTCGTGGTTGACGATGAGCCGCACATACTTCACTACGTTCGTGCTACGCTCGAGGCCTGGGGACACAAGGTCGATGTCGCGGCCGATGGACAGGCCGCGCTGGCCCAGGTCGGCGAAGCCGCCTACGACCTCATCATCTCGGACCTGCGCATGCCTCGAACCGGTGGACAGGAATTCTACGAGGAGCTGGGACGCCGCTTCCCCAACATGGCCGACCGCGTAGCGTTCAGCACCGGAGATACGATTCGGGGCGACACTTTGCAGTTTCTGGAGAAGCAGCACCGTCCGTGGCTACGCAAACCATTCAGTCTGAGCGAACTGCGCGGGCTGCTTCGGGAGTTCTCCCAGCTGCCCCCGGTAACGAGACGCCGGGCCCTCGATCACTGAAGATGCCGCGTATTATCCACGTTGCCTCCGGCCGGGAATGGCGCGGGGGGCAGCGTCAGGTGCTGCTGCTTGCCCGCGCGTTGAGCCGAGAGCCGGCCCTGGACCAGACCGTCATCACTTCCCGCCACAGCGAGCTCGAACGCCGCCTCCAGGGCGCCGGAGTATCGGTCGAATCGGCAGCGTGGAGCGCAGGACTGGACCCGCGGGTGATTCTTCCGCTGCTTCGCACCGCACGCCATGCTCACCAGCCTATCCTGCACGCGCATGACAGCCACGCCCTGGCTCTCGCCGCTGTCTGCGCCCGCTGGGCCGGTGCGCGTCTCGTCGCGACCCGCCGGGTAGACTTTCCACTTCGGCGATCCTGGCCGTGGCGCCAGGCCAATCGCGTCGTTGCCATATCGCATGCCGTTCGGGACGTGCTGATCGCGAGTGGGGTGCCGTCAGATCGAATCTCGGTGATTCATTCGGGCATCGATCTTCCCGCGACCCAGGCGACTCCGCCCCTCGGCATCCGAGAGTCGCTGGACTTGGGAGACAACTGCCGAATCGCGGTCAACGTGGCAGCGCTGGTCGGGCACAAGGACCATAAGACCCTGGTCGAGACGGCGCGGTTGCTCCGTCCCCGCCTGCCTGACTTGCGCTGGGTGATCGCCGGTGATGGCCCCCTCAGAAATGAAATCCAAGCCCAGATTGCGCACGCTGGACTCAGAGAGGTTGTCCATCTTCTGGGAACGATTCCCGATGGAGTGTCGCTCATCGCCGACGCAGATGTCTTCGTCATGAGCTCAAGTGAAGAGGGGCTAGGCACTTCGGTTCTCGATGCGATGGCACTCGGCGTGCCTGTAGTGACTACCGATGCTGGAGGATTGCCCGAGATTGTGGGAAGTCAGGCTGGAGTGATTTGCTCCAAGAGGAGACCCGACCAACTCGCCACGGCCGTCGAACGGATCCTGGCCGATCCGGTTGAACGAGAGAAGCTTACGACAGCGGGCCGCAATCGGACCGTGGCATTCAGTATGGAAAGGATGGCAAGTGAGCATCTCCCGGTGTATCGTTCCCTCGTCTCAGATGCTTGAAGGCAAATGATTTACGTCTGCATACCGAGCTACAACGAAGCCTCCACCGTGGGGCTCGTGCTCTGGAAAATCCGGCGGGTGTTCGAAGAATTCCCGCGAGAATACCAGTTGCTTGTGGTGGATGACGGATCGACCGATCCGACCGCCGAAGTACTGGAGCCGTACGCCAAGGCCTTGCCGCTGACCGTGATTCGCCACGTCGAGCGTCGGGGTTACGGGCGTTCGGTCGAGGAACTGATGCGAGCCGCACTGGAGCGTTCGGACCGCCCGAAACGAGACGCCGCCATCCTGCTGCACGCGGACTTCGCCCACAACCCCGAGTGCCTCCCCGAATTGATTCGGCGGCTGGACAGCGGGGCGGATGTGGTGGTCACCCGAGCCACAATTGAGGGCGAGCCCTCGCGAGGCCGCCGGTGGGTCCGGAAAGCCGCGCGCTTTCTGCTGCCGGGTCTCTCCATCCCCGGCTCGACCGACGTCGTCTCGGGCTGTGGCGCGATCCGTCTGGTCTGCCTGCGAAACGCGATTCGGACATCGGGAGGCAGTCTCCTCAGTACTGAGGGATGGACTGCGAACGCCGAGTTGTTCGCCCGAGCGGCACAGCAGGCTCGGCGAGTGGACGTCGTGCAGACAATAGAAAGACACGATCTACGGGAACGGCCGAGCCGGGTCGATCCCTGGGGATATGCGAAGGAGCTCTGGCGGAACGGCCGGCGGCTCCGGATTCGGAGCGGACCGCGGGCAGAATCCTCGGCCCCCGGCAGCGCGCCTTCCGAGTCGAACGAGTTACAGGAGGCAAACTCATGAAAGCCATCGCCCTCGCCCTGTCGTTGCTGGGCGCGAGCGTCGGGTTCGTGCCATCGCCGCCGGCCAATCCGGCGGTGGCCTATCCTTTCGCTGTCGGAGAAGAGTTCGAGTTCTCTGCCAAGTTGGGAGTCCTGCGCCTGGGTACGGCGCGGATGGCGGTGACCGGCATCGATACGGTGCGCGGAGTCGAATCCTTCGTGTTCGTCTTCGGGCTCGATGCTTCGGCTCCCTTTTACAAGACCTCGAGCGTTCTCACCTCGTGGACTGGAACCAGCGACATGATTTCCCGCCGGTTCTATCAGGATCTGGATGAGAACGGAAAGCCCAAGCAACGCAAGTTCGAGATCTATCCCGACTCGACCTGGATCCAGATGACGCACGGCGACACCGGCACCACCGTGGCCGATCCACTCGACGACACCGCCTTTTTCTATTTTCTTCGCACCATCCCCTTGGAAAAAGGGCAGACCTACAAGTACAACCGCTACTTCCGGAAAGATCTCAACCCCGTCGTCATCAAGGTCGAGAAGCGGGAGGAGATGGAGCTGCCCGACGGCAAAAAGGTGCAATGCCTGGTGCTGAACCCGGCGGTTGGCAGCGATGGCCTGTTCGCTCCCCGGGCCGAAGCCAGACTCTGGCTCACCGATGACGATCGGCGGATCCCGGTGCAGATCAAGTCGAAGCTTCCCTTCGGGAGCGTGACTTTGCGCCTGATTTCGATGAAACTCCCCGACGGTACCAGCGCAGGCAGCTAATCGTGCATTACCGGGAGGTGGACCTGACCCGGGTGAGGACGGTTCCGGTCGGGAACCGCCCCACGAAGGTCGACACCTCCCTTCTGGCATCGGTCCCCGGGTCCGATCGCTCCTTTCACGCCTTCATCGATTCGCTTCCCGACGTACTGGCAGCCCGCAACCTGCGGCTGCTGGCAGCAGCAATCGCTCACGCGAAGAAGCAGCAGCGAGGGGTTCTCTTCCTGATCGGCGGACATGTCGCCAAGGTCGGACTGGGACCTTTGGTCGTCGAGTGGCTCCGTCGAGGCGTTGTCACCCACGTCGCACTGAATGGTGCAGCGGCGATCCACGACTTCGAGCTTGCCGCGTTTGGTCAGACCAGTGAGGACGTCGAGTCGGGGCTGGCCGATGGCAGTTTCGGAATGGCCGAGGAGACCGGCGCCGCGATGAACCAGGCCGCGTCGCACGCGGCGGGCAGTGACCTTGGCTTGGGGGAAGGCCTGGCCGATGCGCTCTCACGCTGTGGCGCCCTGCCCGGTGCCGAAGCCTCCATCCTGCTGGGCGCCCGGGAGGCAGGGGTCCCGATCACGGTTCACGTGGCACTGGGGAGCGACGTGATTCATCAGCATCCGGCGGCGGATGGTGCTGCTCTGGGCGCCACCAGTCATCGCGACTTCAAACGTCTGGCGGCCTCGCTTTCGAACCTCCACGAGGGCGGTGTTGTGATCAACCTGGGCAGCGCGGTCGTGCTGCCGGAAGTTTTCCTGAAAGCATTGAGCGTGGCACGCAATCTGGAGGAGGGACGTCCAACCGGATTCGTCGCCGCCGACTTCGACATGCAACGGCACTACCGTCCTCGAGTGAATGTGGTGGAGCGACCGACCCGTCCCTCGGGTATCGGGATCCAGATCACCGGACATCACGAAATCATGTTTCCTCTCCTCACCTGGGCCGTGTTCGACCGGCTGGATGCGATCTAGCCTCTTCCCTGCCTTGCTGGTCGCCGGCTTGGCCTGCGCCAAGTCATCGCCCACACATTCCCCGACGCCGCTCAGCGGACAGGCCGCAGATCAGATCACCGATCTGGTCACCGAGGCGCTCGCCGCGGACGCTCGATTGGAGCGGGCGGATTCTCTCTATGATCCGGCGGTGCTCATCGTTGCCGACGGGAATCCTCGAGGGGGAGTCCCCCGTTACGCCGCGATCACGGCGGGCGGAAAGGTGGAGGTAGGATCGAGCCAGGTCGAAGTGGGCCAGGGATTCGCCTGGGTGTACGCTCAGTACCGCTGGATGGCGACGGGAACAAACCTGGCTCGAGATGCCACGGTCACGGTGATCATGACACGGGCTGGACCGGCGGGGTGGCGAATCGTTCACGCGCACAGCTCTTCGGGAAACTAGGCCGACAGGATTGGCCAGGAAACAACAGCGCCCGGCCGTGAGACCGGGCGCTTTTACCGGAGGAAGGGTGCATCAAACTGCGGGCTTACCTGAAATCATTTCCTTGACTCGATCAGCGGTGCTGGGGCTGAGCACGCGAAGCAGCATGTAGACGCAGAACCCCACAAAAGCGAACCACAGCAGGGTCATGAACAGGCTCACGATGATGCCGAAGATGCTCAAGATGAATTTGAGGGCGA
>DATBGE010000195.1:0-19179 GCA_036558125.1 Gemmatimonadales bacterium | reverse complement strand
TGGCGCCCGCCCTCCCCGCTATATTCCCGCCCCCCAAAGGGCTAGGTAGCTCAGTTGGTAGAGCAGCGGACTGAAAATCCGCGTGTCGGGGGTTCGATTCCCTCCCTAGCCACTGCGTTGCTCTTGTTGCACCTGCGCGGTAGTTCGCTCTCGGAAGCAGCCCTTCATGCCGGACCTCTCAGCCCATCTCTTCCTGAGCACCAAGGCCGTCACCATCCGGGACGTCATTTCCCGGGGTGAACACCGGTTTAAGAGCAGCGAGGAGTGGTCGCGCACGAGCCAACATCGGCATAGCGGTCCGAAGGTGAGTGTCACTGAATCCTCGCGACCGCGACCCGGGGCTTCACCGCGCTCGCGTTGGTGGTCGAGAAGCTTACGTCGAGGATATTTGTGGTCGCGGTGGGAAGAATGTGGAGGTGGGGCCCGCTCCCAGCTCTGAGCTGACCGAAAAGCGAAAAAGGCACTGCAGACACTGAGTGTGGATTGAGGGGATAGGGACCGAGTACGAGGCCTGAAAAAGCGGCAGGGAGGTTCCAACTCTTGTAACGGAGCCGTCCCGTCGGCTCCTCATCACTCACTGCGGGCATACCCTCGAGGCAGTTGGCCAGCTGCCACTCACCAGCCAGCACGCCGAAGTCCGCGGCCGGGTCGAAACGCGATCGCGCCGCCGCCGTCACGTTTGCTCCTCCCGTTACGGCCACTCCAGTGGGATTGTCCGCACCGCTCAGCGCCCTCGTAATGTCGGTACCCAGAATGCTGTCCGACGTCGATCGGTCCGCCAGCCAGCGCACGAAGAGCCAATTCGCTCCCCGCTCCGCCAAGGTCCCTGACGAAGTGCCGGGTTCGACGAGGTAGGAGGCTTCTGGATTGAGCAGATATTCATAGGCTCGCTCCAAGTCGCCCTTGATGAACTGGGTGAGGCACGAGTTCGCTTGCCCGCCCACGCACTGCGCGCCCGGGATTTGGCGGCCTCCCAGCTCCTCCGCGAAGACTGACAACCCCTCATTCAACCAGGTGTTCTCCGCCTCGCCTCCTGCCAGCAACCGGTGGCGGTTGTAGCTGATCATGTGCTGGAACTCGTGGATCAGGGTCGGCGCCAGTGTGCGCCGGGTGAAGGTGTTGGGCACTGTACACCCGGTTCCCGACGGATTCGGCACCATGGCGTAGAAGACTTCGCCGCGGTTTGAATTGGGATCGTCCATCAGGTCCAGGCCGAAGAAATATCCGGTCACGTAGACGCCGCAGGTGGTAGTCAACCGGTTGACCTGGTCGCTGAGAAGGATCATCACGACGCCGTTGTTGTCGGCGTCCGACTCCCGCCCGAAGGCGGTGGTGTCGATCGGGTAGAGGTAGTTGTCGAACAGATTGCCGGCTGAATCGATCTCGGCCTGGGTATAGCCACCAGCCGGGACCGTATCGTCGAGGAAAACCGCCGCGTGGCTACCGACGTAAACAGCGGTGGCGAGAACGTCCACGAAGCCTGTGCAGTCCGACACTCCGCAGACCTTGAAGGTGCGCTTGTCTCCGACGGTCGGCTTGGAGGCGGCCTGGATGTGCGGTTGTCTTACTGGGTGGAAGGCGGGATTCGAAGCAATCGCCCGCTCGCGTTCACGGAGTCGGAGGTCAAACCCCTGGGAAGGATCGACCGGCCCCAGGGATGCCGGCCGGGAGTGGAGCGAGGCCGTCGCGGCTCCATCGTCTCCTCCTTGGAGGGTATAACGGCCGGTCACCCCGGTCGCCGTCTCGGCGCCGGCCGCACTGACGGCCGCGACGATGTATTCGGCGCCCTCGGGCGCCAGACGAATACATCCGGCGCTCGCGGTTGGGTCGAGAACGCTGTGCTCGCCCACCGTCAGACTCAGGATGGGAGCGCCCTCGCAGTCGGCCCCCCCGGGCTGCGAGGCCTTGCCGGCATCGCAGCTGGCGAGCACACCGGCGGTCAGTGTAATGAAGAAGGCTGGTCGTGTCGGCACGGCCGTTTTCGAGGCGGGTCGGCCGCGAAGATACCGCGAGCTCCGGCCGTAAGCCCAGCGGACAAGCTGGCTTGTTACAGGATTGTGCCCTACTGTTAGGAAGCCACGGCTGGTCGGTTCCTAGCTTAGTCGAGTTCCCGCTTCCGGTGAATCGGTCGTGCCTCTCTTACTACGTTGTCCAAAAGCCGTCGCCGCCGGCCTCCTCGTCTTCCTGCTCGCCCTGGGTTCTCCCCTCCGGGCCCAGAGCGGGGACGTGCTGTCGGTTCGGCCGGTTTCCACTTCGCGGAGAGCGTCCGTCAGGTCCACGGCGGCACCCGCAAGTGTAACCCAAAGCAACTCGCTGCTTTCCAGCTCCAGGCTCCTGCTGCCGGGATGGGCATTCACCGCGCCTGAAGCTCGCGGGGCATGGCAAGGCAAGCTGGAGCAGGGGATCGACGACCGCGTCGCCGTGTTCGGAGGGTATGCTCGACGAGGCTCACGCGGATTTCTGGGACTTCGGCTTCGCTTCTAGTGTCCGCCGACTCTAAAATGAGATCTGATTCCGTGACATGATTGAAACCCGCACGTCGAATTAACGCTCGAATTCCAGCCGATACTACCCGCCGTTTAGCTCCCCTCAATCAGTCCAACATTCACTCCTGAGCCCCCGGCCCGCATGCGCCTCAATTGGTGGCTGCTCGCGGTCTTCGTTGTGTTCAGCCCCGCCGTGAGGCTCACGGCTCAAGTCGCCCCGCCAGCTCCAGCTGCAGCGGCGCCGACTGGCCGTATCGCCGGGAGGGTCATTGATCGGGAAACCGGTCGCCCGCTACAAGGAGCGCGGATGCAGGTCGTGGGTCAGGCCGGCGTTCTCGAGACGGATCTCGACGGCCGCTACCGTACGCCAGCGCTTCCCGCCGGCACCTATTCGGTTCGGGCCGCATTGATCGGATACAAACCGGTCCAGGTCGACAGCCTCCGAGTCGTGGAAGGCAAGACCGCCACCGCCGACTTCGCCCTCGTCGTTTCCCCGATCGAATTGCAGGAGATCGTGAGCGAGACTCAAGTGGTCGCCGCTCCGAAGACCGACGCGGGCCTGCTCGCCGCACAACAAGCCGCCCCCGCGGTGAGCGACGGGATCAGCGCCGAAGCCATCTCCCGGAGTCCCGACTCCGATGGCAGCGACGTGGTCCGCCGGATCACGGGGATCAGCGTCTTCGATAAGAAATTCGTGATTGTACGCGGCCTCAACGAACGCTACAGCACGACGCAGCTCAATGGCTCCGATCTTCCGAGCCCCGAGCCACTCAAGAAGGTTGCCCCCCTCGACATTTTCCCCGCCAATCTCATCGAATCAATTGTCGCCACCAAAACCGCCACCCCGGACAAACCCGGCGACTTCTCGGGTGGTGCGGTCGAGATCAAGACCAAGGAATTCCCCGAAGAACCCACCATGCAGCTGGGCGTCAGTCTGGGAACCAACAGCCAGACCACTTTCGTGCCTTCGGCCGTGGCACCGAAGCAAAGCGGAGATCTGCTGGGTTTCGGCCAGGAGGAGCGGAGACCCAGCGACGAGGCACTCAACGGCCCCAACGTCTTGTCGGAACGCTCGATGGAATCCTTCCGTGACGTCTGGACCGGGCGTCAGGAAGAGGCGATGCCGGAGCTCTCACTGAATGGGAACGTGGGCGGACACACCGGATCGTCGAATCCATTCGGGTATGTCTTCTCGTTCAACTACAAAGCCGAACGCCAGTTTACGCCCGACAAGGTCGTGGCGTTCATACCGCAACTGGGGGCCAATACCGGCAACGGGCGGGTACTCGATGAGAGCGTCTCCGAAGTGGAATGGGGCGCTATCGCGAACTTCTCCTGGCGGGCAGGCGTCAGCAACAAGTTCGGGCTCAAAAACATCTATACCCGGACCGCCGACGAGATCCTGGCCTCGGGTCCGGGATACAGTACCGAGAACAACAGCACCTACATCAGCTACGGGATTGGCTACGTCGAACGCGACCTGTTCCAGACCCAGCTGAGCGGCGAACACCTCCTCGGTTTCCTGGCGCAGAGCCGCTTCGAGTGGAAGGGCACCCTGGCCTTCGCCAATCGGCACGAGCCGGACAACCGTCAGGCCAACTACGTGACCAACCAGGGGACTCCCGCACTCTCGCAGATCAGCATCTTCCAGGTCCGGGACCTGCACGACCGGGTGGCAACCGGGCAACTCGACCTGACGGTGCCGCTCAAACTCCGCTACCAGGGCGACCTGTCGCTCAAATTCGGAGGTCTGCTGCGCGACAAGCCGAGGACCTTCACCTCGGGCTATTTCCAGGCCACGACTGAGACCACCGATCCGAACGTGCTGACCCTCGCTCCGGAGAAGGCCTTCGCTCCGGAGAACCTGGGTACGTCCATCATGGTGCAACGCTACGACAACGTGGGGTCGGATTACGAATCGGACGACGACCTGACCGCGTTCTACGGCATGGCCGACGTGCCAGTGCTCTCGAACGTTCGTCTGGTCGGCGGCCTCCGCGTCGAGCACTGGCGGCTGAATGTGTTCAACAACACGCGAGAGGATCCGGAGGGTGCTGTGCTCTGGCGCCGACCCTGGGATTACCTCTGGTCGGGGAACCTGACCTGGGGGCTGACCCCGGCGATGAACCTGCGATTCGCCGCGTTCCGTTCAGTGGCGCGCCCCGACCCGCGGGAGCTGGTGGCCGATCGGTACACCCCCGTGGGCCAGGAGTGCGACATCGTGGGCGATACCTCCCTCGTGGACAGCAAGATTCTCAACGGGGACGTCCGCTGGGAGTACTACCCCCGGAGCGGTGAGATCTTCGCGCTGAGCGGCTTCTACAAGCATTTCGATGATCCCCTGGTCGAGGTCATCGGCTCGGGAGCCAGCGCCTGTACCCAGTTCACGGCCAACGGCGAAGAAGCCACGAATTACGGAGCGGAGCTCGAAGCCCGGAAGTCGCTGGATTTCCTCCCGGGGTTCCTCCGGAATCTCTCGGTCGGAGCCAATGCGACCCTGGTGCAATCCTCGGTGGATTTGGACAGTACCCGTTTCGGCAATGCGAAGGACCTCCCGCTGCAGGGCCAGTCTCCATTCATCCTGAACGCGTCGCTGGTGTACGGGGTCCCCAGTTGGGGTTCGACGCTCTCGGTGTTGTTCAACTACTTCGATACTCGCGTAGCCCGGTACGGATCCGGGGACCCAACCCAGCAGAGCCAGGCCCCTCCGGTCAATGTGCTGGAGAAAGGCCGATTCAGTCTGGATCTCAAACTTCAGCAGAATCTCGGCGCTACCAGGCTGACCTTCTCGGGCACCAACCTCACCAACGAGCCGGTCATCTGGGCTCTCGATGGATCGGATTGGAAACAAGTAACCCGCCGCTACCGGACGGGTACGCAGTGGAAGCTCGGATTCAGCTATGACATCTATTAGTCCGAAGCTCCGCTCCGCGATTTTGACCCTCATGCTTGTCGGGGGCGCATGCTCCACGGCGGACGAGCCTTTGACGCCCGGCTTGGCCCCGCCGTCATCCGTGGTGGCAACCCCGCTTGGCCTCTCCTCGATTCGCCTCGATTGGGTCCCGGATAACTCGGCGGGAACGGAACTGCAGAACTTTCTGATCCAACGGCGGACCGACCTGGAAGGGAAGTTCGAAGATCTGACCCAGGTCGGAAAGACCTCGACCGTCTTTTTCGACACCGGTCTCAAGCCCGCCACCTTCTACGGCTACCGGATCATCGCCATGAGTCGGTCGGGCGAACATTCCGAGGCGTCGGTGATCGCCGGAGCCCAAACCGCGCCCCTCCCGGGCCTGAGATACCAGACGAGCCTATCGGGAGGAACCGACGTATCGATCGCGGACCCCAATGGCTATCAGCTGACGATTCAGGGTCCCACTCGACGAGACCTCGCGATCGGAACCTTGGACGATGGCACGGCCGCACCGCTCAAGCCGGGCAACTACCGTGTCACGCTGAGCGATATCCTGCCCACCTGCACTATTTCCGGCGATACGGTCCGCCAGGTGACGGTCGTCGACACGGGACTGACGACCCAAGCGACGGTGGCCTTCGATGCCGTCTGCATCGACCCGTCCAAAGGCAACATCTTCGTCGGGGTGCAGGTGCAGGGAGACAGCACCGACCTGGATGGGTACGCGGTTAACTACGCGGGAATTCTCCCGGGGAGCCAGTCGCCGGCTCTCGGCGGAACCGTGGTCGCCGGTATCGGGGGAAGCCACCCCTTCAACGCCCTCGCGCCCGGGGACTACGAGGTCACGCTCGAGGATGTGGACGCCCCTTGCATGATTACCGGCTCCGCCTCCGCCGACGTCCAAGTGGCGGCGCTCTCCAACGATACGGTCACCTTCCAGGTGACCTGCCCCAACAAGGGCGGCGGTAACCCCAATGCGCCGCTGGTGTACCAGAATCTCTTCAATCCACAGTCTGCCTCCACCGGCCAGACCGCCACGCTCGACGTGGTTCTCGACCTGACCGGCAGACCGGGTCAGGACATTGGCGTGATCCAGGCCGAGCTGACGTACGATCCCGCGGTGCTGTCCTACCAGAGTTCGGCCTCGCCGTCGCCGGGCCAGATGGGAGGACTCACGGTCAACTCCAACACGCCGGGCACTCTGACCTGGCTCAACTTCTCGACCGCCTCAACCCCGCCCACCGGTGTTGTGCCGGCTGCGCGGTTCACCTTCCAAGTCATCGGATCCAACGGGGCGAGAGTGATCACCCGCACCCAGATCCAGCTGACAGCGGATTTCGCCGGGGCCGAGACGCTGGATACCCTGTTCCGGGTGGTGGAGGACACCTTCACGGTCGGCGGATCAGGTTCGGGAAACCAGTCGCCGTCGGCCGAGGCGGGCGGACCCTACAGCGGCACGGTTGGAAACCCGATCTCCTTCAACTCGACCGGGTCGACGGATCCGGACGGGACGATCACCGGCTATTCCTGGAGTTTCGGCGACGGCGGGACCAGCACCCAGGCCAGCCCCAGTCACAGCTATACCACGGCCGGCAGCTACACTGCGACACTGACCGTCACGGATAATCAAGGCGCGACCGGAACCGATCAGGCAACGGTGACGGTCACCGGTGGGGGCGGGGGCAATCAACCGCCGGTCGCCAACGCCAACGGTCCCTACAGCGGAACGGTGGGAACCGCGGTGACCTTCAACTCGAGCGGGTCCAACGATCCGGACGGAACGATCACCACTTACGCCTGGGACTTCGGCGATGGCAACAATGCGAGTGGTGCCTCGCCCAGCCACACTTATAGCACGGCCGGGATTTATACGGCGCAGCTCACGGTCACCGACAACCTCGGCGCCACCGCGTCATCCCAGGCCACGGTTACGATCAGCTCCACGGGTGGCGGGACGGCCTTTGCCTGGGCCGCGACCTTCGGCGCCTTTGAACCGGTGACTCAGACCGTCCCGCTTGTCATCACTCTGGATCTCAGCACCGACATCAGCCAGACACCGGGGCCGGAGGCTCTGCAGAACTGGTCGGTCGATTCCCTGAAATGGGATCCCACCGTGCTGCAGTACTTCTCGTTCAACTACGGTCCTGGCGGCGGCGGTTCGGTCAATCCGACCGACGCGGTGAGTGGCTGCAGGTGCAAGCTGGTGTTTGGCGGCGTGCAGCCGGGCTCCAATAACAGCGGCGTCATCACGATTGCCACCATTCGCTTCAAGTTCCTGGGAGCGAGCAGTGCCAGTACCACGACCAGTACCAAGCTCGGTCCGCTGCTCAGTACTCCAGCGACCGGGTCGTTCAACTACACCAGCCTCACGACCGTGCAGGAGGCAAGCGTCACCGTGCCGTAGGACGGGCACGCTCTCCCTGCATTTCCACAACTCGTTCCCTCTTTACGTCCCGCCTCAAACGGGGTCGCGTCAGCGTGCCCGCCAGCTCCAAGATCACGGTTTCGCCACGAATCGTTGCACGAGTATCGGTTAACGCGTTACCGCCCCACCCGGGTGCTGATACACGAATGGCACGGGCTCTTGGTGGACGATTCCGAGTTTTGGTGCGGCTGAAGAAGCCGGTTTAGCCGGGCCCCGTACCCATCACTCTCACCCCCGTTGGAGGCTCCATGAATCTGGTCCGCCGTTTCGGCGGGCGAGCCGGTCGCCGGTGTGTCGCGACCGTTCTCTCCGCCACTGTGGTTGCAGCAATGGCCTGCAACTCGGGCGACAAGGGCACCGGTCCGGTGCTCCCGCCCTCCCCGACACCGAATCCCTCCATTACGAAGGCTGCATTCCTCGCTGATGTGAACGTGCGTACTGGGACGATCAAGATCAAAGCGCCTGAAGTCACCGTGAATACGCTGAGTGGTGGTGCGTTCAAGGGACCGAAGGGCATCAATGCATCCCTGGAGTCGCCCGACATGTCGTTGGTAGGTGGCGACGTGGTGGATGTCACGAGCTCCAACTTCTTCGCCTCGACGGTTGGCCAGTTCCTGCCCGGGAAGGTCCGGGTGACGTTCGACGTTAACCTCACCAACAAGCTGACCGGCGTTGAGCTGCTTGGTCCGACGGTGTTCCCCTCTCCGCCGGCTGGCACCACTGGTCCGCTGCTCTTCCCCTACGCCATCACGGTTGCTACGACTTCCGGCGGCACCTCGACCGGTGGCCAGGGCAACGACGTGATCGTGGTGCTGCCCAGCTACGGTCTGGTGGCGCCCAGCTCCGATTGGGATGGCGCTCCGCACAACTTCTTCAACGACACCGGCTGCCCCAGCGGTGGGACCACGCCGAGCGACTGCTTCCCCTACGAGGAGTACACCGCGCCGATTTCCCCGGGCGCTACCACGACTGAGAAGTCGGTGGGCTTCGATATTGATCCGACGGTGGGCCAGTTCACCGTCGCGCTCATCGTAGCGGCCGATCTGCATAACGCGGGCGCCACGCCGACCGGCACTGTCGCCGGCAATGTCACCTCGCCGCAGCTGGGTCCGCTCAGCGGCGTCACGGTGAACGTCACCGGGGGCTTTACCGGCACCACCGATGCGAACGGCGATTACTCGATTGCCAATGTAAACGTCGGGCCCCGGACGGTGAGCCTCGCTAACCTGCCCAGCGGCTGCACGGCGGGTTCTCAGAGCACCACCGTGTCCAACGGTGCCACTTCGACCGTGGACTTCCAGCCAACCTGCCCCGGACCCGTCGGCACGGTAACCGGCACTATCAGCTTCACCGGTGCCTCGCCCAGCCCGACCGGCATCAGCGTCGTGGTGACGCCGACCGGTGGTAGTGCGCTGGCATCCGTGAGCCCCAACGCCGGCGGAGTCTACACCCGGAGCAACGTCCCGGTGGGCGCTGGTGCTGGCTCGGTTGCGCTTTCCAACCTGCCCTCCGGCTGCAGCAACCCCGGTCCGGGTAGCTACACCGGTTTGACCAACGGTGGCTCGAAGACCGTGGACTTCACGGTGGCCTGCACGCCGCCGCCCGCCGGTTATCAGTACACCGGTGCCGCGGTAGACAACGGCGCGACTGTGACCATCACGTTCTCGATCAACATGAGCACCTTCGATGATCCGGCGATCTCTGGTCCCGAGAACATCGGCGTGATCGATGGCCAGTTCACCTACAACTCGACCCGGTTGAGCAGCCCGGTCTGCATCAGCGTCACGGGCTCCGCCCTCGGTGTCGCGGCATCCAACGTGAGCACGCCTGGCACGGTGGTATTCACCGCGGTCAACACCACGAGCGCGGCGGCTGGTCAGGGAACCAACGGCGTCATTCAATGCACCTTTAACGACGCCGGCGGTGCAGGCTTCGCGACCAGCTCCACGCTGTTCGTCGCGTCGGACTTCCTCGGGAACCTGGATTATCTGGCCCCGACGAACCACATCCTCATCACCGAGGCGAACGTACCGTAAGCGGAGCGAACGGAAACCAATCGGTGGAGGCGTCGAAGTCCGGCGCCTCCGCCACACCGCCCAACTCACAAGGATGACCAGCATGAAGGCTAGAATCGACCTGCGGCAGCTTCGCCCGGCCCTTGCGGTCCTGGGAGTCGTCGCCGCGTTTGGTTGTTCACCGGATGAACACACTCCGATGGACGCCCCCGGCACCGCGGATCTGTCCGTGGGTGTCGAAGTCTCTTCCGCGAATGCGAAGGTGGGGGATCAGATCGCGCTCGCGGTGAAGGCCCAGGCCGCCAGCGGCGAGCTTGGCGTGGTTCAGGGCAAGCTGGTGTACGACGCGAACCGGCTGACCTACGTCGGCCAGGTGGCGGAAGGCTCCAAGGTCACCTTGCTCAATGACAGCAAGGCGGCCAGGGGCGAGATCCGTTTAATCAGCTATGATGTGAAGGGAATCGGCAACCGGAGCGGCATCCTGGTATTCAAGGCCAAGACTCCGGATTACACCCGCGGGCTTCGCTTCGACCTCGAGCTGGCGTCCGATCCGAAGGGTCTGCTGGAGCTCCGCCGCGCGACCAGCATTTCCACCACTGAGGCTGCCGATCTCGTGGTTCCGGCCAGCCCCCATCGCATGACCATGGCCGAGTGGAACGAGGCGCTGTATCCCGGTCTCGCCGCCTCGGAAGCCAAGGCGCGCCGGCTCTCGGTCAATCAGCCCACCATTCCGGGCGAGCACTACGGCAACGCCAACCTGAGCTCCGAAGCCGGCGGCGTCTGCACCGGCGCAGGTGGGTATGTGAACGGGCTGGACGTGACCTACATCGCGAACCTGTCGGTGGGCAATTTCGATATCACGGGTTCCGACTTCCCGACCCGGGATCCGATCATTGTCTCGAACGTGGCACCCGCAACCAGCTCCCCGGCGCCCGGTATCAACACCAACGGCTCGCGCACCGTGGACGGACTCGACGTGCAGGCCGTAGCCAACGAGGTCGTGGGCAGCCCGCGCGCGATCGTCTGCGATCTGGTTCCCGGCATCGGTGGCGGCCCCTCCGGCACCACCACCATCACCGGCAGCATCACCCACGATACCACCTGGACCAATGCCACGGTCGTTCGGTTGGACGGCATCGTCCGGGTGACCGGGGGTGCCACCCTCACGATCCAGCCCGGTTCCAGGATTGAAGGCATGAAGACCTCGACCTCGGGTTCCCCCTCGGCGCTTTACATCGAGCGCGACGGTCGGATCGAAGCTGTCGGTCTGCCGCAGCAGCCCATCGTGTTCACCTGCGATCAGACGGTCAAGTCCAAGGGGTGCTGGGGTGGTGTCGTGGTGGCGGGGAACGCCCACATCAACGGCGGCCAGGGCACTGCTGCCAACACCGCCATGACCAGCCCAATCATCCCGGGGCGAGCGGCGACCGGCAACTGCCTAGACCAAGAGTATGAAGGTTCAGGCCCGAACCCGCTCACCGTCATCCGTTTCGCCGGCTGCAACGATGCCGACTCCAGCGGGGTCATCAAGTTCGCCCGCTTCGAGTACGGCGGCTTCGTTTTCGCCAGCAATAAGGAACTGAACAACCTCACGATCTGTGGTGTCGGCAGCAAGACCGTGCTCGACTTCATCCAGGTCCATGGTGGGAGTGACGACGGTCTCGAGATCTTCGGCGGGACCGTGAACGTGCGGCACCTGCTGTCCACCGGCAACTCCGATGATTCCTTCGATTATTCCCAGGGGTGGTCGGGGAACGCCCAGTTCGTGATCATCCAGGAAGATTCCCTGGACAGCGACAAGGGGCTCGAGATCGACAACACCGAGCCGGGCACCGTGCCCTTCACCACCACCCCGATCACCACCGGCCCGCTTTACAACGCCACGTTGGTCGGGACGCTGTTCCCCAATAGTACCTCGGGCAATCCCAGTAACAACGTGAACGACGCCATCAATGTCCGGCGCGGCTCGCATACGCCCTTCTTCAACATGATCATGATGGGCTACCCGACGCTGATGGACCTGGATGAGGACGAGACCTGCGGCACCGACGCTACGGTCAACGTGGCCTGGCAGTCGGTGGTCTCGGCGGATTTCGCCCGGATCGACAACACCGATCTGGAGCCGAACTGCCCGCCGTTTGCCGCGAACACCAGCATCGAAGGACTGCTGTACAACACCGCCGCCTTCGGCAACCAGACTGCCGCTTCGGGTACTGCCATTCTGCGGGATCCGTACAACGTGCTGAACCCGGATTTCCGTCCGGTCAGCGCGGCGGCCGTATTTACTGGTGCCAGCACGGTGCCGCCTTCCGGCCAGGGCCTCGATGTCACCGCGAACTATCGCGGAGCGGTGTCGCCTGCGGCGAACGTAATTCCGTGGTATCTGCCGTGGTCGCGCGGATTTGCCAACGCGACCACTCCGTGATGTGATAGTAGCAACGCGGGACGGGCACGATCGGCGTCGCAAGGCGCCGGTCGTCGCCCGGGAGTCGAACGACGCATGACGAGGCCAGTCGTACTGCAGTCAGGGGCTTCCCAGGACGTCGCTCAATTGGGGCGGCGTCTCGGGGGCCTCGCAGTGCGCCTATTACCGTGGGCGCTGTTAGTCACCCTGCTCTTCGGGTTGAGCAGCTGCGACAATCCCAACGCGCCGAACAATCCACCTTACATCGCCATCGTGGCGATCATCTCCGCCCCCGAGGGAACTCAAGTCGGGGTGACTTACAACTACCGGGTGACCGAAATCTCCGGCACCCTGCATTTCGACAAGACCTACCCTGTCGCTCCTTCCGACACCTTGATCATCCCGGTGAAGGCGGCGACGTACCAAGTCAGCCTCACCGGGATTCCGCCCCAGTGCCTGGTCCAGGATGGGACCGAGCGTCTGCTCTACATTCCGGATGGAACCAACACGGCGATGCTGCGCTACCAGGTGAGCTGCCAGTCCCAGTTCTCTGCCATCACCGCGACCGACGGCTTCCAGGCCGACCAGGCCTACATCTATCGCATCACCGGTCCCTCACTCGACACCACCGGGATCCTCGGGGCCAACGATACCCTCCGGGTTGATGGCCTCGCTCCAGGAGACTACGAAGCCGACTTGAGTCACATCGCTCCGAACTGCGTGGTGACCAACGATGGCGGCCGCCACATCAAGTTCACTGTCGCGGATACTGTCCGAACCGTGGCAGACTTCCGAATTGTCTGTTCCGACGAAACCAAGCGCCCCCACATCGACTTCTTTGCCGGCTCCTATCACGATGGGACCAGTGGCTTCATGTTCCGCGTCGCGGATCCGGACGGCGATGTGGAGCGCTACTTCTGGGATATCACTGATTGCCAGGGGAAAAGCGTGTTGCCGGGTGGCGGACGAGTGCGCCGCGGTCTCTCCACCGACCGGGTCCGCGGAGAAGAGACGGCCACCGTCTTCGGCGCGATCGAGCTGGGCCTTCCCGATGCCGATATGCAGGGTCGCTGCACTTCGATCCGAGTGGAAGACGAGTACGGCAACAGCACGCCTGTCTCTGAAGAGGTGATCGGCAACGAAAGCGGTCCGGGACCCACGCCGTCCTCGTTCAACGCCATCTTCACGACCATCTCGAGCCTTTCCGCCAACCTCGTGATCAACGATCCGAGCTTTGCCGGGAGCTTTGTTGCGGCCCGAATGAGGGACGGCGCCCTATCCGGGACGCCCGATGGACAACCCGATATCGGGGTCTACAACACTGCCGGGTTCACCGATGTGCTGCTGCCCACCGTGCCGCTCGGCAGTGGCCGCCCGCCCTACTACGACTACTACGCCGTAATCCTCTACCTATTCGACAATCAGGGGAACTTCTCGCGGATCGAGGACGATGATCTCTTCAACTAGTCTGGTCTCAGCTGACTACTCGGGCATGTGGCCGGCGGCGTGATGGTCCATGCGCTGAAAGGCGAGAAATTGGTGAATCGCCGCGATGGCGACGGAATCCCGACTGGCAATTCTCAACTCGCCCCCTTTGGGACGATCCAGTGCGGTGTACGAAATAGCCGAACGTCGCGCGGCCATCACGTCGGCCCCGGGCACTTCGCGGTCGTGAACCAGACCCGGTAGCGCGAAGTCTCCCGACGCAAAGCGACGCGCTATCTCCTGCATGTGGGTCCGAATTGTCGCGATCCCCACCGAATCACTGGCGTCGTCCCGTTCCAGCACAACGCGGCCACCGTCGGGCAGGTCTTCGAATACATGCTGCGAGGTGTATTGGTCGACTCCCATGACCGCCTGACCTCGGGCCTGTACCCCGGCGAATCCGGTGTCGGCGACGGTGGTCGCGGCAGCACTCGGACCGGGATGCTTCGCCTGGCATCCGGCGATGCTGAGGCCGATCACCAGGGTCAGGGGCAATCGCTTAACGCTGGACCGAGTCCTGCGGTCTACCCTTCGAATCAGCTTGCCGATCTTTCGAACCTGACAGGAGCTAACTATATGGCCAGACACGGCTTCCTCCTCGCGGCCGGAGCCACGCTACTTACGGCGGGTCTGTTTGCGTGCAGTGACAGCAGCAGTCCGGGCTCAGCCTCCGACGAATTGACCGACGCCCAGGCGGACTCGATGGCCGAGGTGATCACCCAGGATGCGGACGAGCTGGTGGCCGCCTCCGAATTCAATGGCACGAGTGCGATCCTCCTGAGACATCACGTCAGGGTCATCCCGCATTTCTTCCCCGGCCCGCCCCCCTGCGATCCGACGATCACCCCTGATCCCCTCAGCAACAGTGATAGCGACGCAATTCCCGACTCGGCCCGGTTCGATTTCACCGGATGCAGTTTCGTTAGGGGTCCCTTTGACATCTCCGTTAGCGGCACGATAGACCTCATCGATCCGAGCCCCACGGTGCCGGAGTTCGCAGTTCGTCTCGTCTTCAATGATTTCGGCCGGACCTGGACCAACACCCAGACGAGCAGGACCTGGTCGGTGATTCACAACGGCAGTCGGCAAATACACGCCAACTCGGATGAGCTGGATCACTCGATCGGTAACTTCGTGACCGATTACACCTTCCCCAGCGGCGCGACGGTGACCCACGTCCGCAACTGGACCGGGCACTTTGATGCCGAGGTGCCAGGGTCGATCGCGCTGGATTCTCCCCTCCCGGCA
This sequence comes from Gemmatimonadales bacterium, assembly GCA_036558125.1. GTDB lineage: Bacteria > Gemmatimonadota > Gemmatimonadetes > Gemmatimonadales > GWC2-71-9 > DATBGE01. The sequence continues at coordinate 4,202 of DATBGE010000195.1, read as the reverse complement.
GGAGACTGGTCCTTTGCCGGCTCGTCTACCTGGACCAAGGGAGCCCGGACCTGGGGCGTCCAGACGACGACGACCACGGCGCTGCACTATGACCCGGCCTGCACCGTGTCTCCCCGGTTTACCGCCGGTCAACTCATGCTGACTGTCACCAGGAACGGCCACATCGTGAATGTCACGATCGATTTCACGGCCTGCGGCCAGTACGCCGTGACACGGAGCGTGCCCACGGCCTGAGTCAGGAGATCTCCCTCGGGGGCGGTCGGTCCTCAGGGGGCCGGCCGCCCGTCTTATTTCCCGCCACCCCACTCTGGCCGCTCCCCGGTTTATATTCCCGCCCCGTTCGAAATCACCATACCCTGTACCTGGAGACAGTATGAGGAAACTGGCCGCATTGGCCGCCTGCGCCGTTCTACTCGGCTGCAACAAGACCGGCGGCAGCACTGGCGGAGGCGCCAGCAGCCTCTCCACCACCGAAGACAAGGTCAGCTACATCATCGGCCTCCAGATGGGCAAGAGCCTCAAGGAGCAGAGCATCACCGTCAAGCAGGACCTGCTCATCAAGGGCTTCAATGACGGCCAGGCTGGTGCAAAGGCCCTCATGACGGACGACGAAATCCGTAACACCATGATGGCCTTCCAGCAGCAGATGATGCAGGCGCAGCACACCAAGGATTCGGCGTCGGCGCTGACCAATGAGAAGGAAGGCACCGACTTCCTGGCGAGCAACAAGACCAAGGACGGGGTGAAGACCACCGCGAGCGGCCTGCAGTACAAGGTGATCAAGGAGGGAACCGGCCCCCATCCGGCCAAGACCAGCACAGTGACGGTGCACTACCGGGGCACCCTCCTCAACGGCGATGAGTTCGACAGCTCGTATTCGCGCAACGAGCCCGTGACTTTCCCTCTCAATCAGGTGATTCCGGGCTGGACCGAAGGACTGCAGCTGATGACGGCGGGATCCAAGTACCAGTTCTGGATTCCGGCGGCGCTGGCGTATGGCGAGGGCGGCTCACCGCCCAAGATCGGGCCGAACGCGACGCTCATGTTCGAAGTCGAGTTGTTGTCGTTCAAGTGACCGCCCGCAGGGCGGTCATCCCGAGCGCAGCGAGGGATCTGTTGTGGCAGTGATAAGGTGGAAGGACTGAGGACTGGGGACTGAGTAACCGGAGCTAGAAACGCTCAGTGCTCAGTCCCCAGTCCTTTCTGCTCGTCCCTATCGCTCAAACTCCACCCGTACAATCCTCCCCTCCGGTCCCACCAGCCACCCCGCCTTCGTGCTGGCAAATCCCGCGCTCCAATAGCTGACAGTATCGATCGGCAGCCAGCTTTGTGCGTCATCCTGGGAGTAGCTCGCACCGCGCGGGCCCACTGCCACGAGAACCGGACCACCGGGGACGTAGAACGCGCCGTAGATCGGGCCCGCGAAAGTGGGGGGATTGCTTCGGAACCAGCTGACTCCACCGTCGGCGGTGAAGGCCATGTTGTCCCGTGAGGAATCCGGTGCTGCGATGTCGCCGCCCGCCGCGATGCCGTGGAGCCGGTCCCTGAAAGCGAGGGTGGCGATTCCGGTGGTCTGGGTTCCGCCAATGACGGGCGGCTCGTGGCTGGTCCAGTTCTTCCCTCCATCACTGGTGACAAGCACCCGCGCTTGTACGCCGGCGGCTGTTCCAATCCACGCGTCCCGTTCACCCACGGTGATGAGGCACGTCCCGCTCGCGGCGAAGGCCCCTTCTCCGGCAGACGCCGGCGGCACCCGTTCGGGTGGAACTCGCGACCAGGATGCACCGCCGTCACTCGTGACTAGAATCGGGAGCTGCCCCTGCACCGCATCGCCCACGACCAATCCACGCTTGGCATCCCAGAATCCGAAACAGTCGTAGAACCCATTGGGGTCCTGGTTGGTAAACTGGAGCAACCAGCGCCGGCCACCGTCGGTGGTCTTGTAGATTCGGGACCGATCTCCCGGCCCGGCGCTGAGGAGCCAGGCGGTCTTGTCGTCCACCGCGTACACATCGCGGAATTCGAGAGAATCCGCCCCGTTCACCCGACCCACCGTCCAGGTGTCGCCACCATCGGTAGTCCGGACATAGGTGCCGCCGGCTCCACTGGCCCACACCACCTTGTCGTCCACGACACTCACCGCCTGAAGGCGGAACCGGGTCCCGCTTTGCTGGGGTATCAGGTAGGGCGAATAGGTCCGGGGCGCTGTACGCCCCGGGGTCCCACGGCAGCCGGCCAGAAGGGCCAGAAGCATCAGGAGTTGTGATCGCATGCCCCAACTTGCGCGCCGAGGCCGGAGGCCGCTACTTCTATTACGCACTATGCGTAACCCGAATTGCGTAACACGCTCAAACACCAGACTGAGCCATGGCCAAGGCCCTTCCTGCCGCCCCTCGCAATCCCTTCGAATTCGGCCGCGAGCTAGGCGCCAACGAGCTGGTTGACCGGGAAGCGGAGCTCGACGCCATCGCGCGAGTCATCACCAATCGGGGGAAGCTCTTTTTTGTCGGACCACGGCGGTTTGGGAAGACCTCGATCCTCAATGCCACCGAAGAACGCTTCGCCCAATCGGGGATCGCCGTGCTGCGCTACGATGCGGAGGCCTATGAGAGCCTCGGCCGGCTGGCGCAGGCCCTGTTGAGCGGGGCGGCCCGGCACCTCGCGGGGTCCCTGGATCGAGCCGGGGAAACGACGCGGAAGTTCTTCGCCAAATTGCGGCCCAATGTCACCTACGACCTGGCCGACCATCGGCTCTCGGTATCCATCGGTGTATCGCCAGAGCGGGGAAAGACCGAATTGCCCCTTCTCACCGATGTGCTCGATGGCATCGAGCACCTCGCGGCCAAAGAACGACGGCCGGTAGCGGTGGTCCTCGACGAGTTTCAGCAGGTGATTCGCGAAGGGGGCGAGGAGGCGGAACGCCAGCTCCGGGCCGCAATCCAACGCCACCGCCACGTTGCTTACGTGTTCGCCGGGTCCAAGACCCGGGTGTTAGCCGATATGACCAGCGATCCGGGGCGCGCCTTCTGGAAGCTGGGTCAGCGGCTCTTTCTCGGCCCCATCCCGCGCGAAGCCTTCCGCCCCTTCCTGGAGCGGGGATTTTCCTTTGCCGGATTCACCTCCACTCCGGAGGGAGTCGAGCGGATCCTCGATCTTTCGGAAGACGTGCCCTACAACGTGCAGCGGCTTGCCAGCGCCTGCTGGGAGCAGTTGAGGGTTTCGGCGGACCACACCCTCACCGCGGCGCAGGTTGACTCGGCACTCCGTACTGTAGTTCAGGGCGAAAACCCGGCGTACATGCAGGTATGGCAGAGCCTGACCCAGGTCCAGAAGAAAGCGTTCAAAGCGGTGATCGAGGAGCAGGGACGCGAATTGCTGGCCCGAGCGGTTCTCCAGCGTCACGGGTTGGCCGCCTCTTCGTTGCAGCGGGCGCTCCGGTCGCTGGACACCCTGGGGCTGATCCGGGAGGACGAATCGGCCGCCGGGGTGAGATATCGGCTGGAGGATCCGTTTTTTGCGGCGTGGCTTGCGATGGCGCAAAGAGATTGAGGAATTGAAGATTGCAGATTGAAGATTGATTGAGAGATTGACGGATTGAAGGATTGAAGCCGAGGATGGTTATACTCTGACAGATTCTTCGTATTTCTTCTGGCGCGCGTACGAGGGTCATGATGGCTGACGAGGCGAAGCCGGCGAAAAAGAAAGCCGCCCGACGGAAGAAGACCGTCTCTCCTCGGGGGCTGGCAGCTCCTGAAGTCGTCGGTGGATCGGTTGAGGCCATTGACGAACTGGCCGCCGGGGTCGTGGCGGACGGTGGCGCTGTAGTAGGCACTTATCGCGAGCCCCTGGGAGGCATGTGGCAGCTGGTCGCTGCCCTGCCGATCGAGAAAGTCTCGGCCACGCCTTATCAGCGCGATTTGTCCCCAGCCCACGTCACCCGCCTTTCCAATGCCATCGATAAGCTGGGCCGCTTCATGGATCCGATCGTGGCGGTGCGCACGCCCGATGGCCTGTACTGGACGCCGAATGGCCATCACCGGCTCGCGGCGATGCGGACACTAGGGGCCAGGTCGATAATGGCACTGGTAGTCCCGGAAGCGGAGGTTGCTCACCGCATTCTCGTTCTGAATACCGAGAAGGCGCACAACGTTCGTGAGCGCGCGCTCGAGGTGATTCGCTTGGCCGAGGATCTCGCCCAGCTC
>DATBGE010000194.1:0-11939 GCA_036558125.1 Gemmatimonadales bacterium | reverse complement strand
TCGAGTCTCACAAACACGAATCCGCCCCATACATCCACTTCTACCGAATAGAGGGGGAGCTGCTCCTTGCGAAATCCGGATCCCTCGTCGAGGTATGGTGCTGTTCGGAGCGAGCCGCCCAGCTCGTAGGTCCACGAGTGGTACGGGCACTTGATGCCGCTGGTGAAGGTGCCGGAAGGGCGGGGATCTCCACCTCTCGGTTTGGGATCCACACCCAGCACCAGCTGCGATCCCCGGTGGCGGCAGACGTTGTAGTGCGCCGCCAGCTTTCCTTCCCGCGTGCGTACCAGGATGATGCTCTCTCCCAGCACGTCGAGCAGGAGGTAATCACCAGGATTGGGGACTTCCTCCTCCCGGCCTACGCACATCCATTGTCCGAAAAAGACTCTCTCCTTCTCCTGGCCGAAGATCTCGGCGGAGAAGTAGTACTCGCGTAGCAGGGTCGGTTCGAGCGGGGAGATGGGTGAGGACATGCTGCCAATCTGTGATTGGGGTAGGGGAGGGTCAAACTCGGCGGACCGGCGGACCCTAAAGGACTCCCTCGCGCCGAGTCGCTCTGCGCGCTCCCGAAGGCGCTCGGTCGCCGGCGGACAACGAACCGACGAACCGGCGAACCGCGACTTATCCCTCTCCCCCTTCTGGCCCATAGAACACGACCCATAGGGCAAGATCGTCGCTGAACTCTTCGAAGCGATGCTCGACATTCGCCGGCACGAACAACACGTCGCCGGGAGCGAAGCGATGTCGATCCGTCCCGTTCACGAACCATCCGGTTCCAGCCATGACGAAATAGAGCTCGTCGCGAGTGTGCGGGGTCTGGTCGTCAATCCCTCGTGGCGCATACAATCCAACCATCATGGTACCATGCCGAAGCAACACGTCATAATGGTCCTTGTATGGGCCGGGCATTCGGGCGAGGCCGTCGCGCAGGGTGAGATGGTAGGACATGGTGGTGGGTCGTAGGTGGTAGGTGGTGGGGCGAAACCCCAGCGGTTGTTCCGGGGATACGAGGGTGGTGGCCCCACTACCCACCACCCACTCCCTACAACCCATCAACTCGGTCTCCTCACCCTCACCGGCGGCGCCGGCTCAGGCAGAATCTTTGGCGCCTCGGATGCGAGCCGGGTCATCGCCTCGGCGACCGCTTTCTCGAGCTGCACATCGCGCCCATCCTTGGCCGTGAGCGGGGTCTCTTCGACTTCGATATCCGGCGCCACGCCCTTGTTCTCGACGTCCCATTGGCCTTCGAGATTGTAAAACCCGCCTCGCGGGGACGTGATGAACCCGCCGTCCACCAGAGGCGGCGTATCCCAGATGCCGACAAGGCCGCCCCAGGTCTTCATACCGATCAGGGGACCAAGCTTCATCTGGCGGAACATGTAGGGGAGCATGTCCCCGCCTGACCCCGACATTTCGTTGACCAGCATCACCTTGGGACCGGGGATTCCGGCCGCAGGGGTCAGGAAGGGATAGTGATCCGCAACCGGATTGTTGAAGTATCCCCGAAGTTTTCTAGCCAGGAGGTCTACCACATAATCCGCGACGTAGCCGCCTTCATTAAACCGTTCGTCTACCACGGCACCCAGCCGGTCCTGTTGGGCGAAATAGTAGCGGTTGAAGTAGATGAAGCCGTCATCGGCGGTATTGGGAATCCAGACGTAAGCCAGTTTGCCCCCGGAGAGCGAATCCACCAGCCGGCGGTTTCTTTCCACCCAGGCGCGGGACCTCAACGCGATTTCGTTTTCAACCGGTACTACGGTGACCAGGCGTGAGCCCTCCATCACCGGCTTACTGTTCACCCGTATCACCGTCTGCCGGCCCGCCGTGCCTTCGAACAGGCTGTACGGCTCGGTCGGCACTTTCAGCTCGACGCCGTTGACCTCGAGCAGGTAATCACCCTCCGAGACCTTTACTCCCGGTTCGCTGAGTGGAGCCCGCAGATCCGGGTTCCAGTTTTCCCCGGTGTAGATGTGCGCGATGCGATAGCGGCCATTGTCGGGAACCAGGTCGGCGCCGAGCAGACCGATCGACACCCGCGGTATCTCGGGCGTGTCGCCGCCACCGGTGAACGAGTGGCCGACCGACATCTCGCCGCCCAGGATGTCGAGCAGATGGGTGAGGTCCGACCGGTGCCCGACGTCGGCCACCCAGGGTTCATACATCTTGTAGAGCGAATCCATGTCGGCGCCGTGGTGATTCTTCACGTAGAAGAAATCCCGCTCGTAGCGCCACGCCTCGCGGAAGATCTGGTGCCATTCGGCCGGCGGATCGAGCCGCATCCGTACCGCTGTGTTCAGCTTCTTCGCCTTGGTCTCGGCCGGCGGCCCTTCGGTCCCCGCCACAGTCCAGCCCTCCCCGGTCTGAAAGAGCAGCTTCTTTCCGTTGGCTGACAGCGAGTAAGCCAGTACACCTTTCTGCCAGGGAGCCGCCTCGCGCTTCTTGAAGTCGTAGCGATGCAGCGTCACGCCTGGCTCGTTGGCGAGCGACTCGGCATAGAAAACAGCACTGTCGGCCGCGGCCACGATGCTCTTGTATTGCCGGACCGGCACGCCGAGCGAAAGGATGCGTTGGGAGATGCCGTCGAAGTCGATTCGCACATTGGCTGCAGAATCCGCCTTGGCGGAATCGGCTGCGGCCTTGGGCTTGGTTTCCTTCTTGGGCTTCTTCTCCAGTTTCTTCGAGGTGGTGTCGGGCTTGGCCGTCGTGTCCTTCGCTGTCTCCTCATCGCTCTGCGGCAACAACGGCGAGGGCTGATCCGCACGTAACATCGCGAAATAGACGCCACGGTTGATCGGCCGGTCGTAGGAACTCAAGTCCAGCCAACCACTGTTGAGGGCGAAATCGGTGCTGGCGAGGAAATAGAGGAGCTTCCCCTCCGGATCCCAGGCTGGGAACACCGCATCGGAGAGCCCGTCGGTGAGCTGACGGCTTTTCCCATCCTTCAGCGAGTACACCATGATCACATGGAACTGGCTGGTGAGGCGCTTGGCGTAGGCCACCCACTTGCTGTCAGGAGACCAGACCGGATTCACCGTCCGGTCCGGATGGGCGAAACGATCGGTATCGATTCGCGTCAGCTTGCCGGTTGCAATCTCTACCATGCTCAGGTTGAGCCCCTCGTCGGTGAAGGCGAGATACTTCCCGTCGGGTGACCAGGTGGGAGTGAAGAAGAAGGTCGGGTTGGCAATCGTGATCTCTTTCGGTTTGCCGAGTCCATCCTGGGTTCCGATCAGGAGCTTGTACTCGCCGCTTTGGTCGGAGAACCACGCGATGGACTTTCCGTCGGGAGACCAGACCGGGTTCCGATCGGCCGCTCCAGGCGACCGGGTCAGGTTACGCCAATCGCCTTTCTCGACCGGAATGGTGAACACCTCGCCGCGTGCTTCGAAAAGGGCACGGGCTCCGGTCGGGGAGAGCGATGGATTGGTGAGGCTCTGACTCACGTCTTCCCAGTGGGGAAGCGCCCAGGGCAGGTCGCCCCGCACATTGATGACCAGTTGCTTGTCTGACTTGGCCCCGGCATCGAACAGGTGGATGTAGCCGCCTTGCTCGTAGACCAGGACACCGCCCCCCGCATTCAGATGCTTGGCGTCGAAATCCTTGTAATGGGTGAGCTGCGTGACCTGCTTGGTGCCGGGATCGTAGGAGTAGAGGTTGGCGGCGTAGTCCCGATCGGACAGGAAATAGATCGTGTTGCCCAGCCAGACCGGATCGGTGTCGTTGCTCCCTTCCCAGGGCAGCTTGGTCATCGACAGATCAGCCAGGTTCACCACTCGAATCGGCTGGGCCTGCCCGCCGCGGTAATTCCGCCATTCCACATCCCAGGGGCTCACCACCCGGTAGGTGAAGGACTTGCTGTCGGGAGAGTATTGCCCACTCGAGGCGCGTGGCATCGGCAGCGGCTCGGGCCACCCGCCTTCAACCGGCACGGTCCACAGCTTCGTGTTGTAATTGCGTGGGGCACTGGTGCGCCCCGAGGCGAAAACGATGCGCTTGCCGTCGGGAGTCCAGCCCCGGGTCACGTCGGGCCCCGGATGCCAGGTGAGACGCCTTGGCTCTCCACCCTCGATCGGCACGACGTAGACATCCACGTTGCCGCCATACTGCCCCGTGAACGCGACCAGCTTCCCGTCGGGGGAGAGCTCGGGGTAGTACTCCTCACCGGGGAAGCTGGTAAGGCGTCGCGCATTGCCCCCATCACGCGAGGTCACCCAGATGTCGCCGGCGTAGGCAAAGGCGATCGAGGTGGCGCTGGCCGTGGGATGGCGAAGGAGTCTGGTGCCCTGAGCGTGCAGTTGAAGGGCGGGCAGGATGAGGATAAGCAGGAAGCTCCGGAGCCGTCGCATCGAGTTTGGCCTAGGGTGTGAGGAGTACCGCGTACCGAGTGCCGCATACCTGGTCTTGTCTACCGTGTAGTTCGTTTTCCCTGCCACGCCATTCCGCCTAATACCTCTGAAGATCCTTCCCCACCACCACCTTCCCCTTAAACCCGCCAGAACGCACCCCGGCGAGGACTTCGTCGTCGGTACCGCCCATGCGCACGATGTGATAGAGAATGAGAAGGTGAGGGGCACTACGAGCCGCGAGGGCGCCAAGTTCCTTGTCGGAGGTATGGAAGGAGCGCATGTACTTGGGCCAGTCGCCGCCGCCGAGTCGCTCTTCGGGTTTGATTTTCGCTTCGGGGTAGACCTCGTGCACCAGGACATCGACTCCCTTCGCCGCCTTTTCCAGCTCTTTGCTCGGCCGAGTATCCCCTGAGATCACTACCGAGCGATCGGGCGTATCGATCCGGTAGCCGAAGGCGGTCTTCCAGCTCCCATGAGGGACTGAGATAGCGGTGACGGTGACGCCGTCTTTCTTGTAGACCACGCCGGGTTTGATCTCATGAACGTTGACCTTCCAGCCGCCCGGGGTCTGATGTTCGAGCCCCTGTTCGCGAATCTGAATGTCTTCGGCGTACGCTGCGGTGAGATCATCCGTCATCGCCTTGAGGCCGGGAGGCCCGTACGATTCGAGCGGTACGGTCCGGCCCATTACCCAGGAGGTGAAGATCAGATCGGGATAGCCCAGGGTGTGATCACTGTGGAGGTGGGTGAAGAAGACCGCCTCTGGTCCACGGATTGTGAGGTTTGCCGCCCGCATCTGCCGCATGACGCCGGGTCCCGCATCAATCAGGAAGACCCGACTTCCCAACACCACGGCGGTTGCGGGTCCCTGCGCGTTGGGATCGGGGTAGGGATTCCCGGTGCCCAGCAGGACCACGACAGTGGAGTCAGGCTTGACCTGTTGCGCAAAGGCGTCCCCCGAAGCCAAGAGGGGAAACGCAGAGGCGCAGAGAACGCAGAGAGCTTGAAGCGACTGACGGCTTAGGAGCATTAACTCCTGATGACTTGATGGTAAGGTTGAAAACTGTTCTTCGGGTCGTTGTGTTTTCTTTTCCTCCGTTCCCCGTTCCCCGTTCCCCGTTCCCCGTTCCCCCGTCTCCCGTCTCCCGTCTCCCGTCTACAGCTTCCCCAACACCTCCATCGCCGCATTCCGCCCGTTGATTCCGATGACGCTCCCGCCGGGATGGGTGCAGGCGCCGCAGAGATACACTCCCTTCATCGGCGTCCGGTACTCGAGACGATTGCTCCACATGTAGGGCGGCAGACACTCGCCCTGGAAGATGTGTCCCCCGGTCAGCCCAACCTTTGCCTCTACGTCCGGCGGGCCCAGCGTCTCCATGTCGATGATCGCGTCGGGAATGTTGCTGCAGAAGCGGCCGATCGAATCAACCACCAGCTTGCCCGCCGCCGCACGATGGGTGTCCCAATTGCCCTGCGCGAAAGTGTGCGGCACGTACTGCGAGAAGACGCTCATGATGTGACGTCCCGGGGGCGCGACGCTGGGGTCGTATGCGGTCTGCAGGTAGATCTCGGTCCACAACCGCTTCGGGAGCCGCCCGGCCGCCGCGTCGGCGTAGCACTCTTTCCACTCGGCCGGGGTGAGCGGCGTATTGATCGTCGCCAGGTGATGCGGCATTCGGGTCCCCGGCCGCGCCTTGAAATTCGGCAGCTCGGCGAGGGCGGCGTTCACTTTCACGGTACAGCTCCGCATGGGCACCGCTTCGACCCGCCGACGCCAGCGGGCATCGGCGGCGTCTCCCAGGAGACGGGCAGTTACGACGGGGTCCGCATTAGACACGACGACCGGCGCCGTGATACGATCACCGCCTGCCAGCTCAACACCTTCCCCGGGGAGTATCCGGCTCACCGGCACTCCCGCGGCGACCACCGCTCCCGACTCGACGGCAGCGTCGTGGATCAGGAACGAGACCGTCCCCATTCCACCTGTGACATAGCCCCAGCCGCCAGGCTCCCCGCCATCGAGCCGGCCACAATAGTGATGGAAATAGATCGATGCCGTACCGGGATCGTAGGGACTCGCGAAAGTCCCAACCACCCCCTGACCCATGTAGGCGATCTGCAGCCGCTCATCAGTCAGGTATCGCTCCATCAGCTCGGCCATGGACCATTCGAACAAGAGGCCGATCGCATCGGGATCGCGTCCCAGCCGCTCCTCGAGTTGCTCCCGGGTCGGTGCCCGGCCGATCCACACGTCGCGTTCGCCGAGCGGGCGGATCGCGTCACACACCCGTTGCATGAGGCGGTGCATGGCGTGGCGACCTTCCACATCCTTCGGACTGAACCGCTTCAGCTCCTCGTCAGCCTTCGCCTCATCGTCCCATAGCTGGAGACTGGTGCCGTCGTCGAACGGGACGAAATAGCCGCCCATGGCCGGGGTCCAGCGATATCCCCGACGAGGCAACTCCAATTCATCGATGACAAGCGGATGCAGCAGGCCAACTACATAGGCACAGGGGGAGACCCGAAAACCGGGCCACGTCTCTTCGAGAGTACAGGCGCCACCGATTCGCTCCCGCGCTTCGAGCACCAGAACCTTCTCCCCCGCCCGAGCGAGATAGAAAGCGCAGGTGAGCCCGTTGTGCCCGCCGCCCACAATGATGACGTCCCATCGCCGTGAGGCGAGGTCCTTGATTGGGGCGGGGAGGCCGATCTTGCCGAGGACAGAGGTTGCGCCTTGGGTCATTGGCGGTCTGAAGTCTGAAGTCTGAAGTCTGAAGTCTGAGGTCTAAGGTCTAAGGTCCAAGGTCTAAGGCCGGGGTACCGTCACGAGTGCTCTCAGGACCCTCAACTCTGGACCCAAGACCTCAGACCTCAGACCTTAGACCTTGGACCTTGAACCCCCAGGCCTACTTCAAATACTTGTCATACCACGCCACATACCTCTCCAACCGATCCTTCACATAGCTCGGCTTGGAGATGCCATGGTACTGGCCGGGGTAGATGACCAACTGAGTGGGAACTCCCAAGGTGCGGAGCGCCTGGTACATCTGCTCGGAATTGAGCAGCGGCACGTTGAAGTCCTTCTGCCCGGCCATGAAGAGTGTCGGGGTCTTGATCCGGTCGGCATGCAGGAATGGATAAGAGAGCTTGAGGTAGGTCTCTGTGCTCTTCCAGGGCGGCCCCAGCTCGTTGTCATACTCCCGCACGTACATGTCGGTGCCGTACCCGGCGAACACATCGGAAGCACCGGCGCCGCTTATCGCCGCCTTGAACCGGGTGTCCGAGGCGATCACGTAGTTGGTCAGAATGCCACCATAGCTCCAGCCGCCGACGCCGAGGTGATCGGGATCGGAAATTCCCTTGGCCACGGTATAGTCCACTCCCGCCAGGACGTCCTGCACGTCCTTGTTGCCCCAGTCGGCGTAGATCACCAGGCTGAACTTCTCCCCGCGCCCGGAGCTGCCCCGGGGATTGGTCGCGACGACCACGTAGCCGTTAGCAGCGAAGCACTGGAACATGAAATTAAAGTCCAGCGGGAACTGCGAGACGGGGCCGCCATGCAAGCGCAGAATCGTCGGGTACTTCTTGCCCGGCGCGTAATCCGGCGGCAGCACCATGAAGCCGTTGATCGTCGTTCCATCCTTGCTCTTGACCGAGATCTCCTCGGTCTTGCCCATCTTGAGCGTGGCCAGGAGTGAGTCGTTCTGATGCGACAGCTGCCGGGTTTTGCCGTCTTCCAGGGCGTAGACCTCGGCGGGCTTGGAGGGATCTTCCCAGAGAACCGCTATCCGCCCGTTGCTGGAGGCGGAGTAGCCGCTCACCTCACTCCGGCCGCTCAGGAGCTTCTTGATGGACCCGCCGGCCGCTGGCATGCTGGCGAGGTACTGGGTCCTGTCGTCCTCTATCAGAAAGAGCAGGGAATTTCCGTCCGGCGACCACCTGAGCAGATCGGTGTTCCGATCGAGATTGGGGCTGAGAATCCTGGGAGTCCCACCCGCCGCCGGAATGACGGCGACCTTATGTCCCGCGTAGTAAATCAGCTTGAGGGGTCCACCCTGCAGGTAGGCGATCTGCTTCCCGTCCGGACTCCACGCCGGCGGGCTTTCCCAGTCAGGTTCCGCGTCGGGCCCTTCGAAGGTGGTCAGCTGGCGCGGCTTGGCTTCGGGAGTCGCGTCTACCACGTAGACATCGTAGTTGTCGTTCCGGTCCCAGTCCTCCGCTCCCTTGCTGACAAAAGCGATCGACTTCCCGTCGGGAGACCAGGATGGCAGCGCTTCGTTGTGATCGCCCGAGGTGAGCTGAGTAGTGACCCTGGTCGAGATATCGAAGAGGTACAGGTGGGTCCGTTTGCGGCCCAGATAGCCGGTGTAGTCCTCCTTGAAGTAGTACCGGTCTACGACGATCGGCTTCGGGGTATCCTTGTGGGTGGTATCGGTTCCGCCGACTTCGACCGAGTCGCCATCTTCGATAGCGAATACCATTCGCTTCCCGTCTGGGGCCCAGGCAAAACTCTCGATGCCGTTCTTACCGTCGGTGAGTCGCTCCGCCTCTCCTCCTGCCGTATTGAGCAGCCAGAGTTGTGAAGCATCGTTCTCGTCGTCCCGGTCGGACAGGAATGCCAGGTATTTCCCGTCGGGACTCCAGCTGGGATCGCTCTCGCTTTCCTTCTTGGTGTGAGTCAGCTGGACCGTGGTAGCGCCATCCCAGCTGGTCATCCAGACATCGCTCTGGTTGAGATCCTTCTCCAGGTCCGCCTGACTTACCACGTAGGCGACCCATTTGCCGTCCGGGGAAATCTGCGGATCGCTTACGTCCTTGAGCGAGAACTGGTCGTCAACGGTGACGGGGCGGGTGCCGCCCTCTTGGGCGGTAAGTCGAGTGCCACATTGTGCGACGAGAAGGAAAATCGCGGGGCGGCATCGTTGGATTATGTGCATCCCGGAAAGCTACCCGAGCCCTCATTCGGCGGAAGATGGGCACGGTTACTATCGCGCCCGAAACTCGGCTCAGGCGTTCGGAAAGGCGATGACCGCACCGAGCGACGGTTTCAGCCGGACCAACTATGAGCTGGCCGCAACCTGGCTGCGGCTCAGGCGGCCGAAAGACGCGATTCCGCCCCTGCAGGCGGCCATCCGCGGAAGTTTCGAGGGCGGAAATCCCTATGTGACGCGAACCGAGCTGCACCAGCGGCTGGCGGAAGCGTGGGATGCTGCGGGCGAGAGAGACAGTGCGGCGGTGCATTACCGCCAGGTGGTGCAGGCGTGGGAGAAGGCTGATTCGCTATTGACACCGCGGCGAGCGGGTGCCGCGCGGGCGCTCACGCGACTCACGGCGAGTCGCTGATCGGCTGGGTTTCCCTCCCTAGAAATCAGCCTCCCAGGGAACGACCGCGCGGCTTTTTGGCCGTCGATTCACCGAAGCGGAGCTTGGCTCCACCTTTTATGTCCCCGCGAGGCGCAAGATCTTCCAGCCGAACGACCTCATCGGCGGTTTTCTCTTCCTGTTGGGGCTTGCGGTTCTTCTGGGGTGTCATGGGCCACATTCCTGCTCGATCGGAGGGCCGGCGATCCCCGTCGAGAGAACAACGGGGATCGCTGGATGGTTGCCTTACTTCGACGTATTAGTCGGCTTCCTGATCTGTCCGCCCTTGACCTGATCCGCCTTGTTATCGGGGATCTTACGCTCGGGCAGATCGCGGACTTCCTTCTCCTTGCTCGTCATACTTCCTCCTCGAGGTGGAAAGTACGTCGGAACGTTCGCTACAATCGGTTGCTTTGTCCTAGTGCTTGCCGCTCCCCGGCTTTCTCAGCAGCCCGCCCTTCACGTTGGCCGCTTTCTTCGGATCGATCGCCTTACGGGGGAGGTCCTTCACCTTGGGGGTCTTCTTGGCGGCCATACATCCTCCTGAAAGTGAACTGCGGGTTGGAGCGGGAGAGTTGCTCGTGGCCGGCGGCTCCGGCCTTTGCGGTCTTCTCTTAGGCAGACCGCGTGCCGCACTGAGGGAAGAATCGCAAGTCACGCAATACTCTTCACTTCCCTCTGTTGAGCCGGTCAGCAGTTGGAGCTGACGGTTCGAATCTGAAACCAGCGCTGGCCCCAACTTCGGGCCCGTAGTCTCAGGACGAGACTGTCTGCCCGGGGGCTAAGCATCGGGTTCTTCCCCGTGAAGCTTGCGGTCGAGAGTCGAACGGGAAAGGCCGAGGGCGCGGGCCGCCCGGCGCTTGTTTCCGTGGTAGGAGTCAAGCACCGCGTGGATGTGCCGCAGCTCGGCCGCCCGGAGGGAAAGGTCGGAAGGAGAGGCCGACACCGAGCCTGGCATCGGCGTCGGGAGGTCTGCCCCGTTGCTGTCCCCGGCCTGAACCGCTTCGACCGACGTGCCGAGCAGGATCGCCTCCGGCGGGATCACGTCGCCCTCGGTGATCGCGACCGCGGTATGAATCACCCGCTGGAGTTCCCGAAGATTCCCCGGCCACTCGTAGCTGAGGAGCAGATCGGCGGCGGGCCGGCTCAGTCCGACGATCGATTTATCGAGCGCGGCACTGGCTGTGGCGATGGCCGCGGCCATGATCGTGCGGAGATCGTTGGGCCGCTGCCGAAGCGAAGGCAGCTTGAGCGTGATGCCGCTGATCCGGTAGAACAGGTCCTTCCGGAAGTGATCGGTCTCCAGATAACGCACCAACGGCAGGTGGGTCGCCGAAATGAGCCGGACGTCGGCCTGGAGCAACTGCTCGCTGCCCAGCCGCTCGAACTCGCCATACTCCACGGCACGAAGGATCTTGGCCTGCGCCGCCGGGGTCATGTCGGCGATCTCGTCGAGAAAGAGCGTCCCATGATCCGCCAGCTCGAACTTGCCTTTGACCCGTCGAATCGCACCGGTGAAGGCGCCTTTCTCGTGGCCGAACAACTGGCTGTCCAGTAGAGTGTCGCTCAGGGCGGCCGAGTTGAAGGCGATGAAGGGGTGAGCGGACCGGCGGGAGGAGTTGTGGATCGCGCGGGCCAGCAGGGTCTTCCCGGTGCCAGTCTCCCCTAGAATCAGAATCGGCAGCTCGGTGCGCGCCGCAATCCGGGCGAGGCCCAGGCAGGTCGCCATCGGCTCGTCATCGCTCTGGAAATCCTCGAGCGTGTGGTGCCACTCCCGCTGGCGGTCTCCGTTCTGTCCTGGTTCGGTCATCGAGACGGTGGCTCCGCGAAGTTTTCCCGCAAGGCACGAATCGGCTCGAAGGCGTAGCTCACCAGCGATCGCTTGCCGACCACTATGTCGGCCCGCCCGCCCATCCCGGGGAGCAGGGCGCGCTGCTGGCCGTGCACCCTGATGGAATCGTCTGCCAACTCCACGAAGGCGCGGAACTCCCCGCTGTCCCGCGCGGTGGAGCCGGCGGGTCCCAGCCAGCGCACTGTCGCAAACCGGACGCCATACCGCTGATAGGGGAAGGCGTCGTAGCGCAGCTTGACGCCCTGTCCCGGTCGAACCTGGGCGACCCCGGCTTCCGGGACCCGCAGCTCGCCTTGAAGCCGGTCTCCGGCGCAGCCCATCTCGCTCAGGATGTCTCCTTCCTGGACCACGGCACCCGGCGCGTTGACGTGCAGGCGCAA
>DATBGE010000193.1:0-11482 GCA_036558125.1 Gemmatimonadales bacterium | reverse complement strand
CGGTTACCGCCGCACTGGTATCCCTCGCCCTCCTGTAAATCGCCTCGAGTTGGTCCAATTCCCGAGACCAGTCCCTCCCCTGCGCGAAGGCGCGGGCCGCCTGCCCCATCGCTTCCCGCCGCTCCCGGTCCCGCACCAGCGCCTGGATCGCCTCGGCGAATTCACTCGCGTTGCCCGGCACGACCAGGAGTCCGGTGATGTCCGGCATGATGCTTTCCCGGATTCCGCCTGCCGCGGCACCGATCACCGGCAGACCCGACGCCATCGCTTCCAGTGCCACGAGGCCGCAGGTCTCGGTCGGCGAAGGGAAAACGAAGAGATCGGCATCGGCGTACAGCTCGGCGAGCTTCTCCCGCGGCAGGAAGCCGAGATGACGGGCGAAGGGCAGCGCCTTCTTCACTGAATCGGCTTCGGGGCCGGCGCCGGCGACGCAGAAGACGGCACCGTCACCCAGTGCCGCGTGAGCCATACGAAAACTCTCAATCAACGTCGCGGGGTCCTTCTCCACCGCCAAACGGCCGACGTGGAGAACCATCACTCGATCCGCGCAACCCATCTCCGCTCGACGCATCTCCGAGCGCAGCGATGGAGTGAATCCCCGCGCGTCCACCGCCGCGCCCCAGACCATCGCCTGGGGAATCCCCATCAAGTGGAGCTCGTCCCGGGTGACGGCGCTGGGAGTCTGGGTCGCGAGGGCCGGACCGTGAAACCAGCGCAGGTACCCCCGCACCGGCTCGGTCGCGTACTTGCCGAGGTAGTGCGCCGCGTACCGGGGGAAATCGGTATGGAAGGAGGTGACGAGCGGGAGAGTGTGGCGCAAGGCGAAGGCGCGACCGAACAGACCGATCGGGCCCTCGGTGGCGACGTGCACCAGCTCGGGCGAAAACTCCGCACTCCAGCCGCCGATACCTCTCCCCCAAGGCCAGGACAACCGCACCGCGGAGTAGCCGGGACAGGGAATGCCTGGAATCCGGCGCAATCCCGTCTCGTTCGCGCTGGGAGTGCCGTATCCCGGCACCACCATTCGGACTTCGTGACCTCGGGCCAGCAATCCGTCTCGCATCGTGGCCAAAACAGTGGTCACGCCGTTGATCTCGGGGAGGAAGGTGTCGCTGAAGAAGAGGATTCGCATCGCGGAAGGTTCCCCGATCTTCGCCACAGGCCGACGACAACCATGTCACAACTTCGCGGCGCACCGTGTTTGACTCGCGACAACCGGATCACTCGGTGGTGACAATCACCCGGCACAATTCAGGCGGGATATCAGACAAAGCGAGGAGGACACAGCAGATGCGAGACGGCTACGAGCGAATCCTGGTCCTGGTGATTGACGGCCTGCGCCCCGACGCGATTACCCGGGAGCACATGCCCAACCTTACGGCCTTTTCCGAGCGGGCCTGGCAGCCGCCGGTGGCGAGTACGGTGTGTCCCAGCATCACGGTTGCCGCGTTGAGCTCGCTCGGCACCGGCGTCTCCCCCGAGACCCACGGCCTCATTGATCCGAGCCTCGACTCGCTCGCCCGTGTGCGCCAGCTGAGACCACTTCCCGCCGAACTGGCCCGCCTCGGTGTGCGCACCTCGGTTGTCGCGGGAGAACTCCTGCCCAGCACCCGTTTCCTGGTTGGCGGGCTGCTCAAGCTGGGAGGAGTGGAGCGGCTGATCGCGAGTGGGACCCAGCCCCGCCGAGTGGCGGAGGCGATGGCCGAAGAACTGCGCGCTTCTCGAGGAAGACGGTTCGTGCTGGGCTACGTGAGGGACACCGATGTGGCCGGACATGCCTGGGGGTGGATGAGCGAGGCGTATCTCACCGCCGCCCGTGCAGTGGACCGCGGGCTGGGCATCCTGAACGAGCTGGCGAAGGAGCCCGGCACCCTTGTGATCGTCACCGCCGACCACGGCGGCGGTGGCGTGCTGCCCAGCGACCACGATCATCCCCACCCGATCAATGAGACCATCCCGCTCCTGGTCGGGGGACTGGGGGTACGGACCAGGGCAGCCTCGACGAGCGGGGCGACCCTGCTCGACGTGCCACCGACGGTGCTGTCAGCATTCGGCGGAAACCCGCCAGCTCAATGGCAGGGCCGGGTACTGAGCGAAGCATTCGAAAAGGAGCCTGCATGGATCCAAGCGTCAGCCTGAACCGAAGTCTCCCGATCCGGGGCCCAGTGCCAAACTCCCCGCTCCAGCTCCCGGCACCGGCAGCTCCATCCCGTCCCGCCCCTGGCGGAGAAGACGAGTTGTTCCGCGACCCCTTCGCCGACTTCGCCCCGAGCAGCCGCTGAGGCGAATTCGGCGCTCTCAGAGGCGTCGTTGCCAGCCCGTTGGTCAACACGAACCAATTGACCGGGATGGCGCTCCGTCCCGCCGCTGGTTTTCTTCCGTCCGGTGAAATGCGCCGACCACCCCATCGAGCCCTTGAACGAGGAACGCCCCTGACGCTTTCCCGTCGGAGTATCAATCTGGCGGTTCTGGCCGTCAGTCTCACCACGGCCAACGCCGTCGCCCAGGTCACGTACCCGAATGTGCGGGTGCAGGGCCGGCTACAGGTTCAGTATTACTACTTCGACAATTCTGACTATGCCTCGGTAGTCGGGCCAAAGGACAATTTCTTCCTCCGGCGGGCCCGTATCGAGGCGCGGGCAAACATCAACGAATACATCAGTGTGTTCATCCAGCCGTCCTTCGAGGGCGGCCGGACGACCACATCTACCACGACGTGCCAACCGGTGATCGTCACCGGCGCCCCGGACACCGTCGCGGTGAACTGCACCACCACTTCGCGCGGGGGGATCCGGCTGCGCGATGCCTTCATCGACGTGCGCTTCACCAAGCCGGAGGCCAAGACCAGCTTCATGCTGCGAATGGGCCAGGAAAAGCGGCCGTTCGGGCGCTACGAGCTGACCTCCGCCAACAATTTGCCGTCCATCGAACGCGGTGCCGGACAAGGCCTCGTGGGCGCGGGATCGAACGATCTGTTCACCGCTCAGGGATTCCTGTCGCATGACGTCGGAGCTCACCTGCAGTTCGACTACAAGCTGAGCGACCTCCGGTTGCTCACGCTCATCGCCGGGGCATACAATGGCCGGGGCGAGAGCCTCAACGACAACAACAACGCCAAGTCCTTCGGGTTCCGCGGCACGGTGGGTATCACCGACAAGCTCAATGTGGGCGGCTCGTTCTTCTCGCATGACAACATCGTGACGCCGACCGGCGCCAGCGCACCGGATTCCAACTACACGAACTCCGCCTGGGGCCTCGATGCCCAGTGGGGGAAGCCGGGCGACGCAGGCTTGTACCTGGTCGGCGACTACATGAGCGGACAGGACGGCAGTGGTGTGCTGGTGAGCGGCGACAAGAAGACGATCCTCGGCATCTCGGCGGTCGGAGCGTACAACATCAGGATCAAGAGCCCAACCTCCTGGCTCACTGCCATCGAGCCGGCTGTCCGGTACGATTTCGCGGATCCCGACACGGAGCTCGACGACAACGGGACAACTCTCATCACGGTGGTGCTGGGATTCTACATGTCGAGTCGGGCGCAGTTCCGCATCGCCTATGAGAACGAGAGCTTCCAGGCCGGCGGGGCCAAGAGCATCAGCGGGGTTCGGTCCGCGTTGACGGTCAACTTCTAAGGGCGTTCAGTCGCCATCCGGAGCAGAGCAACCTCGGGGCTCGTGCCTGATCGGCCGGCAGACTACAGTGTCGGCATGGCCGACCACGGGGTGACGGAGCACCCGCAGTAATCAACCCATCCGCATTGGCTCAACCAGGCGATTCCGCTCTCCTGGGAGGAGCCGAGCAATACGCCACCTACGTAAGCCAGTGCCCTGGGCAACCTGCCCGACCCTTTGGGAAGCGCCAGAGGGAGCGGGCGCGACAGCTGTTAACCCCAAGGGCCACGGCCCCAGCCCCAAGCCGCGAGCGCCTCGCCCCAAGGACGCGGAGGACACCTCCCAGCACCCGGTTACAGTCCCGTTACTCCTCTCTGCCCTATCCGTTACCGGAGAAGATCTTCTTACCCGCGCACTGACGGGGCCCATTCGCAGGCGGCCGCCGTGAGTGAACATCCTCTCTGGAGACAAGGATCATGGTTGCTCTATGGCGGGTGACCGGTGGCGGGATCGCGGTGGCGTTGGCGCTCGTCACGAGCGTCGCCAACGCGCAGTCCCCAACCTTGACGGTCAATGGCGTTGGCTACCTGCAGTACGGTTACCAGCTGCACGAAGACTCCACCATGACTCCACCCGGGCATCAGAACAACTTCGATGTGACCCGGGCTTACGTGAATGTCATAGGCAAGTTCGGTACTCTGCTGACTCGCGTCACGACCGACATCGACAGCCGGAAGGCCGCGGCGAACCAACTTACCATCCGACTCAAGTACGCCTACGCAGCATGGACCCCCGAGAACAGCTCCCTCACTTACAAGTTGGGCCTGCTCCATACCTCCCTACTCGACTGGGAGGAGGCCCTCTGGGACTTCCGGATGCAGGGGCAGATGGCGATGGAGCGGGGCGGCTATGTCTCCTCGTCGGACTTTGGTGCCGGGATCGACGGGAACTTCGGCTATTCCAAGGTGGACTTGCAGTTGGCAGTGGTGAGCGGCGAGAACTACAGCGGGGCTCCGGGGGACAGCCGCAAGGATGCGATGGGCCGGATTTCCTTCAAACTGGCGAACAGCGATCTCCCGGGCCGGGTCGGTGGGCTCCGGATCACGGCCTACGGCCAGTACGGCAAGCCGACCACGGGGGGCCAGCGCGAACGCTACCTCGGCATCGCGTCCTACAAATCCAAGAAGGCGCTGATCGCTGCGGAGTACGCCCTCACCAAGGACTCGATAAGCGGCAACGGAGCGGTCGGGACGATCGCCCCCAGGGCGTACGCGAAGGGGCAAGTGATCAGCGCGTACGGCACGTACTGGTTCTCTCCGAAGTGGGGGGTGATAGGCCGAGTGGATCTGACCGATCCGAACACCGACAGCTCCGCCGACAAGGATCAGATCACGCGCGTCATTGGCGGCATCACCTACCAGCTGCATGAACACTTGCGGCTCCTGGCCGACGTCGACGTGACATCGCTCCAGGGTGGAAACGAGAGCAACGCGTTCAAGACCTCGGCCACCACCGGTTCGACCGCCTACTTCCAGGCCCAGATCACCTACTGATGGACACCCACGAACCTTCGCAGGAGTATTCCTTCATGCAGCGTTCGACACTGCTGGCGATGGTCCTCGGCCTGAGCGTGGTGGCCGCGGCGAGCGCCTCTGGCCAAACGAGCCTCACGGGCGCCGGGGCGACCTTCCCCAATCCGATCTACACCAAGTGGTTCGACGAGTACCACAAGAAGACGGGCGTCCAGATCAACTATCAGTCGATCGGGTCCGGCGGCGGGATCAAGCAGTATACGGAAGGCACCGTGGACTTCGGCGCCAGCGATGGGCCGATGACAAATGACCAGATGCAGGCGGTGCAGGGAGAGGTTCTGCACCTCCCCACCGTGATGGGGGCTGTGGTACTGACCTGGAATCTGCCTGCCCTGGGCGATACCCAGCTCAAGTTCGACGGGCCCACGATCGCGGACATCTTCCTGGGCAAGATTCTCAAGTGGAACGACCCGCGGATTGCGGCGCTCAACCCGGGCGTCTCTCTGCCGAATGCCGACCTGATCGTCGTCCATCGCTCGGATGGTTCGGGAACCTCGTACATCTTCACCGACTACCTGAGCAAGGTGTCCAAGGATTGGAAGGACAAGGTCGGCAAGGCAACCTCGGTCAACTGGCCGGTCGGGCTGGGGGGCAAGGGGAACGAGGGTGTGACGCAACAGGTGAAGGAAACCGAGGGCGCGCTGGGCTATGTCGAGCTGATCTATGCGGTGGCCAACAAGCTGCCTTTCGCGCAGGTGAAGAACTCTGCCGGCGCCTTCGTGGAGCCTTCACTCGCCAGCGTCACGGCGGCTGCGGGGAGTGCCAAGTTCTCCTCGGGGACTGATTTCCGCGTCTCGATTACGGACGCGCCAGGCCAGGGCTCCTATCCCATCTCCTCCTTCACCTGGCTCCTGGTTCGGCCCAAGATGAAGGATGCGGCGAAGGCGAAGGCCCTTCATGATTTCCTGAACTGGATGATCTCCCCCGAGGCCCAACAGATGGCTGCGGCGCTCCAGTACGCGCCCCTACCCCAGGAAGTGGTGGCGTTGGAGACCGGTCGCATTAAGAACCTCAAGTAGAGGGAAATGCCCCGGTCGGTGCTGGGGCGTAGGACGGACCGGCGGCGGGAGCCCTGACCTCTCGTCGTCGGTCTGTTTCTGGGAGTTATTGTTGCACCGTTTGACGTGACATTTCCGTTACACGTTCGTGACCGACTCCAGTTGGAGCCACTCTACGTTCCCCCCCCATGGCCAGTCCTGCGATTGACGAGACGCCCGCGCCTCCGCCAGCGGCCGTGAGACTGGGCCGGGGCAGCTCGGGCGCGGGCGATCGGGTATTCCGTGGGATCCTCACCGCGATGAGCCTCACCATTCCCATCCTCCTTGGGCTCCTGGTGTGGGAACTTTTCTCCGGTGCCCAGCTGGCCATTCACAAGTTCGGACTCGGCTTCATCACCAACTCGGTCTGGGATCCCGTTGCCGAGCGGTTTGGAGCCTTCCCACTCATCTTCGGGACCCTGCTCTCCTCTCTGCTGGCTTTGCTCATCGCGGTACCGCTGTCGCTGGGGGTCGCGGTGTACATCACGGAATTCGCCCCCAAGGTGCTGCGGCAGCCGGTGGCGTTCGTGATCGAGCTGCTGGCCGCGATTCCCAGCGTGGTCTACGGGCTCTGGGGGATCTTCGTCCTGATCCCCTTCCTCAAGAAATTCATCTTCCCGGTCCTGCGGACCCTGTTCGGTTTCCTCCCCTTCTTCCAGGGACCGATCTACGGACCATCCATGCTCTCCGCCAGCATCATCCTGGCGATCATGATCATGCCATTCATCATGTCGGTTTCGCGGGAGGTGCTGCTCGCGGTCCCCAACAGTCAGCGCGAGGCGTCGCTGGCGCTGGGTGCGACTCGTTGGGAAGCGGTGATTTCCGCCATCCTCCCCTATGCCCGTTCCGGGATCTTCGGGGCGATCATCCTCGGCCTGGGCCGGGCGCTGGGTGAGACGATGGCGGTCACCATGTTGATCGGGAACCGGCACGACATCGCGGCCTCCTTGTTTGCTCCGGGCTATACCATGGCCGCGGTGATTGCGAATGAATTCTCCGAGGCGGCGACGGACATGCACTTTTCCGCATTGGCCTACGTCGCGTTCGTGCTGTTCCTGCTGACCGTGCTGGTGAACGGGGCTGCACGGCTGCTGATCTGGCGGGTGGCGAAGGGCGCGGCCATTGGGAGCAAGGCGCTATGAACCGGCGTGTGCTCCGGCGCCTGGTCAGCAACATGATGGTCAGCCTGATGGTTGTGGCCGTCATTCTGGCCGTCCTGCCGCTGATGTTCATCCTGGTCAACCTGATACTGAAGGGCGCCAGCAGCCTCTCGGTAGATTTTTTCACTAAGATGCCGGTTCCGGCCGGTGAGACCGGCGGTGGTGTTGCCCACGCCATCGTGGGGACCTTGATCATCGTCGGCCTGGCCAGCGTGTTTGGTCTGCCCCTTGGCATAGGCGCGGGCATCTATTGCGCGGAGTACCCAGGGAGTCGCTTGAGCACGGCGGCGCGCTTTGTCGCCGATGTCATGAACGGAACTCCCTCGATCGTCGTCGGAGTCTTCGCCTGGACCTGGATCGTGGCCCGGCAGAAGCACTTCTCGGCCCTCGCCGGGAGCGTGGCGCTCGCCATGCTCATGATCCCGATGGTGATGCGCACCACTGAGGAGCTGATCAAACTGGTTCCTCATTCCTTGCGCGAGGCGGCGCTGGCTCTCGGCTACCCCCGGTGGCGAACCAGCCTTGGCATCGTCCTGCGCACCGCGTTGCCGGGCATTGTCACCGGCAGCCTCCTCGCGGTGGCGCGGGTTGCCGGGGAGACCGCGCCGCTCCTCTTCACCGCGCTGGGCAGCCAGTACCTGAGCTTCAACGTTCGCGAGCCGATGGCTGCCTTGCCGCTGACGGTGTTCACCTACGCGACCGGGCCATACGAGGAATGGCATCGCTACGCGTGGGCGACCGCGCTGGTCCTGATCATGGTCGTCTTCGTCTTGAGCGTCGCGGCCCGGATCGCCACGCGTCGGAGGTTCAACCTCAATGCCTGACCATCCAGCCCGGCTGGGCACCGACAAGCTCACCGCCATGTACGGCAAGTTCACCGCGGTGAAAAACGTCACGCTGACCTTCGCCAACAACAGCGTGAATGCGCTCATCGGCCCCTCCGGCTGCGGCAAGTCCACGTTCCTGCGGACGCTCAACCGGATGCATGAGTTGTCGGAGGGTGGCTGGATTACGGGGAAAGTGCTGCTGGATGGAGAAGACGTGTACCAGTCGGGCGTGAGTCCAATGCAGCTCCGTCGCCGGGTAGGAATGGTGTTCCAGAAGCCCACACCCTTTCCCACCATGTCGATCTACGACAACGTGGCGGCCGGACTGCGGCTGGATGGCCGCCCGCGGCGGGGGGAGCAGGACGAGATCGTGGAGCGCTCTCTGAAGCAGGCGGCGCTGTGGGACGAGGTGAAGGACCGGCTCCGCACCAGCGCCGTGGCCCTCTCGGGTGGCCAGCAGCAGCGACTCTGCATCGCGCGCAGCATCGCGCCGCGACCCGACATCCTGTTGCTCGATGAGCCGACCGCCTCGCTCGACCCGGCCGGGACTTCACGGATCGAAGAGCTGGTGTTCGAGCTCAAGCAGGCATTCACCATCGTCATCGTCACACACAACATGCAGCAGGCGGCGCGGGTGTCGGACACCACAACCTTCTTCTATATGGGATCGATGATCGAGACCGGTCCGACCCGGCAGCTGTTCACCGCCCCGAAGCAGGAACAGACTGAGGCCTACATCACGGGACGATTCGGATGACCGCCATGTCGACAAATCCCGCAGTGCCTTCCTCCGTGCCGGCACCGCTGCTCAAGACCACGCTGACACCGCGTTCCGGGCCGCGGCCTTCGATCGAGGCCGGGACGCCCGCGATCGAGGCCCGCGATTTCACGTTTTCCTATGGCGCGGGTCCGGTACTGAAGGGGATCACCTTCACGATTCCACGGCGCGCGGTGACAGCGATCATCGGACCGTCCGGGTGCGGCAAGTCCACCTTCCTCCGTTCGATCAACCGGATGCACGACCTGCTGCCGGGCGCACGCTACGGGGGAGACATCCTGCTCGAAGGAAAATCCATCTTCGGGTCGGGAACCGACCTGGTCTCGCTCCGCTTGCGGGTGGGAATGGTCTTCCAGCGTCCGAATCCATTCCCCAAGTCGATCTACGACAACGTGGCCTACGGCCCAGGGCTGAATCGCCTGGTGCCGTCGCGAGACCTGCCGGACCTGGTCGAGCGGTGCCTGAGGCAGGCGGCGCTGTGGGACGAGGTGAAGGACCGGCTGGACGAGCCGGGCACCGGGCTTTCCGGAGGACAGCAGCAGCGGTTGTGCATCGCGCGGGCCCTGGGGAACCAGCCCGCGGTGCTCCTGATGGACGAGCCCTGTTCCGCGCTGGATCCGATCGCCACCCAGAAGGTCGAAGAGTTGATCGTCGAGCTCAAGCAGTCCTACACGATCGTGATCGTAACCCACAACATGCAGCAGGCCGCGCGGGTCTCCGACCTCACGGGCTTTTTCGATAGAGGGGAACTGGTCGAAGTGGGAGAAACCGAACGGATCTTCACCGCTCCCTCAAGTGATCGCACTGAAGCATACATTACCGGGAGATTCGGATGAGCTCCGAGATGCATCGCCACTTCCACGACGAGCTGAACGACGTGAAGGTTCGCCTCCTTACCATGTCGGGAGAGGCGGAAGCGGCGCTCGGCCTGGCGGTGGACGCCTTGCTCGAGCGCAGTGCCTCGAAGGCCCACAGCGTCATCACCAGCGACCGGGCCATCGACAATATGGAGATGGAGATCGAGGAGGCCTGTGTTAACCTCCTCGCCCTGCAGCAGCCGATGGCACGCGATCTCCGGATGCTGACTTCGGCGCTCAAGATCGCCAACGACCTGGAGCGGGTGGGAGACCACGCGGTCAACATCGCCCAGTCGGCGGAACGGTTGAGCCACGCCCGGCCGATCGCCCCGGAGCCGGAGATCATCGAGATGGCCCGTCTGGCGCGCGACATGCTTTCGGATTCTCTTGAAGCGTTCATCCGGGGCGATGCCGCGTCGGCCCGGGAGGTCTGTCTGCGGGACGACAAAGTGGATAATCTCCACCGGTCGGTCTTCCGGATCCTGCTCACCCATATGATGGAAGACCCGCACATGATCGGCGCGGGGATGGAGTTGTTCCTGGTGAGCCGCAACCTCGAGCGGGTAGCCGACCTCGCCACTAACGTGGCCGAGGATGTAGTCTTTCTGGTGGAAGGGAAGTCAATCAAGCACCACGCCGAGGACCGGGGCGAAGCCCGAACCTCCGGCGCCACACCGACACCGATCGCATGACCTCTGTACCGGTACCCGAACCCCGTGAGCGCCTCGCCGCCGTGGACGTCGGATCCAATTCGATCCGGCTTCTCGTGGCGGAGTACGGCGCGCAGTCGGGGCTTTCGGTCATTGCCGAAGTGAAGGAGCAGCCTCGCCTGGCGACCGGAGTCGCTCGGACCAGGCGGCTGGACCCTGAAGCCATTGAACGAGCCATCTCGGCCCTAAAGCGGATGCGCGACGTCTGCGAGCGCCGTGGGGTGAGCCGGGTTGCGGCCGTGGCCACCGCCGCGGTCCGCGAAGCGATCAACGGGGAGGAATTCGTGGCCCGGGTGAAGGAAGAGACCGGGTTCGACCTTCGGATTATCGACGCGGAGACCGAAGCGGCCCTCTCCTACCGCTCGGTAGCCCATCACTTCCCGCTGGAAGGAGGCCGCACCGTCATCGCGGACATCGGCGGCGGCAGCCTGGAGTTGATTGCGGCGGTGGACGGGCTGATCGAGCAGAGCCTCTCGGTTCCTTTCGGAGCCGTCCGCCTCACCGAGCTGCACATGGGCGAGGGGAAGGACACCCGGAAGGCGGTGGGGAAGCTGCGCGACTGGGTGCGGCGCCAACTGCGGCGCAAACTTCCGCTCCGCGACTGGAGCTCGCCCGTGCTTATCGGCTCGGGGGGGTCCTTCACCAACCTGGGCCGGATGGCCGCGGCTCGGCGAGGGCTCTCGGCCGCCGATCCGGTGCACGGCACCGCGGTCAATACGGCGGAGGTTGAGCACCTGCTGGAGTGGCTCACTGCGATGACTCCGCAGCAGCGGGGCCAGGTCCCCGGGCTCAACCCGCAGCGGGCGGACATCATCCTCGCCGGACTCGCGGTGACCGCCGAATTACTGCTCCGGATCGAGGCCCGTGAGGTCAAAGTGAGCGCGTTCGGTCTTCGGGAAGGCTTGCTGCT
>DATBGE010000192.1:0-3065 GCA_036558125.1 Gemmatimonadales bacterium | reverse complement strand
TTAGATTCCCGCCCCTATGCAACCCAAGGCCCTGCCGGGGTTTCGGGACTTTTACCCAGCCGACTTCGCCTTCCGGGCCCACTTGTTCAATACCTGGCGCGCCGTTGCGGCGCGTTATGGTTTTGAGGAGTGGGATGGACCGCCGCTCGAACCGCTGGAGTTGTACACGGCGAAGAGCGGCGACGAGATCGTGGGCCAGCTCTACAACTTTGTAGACAAGGGAGAGCGGGAGGTCGCGCTCCGGCCGGAGATGACCCCGACCCTGGCACGCGTCGTCGCGGCCCGGGCCAACGGGCTCCGCAAGCCGATCCGCTGGTATTCGATCCCCCAGCTCTTCCGCTACGAGCGGCAGCAGCGCGGCCGGTTGCGCGAGCACTTCCAGCTCAACTGCGACCTGATCGGCGAGCCGGGCCCGCTGGGCGATGCGGAGATCATCGCGCTGGCCGTTGATATCATGCGCGCCTTCGGGTTGGGCCCGCAGGATGTGCGGGTGAGGCTCTCCGACCGCCGGGTGCTCAACGCCTTGCTCGAGGACCTCAAGGTTCCAGCCGCGCAGTTGCCGCTGGCGTATCAGGCGCTCGATAAGCTGGGGCGCCGAGACTACGCCGACGTTCGCCGCCAGGTGATCGCGGACGGGATGGACGCCAGTGTCCTCGATCAGCTCGAGTCGCTCAAGAATGTGCGGACCTGGGAGCAGTTCCAGCAGGCGAAGGGCTCGCATGCCGGGGCGATCGCCGCGGGGAACCCGCTCGGTCAGACCATCGCCGCTCTGCGCAGCATGGGTCTGGAGGAGTTTCTCGACTTCGACCTGACGATCGTCCGGGGGATCGCGTACTACACCGGCACGGTCTTCGAGCTGTTCGATGCGAAGCGCGAGCTGCGGGCCATCTGCGGCGGCGGGCGCTATGACAACCTGTTGAGCTCGCTGGGCGGCGTAGACCTGCCGGCGGTTGGGTTCGGAATGGGTGACGTGGTGTTGGGCGAGCTGCTCAAGGATCGGGGACTGGCGCCTCCGCTCCCGGCGCCGATTGACGCGCTGGTCGCGGGGATCACCGAGCAGGATCTCCCCCACGTCCTTCGGCTCACCCACGAGTTGCGTGACGGCGGGATCCGGGTCGAGTACGTGTTGAGCCTCCAGCCGATCGGAAAGCAGCTGAAGCTGGCTGACGCCCGGGACGCGCGGTTCGCGGTCCTCATCGGCCCGGATGATCGGGCCAAAGGCGAGGTCGTCATCAAGGACCTCCGAACCAAGGAGCAGGCGTCGGTCCCGACTTCCTCGGTGGCCACGGACCTGAAGCGTCGTCTCAACAAGTGAGCGGACCAAATTTCAATTTGCAATTTTCAATTTGAAATTTTCAATCAGACTGACTGAATGCCCGACGACAAGGCCCTGACGCCCCGCGCGAACGACTTCAGCGCCTGGTACAACGAAGTCATCATGCGAGCCGAGCTGGCGGATTACAGCCCGGTCCGTGGGTGCATGGTGATCCGTCCCAATGGCTACGCCATCTGGGAGCAGATGCAGCGCGCCCTGGACGACATGTTCAAGGAGCATGGGGTCCAGAACGCCTATTTCCCGCTCTTCATCCCGATGAGCTTCTTCTCCAAGGAAGCGGAGCACGTGGAGGGGTTCGCGCCCGAGCTCGCCGTGGTGACGCACGGCGGCGGGAAGGAGCTGGATGAGCCGCTGGCCATTCGTCCGACCTCGGAGACCATCATCTATTCGATGTACGCCAAGTGGATTCAGAGCTACCGCGATCTCCCGCTGCTCATGAACCAGTGGTGCAACGTGGTTCGCTGGGAAATGCGCACGCGGTTGTTCCTCCGTACTGCCGAGTTCCTCTGGCAGGAGGGACACACGGCTCACGTGTCCGAGGCCGAAGCCGAGGAGTTCACGCTCACCATCCTCAGGACCTACCGCCGGTTCGCGGAGGAGTGGATGGCGATGCCGGTGATCACCGGCCGGAAGACCGACAGCGAGCGTTTCGCCGGCGCGCTCCGCACCTACTGCATCGAAGCGCTGATGCAGGACAACAAGGCGCTGCAGGCGGGGACCTCCCACAACCTGGGCCAGAATTTCGCCAAGGCGTTCGAGGTCACCTACCAGAACGACAAGGGCGGGCTCGACTACGTCTGGAACACCTCATGGGGTGTCTCAACTCGGCTGGTCGGGGCTCTGGTGATGACTCACGGAGACGACGCGGGCATTATCACGCCGCCTCGACTGGCGCAGTACCAGGCCGTGATCGTCCCGATCTACAAGTCGGATGAGGAACGGGCGACCGTGCTGGCTGCTGCCGAACAGGTGCATCGCGAGCTCAAGAACGGCGGGATCCGGGTGCATCTCGATGCGCGAGACGGGATGAAGCCCGGTGCAAAGTACTACGAGTGGGAGGGCAGGGGAGTCCCGCTGCGTCTGGAGATCGGTCCCCGCGATCTGGCGGCGGGGCACGTCATGGTGGCCCGGCGAACCGGTGGAAAGAAGACTCCATTCTCCACCAACGGCCTGGCGCAAGCGCTTCGGGTCGAAATTGACGCGATGCAGAAGGATCTGCTGGATGCGGCCCGCACTCGCCGGGAGCAGAACAGTGTCCGCGGGATTGAAACCAAGGAGGCGTTCCTGGAATTCATCGCTCGGGACGGCGGATTCGCCTATGCCGGCTGGTGTGGGGACACCGCCTGTGAGGCCGACATCAAGGACCAGACGAAGGCGACAATCCGCTGCCTGCCGGACGAGGAATTCCGCTCGCCGAAGCCGCCGACCAGGTGCATGTGGTGCAATCGTCCCGCGGTAGCGGAGGCCGTATGGGCGAAAGCCTACTGAACCCGGAGCGGAGGAGTCTGTCCCGGACTGGGAGTACGCCGGTCGATACCGCCGCCCTGTTCGCCGACGCCGGGCTCGAGCGCCGTGGAGCCTCTCTCGTTCTGGGCGACGTACGACTCAGCGAAATCGCCGAAAAGGTGGGCACGCCGACCTACGCGTACAACGCGGCGGTCATCCGGCGGCAGTACAAGATGCTGGACCAGGCTCTGGCGAAGCTGCCCCACCGGGTGTGTTTCGCGGT
>DATBGE010000191.1:0-3868 GCA_036558125.1 Gemmatimonadales bacterium | reverse complement strand
CCGCACCGCGGGCAAGCCCCCCAAGCTCGCCCTCACCGCCGTCGCCCGCAAACTCCTCGTCGTCCTCAATGCGATGCTGCGCGATGGGCGCCGGTGGCGCTATGCCTAAAGCCACCACCAGATCAAGACAGTTGCTCGTCGCTTCGCTCCTCGGGATGAGGTGGTGTCCACAGTATCGCTGCTGTTCCCGTTCCCTTTTTCCCCGTTCCCTGTTCCCGCTTTCGGTCACCCCCCCGCCCTCACCCCGCCCATCGCCCTCGTTTGCCAAATCTCCGGAAACCTTCCATACGCTTTCCGGAAGTCATCGCTCGTCTCCGCCACGATCCGTGCTTCGTGGCCGGGCAGCGTCAGCAGGATCACGGCACCTCCCCACCCGGCACCGGTGAGGCGCGCGCCGTCGGCGCCGTGGGTTCGAGCAGAGTCGACCAGGAGATCGGCCTCGGGGCAGCTGCACTGGTAGTTGTCTCGCAGTGAAGCGTGCCCTTCGAAGAGAATGCGGCCCAGGGTGCCTCGGTCTCCCATCATGAGGGCCGAGGCGGCGGAGCGGGTTCGCTGAGTCTCACTCACGACATGACGGGCCCGCAGCAACCAGGGAGTGGGCAACAAACGCTCGACCTGGGGCATCCCTTCTGGAGAGATGGCCGCAAGCGATGGCACGTGGAGCTCCTGGTCGGCGAGAAGACGGACTGCTTCCTCGCACTCCTTCCGGCGCTGGTTGTACTGTCCATCGATCAACCGCCGCTCGACGCCGGTCTCCATCACAATGATCCGTCCCAGCAGCGGAACCCGTCTCACTTCGCCGGTGGCTGACTCGAACAGCAGCGCGCTTTCTCTCGTCGCCAGCGCGGCGACCGTCTGGTCCATCCGGCCACAGCGCACGCCGACTTCATCGTGTTCGGCCCGGTAGGCGAGCTCAGCCAGCAGCGCCGGGGGAGCCCGTCGGCCCGAGAGCATCGTGAGTGCCTTGGTGAGGCTCACCGCCAGCGCAGCCGAGGAGGAGAGTCCCGCACCGATGGGAATGGAGCTGGCGACGGCGATCCTGGCGCCGGACGGTGCCAGCTTTTCCTGCTGCAGAACCCTGATCACTCCCCGCACGTAGTCGGTCCACCCTCCGGCGGGAGGTCCCGAGGGATCGAGGAGATGCGGCGTCCCGTCCATCGTCGAGACTGCCTGCCAGGCGGTCGCGGGTGCCGCGGCCACGACAGTGCGCCGCTCGATGGCAAATGGCAGGGCCGGCCCGCCATTGTAGTCGGTGTGTTCCCCGATCAGATTCACCCGCCCTGGCGCCGAGGCGAGGGCGGTGGGTTGACTGGCAAAGACCCTCTGAAACAGCGAAGTTGCGAGGGCCTTGGGCGCGTGAGGGCTCACCGAAGATTCATCTCCCGGGAGGCGGCTTGAAGCATCTGGTGTGGCTGGTGGTGGGGGGAATCGCGCTCGGCGCCCAGCCCTCTCAGGCACAACTGGAACCGATCGGCGTTCCCAAGGGTGTGGTCCGATTCGAGCTTGCCGGCGACTGGACCAGTTACAACACCCGCTTCCTGAACGGCAACGAAGCAGACTACCTCGCCGATTTTTCCCGCCCTGCCCTGGGCAGCAGCTTCTGGCCCGACCTCGTAACCGCCGACACCGCCATCGGCGCCATCATCGGCAATGGCGCCTACCAGATCAATCTAGGCAAACAGGTGGCCAACGGCGGGGTGACGGTCACCACCGCGGGATTCAACTTCGCGGCGGGCCTGACGCGCAGGCTGACCGTCTTCACCAATATCCCGATCGTCACTACCCGGGTGCAGGCCCACTTCAATCTTGACTCCACGAGCGCAAACGCCGGCTTCAATCCGGCCCTGGGACCGGGTCAGGCCGCGGCGCAGCAATTCTTCACCGATTTCCAGCAGGCGTTAACCACGCTGCAGGCGAACATCACCAATGGAGTCTACGGTGCACCCGGCTCTCCGCTACGGAACCATGCCGTTGCCGTCAGCCAGCAGGCGACTCTGCTTCGAGATCGCCTCTTCACGGTCAGCATCGATCCGGTGAATGCTTCGCCCTTCATGCCCGTGGATACCAGTACCGCAGGAGTCGCGATCCTCGGCAGCATCAGCGACCTGCAGGATACGCTGGCCAACGGCGCCGGCCTCAACGTGCAGGGTTTCACCTCGACCATACCGCTCCCGACCGGCCGGCTCTCAGCCAACGACGTCAACGCCTTCGTCTCCGACCCCCTGGGCCCGGTTCAGGGATTTCCACTGCGGGAAGCGATGCTCTCACAAGTGGGCGACGTCGAAATCGGTGCCGCCTACACTCTGGTGAACGATTGGGACGGGAAGAAAGGACTCGGCGGAGTCCGGGTCGTGGCCCAGGGGTCGGTGATTCTCCCCACCGGGAAGGCCGAGGATCCGCTGAATTTTCTGGACCTCGGCACCGGGAACAAACGGTACGAGGTGCATGGTGGCCTCACGGCCGACCTGGGCTACGGACGCATTGGCGCTCGCCTGATTGGAAACTATCAGCGCCGCTTCTCCAGCGACCGCGCTCTGCGGGTGACGCCGCCCGAGCAGCCGATTCCCTTCGCGAATCGCTCGTCGCGAGTGACACTCGATCCCGGCGATCTCTATTCATTGAGTGCTCAACCGTTCTTTAGGCTGGCGCCGCAGCTCGCGATCACCGCGGGTGTCTCCTACTGGCATGAGGCGGAGGGCTCGGCGAGCTACCTCGAGTCGAGCGACGTGATCCCCGGAATAAGCGCAGGACTCCTCGCCCAGGAGTCCGCCCGTAGCGCCACCACGTTCACCGCCGGCCTCACCTACGTCGGGCGCGCCGCACAGGAATGCAAGAACGGGAAGTGTGGTCTCCCGATCGATGCGACGCTGACCTATGAACGAGTGCTGAGTGCGACGGGGGGGCGAGTGCCGGGGGCTGAGACGGTGAGGGGTGGGATCAGGTTTTATAAGAGGTTTTGGTAAGAGTACCTAGTACCTAGTACCTAGTACCTAGTACAAATGCTTCGTGAGATTGGAGGCGCTTCGGACTCGGAACTGACCATTCAGTACTAGGTACTAGGTACTAGGTACTAGGTACTTTTAAGAAGTGTCTCCGCATGCTTTCTCGCAGTACTCGCATCCGCATCCCCCAACATCCTCGCCAATTCGGTGATGCGGTCTTCGCCGTGGATCACCTCAACGTCGCTGGTCGCGATTCCCTGGCGAGCCTGTTTGGAGACGACCAGGTGTCTGGTGGCACGGGCCGCGATCTGGGGGAGATGAGTGATCACCAGCACCTGCCGCCGTTCGGCGACCTGGGCCAGAGCACTTCCAACCTGCGCGCCAATCTCTCCACCGACGCCCTGGTCCAGCTCATCGAAGATGAGAGTCGGCACGGCGTCGTGCCGAGCCAGCACGACCTTGAGGGCCAGCATGAGGCGGGACAGTTCGCCGCCCGATGCAGAGCGCGCGAGCGGACGCCACTCCATGCCTTCGTTGAGCCGCACCATGAAGACGACGGACTCCTGTCCCTGCGTCTGAATCGTTGAAAGCGGCGCCAGTTCGAGAGAGAACTTCCCCCCCGGCAAGCCGAGGGAAGGCAGCATCCGGTTGACGGCGCGGGAGAGCCGGCCCGAGGCGTCGTTCCGCTTGGCGCTCAGCGCTGCGGCGGCGCTCTTGAGCGCCGAGTCGAGAGCAGTCCGCCGAGCCGCGATGGCGCGGAGGTCGGTCTCGGCGGTATCGAGCAGCTCCAGCTCGGTCGCGGCCTGACGGCGGGTGTCGAGGATCGCCTCGATCGTCGCTCCATGTTTCTGCCGGAGCCGAAACAGCACGTCGCGCCGGCGCTCGATCTCCGCGAGGCGCGCCGGATCTTCCTGCACCGACTCGGC
>DATBGE010000190.1:0-44690 GCA_036558125.1 Gemmatimonadales bacterium | reverse complement strand
GGCGACCCGGCGTCCCGCGCGGGGCAGGGACGAGGGGGAGGTGACCGTCTCAAAAGCAAAACGCGCCAGCGCGCCCACTTGGGCGAGCCAGCGCGTGGTTCCCCTGCCGAGAGCGGCGAGAAACCCTGTCACAACATCAGGCCGGGTTGACCTTCTTCAGCCCTTCCTTCGCCTCGGTGTACTCGGGGAAGACCTCGAGGGCCTTGTTGTAGTATTCGGTCGCCTTCGCCTTGTCGCCGCGGTCCTGGTAGAGCAGGGCGCGGCTGTAGTAAGTGAGCGCCTCGGTCGGGACGTTGCGCGCCTTGGTCGCTTTACTCACGTCCGATGGGAGCGGAGGCAGCTTGGTCTCCGCCATGAGTTTCTCGGAAACCGACTGGATGATCTTGAACAGCTCCTCCCGCTTCTGAAGCTTCGGATCGTTGGTCACCACCTTCACGATCTCGCTGGTCTCCACGTTGACGATACGCGCGTCAACCCGGAACTTGCCGTAGAAATCGATGAAGTTTCCCATCACCATGTATTTCGCGCCGACCAGTTTCCCGATCTTGGCGGCGGTGGCGGCGTCGACCCGGCCATCCTTGCCCAGGTTCTGCTCGTCGAGAAGCTTCTGCGTTTCGCTTCGGTCCACGACCCGTGCAGCCGGGTTCTGGGCCAGCTCGCTGATGAGCATTCCCGCGATGCCCTTCTCCAAGGCATCGAAGTTCTCCTTGTCCTGGCCGTAGGACCCGCCGTTTTCAAACGGCAGGACCGCGATGCCGGGCCGCGAATCCTGCGCGACGCTCACCGCGGGCAGCGCCCACAGGACCAGGGCCAGCGTGAATGCCATCCGCCTCCACATAAGTAGCTCCTCGTCAGAGAGACAGGGTCATACCTTCGCGCGCCGCGTCGATCACCAGACCGGGCGCGGACTTCTTGCCATCCCGGCGCGCCCGCTCCAGCAGCCGGTCGATCGCCGCGTCGTCGTTCTCCGGTTCGTGGTGGAAGAGCACCAGGCGCCGGGTGCCGCATTCCCTGGCCAGGGCCAGAGCCTGACTCGGCGTTGAGTGCCCCCAGCCGGCCCGCGATTCAATGATCTCGTCGGGATACATCCCGTCGTGGATCAGCGTATCGACCCCTTCAAGAAACTTCACCAGCCGGGCCCGCCAGTCGGGCGGCACGTCGTAGGTCCCGCCCGATCCCAGTTCGTTGTCCGTCACGTAAGCGACACTCGCTCCGCCCGCCATCGGCTCGAGCCGGAACCCCAGCGTGGTTCCCGGGTGGCGCAACCGGAACGCTTCGACCTTGAACCCGTCGATCTCGAAGGCCCCGGTTCCTACTTCGGTCACCGTCAGCTCCGCGGCCAGCGCCTTGAGCGGAACCGGAAACACCACCGGGTCCATCTGCCGGTCGAGAATCTTCTCCAGCGGCACTCCGGACTGCGGCGCGCCGAAAATCCGGACCGCACTCCCCTTCGTGTTCAGCGGCTGGAAGAACGGCAGCCCCTGGATGTGATCCCAATGCGTGTGCGAGAGCAGGATGTCTACGCTCATCGCCCCATTCATCTGCTTCATCAAGTCGTGTCCCAGCGGACGAATCCCGCTCCCCGCGTCGAGCACCACCAGTTGTCCCGGTTGTCCCGTTACCGCGACGCATGAGGTGTTCCCCCCGTAGCGCGCAGTATGCGCGCCGGGCGTTGGGATCGATCCTCTCGTCCCCCAGAAAGCGACGGTATATGTCACGCAGAAACAGTCGGCAACGGGAGCAGGACCCGCAAGGACTCTGCCAGCCGGCGGAGAGCCGTCACGGCAGAGTCGTGACTATGATCACGCGCGCCCGGCAGCCTGTTCGAGCCCGGCCCGATCGCTGAGAGTTATCTCGCGCCGGGTGACCGTAATCAGGCCGCGTTCGACGAAGTCACGCATGGTGCGAGATACCGTCTCCCGGCTGGATCCGATCATCTGGGCGATGACGTGGTGGGTAATCTTCTTGGTGATGCGACCCTCGGGTTCTTCGTCGGCCAGACGAAGCAGAACGTCCGCGACTCGTCCATTAACATCGAGCAGCACCAGGCTTCCGATTTTTTCGTCGGCACGGCGCAGCCGCCGTGATAGCTCGCGCAGCAGGCCGATAGCGATTTCCGGAGAGCGGCGCAGCCTCGCCTGAAAGTCCTCCCGCCGGAGCATGAGGACCGTCGCGTCGGTCATCGCAATGACGTGCGCCGAGCGCGGCTGATCGTCGATCAGCGCCATCTCACCGAAGAAGCTGCCTTCGCCCAGCACCGAAAGGATGACCTCGCGGCCGTCCTCGCCGATCAGAACGACTTTCACCTGGCCGGTGGCGACCAGGTACAAAGCGTCCCCCGGGTCATCTTCGAACAGGATGACGCTGCCTTTTGGGTAGCTCCGCTCTCGCACCAACTCGGCGAAGGCCACGAGCTCAGTTTCGGGCAGACCGGCAAACAGGGGTACCTTCCGTAGAACCTCGAGTGGAGCGGCCGGCACGTCACCTCGCCAAAAAGGGTGGAAGTCTTGATGAATACGATATTTGCGCCTTTCCCCCCTGTCAAACGGAAATTGCGATTTCGCGCGAAATCCGATGGTCTCGTTCCTGGACCACCGATGGGATCTTTTCGGGGGCCCGGGGGCCCGGTTGCGATAGAGTGGCCTAACCCACTATAATTCAAGGCTTTCCCAAGTCTTGTGAACGCCCCAAGGAACGGTAAACGTGAAGGCCAATATTCACCCGATGTACCGCAAGGTTACAGTCCAGTGCGCTTGCGGCAATCAGTTCGACACCCGTTCGACCTCGGTGAACGTGCACCTGGAAATCTGCGCCAAGTGCCACCCCTATTTCACCGGTAAGCAGCGCTTGGTCGACACCGCAGGGCGGGTGGACCGTTTCCGCCGGAAGTATCAGGGCGAGAAAACCACCGCGGAAACCTCGCAGGCTTAGCTCATGGAGGCCCGACTCCGCCAGGCACTCGCCCGGGCGGAGGAGGTCGCCAAGACGCTGGCCGACCCCTCGACCGCAAGCGATCCGGCTCGGTTAAAGGCCCTCGGTCGCGAGCACACGACGCTGGAGCCGATCGTTCGGCTGGCGGAGCGGCTCGAGCGGCTGGAGAGTGAATTGGGACAGGCTCGGGAGATGGCCCTGGAGGCCGATCCCGAGCTTGTTGCGCTTGCGAAGGCGGAGTTGACGCGGCTCACTCCCCAGGTGGAGACGATGCGGGCCGAGTTGCACGAGCTGCTGCTGCCGCGCGATCCGCTCGATGATCGCGACGCCATCGTGGAAATCCGGGCCGGCACCGGTGGGGGCGAAGCTGCACTGTTTGCCTCGGAACTGTTCCGCATGATCCGCCGATTCGCTGAGCGGAAGCGACTCTCGGTCGAGCCGATCTCTCTCAGTGAAGGCTCCGCCGGCGGGCTCAAGGAAGCGATCTTCGCCGTCCGGGGTCCGGATTCCTACGGCCTGCTGCGGCGCGAAGCGGGAGTGCACCGGGTCCAGCGGGTTCCGGCTACCGAGGCCCAGGGCCGCATCCACACTTCTGCCGCGACGGTCGCGGTTCTGCCCGAGGCTGAGGACGTGGATGTCGTGATCCAGCCCAACGATCTCAAGATCGATGTCTTTCGCTCGAGCGGCCCCGGAGGGCAGAGCGTCAACACTACCGACAGCGCGGTGCGCATCACTCACTTGCCGACCGGGCTGGTCGTCTCGCAGCAGGATCAGAAGTCGCAGTTGCAGAACAAACTGAAGGCGATGGAAGTATTGCGGGCCCGCCTGCTGGACCGAATGATCGCGGAGCAGGAGGCGGCACGATCACGGGATCGCCGCGCGATGGTGGGAACCGGAGACCGCTCCGCCAAGATCCGGACCTACAATTTTCCCCAGAGCCGGGTGACCGATCACCGCATCAACCTTTCGGTGTACGACCTGCCGGGCGTGATGGACGGAGACCTCGACCAACTGGTGAACGCGCTCCGCATGGCCAGCCGGCAGGAGATGCTGAGTGCCTGAGACAATGCAGCACCTCGCTGCGGTACTGGAGGAGGCGGCCCTCCGGTTGAAAGCGGCCGGCATCGCCGAGCCCCGCCGTGAAGCACGGCGGCTCTGGGCCGATCTGCAGGGTCACTCTCGCGCCGAAGTGTTGCCGATGCGGGACGATCCAGTGGAGCAACCGTTGCGCGCCCGCTACCAGGCCGCCGTCGCCCGGCTCGTCGCAGGCGAGCCGATCCAGTACGTCACCGGTATAGCGGGCTTCCGCCGTCTCACCCTTCGCTCCGACCCGCGGGCCCTGATTCCTCGCCCCGAGACGGAGGGGCTCGTCGAGCTGGTGCTGGCCCGAGTATCGCACGGCCGGATCGCCGATATCGGGACTGGCTCCGGCTGCATCGCGCTGAGTCTCGCCGATGAGGGCAACTTTGATCGTGTAGTCGGGGTGGATCGCTCGGAGGAGGCGCTGGCACTCGCCCGGGAGAATCGAGACCGACTGGGACTCCGGGTCGAGTTTCTGGAAGGCGATCTCTGTGAACCGTTGCGCGGGATGGTGTGGGACGCGCTGGTGTCCAATCCACCCTATCTTACTGCAGGCGAGTACCAGGGACTGGATCGCTCGGTGCGGGACTGGGAGCCGCAATTGGCCCTGTTGGATGGCCCCGATGGTTTGGCCACGACTCGCCGGCTGGTGGTGGAAGCGTGGGACATCGTTCGCTCTGGCGGATGGTTGGGAGTGGAAGTGGACTGCTCGCGGGCGCCCGCAGTCGCCGGTCTTGCCGCTGAGGCCGGCTGGGTGGACGTCAGTGTGTACGAAGACCTCTTTGGCCGCGCCCGTTACGTCCTGGCGCGGAGGAGCGAACCGGCGTGATCTGGGAAAAGGCAGAAGAGCTCGGGCGCCTCATCGGGCAGACCCCTGAATGCAAGGCGTTGCGGCGGGCGGAAACCAGTCTCCGCGACGACAAGGAAACCGTTGCCAAGCTCGACACGATTCAGAGCCTGGCCAAGCAGGTGGATGATCTCGTCGCCCAGGGACAGATGCCTGACCAGGCTACCGCGGAAGCATACGAAAAGGCGGTCCGGGAACTCGAGGTGAGCACGACCGGGCAGGCCTATGCCGTGGCGCGCGCCAACTTCGAAAAGCTGATGATCAAGGTCAATCAGCTGATCGGACAGGGGATCGAGAAGGGTGCCACGAGCAATATCATCACTCTCGGATGACGCACGGCTTCTTCCTGGCGGTCGAGGGACCGGAAGGGGCGGGAAAATCGACGCTGGTTTCCGGTCTGGCGGCTCGGCTCCGGCAAGAGGGGACAGAGCTGCTGGTGGTCCGGGAACCAGGGGGAACCGAGGCAGCCGAGGCAAT
Organism: Gemmatimonadales bacterium; assembly: GCA_036558125.1. Classification (GTDB taxonomy): domain Bacteria; phylum Gemmatimonadota; class Gemmatimonadetes; order Gemmatimonadales; family GWC2-71-9; genus DATBGE01. Next base: position 39,355 of record DATBGE010000190.1, on the reverse strand, counting down.
TCGCCGGATTCTGTTGGCGCCTGAGAGTGATCTGGCCCCGGTTTCCGAGCTCTATCTTTTCCTGGCAGCCCGGGCCGATCTCGTCTCCAGGAGGATTCGTCCCGCGCTCGAGGCGGGAAACGTCGTGGTGGCCGATCGCTTCGAGCTGTCTACCTTAGCTTACCAGGTTGGGGGACGGGGGCTCGATGAGTCGCTGGTTCGGAGTGCCAACCGAGCCGCCACCGGCGGTCTGCGCCCGGATCTCACTCTGATCCTTGACGTTCCACCACGCACCGGGCTTGCGCGCATTCAGCAGGCGGGCGGGAAGTTCGATCGGATCGAGCGCGAGGACGCCGGATTCCACCAGCGGGTAGCCGAAACCTTTCGCCGGGCCGGCGGTAAGGGCTTTGTGCACCTCGACGGCGCACAGTCACCGGAACAGGTCTTGCACCGGGCCTGGGATGAAGTGCTACAGGCTCGGGCGGCGGCAAAGCCCCAGTCGAATTAATTTACGGTTCATCATCCGGATGCGGCGCAGCGTGCGCCGTACCGGGCAAGTGTGGAGGTGATTATGCGGCAGCGTTGGGTCCTGATTCTCCTGGTGGCGGTGACGTCGTTCTTCACTGGCGGTTGGCTGCTGCAGCGCGGCACTGCCAGCGACGGCAACGTGTACCAGCACGCCCGCCTCTTCGACGACGTTTTGTCTCACGTCAGTGCCTATTACGTGGATTCCATCGGACAAGGAGAGCTCTACGACAAGGCTACCAACGGCCTGCTCGAGGAGCTGCACGATCCCTACTCCGTTCTCCTGCAGGGCGACGACTATAAGGCGCTCACCGAAACCACCACGGGGAACTATGGCGGTTTGGGTATCCAGATCGATGTGCGCGACGGGTGGATCACCGTCGTCGCGCCGCTTCCCGAGACTCCGGCTGAGCGAGCCGGGATCGAAACCGGCGACCAGATCATCATGGTCAACGGCAAGTCCACGGAGGGCTGGAACAACGATCAGGCGGTGAAGGCGCTCCGCGGCCAGCCGGGTACTGACGTCGAGCTCAAGATCCGCCGCGCGGGGATGGCGACACCGCTGGTCTACAACCTGAACCGGGCGCAAATCCACGTCCGCTCAGTCCCCCCGGGCACCATGTTCCCGGGCGGTATCGGCTACATCTCCCTGAATCCAGTCGCGGAGACTTCCACCAACGAGTTGCGTTCCGAGATCACGAATCTGCTCGGCAAGGGTATGAAGTCGCTGATTCTCGACTTGCGGGGCAATCCGGGTGGCCTGCTCGATCAAGGCGTTCGGGTGGCCGATCTCTTCCTCGATCCGTCCCAGGAGATCGTATCGACCAGGGGCCGGGCCAAGGGCTCGACCAAGCACTATGCCGACGAGCTGAAGCAGGAATGGCCCAACCTGCCGATCGTCACGCTGGTCAACGAGGGAACCGCCAGCGCCGCCGAGATCATTTCCGGCGCGCTGCAGGATCATGATCGCGCGGTCGTCGTGGGGGTCCCGACGTTTGGTAAGGGGCTGGTCCAGACGCTGTATCCCTTCTCCGACAACACGGCCCTCAAGCTGACGACCGGTCGCTGGTATACCCCGAGCGGCCGCACCATCCAGCGGATCGCGAAGAACGAAGAGGACCAGTTCCAGCAGGCGCAGAACGAGGCCGACGGCACACCGGATAGCACCGCAGCGGACACCACCGACCGCCCCATCTTCCACACCGACGGAGGGAGGGTTGTACGCGGTGGAGGCGGCATCGTTCCCGACATCGTGGTCCGTCAGGATACGCTCTCCGCAGGGGAGAAGGCGTTCGCCACGGCACTCGGCTCCAAGTTCCCGGAGTACCGGGACGCTCTGACCTCCTACGCCCTCACGCTCAAGAACCAGAAGACCATCACCAGCGAGGACTTCAAGGTCACGCCGGCGATGCGGTCCGAGGTACTGAACCGGCTCCGGGCGCGGGGCGCCAAGATCCCCGACGACACCTTCAGCGGGGCATCCGATCTGATCGACCAGCAGCTGGGGTACGAAGTATCGCGGTACGTTTTTGGTCGCTCGGCCGAGTTCCGCCGCCGCGCCCAGGACGACAAGCAGATGCAAGACGCCCTCGATCTGCTTAAGAAGGCGCAGACTCCGAAGGATCTCATGGGTCTGGCCATGTCGCAGGCCGGCTCGGCCGGGAGGAACTGACCGATCGGAGAGGCTGCACAGATCGCCGCGGCCATCGGGACAGGGATCGCGGTCGGCATCCTCTCCGCCCTGGCCGGCATCGGCGGTGGTGTCGTGATGGTCCCGTTCATGTATCTGGTCTACCGGTCGGCACCGGTGACCGTCTCCGCCCAGACCGTGGTGGCGCACGCCACGAGTCTGGGCGTTGCGTTCGTGACCTCGACCTTCGGCACCTGGCACTATTCGAAGGTGAAGGCGGTCTCATGGCGGGCGGCCACCGCGTACGCGGTTCCGGGAATTGTTTCTGCCTTCCTCGTCGCGCGACTCCTGACCAAGGTGCTCGAGGCACATTGGGTTCGAGGTGCGTTCGGGGTATTTCTTCTGGTATCGGCGGTAGACATGGCCAGACGCGCCATGATTCCGCATCCGGCTCACCATGAGCATCCCCCCCATTCTTCGGGATGGCTGGGACTCGCCGGCTTGTTTGGCGGGGGGGTCAGCAGTCTTCTCGGCATCGGCGGGGGACTCATCGCGGTGCCGGTACTGCTCTACGTTGGACGGATGCCGGTCCAGGCGGTCGCGCCGACGGCGCTGGCTGGAGTCTGTCTCACCACACTGGCGGGGAGCATCGGCTACATGACCGGTGGTGCGGGTCCTCCGGTATCACCGTTGATGGTGGGATTCGTCGACGCGCGAATGGCCATCCCGTTGGCAATCGGGGCCGTGGCCAGTGTTCCGCTCGGGGTGCGACTCAACCGCACCCTGAGCCCTCAGAAGCTTTTCTGGTTTTTTGCCGCGACATTCAGCGTCATCGGAGTCCTGCTGATCAAGGAGGGATTGGGTGGCTAGGCCGAGAATTGCGATCATAGGCGCGGGACGAATGGGGCAGGGCCTCGGCTTGGCCTTGCAGCGGCGAGGCTACTCCGCGGCGCTCTTCGCGCGAAGCGAGCGCCCGGTCGCTGCTTCGCTGCTGCTGCAGACGGGGGATATCACCGCGGTAACCACTGGTGCAGAAGTCGTGATCATCGCGACGCCGGACGATGCCGTGACCAGTGTGGCTCGTCAACTGGCCGAAGCCGGAGCGGTCTTGCGGGAACAGGCGGTGCTCCACATTTCGGGCCTGCTCGATCACACCGCCCTGTCGCCGCTCAGGGAGACCAAGGCCGGATTGGGTTCCATGCATCCGCTGCAGACTCTGGCGGATCCCGGGACTGCCGTGGAACGCCTGCAGGGAGTCTATGTCACGATCGAGGGCGATGAACCTGCGCTGCAGCAGGCGGAACGGCTGGCCCGAAGTCTGAAGATGATCCCGGTGCGGATCGAGGCGTCGGCCAAGCCCCGTTACCACGCGGCGGCGAGCTTGATTGCCAACTACACGACCGTGCTGGCGTCAATCGCCGAGCGGGTAGCGCGCGAGGCGGGGGTTCCGCCCGAGGTGGCGAGAAAGATTTACCTGCCGCTCCTCAAGGGCGCGGTGGACAACCTTGGGGAATTCAGTCCGGTCGCAGCGCTCACCGGTCCGATCCGACGCGGCGACCTGGCGACCGTTCGCGCGCATCTCGAGGCCTTCCAGGGTGAAGACCGTCGAGTCTATGCCGAACTGGGGCGTGCCGCGCTGGCGTTGGCGAGAGAGGGAGGCCTGGACGAGGCCCAAGCCACGAAGATGGAAGCGCTGCTGAACGGGGCTGCGGCTACTGCTCGATAACCCGGACCCCTGACGGTACGTTGAAGGTGAAGGCATTCTGCGGTGGGCGCCGATTGAGCACTACTCCGCTGAGTACCAAGGTGCGGTTGGTGCCGGTCTTTTCCTGAATCTCCAACCTCCTCGGCAGGTTGTCGGATCGGTCGATCCACAGAATCGCGTTGCGGAAAGGGAGCGTTGGGTCGAGCGGCGTCAGCTCGACGACGTCGGCGCTCCGCCCACCCACGGCATCCTCGCGTATATACCGGGTTTGATAGCGTTCCGCCGGCTTGGTGAGCAGCCACGCCAGGACGTTGGGGCCGTAAGTCGCGTCCTTGGGAACCGGCGCCCTGATGACCTGTCCCGGCGTCGTGCTCGGGGTATAGATCCAGATGTATTCGCCGTCCATCACGATCGCCTCGCCGTTCGGATCGGTGAAGCGCATCGCGAACGACGCCGTCCCCGCCTGAAGCAACCGCCCTTTACTTTCGAAAGTGCCGATCATCGAGTCGGCGATCACCTGACGGAAATCCGCCTGGAACGAGCTGAGCTGTTGGTAGGCTCTCGCCGCGCGGTCGATGATGGTGTCGGAGTTGGCTTGGGCGGAAGCGGATGCGGCGGTCAGGGCGGTCAAGACGGTCATGGCGGTCAGAGCGGTCTCTAGAACGCACGACCGCCCCGACCGTCCCCAGCGCCTTGACCGCACTCTCATGCCCTCACCCCGGCGGCCACGGCGATCCGCCGCCCGATCGCCTCGGCGATGATCCGGGTCTCCTTCATCAGGCGAGCGAACTGTTCGGGATACAGGCTCTGGGCGCCATCGGAAAGGGCCCGGTCGGGATTCGGATGCACCTCGACCAGCAGCCCGTCGGCGCCGGCGGCCACGGCCGCACGTGCCATCGGAATGACCATCTCGCGGTGGCCGGTTCCATGGCTGGGATCCGCAATGATCGGCAGGTGGGAGAGGCCGTGCACTACGGGAATGGCCGACAGATCGAAAAGGTTGCGAGTGGCGGGATCGAAGCCACGCACGCCCCGCTCGCAGAGGATCACGTTTGGATTGCCTTCGGCCAGGATGTATTCGGCCGAGAGCAAGAGCTCCTGAATGGTGGCGGAGAGCCCTCGCTTGAGCAGCACCGGCTTCCGCAGCTTGCCGGCCCGCTTGAGGAGGGAATAGTTCTGCATGTTCCGCGCGCCGATCTGAATGATGTCGGCAATTTCGGCAACCTGGTCGGCGCCCTCGGGATCCATCGCTTCGGTGACGATCAGCAGGCCGGTCTCCGCCTTCGCCAACTGCAACAGATGCAGCCCTTCGACTCCCAGCCCCTGGAATGAATAGGGGGAGCTGCGTGGCTTGAAGGCTCCCGCTCGCAAAACCGTCGCACCCGCTTCCCGAACTGCCTCCGCGGCAGCAAGGATCTGCTGTTCGCTTTCAACCGAGCAGGGTCCCGCCATCACGACCACATCATCCCCGCCGATCGAGAGTCCGCCCGGCAGGTGGACGACGGTGGACTCAGGCTTCCACTCGCGGGACACCTGCTTGTACGGTTTGGAGACGTGAATGACTTCCTGGACGCCCGGGAGTGCCTCGATGCGGGAGCCGTCCACCCGTCCGTCATTACCGACCAGCCCCACGGTGGTCCGTTGGTGGCCGGGCATGGGACGAGCCTGGTAGCCCATTTCAACGATCACGTCGCAGACCCGGCGCACCTCTTCGTCGCTGGCGCCGTGCCGCATGACGATGAGCATCTACACCGCCTGCCGTTCCGCCAGCCGGACGCCGACGATGGTCGAGACCCCAGGCTCCTGCATCGTGACACCGTAGACGGCCTCGGCCGACTGCATGGTGCGGGGGTTGTGGGTAATCACCAGGAACTGGGTGGACTGCTTGAACTCATCGAGCAGCCTCGTGAACCGGCCCACGTTGGCGTCGTCGAGCGGAGCGTCCACTTCGTCCATGAGGCAGAAGGGGCTCGGCTTCGTGAGATAGATGCTGAAGAGGAGTGACACCGCCACCAGGGTGCGCTCGCCCGTTGAAAGCAGGTGAATTCGCTGAGTGCGCTTCCCGCGGGGTGCAGCGTGGATGTCGATCTCGCTCTCCAGTGGATCGTCCGGATTGGCCAGTCGCAGGTCGCACTCCCCGCCGCCGAACAGGGTCTGGAAGACGTGAAGGAAGCTGGTGCGAATCGCGGTGAAGGTTTCAAGAAACATGGCCCGCGCCGTTCCATCGATTTCCCGAATGGCCTGCTGGAGCGATTGGCGGGCCGCCACCAGATCGTCCCGCTGAGCCATGAGGAAGTCGAGCCGCTTGCTTTCCTCGGCATGTTCCTCAACCGCGAGGGCGTTGACCGGCCCGATGCTCTCCAGACTGGAGACGATTCGCGCCGCCTCGGTCTCCAGGGTGTCGATATCGAGATCGAGCATCGGGGCTTCGGCCAGAAGCGTATCGATCGGCTTCCGCCATTCGGATTCGACCCGCTCGACGATCCCGCGCCGCCGGGCCGTGGCTTCCGTCATCTCCAGATCGATCCGATGCGCTTCTTCCGTGAGATCGTCCAGACGGGTGCGTATCGTGTGCAGCTCGTTCTCGGCGTCTTCAAGCGCCTGTTCGGCTTCCAATGCGGCCTGGTCAGCGTCGGCGGCCGCGGCCTCCAGCTCCAGCACGGCCACATTCCGCTCGGCGCGTGCCTCCAACCACTGGGCCTGCTGTTGGGCCAGCCCGGTGGTGTCCTCGGTCAACCGGGTAAGCTCCTCAGCGAGCGCCGCGGAAGCGGCCTGGGCCTCTTCCCCGGTCCGGAGTGCACGCTCCAGATATCCCTGAGCGGCCTCCAGCCGAGCGACTACCTGGGCTTCCTGTACCTGACAATGGACCCGCGCGTCGCGCGCCGCTTCCTGCTGGCCTTCCAGATCGGCGAGGCGGGCCCGGGACTGCCCCAGGCTTTCCTCGATGCGTGCCCGAGCGAGCTCTCCTTCGGTCAGCGCAATATCGATCTCGACCAGTCGCCGTTCGGACCGCTCGATCCGCTCCTTGAGCGAGGTGAACTGCGACTCCGCATCCCCGAGGTCCCGCCCGGTTGAGGAAGCCAGCCGAACCGCATCCTCCCGTGTGGCGACCGCGACCCGCTCCGCGTCACGCGCATGATCCGATGCCTGCGAGGCGCTGTCCAGCGCCGCTTCGACTTCGGCCAGACGGCGGACCGTCTCGGCCAATTCCATTTCCGCCTTGTTCAGCGCCGCCTGAGCCGCCCTGACCTCATGAGTCAGACTCTCCAACTCGGCGCGACGGCGGAGCGGACCGGACGGAGCCGGTGCTCCCGGAAGGAGGATCGCTCCATTCGGCCGGCGCAGGACACGGCCCCCACCGGCGAGAACCTGCGAGCCTGCCAGCAGGGCGCGAACCCACGCCGCGGCGTGACCCTCAGCCACCAGGCGCCCAGCCAGGGGATCCTCTCCCTGGGTGCTGGCTGGACCGGAATCAATGGGAAGTAGAGCGATCATCCCGGGCTGCTCACTCGCGTGCCAGTCCTGAATCGCTTCCAGCGCCGCGCTGTCGCTGATGAGGACCGCGTGCACCCACTCGCCCAGCAGGCGCTCGGCGATTTCGGCATCTTCACGGCCGGCCCGCAGGAAGTCGCTCAACGGTCCCAGCACTGCGCCACCGAAGCGCGACTTTGCCGCGAGGAGGGCGGCAGCACCAGGGGCGAGTCCCACCCGATCCCGCTCCAACTCCTCCAGCGCCTGACGCCGAGTGGTGAGCTGAGCCAGTGACTCCTCCGCAGAGCGGCGATCGGCCCGCCCCAACGCCTCCCGGCGGCGGGTCTCGGCGAGCAGGTGGCGACCCCGCTCGGCATCCGCCGAGGTACGCTTGGCCTCCGCCGTGAGCCGTTCGGCGTTCGATACCGCTTCGGCCCTCCGGCGTTCGGCCACATCGAGCTCGGCCTGCAGGTCCTGGCGCCGGCCTGATACGACTGAGGCCTGTTCCCGCAGGGAGGAGAGGTCAGTTTCCAGGGATCCGCGTTCCCCTTCCAGCGATTTCAGGATCTGGGCCCGGCGCTGGAGATCCTCCTCCAACTGACGCACCGCTTGTCGCTGATCTCCGAGCTGCAACCGGACTTCCTGCTCGGCCTGAGCCCGGCCCGCGAGATCGGTCGCGATACGGTCGCGCTCGAGGTGTGCGGTCTTCCGTTCGGCATCCGCCGCGTCGTGATCCCGCTGCGCCTGCTGGCGCCGGGTCTCCATCTGAGCCCGTTCGTCGGTGGCGCGCAGCCGGCGGGCCGCGGCGTTGGCCAATCGCTCGGCTGCGAGGGCCAAGTCTCCGTCCAAACGGCCCAGCTCGAGGCGAACGTCTCCCAGGCGGCGAGCGATCTCGGTCCGCTGCACTTCGGCTGAAGCTCGGGTGCGGGCGCATTCCTCACGGACCTGCTCGGCACCGGCAACGAGATCACGCGCCTCGGGCAGCTCCTGGGTCAGCGCACCATGGCGTTCCTCGCTGGTAGCGATCTGAGCCGCCAGGCGTTCGAGCATGCGTCGGGCGAGGGTCAGTTGCACCGAGAACTTCTCCTCGCTCAGCTTCGCATAGCGCTCAGCCTTCCCCCGCTGGCGGGCGAGGCTGCGGATCTGGCTCTGGACCTCGGCGATCAGGTCTTCGACTCGCTGCAGGTCGCCGCCGGTCTCCTCGAGGCGGCGCTCGGTGGTCTGCCTGCGGTCGCGGTAGAGGCCGATCCCAGCGGCCTCCTCGAATAACGAGCGGCGCTCCTCAGCCCGGTCGGAGAGCAGCAGCTCGATCATTTTCGCCTCGATGACGACGCCCGCGTCACTTCCGAGCCCGGTGCCCCGGAGCAGGTCCTGGATGTCACGCAGGCGCACCAGCGCGCCGTTCAGCAGATAGTCGCTCTGGCCGGAGCGGGAGAGGCGTCGGGTGATCTGGACTTCGCGATACGCGATCGGCAGGTCGCCCTCGCTGTTGTCGAGGAAGAGCGATACCTCCGTCACGTTGACCGGCCGGCGTCCCGCCGCGCCCTGGAAGATCACGTCCTCCATCTTCCCGCCGCGGAGCAACCGGGCCGATTGCTCGCCCAGCACCCAGCGGACCGCGTCGGAGACATTCGACTTGCCGCACCCGTTGGGACCTACGATCGCTGTGACTCCCTCGCCGAAACTGAGGGTCACGGTGTCGGCGAAGGATTTGAAGCCGGAGAGCTCGAGCTTGGTGAGCTTCATGGGCTGGCGTCCTGTCTAACGATCGGGTTGATAGATGAAGAAGGGACGACCCAGACGGCGGCCGGCTGACTCGGCGACTTCCCGCGTCGGATAGGGACCGAGGACCACGCGAAAGCCCTCTTCCCCGGCCGGCGGATCGATTACCCGGGCCGGGAGTCCCGCGCTGCTCAACTGCGAAGCGAGTTCACCGGCCCAGGCCTTGTTCTGCGAGCTGCTCACCTGGAGGAAGACCTCGCTGCTCGTCACACTGTCTTCCGCCACCACCGTCGATTCGGGCGTCTCCGGGGTCGGGCTCGCCGTACCGGTTTCGGGAGACCAGGGAAGCGTGATCCAGTAGTCCTTCGCGCCGCCCTTCACCCGGCCGGTGACCGTCACCTTCGACTGGGTGAGATCAATCGCCACGACGTCTCCTCCCGACTTGAGCAGGAGGAGCTGTTGATTGGTGATTGTGGGAAGATCGGCGCTCCATTCGGTCTCGAAGCCGGCGACGAACTTGTTGCTGGAAAGATCCACCAGCCAGAGCGAATCGGCGGAGGGTGGATTGACCAGAAGCCACCGCCCGTAGGGCCCCATCCGCAGCGCCCGCGCCGGTCCGGGAAGAGTAATCTCCCCGACTTCCTCGTTGGTGAACCGATTGAATACCAGAACGGATCCTTCGCGCCTCGCTACGTAAAGCCGGTGGCCGGAGGGTGAAAAAGCCACGGCTCGCGCATGATCCGTGATCGGAATCTTCTCCAGCTTGTTCTGTTCCCGTGGGTCGACCAGAACAACCGCCGTGTCGGCCGCGACGGCCACGAGGTCTCCCCAGAAGGTTGCAGCGGCATCACCAGAAGGAATTGGCACTTCGGCCGGTGGCTGGTCGCTGCTCAGCACACTCAACTGGTTGCCGCTGCCGCGGGTTATGGCCAGGAGCTCGCCGTCCTTGGTGCCGAAGAGGTCGCGCGGGCGGCTGGGGAGCCGGCTCTGGAAGCGGACTGGGTTGCGGCGCACCAATTGGGTGACCGCGTTGCTGTCATCGACCGTGTAGAGAGTCCCGTCCGGCCCGATGGCCGCGTCACGGACTCCGTCGATCACCTGCTGCCGTACCCTCCCGGTCTGCAGGTCGAGCGTGACGACCTCGGATTTGGCTCCCAGGAGATAGATCAACCCCTGGTCCAGGTCCGCGCCCACTACCCGCTGGACAGCCGGGAGCGCTCCTTCGGATTTCCACTTTGTGGGATCCAGCGTCGGTGGCCGGTAGAGCTGTGCCTGACCGCCTGCCGAGGGGATCCGGAGCAGCGTTGAGGGTGGTGAAGCACTGGCAGCGGAAAGACCGTGAGCCAAAGAGGGCGGGGGAGTCTGGCACGCGAGCGCACCGACGACGAGCCCCGCAGCGGCGAGGTAGGGACGGCCGTTCACCAACGAAAGATAGGTGGGACGGCTGAGCGGTGGGAGTGTGGAAGAAGGGCGGGCCGACGGTACGACAGCTCGACAGTAGGACTACAAAGCTTGGCCGCTCCCTACCGCCGGACCACCGTACCGCCGTCCCGCCCCTCTTAGAAGGCCGGACCCAGGCTCAGAGTCCAGTACCCCTTGAACGCCGACCGCTCCTGTGGAATCGAGTAGTCGAGCCGCAGGATCATGATCCCGAACACATTCATCCGCGCGCCGGCACCGAAGGTCTGGCTCGGGGTCCGGACGTTGAACGGATCGTCGCCCGGATCGCGGTGCCATTTGAGGGTGCTCGCGTCGTCCCAGGCCACGCCCACGTCGTAGAACAGGGCGCCCTCGATGGGCGGGAAGCCTGCCGGCAGGAAGGCGAGGCCACCATACAGGAGCGGGAACCGAAGCTCGGCATTACCGACCGCGATGCGGGTGCCCAGCAGCCGCTCGAGCTGCGGGCAGGTCACGTTGGCGGAGCGACACTCGTTGTTGTAGTACGAGCCCGAAGTGTTACCTCTGACGAGGTCGGTACTGCCAAGGAAGAGCAGGAATCGGTCGTTATCCGGCCCGTAGCGGCCGTAGCCCAGCAGTCGGGTAGCCAGGGTGAACGGACCGAGCAGGTGGTCGTAGCGGCGATAGTCGGCTAGAAGCGAGGTGTACTGCCATCCGCCCACCGCCTGACCCACGCTCAACCGCAACCGCTTGCCGTAGAAGGGAGCGACGTAGCCCGGCAATGAGTTGTCGAACACGTAGGCCACCGACGGCTCCAGGAACATGGCGTTCCCGGCGCTGCGCTCCCGGGTGACGGGATCCTGGGTGAGAATGCCGGTGCCGGGATCGAATTGTTCGAAAACCGTCTGGATGTGCGTATCGACGTTCACAACGGCCATGTTGCCTTCCAACCGCCGGAACCGGTCAATCGGATAGAACGAACCGAACTGCGCCGAGCGATAGACGATGCGCTGGATGTTGGTAATCAGAACGTTGTCGCCGGTGCCATCGTTGGCCGGGATCACGAAGCTTGGCTCGATGAAATAGTACGGCTCCTGACTCAGGCCGACGCCCCAGTTCAGCCGGTTGGTCAGGTTGAAATACGACGCGCCGACCTGGGCTTCAGTGATGCGCCCGTTGATGAAGAGGGAGAAGAGGAGGTTGTGGTTGCCCAGCATATCGCTGAGCTGGATCGCGCTTCCTCCATAGAATCCGCGGCCGAAGTTGTCCCGGGTATAACCGATGGTCGGCCGGGCCACGTAGTCCGGCTGGAACTTGACCTTGTACTTCTGGTCGGAGAACTCGGCGGTATCCGGCAGGTTGAGCGCTACCGAATCCATCAGCGCGCTGATCGAGATCGGCTCGGTGTGCGAGGAGTCGCGGCCTGCTGGCTCGGAATCGGCCTCCCGGAATCCTTCCGGCGTACGATAGAGCGTACCGGTGTCTTCGATCGTTGACCGCCTGGTGAGCTTGGTCGTGTCCGCACCCGCGGCGGTATCGGCCATCTCGCCGACCGGCTTGATGACCGAATCCACCCGTTGCGCGATGAGTGGCTGAGGCGGCTCGGCCGTGGGCGGGGTAGGCGTTTCGGTAGGCGGCTTCCAGGGGTCTTTCTTGAACGAGCGGATGTTGTCTACCGCGTAAACGTCAAAGTCACCCTTGTTGTAGATCACCGAGGCGAACCGGTCGGCCTTCCGGGCCCAGCTGATGGCCGGGGACAACGACGTGATGCCCTGCGCCCCGGTGAAAAGGTGGGTCAGCTGATAGAGCTGCCGGTCAGTGAAGTCGAAGAGGTAGATATTGCTGACGCCGTCGCGGTCCGACACGAAGGCGATCGATTGACCGTCGGGCGCCCACTGGGGGTTCCGATTGGTGCCCCATTCCATCTCGGGGAGGACCTCGATCGAATCCGTATCCAGGTGATAGAGCGCGATCTTCATGTTCCCGATCTTCAGGGTATTGAAATCGGTGTCGGGACCGCGATCGGTGGCGAACGCAATGGTCTTCCCGTCGGGGGACCAGGCCGGGTGGAGGTCGGCATTCTTGTCGTTGGTGAGCCGTTCCAGGTTGCTCCCGTCGGCGTCCACGATGAAGAGATCGGAAATGCCTCCGTCGAGGCCGGAAAACACCAGTTTGGTGCCGTCCGGACTCCAGGTCGGAGTCAGGGCGCCACTGAGCTTCAGCTTGATCCGCCGGGTTTCCTTGTTGCGCTTGGGATCGATGATGACGATATCGTCCCGCTCCCCCTTCTTGGCGGCGATCGCGAGACGGGACCCGTCGGGGGACCAGGAGGCCGCCGAATTGACGAATCGGTAGGTCTCGTAGTTGGTGCTGTAACTGGACTTGAGCAGCCGCTTCTCGAGCTTGCCGGTGTGGGCATCGGCGAGGTAGAGGTCCACGAAGTAGAAGTCGGCCTCGCTGAAGTACGCGACCTTGGTTCCGTCGGGAGAGAGGGCAGGGGCCAGGTGGTAAGTCCCCTTGGACTTCTTCTGGCTCAGAACCTCTTCGGCCACGGAGCGCGGAGCGTCGCGCGTCGCTACCTCGGGCAGGTAGCGCTTCTGCACCGCGTCGTGCCAGAGATCGGTGAGCTTCGCATAGTCGACCCCGATGGTCCGCTTGAGAGACCCCTCAAGACCGCCACCGCCAGCCATGGTTCCCTGCAGAATGGCCCCGATAGCCTCGTCTCCCCACCGCGCGCCGATGAAAGCCAGCAGGGCCTGACCAAAGCGGTAGGGGAAGATCCGGGGGTCGTTTTCGAGTTGCTCGACGGTGGGCAGCTTCCCGTTGCGTACCGCGTCCCGCAGCCACATGGCGGTGTTGGGATCCACGGCGCCAGCCGGATCGCCTTTGTCATTGGTCTCGACCGAGAGATACTCGGCCATGCCTTCGACGAACCAAAGCGGTGGATTGATCGCGATGACCTGCTGCAGGCCCGCGCCGGCCCGGCCGCGACTCCAGATGTCGTACTGGAACTGGTGAACCATTTCGTGCTGCAGCACGTGTTCCAGATCATCATAGGAGCCCGTGAAGGGGAGAATCACCCGCTGCTTCAGGAAATCGGTAACGCCGCCGGTGCCTTCACTGGGCGACTCGCCCCCCAGCGCGTTGGTCTGCTGGAAGTCAGAGTGCGACGCGTAGAGGATGATCGGCTTCCGTTCCTTGTATTCGTGCTTGAGCAGCCGGGACAGGCGGCCGTACGACCGCTCGGCCATCCGGGCGGCGTCCAGCGCTGCTTCTCTGGCGTCCGGGTAGTAGTGAATGTCGAAGTGTTCGGTCCGGAGGATGCGAAAATCAAACGAACGGTACTGGACCTTGTTCTGCCCGAAGTACTGGGCAGAGAGCAAGGCCGGAGTCGCTGCCAGCAGAGCCAGCCCGAACGCCAAACGTCGAATCATGAGCATACCCACCTTGTCAGTGACCAATGCTCAATTCCGGAGCATCGGTCCAGAGCCGCTCGAGCTGATAGAATGCTCGGGACTCCGGGTGAAACAGGTGGACCACGAAGTCCACATAGTCCAACAGCACCCACCGTCCGACGGTCAGTCCTTCAACATGGTGGGCCCGTTGTCCCTGGTGATGCAATTTGTCCATCACCGAGTTGGCCAGGCCTCGCACGTGGGCATCGGATGTCCCGGACGCCACCACAAAGTAGTCCGTCGCATCGTTGAGCCCGCGCAAGTCCAGCACCAGCAAGTCCCGTCCCTTCAAGTCCGCGATCGCCTCGATGACGGTCCGCAGCGCTTCGGGCGGCCGCGCCCCGGCGGGACTCTTCATGCGGCAGCGCCCGTGGGATGCTCGGGCACCCCGTCCTCCACCTGATAGAACACCGCCCATGCCCCGAATCCAACATGGGCACCCAGGACGCCGGTGGCCAGCGTCACGAAACAATCCCTGGGTTGGTACGCGGCTACGATGGCTCGCCGCATCCGCTCCGCCGGCTCCGGAGCCTCCGCATGCGCGATCCCGAAGCGCACCGCCTTGGGCCGGGGAGTGAGGCGCCGTTCCAGCAGGCTCAGCACGCGGGGCACGACGTTGTCCCGACCCCGCACCCGGTCCACGGGGATGATGGAGCCGAGATCATCCAGGCCCAGAATCGGCTTTACGTCCAGCAGCCCGGCCAGCCAGGCCTTTCCGCGAGTCACCCGACCAGAGCGCAACAGGTTGTCGAAGCGATCCACCGTCACCAGCGCGCCCGATTGGCGCCGCACCCGCCGCAGCTCTTCCGCAATGTCCTTGGCCGACCACCCCGACTCCGCGAGTTCCGCGCCTCGGAGGGCCAGGAGTCCGAGCCCGAGCGAGGCCGATGCACTATCAACGAATTCTACTCCATCTATGTTGGCGGCACGGGCCGCCATCATCCCAGCCTGAAACGTCCCGGACAACCGTGAGGCAAGCAGCACCGCCACGACCTCGTCGGCCTCCGACCGAACGTCGCGTAGGACCCGTACGAACTCGGCTGGGGTCGGCTGCGAGGTGGTCGGGTGCGCTCGCGAGTGGCGCATCGTGGCGTAAAACGCTTCAGGCTTCAGCTCCACCCGATCGCGGTACACAGTATCGCCGAACACCACCTGCAACGGCACCAGCGCGATATGATGCCGGTCCAGCACGGCATCGGGCAAATCGGAGGAGCTGTCGGCCACGATCGCTACTGGGCGCCGCTCGGGATGCGCGAGCTTCCGATGCTGCACGCGCATGTCTTCCGCCTTGGTCGCGGAGACCGTTCCCCAGCGGGCTGCACAGGTAAAGACGGCATCCGGCGTGTCGGTGTGCACATGCATCTTGAGGATGTCTCCCGCCACAACGACCTGAACGCTACCGCCGAACTCGCGAAGGACGGAGCGTACCTCGTTGGCCGACGGAAGCTGCTCACCCCGAACCATCGCCTCGGTGCAAAACTGGAAGTCCCGCTCGGCGGCGACATCGATCTCGGCGGCGGGAATGGTCGAGAATTCGCCAGTGGTGGCAGTGGCCGGAAGGATGGGATCCCCTTCGATCAGCCGCACGACTCCTTCGATCATCCGCACGAAGCCTTTGCCACCGGCGTCGACGACACCCGCCTCCTTGAGCACCGCCATCAGCTCCGGCGTGCGGGCGAGGGCTATCTCCCCTTCAGCGAGCAGCCGGTTCATGAAGACGCTGATGTCGGGAGAGTCGGCGGCCGCGCGCTCGGCGGCGAGGGCTGCCTCGCGGGTGACGGTAAGGATGGTGCCTTCGCGGGGATCGTCCAGCGAGGAATAGAGACGGTCGGCGCCCTGGCGGATGGCGCGGGCGATGTCCCGCGCGGTCCCTTTCTCTTTGCCCTCCAAGGCTTCGGAGAAACCCAGGAGAAAGTGCGCGAGCATCATCCCCGAGTTGCCGCGGGCGCCGAGCACGGCGCCGCGGGCGGCGGTACGAGCGGTATTGTCGAGGGGAGAGTCGCCCAAGACCCGAAGGGCATCGGCGACCGAGCGAAGGGTCAGACTGAAATTGGTACCGGTATCACCGTCGGGTACCGGAAAGACGTTGATCCGGTTGATCTCGTCCCGGCCGGCGGTGACCCAGTCGGAGGCTGCCAGCAGGGAGCGTGACAGCCTCGGACCATCAACGTAGGCAATCCCGACGTTCATCGGGCTGGAATCACTCAGCCTCGACGGAGACGTGGACCTCGGCGTGCACGTCAGCATGGAGCCGGACGGGGACGACGTGAGCGCCAGTGGTCTTGATCGGCTGAGTCAGCTCGATCTTCCGGCGGTCCACTGTATGTCCCTGAGCCGCCAGGGCGTCGGCGATATCCTGGGCGGTGATCGATCCGAACAGCCGCCCTTCCTCGCCGGCCTTGCGAGTCAGCACCACTTTGGCCCCGGCCAGCCGGTTGGCGAACGCCTCGGCCTCGCCCCGCTCGGCCACACGGCGCGCGTCACGGGCTTTCGACTCGGCGGCGATGCGTTTGCGGTTGCCCTCGCTCGCCTCGTATGCCAGGCCCTGGGGCAGCAGGAAATTCCGGGCATAACCCGCCTTCACTTTCACCAGCTCGCCGGCCCGGCCGAGAGTCTTCACATCTTCACGCAGAATCACTTCCATGACACTACCCTCCTGAGGCGGCGGTGAACCGCCGGCGGAAATCAATCCAGGTATCGGACAGCCCGAAGAGGAACAAACCACTCAGGGCGACCGGGAAAATGAAAAGGGCACCAAGGCACAACGCGACCAGCACACCGCTACCCGATGAGCCTATTGCCGACCAGGCGACCGCGGCGCCTCGCGTGACATAGAGACAGCCAACGATCAGCGCCAGATTGGCCCCGAGGACACGCGCCGCGTTCGGCAGCGGGAGCACCAGCAGGGCCAGGCACAGCACGACACCCCAGATCACATCGTCGCTGAAGCGAAACTCGGCAAACGGTCCCGCCCGATGGCCATACGGCTTGGCGGCGATCCGGTGGTACCAGCTCCACGCGAGTGCCATCCCCGGGATTGCACTGGCGATCAGGAGTCCGGGGAACAGCATTGCCGAGGCACCGATACCATCCGCCATCGCATTGATGTACACCTGCACTCCGGCCGCACGCTCGGGGGAAAACAGTCCCGATTCCAGCAACTCCCGGCAGCGCTCCCAACCGTCGTGGGCAACGGCCAGGGTCACGTCCTTCCACTGGGTTCCCAGAATCCAGGCCCAGGCCGTCGCCGCGGCCGTTGCCAGCCCGCAGGCGCCCAACGCACCCGTGATCAATTGCCGGTCACGGGTCAGCATGAGCAGGGCGAAGGCGCCCGCCGCCATCAGTCCCCAGCCGATCAGCATCGTGCTTGCGATCCCGGAGGCCCCGGCGGCGAAGAACGTAATGGCGCCAACCGTGACCGCGAGCCAGACCCATTCTCGGGGTGAATCGGGTCGCGACGCTGCCAACAACGCGGCAAGCGGAGCGAGCACGAGAATGGGCGGGAACAACACCAGATAGCCAAACAGCACTGCTGCCCCAGCCCACGAGGTTCGGGGCCGCCCAGCGGTACGAGCCACTGTGGCTGTCAGCCTGTGTACCCTTTGATGTAAGGCAACAGGGCGAGCTCGCGTGCCCGCTTGATTGCGGTGCTCAGCTGCCGCTGATGCCGGGCACAGGTTCCGGAAAGCCGGCTGGGCAGGATCTTGCCCCGCTCGGTCAGGAACCTGGTCAGAGTCCGCTCGTCCTTATAGTCAACCACCCGCACGCCGGCTTCGCAGATGGCGCAGGTCTTCTGGGGCCGTCTCATTCATCGTCCTCCTCATCTACCTTCGCGGCGCCAACCGGCACCGGCTGCTCACCCTCGCTCACCACTACCAGGAAGCGAAGGACACCCTCCTCCAGCTTGACCGCGCGCTCGAACTCCGGCAGGGCATCGCCGGTCGTATCGAACTTGGCCACGACGTAGTACCCCGTCTCATGCTTCTTGATGGGGTAGGCCAAGGTGCGCTTCCCCCAGTGATTCACCTGGGGAGCATCGGCGCCTGGCTTCTGGATGAGGGCGTGGAACCGAGCGAGTCGCTCGTTGATGGCGGCTTCTTCGAGAGCACTATCGAAGATATAGACCGCCTCGTACTGACGGGTCATGACACCTTCCTTTGGTCAATGAGCCCCGGCCCTGGTGTGGGGTCCGGGAAGGATGATTGTGAACGCGGGAATTGTAGTCGGGGTAAGGAGTTAGCGGTAGGGGTGGTGGTCGTGGGTCGAAGGTCTACGGTCTAAGGTCTAAGGTCGGTGGTCATGGGTCTTGGGTCATGGGACCTTAGACCTCAGACCCATGACCTTGGACCATCGACCTTAGACCATCGACCTTTGACCATCGACTACCGACGCCGTCCGAACAGTCTCAGGATAAAGAGAAACAGATTGATGAAATCGAGGTAGAGGGCGAGCGCGCCCACAATGGCGAAGGATCCGACTTGGGGACCATCCGCCTGGAGCGCCATCGCCTTGAGCCGCTGGGCGTCCCACATCGTAAGCCCGGTGAAGACCACCACGCCGCACACCGACAGGACGAACTGGAACATGTCGTTCTGCCAGAAGATGCCGACGATCGAAGCGATGACGACCCCGATCAATCCCATGAAGGCGAACTGCCCCACGCCGGCGAGGCTGCGATTGGTCATCGTGCCGTAGAGGGCGAGTGCCCCGAACATTGCGGCGGCGGTAAGGAACGCAGTGGCGATCGAGGATCCGGTGTAAACCACGAAGATGGCGGAGAGCAAAACTCCCATGAGGCCGGCGTAGATGACGAACAACACGCCTGCCTTGGTCGGCTCGATCTCGGATATGCGGGCTGAGAGATACCAGACCATGCCCAGCGTGCCGAGCAGCAGGCCCCACCTCAGAATGGGATTGCCAAAAACCGCCTGGAGGATGACCGGAGAACTCGCCACGTAAAAGGCAACCACGGCCGTAACGGCGAGGCCGACGAACATCCACCCGTACACCTTCCGGAGGAATGCAGTAATTCGCTCGGCCTCCAACGACGCCTGGGCGAGCGAGGGTTGGCCGGTTCCCTGGTGTGGGTTCGACATGGAGTCTGAACTCCGAGAAAGAGTGTTGTTAAGCTGCCGAAATCTAAGCGGCGCAGACTCGCATTACCAATCCCGACCCCCGGTCGGACCGCCTTGGGCGCGACGCCCTTCGTGACTTGCAAGTTGTTCCCGCTCAATGCTTTCCAAAAGTCGGCGCGCCCGTTCCTGATCCAGTTCCGGAGCCGACTCTCCCTCGCCCTCACCCTGGCCACCGCCCGCCATCGCTCCAACAGCGGATTCCCGGGCACCTTCGTAGCCTTCCTCGCGCATCTGTCCTCGTCCTGCCATTCCACGACCGGTTCCGCGGGAGCCGGGACCCTCGGTATCGCCGCGGCGGCGGAGCGCCAGCTCGAGGTTCCACTTGGCTTCCTGGTCCCCTGGATCGATTCGCAGGGCTTCCTCATACGCGGCAATCGAACGGCGGAGATGATCGCCTTGCCCCTCGGCGTCTTCGTCGGCTCGATAGAACGCATTCCCGAGGTTGAACCAGGTCCACTCCTTGAGCCGGGTGGATGATCCCTGGGCGGACTGCCAGGACTTGGTCGCATCGAGATAGTGCCGCATACGGTATTGGGCGTTCCCCGAGTTGTAGCGTACCGCTGGATCGCCGTCCTGCGCTGCAGCTCGAGCAAAGGCCTGATACGCCTCGTCGAATTTGCCTGCGTCGTAAAGCTGCCTGCCGGCGACCAGGTCCTGGCGACCCTCCCCGCAGGTCGTCGTGCCAGCGACCAGCAGGATCGCCGCGGCCTTCGCCAGCAGTTGGGGAATCTCGCGGCCGGCCTTACTAGGCAGCCCCAACAGGAGATCAAGACTGAGCAACAGGACCGCGATGGCGAGAGGCCACTGATACCGCTCGGTGGGCTCGGTGGCCTGCTGTTCTCCCAGCATGCGGGCCTGGAGCGATGCGAGAGCGGCCGATACCCGCTGAAGTGCCTGCGAGTCATCCCAGCGGGCGTAGCCGCCGTCGCTCGCCCTGGCGAGGGCCGTGAGATCGTCCTCGACGAGGTGAGTGACCACCTGCCGCCCGATGTGGTCCAGGAACCATGGACCTACCTCCGATCCCGAATCGGAAGGCATGCGAGCCCCTTCGGCGGTGCCCACTCCAACGGCGAAGACCGGAACCCGCGCCACCCGCAGTGAATCGAAAATCGAGGGAGCGAGCGGCTCGGAGTTCTCACCGTCGGACAAGAGAACAATGGCGCGTGAGCCAGACGGGGTGCCTTCGCGACTCAGCGTATGCAAGGCGATCTTGATCGGGGCCGAGAGATCGGTGGCAGGGTCGCCGATCTGATCGGGCGACGCGGCGCTCAGAAAGAGCTGAAAGGTTCCCAAGTCGGTCGTCGGCGGTAGCTGCAGGAATCCGGCTCCGCCGAAGACCACGAGACCGATCCGGTCTCCGGGAGAAACAGCGGCGAGCTGCCACGCGAGTTGCTTCGCGCGGGCGAGCCGAGTCTCTCCGACGTCTTCCGCCTTCATCGAGCGGGAGAGATCGAGGGCAACGATGATGTCCCGCCCGGTCCGGGCGAGCGGCGCCGGGTGGCGTCCCCACTGGGGTTGCGCGAGCGCAAGCACCACCGCCAGCACACCGAGACCTCGCAGAAGGGGGCGCAGCCGTTCACCCGGAATCGAGGGCACCGAGGAAGTGCGGGCCACCAGCTCCGGCGCGGCGAAGTCGGCGAGGGCCCGGTGCCGGGCGCGTGAGCCCCTGCGCTCGAGGAGGTAGACCAGAGGCCCGGCCAGGATGAGTAGCAGGAGCGCCGGGTGCGCGAAGATCATGGCAGCCGCCTGAGCCAGGTGTTTTCCAGCGCGGCGCCGGAGCAGGTGAGGACCAGCCCCAGAAAGAGCATCCAGGGGAACAACTCGTGGTAGCGTCTCGTCTCATTCACCTCGACCTCGATCCGCTCCAACGGATCGATCTCGGCCATGATCCGATTGAGGCCTTCGGGATCGCTGGCGCGGTAGTACTGGCCTCCGGTTCTCGCAGCGAGAGACTTGAGCGCGGCTTCATCCCGTCCCTCGAGCCGGGGGGACAGCGTGCGCACGCTCCATACGCCATTGAGCCAGGTCTGCGAGGTATCGCTCGAGCTGAGGCCGATCGCGTGTACCCGGATCCCCAGCGCCCGGGCCGCCTCGGCAGCCATGGGAGGACTCGGCTCACCGGTGTTGTTGGCGCCGTCGGTAATGAGCACGATGGTGCAGGCGCCGGCCGGAAGATTCTTGAGTTGGTTGAGACTCAGCGCGAGCGCGGTTCCGATCGCGGTTCCGTCGGGCAACAGTCCGATCTGCACCTGTTCGATCAACCGGTCGAGTACGGCGAGGTCGGTGGTGAGCGGAGCCTGGAGATAGGCGCGGCCCGCGAAGATCACGAGGCCAACAAGGTCTCCCTGACGGCGACGCACAAACTCGCGAACCGTTTCGCGCGCCACGGCGAGCCGGTTGCCGGGCTTAAAGTCTGTCGCCTTCATGCTGCTCGAGATGTCGAGTGCCACGATGATGTTGCGCGACTTGAGGCGAGTGGGTTCCGCCTTGCCCGCCACCTGGGGGCGGGCCAGCGCAACAATCAGGAGGACGAGGCCGCTCGCCAGAAGCACCGCCGGCAGACGGCGCCACTGCACCCGCGCCGATTGCGCCTGCGAAGGAAGAAATCGCAAGGCAGGGAAGGCGAGCCGGCGGACGGGCAGCCTTCGTCCCGCGCGCCAGGATCGCCAGAGCCAGAAGCAGGGCGCCAGCAGCACGAAGAGGAGGAGCGGGTCAGCGAAGCGCATCCACCACCCCGAACCGTGCGGATTGATTCCATTCGGAAAGGAGCCGCCGAGCGGTAGCGAGATGATCCATCGCGGCCTCGCGGTCGGGCCGAACGGCGGCAAAGCGAACCAGGTCTCCCGCCATCAGGAGCTGTGTCATCTGAGCAGCACCTTCGGCCTGAGCCGGTGTCCGAGGAAGAATCTCTTTCAACTCCGGTGTTGTCAGGCTGGCAGAGTCAACGAGCCCGGCATCCACCAGCGCCGCACGCAGGATATCGCGTACGTTGGAATACAACTCCGGGACTCCGTCCGAGCTGAGTCGCGCTTGTTCCCCGAGTCGGTCCAGCTCAGCCAACGCCTTGTTGAAGGGTGAACGGGCCTGGCTCGCAACGACTGTGTTTCCTGGCACTTTTCGCTCCCGACGCATGGTCCGCAGCAGCACCAGCGCCCCGGCTATCACCACAAGCACGAGAACAACAAAGGGCATCCATCGGGGCGGCCCGACGTCGGCCAGCGGACGTATGTCCTTGAGCTGCGGACTTCCTTGCGGCGCCAGGCCGGAAACGGTGATCGAGACCGGCTGGTGCACCAGAGTATCGATGGACTGATCGCTCGTGGGCCGAAACAGCAGGGCCAGGGTCGGCACCGGTTGGTTGCCGAGACGGTAGAAGGCAAACCGAACCGTGCCGTGGAAGATGCCGTCGCGATCGGCGCGCAGGGAGTCTCCTCCCAGGTACTGCACACCGTCGGGGGGTGGAATCAGGGGACGGGGGACTCGGTCAACCAGCTCTTGTCCCGGGTCAAGCCGAGCGGTGACGTCCAGGATCACTGGATCGCCCAGCAGCACCTTCCCCGGCCGAATGCTCACGGTCAGCGATTGGGCCTGAGCCGTTCCGGCGAAATAACCGGCAACAAACGCGACGACAAAGGCGCCCCGCAGCATCGTCAGGCCGTGCGACGGTCCCGGCGGCCAAAAAAGGCCGCCAGCGGTTCGGAATAGGGCTGATGGGTGGAAAGCCGCAGCAGGTCAATGCGATTGGCGTGGCAGCGGCGCGCGAGGCTGGACTCGAACTCCTCCCACACGTGGTGGAGCTGACGGTGGGTCTCCTCGAGGGAGAGATCGACGGTCTTCCAGTCGCCGGTCTCCGGATCCCAGAGCGTCGCGAGACCAATCGAAGGCAGCGCGCGCTCCCTCGGGTCGCTCAGCTGGATCGCCACCACGTCGTGCCGCGGCGCGAGCCGTTCCATGGCACCCCACTGCTCAGGATCCATGAAATCGGAGATCACCACAACAGCAGCTCGGCGCCGAAGCAGTGGCTCGAGGTAGTCGAGTGCCAAAGGGAGATTGGTGCCGCGACCCGCCGGCTCGATGCCGAGGACGCGGTCCACGATGGTCAGAGCGTGGCGCCGGCCGCTTCTCGGTGGTGCGAACCACTCGATGCGATCGGTGTAGAGCACGGCTCCGACCCGATCCCGATGCCTCGTCCCGGCCAATGCCATTACCGCCGCGAGCTCCGCGGCGAGGTCGCGCTTGGTGCGCAGCGCCGATCCGAATTGGCCCGAAGCACTCAGGTCGATCACCAACAAGACCGTGAGCTGCCTCTCCTCACGGAACCGTTTCACGTAGGGGACGCCGAGTCGCGCCGTGACATTCCAGTCGATGGTGCGAATGTCGTCGCCGGCCATGTACTCTCGCACTTCGGCGAACTCGACCCCGCGCCCGCGGAACACACTGGCGTAGTCGCCCGCGGCGAGACTCCGGACCAGTCCGCGAGTCGTGATCTCCAGCTGGCGTACGACGCGAACGAGCTCTGCAGGAATCACCGTACCGGCACCGCTTCGAGAATCCGATCGAGGATCTGGTCGGCTGAAACACCTTCGGCTTCGGCCCGGTAGGTCGGTATGAGCCGGTGCCGGAGGGTATCGTGGGTCATTTGCTTCACATCCTCGGGGAGCACATACCCTCGACCCGAGAGGAAGGCGTGGGCCTTGGCCGCCTTGAGCAGGTGAATCCCCGCCCGGGGCGAGGCGCCAAACTGCACCAGGGTCTCCAGCTCCTTGAGGCCAACAGAGCCGGGGGCCCGGGTCGCAGCCATCAGATCGAGCACGTACTCCTTGATGCGGTCGTCTACGTGCAGGGCTCTCACTTGTTCGCGGGCGGCCAGGACGCGCGACGGATCGAGAACCGGGCTCGCAGTTGGCTCGGGGCCATCGGTCATGCGATCGAGGATTCCTCGCTCCTCGGTACGACTGGGATAGCCCACCAGCAGCTTGAAGAGGAAACGGTCCACCTGCGCTTCGGGCAGCGGATAGGTGCCCTCGTGCTCCAATGGATTCTGGGTCGCGAGGACCACGAAGAGCTCGGGCAGCCGGTAGGACTCTCCGCCAATCGTCACCTGCCGCTCCTGCATCGCTTCGAGCAGGGCGCTCTGTACCTTGGCCGGCGCACGATTCACCTCGTCGGCCAGGAGAACGTTGGTGAACACCGGGCCCTTCTGGACCGTGAAATCTCCGGACTTCTGATTGTAGACCAGGGTCCCGATGAGGTCGGCCGGCAGAAGATCGGGGGTGAACTGAACCCGGCGGGATTCGCTGCGGATCGTTGCCGCGAGCGAACGCGCGGCCAGGGTCTTGGCCAGTCCGGGAAGGCCCTCGAGCAAAAGGTGGCCGTCGGCCAGGATGCCGATCATGAGCCGCTCGAGCAGCACCTGCTGGCCCACGATGACGCGGCCAATCTCGTCCAGGGCGGCGCGGAAGGGCCGGCTCAGCGATTCGATTTCCGGTCCGCGGTCCAACGCGGAGCCGGTGCGGAAACGTTCCAGGGTACTCGACTCCGGATTCATCATCGGTCCAATGCCGCGAGAGTGTGAAGTGGGAATATACGCGGTATGTTTTGCCCCGAACCCATGACTCACGATTCTGCCCCTACCGACCAGCCTCGCGGCTTCCCGCTCACTCGGCATTCCGTTTTGGTCGAGCTCAAGAGCGAAGACCGGGAGAAACGGGAACGGGCCTGGGAATCGCTGGCCGCCGCCTACTGGCGCCCGGTGTATTGCCACATCCGCCTGCGGTGGAATGTCGACCGGGAAGATGCGCAGGACCTGGCGCAGGACTTCTTTCTGCGGGCCTTGGGCGGGCACTTCTTCGACGGATACGATCCGGGGCGAGCTCGCTTCAGGACTTTTCTGCGGACTTGCCTCGATCGGTTTCTCGCCAATGAGCAGCGAGACGCCGGCCGGGAGAAGCGAGGCGGCGGCATCATCTTCCTGCCGATCGATGTGGGCGAGGTCGAGGCGGATCTCCTGGCCAACGGCAGTTCAGCATCGGATCCCGACCAGCTCTTTCATCGTGAGTGGGTTCGCAGCCTGTTTACGCTGGCGGTCGACGCCCTTCGCGAGGAGTGTGCTGGCGCAGGCAAGGAAATTCAGTTCTCGGTCTTCGAGCGGGCCGACCTGCTGCCGGTCGAAGGCGCCGAGCGGCCGAGCTATCGCGACCTCGCCGCAGAGTTCGAGCTTCCAATGACTCAAGTGACGAACTACCTCGCCTTTGCGCGCCGCGAGTTTCGAAGGCTGGCGCTGGAGCGCCTCGCCTCGTTGTGCGGCAGCGAGGAGGAGTACCAGTCCGAGGCCCGCGAGTTGTTCGGGATCGGGCCGCCATGACCCGCATCTCCAATGCGGCGCTGGAACGCCTGCGAGACGTTGCCGAGTGGCCGGAGCTCTCCAACGACCGCTACGAAATCGTTGGTGCGGTGGGCCAGGGAGGGATGGGGACGGTGTTCCTGGCGCGCGATCGGGAGCTGGAGCGGGAGGTGGCCCTCAAAGTTCTGCGCTCGGCAGCCTCTACTCCCGAGACGGCTCTCAGGCTGCGGCGTGAAGCCCGCATCCTGGCTCGGCTCGAGCATCCGGGGATTGTTCCGGTTCACGATGTCGGGCGATTGCCCGACGGACGGGTCTACTACGTGATGAAGCTGGTCCGCGGCGTCCGGCTCGATCACTATGCCCGGGATGCGGTGCTCACCGATCTGCTTCGGTTGTTTCTCCGAATCTGCGAGACCATTGGCTTCGCCCATGCGCAGGGTGTCGTGCATCGGGATCTGAAGCCGGGAAACATCATGGTGGGGGCGTTTGGTGAAGTGTTGGTACTGGATTGGGGGATAGCGAAAGTGGCGGTCGAGGCGGTCGAGGCGGTCGGGGCGGTCGGAGAAGCGGCGGACGAGGCGGACGAAAAAACGGCGGACCGGCGGACCGGCGGACCGGCGGACGAGACGGACGAGGATGATGCGACCAAGACGGCTCCAGGGACTATCCTGGGCACCCCTGGGTTCATGTCTCCCGAACAGGAGCGGGGAGACGTCGATCAGATCGATGCCCGGAGTGATGTGTACAGCCTTGGCGCCGTGCTCCGGCTTCTCGTCACGGGAGCCGAGGGACAGCTCGCGCGGCTCTCGGCGCCGCTTCGTCCGTTGCGAGCGATCTGGCGGAAAGCGATGGCACCGATCCCCGCTGACCGATACCCCTCGCCTCAGGCCCTGGCCGAAGACGTGGCCCGTTACCTCGACGCTCAGCCAGTCGAGGCCTACAAGGAGCCGCTCCTGGAGAAAGGGCGACGCATCGTCTCCAAGTATCAGACCCCCATCCTCCTGGTGCTCGCGTATCTGGCGATGAGGATTCTGTTTCTGGTGACGAGGGGGATGTGAGAAGGCGGGAAGGCGGTATGGCGGAATGGCGGTAACTGACAGGACCGACCGCCGGTCCGCCGGACATCTAAAGGATTCGGCCCGGACGGGTAATAGAAAAGTGCGGCTGGTAAAGCTTGGCCAACCACAAGGAGAATCACCATGAACAAGCCGGTGTTGGGTCTGGTCTTGGGAGGCGTTCTGGGTGCCGTCGATGGACTGACCGCGCTCATTTCAGCGCCCGAGGTGGCTCCTCAGATCGTAGGGATCGTGATCGGGTCGATGGGCAAAGGGCTGGTGGCGGGGCTCTTGATCGGATGGATCGCCCGGAAGCTCAATTCGCTCCCGCTTGCTCTGGTCATCGGCCTGGGCATTGGTGCGCTTCTCGCACTGCCGTTTGCCCTGGGGACCGATCCCAACACCGGAAAGCGCTACTTCTGGGAGATCATGATTCCCGGCTCCATCGTGGGACTCATTGTGGGATACGCTACCATGAAATTTGGCCGGCCGGCCGCGCAGAGAGCCTGATCGTCCCGAGCTTCCAACCTGTCGAGAGGAGCAACTCATGCCGCGTCCGATTCACTTCGAGATTCCCGCCGACAATCCGGAGCGGGCCATCGGTTTCTACCAGGGCGTCTTCGGATGGACCTTCCAGAAGTGGGACGGGCCGATGCCTTACTGGATGGTGCTGACCGGCGAGAACACTCCGGGGATTGATGGAGGCATCCATCCCCGTGCGCACCCGGGGCAGGGCCCCGTCAACACGGTTGACGTACCCTCGTGCGACGACTTCTCGAAGAAGGTAGAGAAGGCGGGTGGAAAGGTGGTGGTTCCCAAGATGGCGCTTCCGGGAATCGGGTGGCTCGCCTACTGCACCGATCCGGAGGGGAACACCTTCGGAATCCTGCAGGCGGACGACAAGGCGGCCTGAGGCGGCACCTCAGTTGGAGAAGCGGAACAGCATCACGTCGCCGTCCTGAACCACATACTCGCGGCCCTCGGCACGGGCGAGTCCCTGCTCCCGAGCGGGCTTCCATCCACCGACCCGGACAAAATCCTCGTAGCCTACCGTCTCGGCGCGGATGAAGCCCTTCTCGAAATCGGAGTGGATCACGCCCGCCGCCTGGGGTGCCTTGTCGCCCCGGTGGATGGTCCAGGCTCGCACTTCTTTCTCGCCAGCGGTGAAATAGCTCTGCAAGCCAAGCAGGTGATAGGCGGCCTTGGCGAGTCGATCCAGCCCTGACTCGGTAACGCCGAGCGAGGATAGGAATTCGGCGCGATCCGCGGGGGCCAGCTCGCTCAGCTCGGCTTCGACCTTACCGGAGAAGACCACGAGGTCGGCTGCTTCGCCGTCTTTCTTGATTGCCGCCTGGAGCGCCTCGACGTGGCGGTTGCCGTTCGCAATCTCATGCTCGAGGACGTTCGCGGCGTAGAGCACCGGCTTCGCGGTGAGGAGATTGAACGACCGATAGGCCGGGGCCTCTTCCTCGGTAGGCACCACGGTGCGTGCGGGACGGCCGTCTGCCAGGGCGGCCTGCAGCTGCTGGAGGAGACGCGACTCGAGCTTCGCCTGGGGGTCGCCCGACTTGGCGGCCCGGCTCGCCTTGTCGAGCCGCTTCTCGACGCCGGCCAGGTCGGCGAGGCCGAGCTCGATACCGATGATCTCCCGGTCACGCACCGGGTCCACGCTGCCGGTCACGTGCTGCACGTCGGGATCGTCGAAGCAGCGGATAACGTGCACGATCGCGTCCACCTCGCGAATGTTGGTGAGGAACTGGTTGCCCAATCCTTCCCCCTGGCTCGCTCCCTTCACCAGTCCGGCGATATCGAGGAACTCGACGGCGGCGGGGATCGACTTCTGTGGCTTGACGATTCCTGTGAGGGTGTCGAGTCGGGGATCAGGGACGGTGACGACGCCGGTGTTGGGTTCGATGGTGGCAAAGGGATAGTTCGCCACCAAGGCACCCGCACTGGTCAGGGCATTGAAGAGGGTGGATTTGCCTACGTTGGGTAGCCCAACAATTCCTAGTCTGAGCATGCGATTTGGCTGCGGCTAACGGATTCTGGTCGATTTCAGATTGAAATGCAGCTATTAGCTATTAGCTAACAGCTAACAGCTAACACTGTTGCTTGCGGCCTACGCCTTACGGCTTAAGGCTATTAAATCGATTCATCGCCGCCTCAATCCCTTCCAGCACCCAACACTCCACCGCCTCGGCCATCGGGTCCAGCAGCGAATTCAGCGCGTCGCGTTCGTCACGGCTGAACTGATCGAGGACGTAGTCCGCGAGACCCTCCTGCTCGGGAGGAACCGGCCCCACTCCGATCCGGAGCCGAGGGTATTCCTGGGAGCGGAGGGCGCCCTCGATGCTCTTGAGGCCGTTGTGGCCCCCAGCGGAACCCGAGGGCCGAAGCCGGAAGCGACCGATCGGCAGTGCCACGTCGTCCACTACGATCAGCAGATCCTTGGCGGGCTCGAAGCCGGAAAGCGAACGGAGCGAGGCCAGGGCGGCCCCGCTCCGGTTCATGTAGGTATGCGGCTTGATCAGCCTGACGTCGGTGCCTTCGACGTTCCCCCGGGTTTCGCGCGCGGCGGGAACCCGGCGGAAGGCGGGGAAGCGCCAGCGCGCCGCCAAGCGATCCGCCAGAAGAAACCCGGCGTTGTGCCGGGTATTCTCGTACTCGGGGCCCGGATTGCCCAGGCCCATGATGACCCGCAGGGGTTACTCCTTCTCCTTCTTTTCGCCCTTTGCTCCTGCGCCGCCCTCTTCGGCTTCTTCGTCCTCGGCCTTCGCCTTCCGGATCAGTTCGGGCTCGGCCGGGGCTTCGGCGACGGCCTCAGGCGTGGCAACGATTTCGGCGCGGGGCGCCACGACGGAGCAGATCGGCAGATCGGCGAGGCTCAGGATCTCGGCCTTGGACACGGCGATGTCGCGGACAAAGATCGAGTGCCCGATTGCGACGTTGGTCACATCCACTTCGACGTGTTCGGGGATGTCCGCCGGGAAGACCCGGATCTCGATCTTGTGCATGACCTGGTCCATCACGCCGCCATGGTTCCGCACGCCATCGGCGGTGCCGGTCAGGTGGATCGGCACTTCGACCGTGATTTTCTCGTCGGCCTTCACCTCGTAAAGATCGAGGTGGAGGATGTCGGTGGCACGGAGCGGGTGACGCTGGATCTCGCGGATCAGCGCCTTCACCGGTGCGCGGCCGTCAATCGTCACATCCAGGATCGTCGTGGCGACGGCGGTGGTGGACAGGAGGCGGCTCAGCGCCGCGCTGTCGATGGTGAGGGGTTCCGCGGCGCGGTCGTGGCCGTAGATGACCGCCGGAACCCGGCCGCTCTTGCGATGGGTGCGAGCCGCGCCCTTGCCGGCATTCTTCCGCGTGTCCGCCTGTAGTGTCGCCTGCTGTGCCATGGTCCGATCCTTCGTTACTGATCAGTCGAAGAGCGAGCTCACCGACTGGTCGCTGTGAGTGTAGCCGATCGCCTTGGCCAGGAGCGGTGCGATCGAAAGAACCTTGAGCTTCGAGAACCGCCGCTCCGGCGGCAGGTTGATCGTATTGGTAACGGCCACTTCGGTTACCGGGCTGTTGTTCAGCCGCTCCACCGCCGGTCCCGACAGCAGCGCGTGTGTCGCGCAGCAGTAAATGTCCTGGGCGCCCAGCCGCTTGAGCGCGTGGATGGCCTCGGACATCGTCCCACCGGTATCGATCATGTCGTCGGGGATCAGGCAATCCTTCCCCTCGACGTCCCCCACCACATTCACGACTTCGGCCACATTGGCCGACGGGCGCCGCTTGTCGATGATCGCGAGCGACGCGTTGAGCCGCTTGGCGAAGCCCCGCGCCATCTTGGCGCCACCCACGTCCGACGCGACGACCGCCAGGTCCCGCAGCGACTTCTGCCGGTAGTGGTTCACGAACACCGGCGCCGCATACAGGTGGTCCACCGGCAGGTCGAAGAACCCCTGCATCTGATGCTGGTGGAAGTCCATCGCCAGCACCCGGTCCGCCCCCGCCACCGACACCATGTTAGCCATCAGCTTGGCACTGATCGCGACCCGCGGCTGGTCCTTCCGGTCCTGCCGGGCATACCCGAAGTAGGGCACGACCGCCGTAATCCGCGCCGCACTGGCCCGTCGAGCCGCATCCATGAGGAGCAAGAGCTCCATCATGTTCTCAGCCGGCGGATTGGTCGGCTGGATGATGTAGACGTCTCGCCCGCGAACGTTTTCGTCGATCTTGACGAACAGCTCACCATCGGCGAACCGCTTGATGGTGACCTGGCAGAGCGGCTGTCCCAGCTGCGCCGCAACCTCCTCCGCGAGGGGGCGGTTGGCCGACCCGCTGAGGAGGAGCATTTGGCTCCGCGACATCGAAAGATCATTCATGGCGGCAGCCGCCCAAAATAGCCGGGCAGTGGGGGTTAGGTCAACTTGGGCGGTAGGTCGGGATGGCGGGATGGCGGTCAGGGCGAAACGGGACGGACCGGGCGGTCACGACCACCAATTACAAATTCTCAATTTTCAATTTGCAATTGTCTCGGGGTCCATTCTGAGATCTGAAATCGTCAATCTGCAATGACTTCCAAGGTTCTCCCGATTTGACAGACTCCCTTTTGGGTGGTAAAACGGCTGCGCGGACGTGATTGACCCCTTCACCTTGGCCGGCCCGGTGCCCTCCCCCTGGCGGCCTCACCTGGAAGGAGCCTCACCATGTCACAGCTGGTTGCTTTGTCGTTGAGTATCGCGCTGCTGGGCGGAGTTGCCACGTTCCTGCTGCGGGCCATCGGGCTTGCGGTCTGGGCGGCGTTCATTGCCTGGGCCTGCTTCTTCCACTCCGGCGGCGACGCCAAGGCGCTCAAGCAGACGATCATCGGCAACGCCTTCGGCGCCTTCATCGCCTGGATCGCCCTGTGGATGGTAGTCGGGACTCCGCTCGGGGGGAGTGAGCCGGGGATCGCCGCGATTGTGGCCATCACCGTCTTCGTGCTGTGCCTGGCGGCGCACCTTCCGGCGCTCTCCTCGATACCAGCCAGCGTGTACGGCTATGCCTCAACCGTCGCCTTCTTCCTGCTCACGGCCCAGGCCAAAGCAATCGCCATGCTGACCGACATGGACTATCACAGCAACCCGCTGCTGCTGATCGTGCTCTCGATGGTTGCGGGCGCGTTGTTCGGATTCGCCTCAGCCAAACTCGCTGGGGCGCTCACCAAGAAAGCCTGAGGGCTATTCGGCAGGTCGTAAGGCTGAAGTCAACTGTCAAGAATTTGAAGAAGACACAGAGACACGAAGGGCACTGAGGGTTCCGTTGACAACCTGAATTCCGATTCAATCAGGATAGATCTGGAATTGATCTTGTTATGAAATCAATTGCTAGATCCGTCCCAATTGATTCGGAAGCGGATTGTTTCCACGAATCCTCTGTGCCCTCTGTGTCTCTGTGTTTTTCTGCTACAAACTGCTGAGGCGCTCCCGCTTCACGCCTTCCCAACCAGCTCCGCGCGCGTCGCGGCGAGCTCCTTGAGCTGCGCGGCATCGAGCGTGGGGTACTCGAGATCCAGCGTAGACAGCCCGTCAATTACGGCCGCGGCCACCATGACCCGGGTGAACCACTTATTGTCGGCCGGAATGACGTACCATGGCGCTTCCTTGGTCGAGGTTTCCCGGATCAGGTCCTCGTAAGCGTGCATGTAATCGTTCCAGTAGCCCCGCTCCTTCACATCACTGGGCGAGACTTTCCAGTTCTTTTCGGGAGTGTCGAAACGCTCGAGGAACCGCCGCTTCTGTTCCTTCTTCGACAAGTTGAGATAAAACTTCCGGATTAACACTCCGTTCCGGCTCAGGTAGCGCTCGATTGCGCGGATGTCCTGAAACCGCTCCTTCCAGATATCCTTGGTGACGAGCTCGGGTGGCACCTTCGATTTCTTGAGCAGCTCGGGATGGACCCGCACCACGAGGGCTTCTTCGTAGTAGCTCCGGTTGAAGATCCCGATCCGCCCCCGCTCCGGGAGAGACTTGAGACAGCGCCACATGAAGTCGTGATCGAGGTCTTCGCTGGTCGGCGCCTTGAAGGAAAAGACTTGGCAGCCCTGAGGGTTGATGCCCGACATCACGTGCTTGATGGCACCGTCCTTTCCGGCCGCGTCCATCGCCTGGAAAATCAGCAGAACGGACCACCGGTCCTGGGCGTAGAGCATCTCTTGCAATTCGGCGAGGGCGGCGACTCCGGTGGCCAGGACTTCCCTGGCTCGCGGCTTGTCCTCCGAACCCAGGCCGAGCGTTTCGCCCGGATCAAAATCGTCGAGGCGGAACTTCTTTCCCTCGGTGACGCGGAATTTCCTGGCGAACTTTCGCGCCTGCCGAATCACGTCCTTCAGCTTCATTGGTGTCGTCGACACAGGATGCCTTTCTTGGAGTCCGGCGCGAGTTCCGGGTCCGCCAATCGCTACTTGGACGAAGTCGAATCGGGTGCCGCGGTCGTGTCGGGGACCTGCCAGCCTCCACCCAGCGCCCGGTAGAGGGCGACGTAGGTCCGTGCGTGATCGACCCTGGCGTTGACCGCGAGGGTCTGCGCCAGGAACAGCCGACGATCCACGTCCAGCACTTCGAGGTAGTTCGACCGACCGGCCTCGTAGCGCCGAAGCGTCAGTTCGGAGCCCTCTGTAAGTGCCGCGACCTGGCTATCGCGCTGCACCGCGATGTCATTGAAGTACCGAATGCCTGCCAACGCATCGGAAACCTCGCCGAAGGCGCTCTGCGCCGTGCCAAGGTAGAAGTTTGCCGACTGGACCCAGCGGGCGCGGGCCGCCTGCACGTTCCCCTTGATGCGTCCGCCGGTGAAGAGGGGCTGGATGATGCTCCCACCGACCGACCAGACGGTCTGTGGCTCGGAGAGGAGCTTGTCCAGCTCGGGGCTCACCCAGCCGAACAATCCGGTGAGAGAGATTCTCGGGAAATAGTCGGCCATCGCGACACCGATATCGGCATTCGCGGAGCGCATCAACTCCTCGGCCTCTCGCACATCTGGCCGCCGCTCCAGCAGGCTGGAGGGGATGCCGGGAGGCACCTCGGGAGGCAGCGACTGTTCGGAGAGCATTGTGCCCCGTGGAATCGGACCGGGGCCACGACCCAGCAGCAGGCTCACCACGGTCTCCTGCAGCGCGATCAGCCGCTCCGTTTCGAGCTCCGCTGCGACGGCATCGTGTAACTCGGACTCGGCTTGGGCGACTTCCATCCGGTTGGAGACTCCGCCCAGCTCACGTCGCCGGAACAGCTCGACCGTTTCTCGCCGGGAATCGACGGTCTTGCGGGCGATATCCAGCTGCTCGTCCAGGCCCCGCAGCGTGAAGTAGGCGTCGGCGATACCGGTCACGACACTGATGATGGTCCCGCGCTGGGCGAACTCGGTGGCGAAGAATTGCGCCTCGGCCGACTCTTTCTGCCGCCGAACCCGTCCGAAGAGGTCGAGCTCCCAGGAAAGAAAACCATCGAGGAAGAACCGGTTGGTGACCCGGCTCTGGTTGAGCGCGTTCGCATCGGGGCGGGTAATCTGCGAACGATCACCGCCGCCCTCGGCAGCCACCTGCGGCCACAGGGCAGACCCCGCGACCTTGGTGATCGCGCGCGCCTCCTGCACCCGGGCGATCGCGATGCCGAGATTGTAGTTGTGCTGAATTCCCTCGTTGATCAGCGCCTGCAGCGTGTCGTCGCCGAATACCTGCCACCAGGGGACGTCCGCGATGGTTGCTGCGGCCGAATCGAGCTTGGCGAGGGAATCGGGTGAATAGACGGTCGTGTCGGTGAACCGGTAGGTCTCCGGGACGGGGACTTCGGGGCGCTCGTACCCGGGCCCGACCTTGCAGGACGTGGCGGCAACGACCATCAGTGCCACCGCGAGGCGGGGCGCTCTCATGAGTGACCGCCGTGTTCGGTCGCCCCGCCGGCCGGAGCCTCGGCCGCAGCGGCTGTCGCATGGGCCTGGGCCTTCTTCTCCCCGCCGGTCAGCCGTTCGACTATGACGAAGAGCGCAGGAACCAGTATGACGCCGAGGATTGTGGCGACGAGCATACCGCTGAACACCGTCGTGCCCATCACCTTGCGCGAGGCCGCGCCGGCGCCGGCGGCGCGCATCAGCGGTACGACGCCGAGAATGAACGCGAAAGCCGTCATTAGGATCGGCCGGAAGCGCAGCTTGGCGGCGTCGAGCGCCGAGTCCAGCAGGGGTCTTCCCTTATGCAACTCGGCTCGCGCGAATTCGACGATCAGGATCGCGTTCTTGGCTGCGAGGCCGATGAGCATCACCAGCCCGATCTGGGCGAACACGTTGTTTTCGTAGATCGGACTCATCTGGCGCGCGATGAACAGACCGAGAAACGCACCGAAGGCGGCGAAGGGAGTGCCCAGGAGCACGCTGAAGGGCAGGGACCAGCTCTCGTATTGTGCCGCGAGAATGAGGAACACCAGCAAGATGGCGAGGGCGAAGATGACCCCGGCCTTTCCTTCCGCCAGCTTTTCCTGATAGCTCAAGGCGTTCCACGAGAACCCCATGTCGGGTGGGAGGACCTGCTTCGCGACCTCCTCGAGCGCGTTCAGCGCCTGAGCGGAGCTGTATCCCGGTGCCGGAACGCCCGACACCTCGGCGGCACGGTAGAGATTGAAGCGGTTGGTAAACTCGGGACCGCTGGTCTGCTGCATGTCGACCAGGGTCGACAAGGGTGTCATGTCGCCTTTCGGGGTCCGGACGTAGAAGAACCGGATATCGTCCGGCTTGGTGCGGTATGCGCCTTCGGCCTGGACGTAGACCTTGTATACCCGACCGAACCGGTTGAAGTCGTTCACGTAGGTCCCACCCAGGAAGCTGCCCAAGGTGTTGTTCACGTCCTGCAGCTGGAGTCCCAGCTTGAGCACCCGGTCCCGGTCCACATTCGCGAAGAGCTGAGGAACATTGGCCCCATAGGGCGAGAAGGCGCGGCCGATCTCGGGCCGCTGGAGCGCCGCCTGGATGAACCGCTGAGTCTGCTGGGCGAGGTACTCCGGGGAATTTCCTCCCAGGTCCTGTAGCATCATCGAGAATCCGGCGCCGTTCCCGAGTCCCGGGATGGCGGGCGGACCGAAGGCGATCGCGACCGCCTCCGGGACCTGCGCGGCGAAGGCCTGGTTGAGACGCTGGGTGATTCCCGCCGCGGACTCCGCGGCGCCGTGCCGTTCGTGCCACGGCTTAAACTGCACGAACAGGAACGCCATGTTGCTGGAGTTCGCGTTCGTGAGGAGCGAAAACCCGCTGATCGTGACGTAGCTCTCGATGCCGGGTGTCTCGGAGAGGATCTGCTCGATCTTCTTGGCTACGCCATCGGATCGTTCGAGCGATGCCGCGTCGGGCAGCTGGGCATTCACCATGATGTAGCCCTGGTCCTCCTCAGGCACGAAGGAGGTGGGGATCCGCCCGACGAGGAGCACTGCGAGGGCGGAGATCCCGCCGACGAGAATCGCGGTGCGAACCAGCTTTCTGGCCAGGATGCCGGTCACTCCCATGTAACCGCCGGTCACCTTGTCGAACACCCGGTTGAAGGCGGCAAAGAACTTTCCCAGCGGCCCGCCCACCTGCTGCTTGGGTTTGAGCAGCATGGCGGACAACGCCGGGCTCAGGCTGAGCGCATTGAACGCGGAGAAGCCGACCGAGATCGCGATGGTGATGGCGAACTGCTTGTAGAGTTGGCCGGTGATCCCCGGGATAAACGCGACCGGTACGAACACCGCCGTGAAGATGATGGCGATGGCCACCACGGGCCCCGACACCTCGCTCATCGCCTTCAGGGTCGCTTCCTTCGGGGCGAGACCATGCTCGATGTTATGGATTACCGCCTCGACCACTACGATCGCGTCGTCCACCACGATGCCGATGGCGAGCACCAGTCCCAGCATCGAGAGGGTGTTGACCGAGAACCCCAGTAAAGGAAAGACCGCGAAGGTAGCGATCAGTGATACTGGCACCGTAAGGAGCGGAATCAGCGTGGCGCGCCAGTTCTGCAGGAACAGGAACACCACCAGGATCACCAGGACCACGGCTTCGAGCAGGGTGTGGGTGATCTCGGTGATACCTTCAGTGATCGGCAGCGTCGTGTCCAGCGAGATCCGATACTCTACGTCCTGCGGGAAGCGGGCGCTGAGGTCCTGCAACACCTTGCTCACCTGCTGCGCCACGGCCAGCGCGTTGGAACCCGGGATCTGATACAAACCGATTACCGCCGCCGGCGTGCCGTTGAGGCGGCCGATGCTGGTGTAGAGCTGGGAGCCGAGCTCCATCCGCGCCACGTCCTTGAGCCGGACTTGCGAGCCGTCCGGGTTGGTGCGGATCACGATCTCGCCGAATTGTTCGGGCGTCGCCAGCCGGTCGGAGGCGCGCACCGTGTAGGTGAACTGCTGGCCCGCGGGCGCCGGCGGCCCACCGATCTGGCCCGCCGGGGTCAGCACGTTCTGCTGCTTCACGGCGTTGACGATGTCGGTCACCGTGATGCCCAGCGTCGCGAGGCGGTCCGGGCGAACCCAGATCCGCATCGCGTACTCCCCGCCCGACATCAACCGCACCTGGCCCACTCCGGGCACCCGGGCCAAGGCGTCGATGATGTTGATGGCGGCGTAGTTGTTCAGGAAATTGAAATCGTAAGTTCCCTTGGGCGAACCCACCGCAATGACCAGCAGGGGGAACGTAAGGGACTTCCGTACGGTAACGCCGAACCGCTTCACGTCCTCGGGGAGTAGCGGCTCGGCCTGGGAGAAGCGGTTCTGGACCAGCACGTTGGCGATGTCCAGGTCGGTGCCGACCTCGAACGTCGCCCGGAGCTGCATGGTGCCGTCGTTGGCATTGGTACTCCGGAGATAGATCGAGCGCTCGACACCGTTGAGCTGTTGCTCGATCGGTGTGGCGGTGGTCTGCTCGACGTTGACTGCGCTGGCACCGGTGTAGGTGGCCAGCAGCATGATTTCCGGAGGTGTGATTTCGGGATATTGCGCGATGGGCAGGCCCTTCAGGGCCACCACTCCCACCAGGATCATGATGATGGAAATGACCATCGCCACGATCGGGCGGTTGACGAAGAACTTCGACACGGCTTAGGGCTTCTCCGCAGGCTTGGGGGTGATGCCCTCCGCCGCCTTCTGGGTGGCCGCCGAGTCGGTGACGTTGGCCTTGACGTTCACGGTCATGCTGTCGCGGAGCCGCTGCAGGCCTTCCACCACCACCTTCTCGCCGGGCTTGAGGCCCTGGTCGATCACCCAGAGCGAGCCGACCCGGTCACTCGGCGTGACCGCGGTCATCTTGACCTTGTTGTCTGCGCCGACCACCGCAACCGAATACTGTCCCTGCAGCTCCCGCACCGACCGCTGCGGCACCAGCAGAGCGCCCTTCTTCACATCGGTCCGGACCCTCACGCGCGCAAACTGACCCGGGCGAACGATGCCACTGTGATTGGGGAACTCCGCCTCCACCTGCAGGGTGCCGGTGGCGGGGTCCACGGCGCGGTTGGTGACGCGCAGCTTGCCGTTCTCAGGATATTCCGATCCATCGGCGAGAAACATCTTGATGTCCTGCACCTGATTCTTGAGCTTGCCTTTGGACTCCACGTTCTCGCGGTAGAGCCGGAGGTACTCGCGCTCCGGGATCGAGAACCGCACCCAGACGGGGTCGGCCTCCGACACGGTGGTTAAGAGGCTTCGCGCCCCCGGTCCTACCAGGTCTCCAATCTGTGCCTCGGTGAAGCCGGCAATCCCAGTGAGCGGGGAGCGGATGCTGGCATACCCGAGATCGATCCTCGCCGTCTGCTCGGCGGCGCGGGCTGACTCGAGCTGTGCCTCGGCGGTTTGCTTGGCGGCAAAGGCGTCGTCGTATTCCTGCCGGCTCACCGCTTTGATCTCCGCCAAGGGACGGAGGCGATCTTCCTCGAGGCTGGCGTTGTCGAACTGCGCCTTCGCGGCGGCGACCTGTCCCTGGGCCCGGGCCAGTGTAGCCTGAAACGGTTTGGGGTCGATCTGGTACATCAGTTGCCCCTGCTTCACCGGACCGCCCTCCGAGAAAGTCATGGCGTCGAGGTACCCGGAGACGCGGGCCCTGATCTCGACAGTCTGGGAGCCGCGGGTTTCGCCCACCGCCTCGATATAGACCGGAACATCCTGCTGGACTACATCCGACAGGGTGACTTCCGGCGGCGGCCCGGCGGCGGGTGCTTTCTTCTTACAGGCCGGAATGACCAGGGCCAGGACGAGCATCGTCATCCTGGGCAGCGAGAGCGTCACGGAACCCTCAACAGGTGGCAGTGCGTCTTTTCGACCAATGGGAACTGAGAACTTACCGCGCTCTGAACACGGCGTAAGAGGTGCTTCCAGTGCCTGCTTCGGCTGCATCCGGCACTCGTCATCCGGCACTGTCGTGCGAGATCTTTTTCTTCGCCGGGCAAGCCGGAAGAGAATCAGGAAGGGTGCCCGGAATCGGAATGAATCCCTTGTCGGTGCC
This sequence comes from Gemmatimonadales bacterium, assembly GCA_036558125.1. Classification (GTDB taxonomy): domain Bacteria; phylum Gemmatimonadota; class Gemmatimonadetes; order Gemmatimonadales; family GWC2-71-9; genus DATBGE01. Next base: position 442 of record DATBGE010000190.1, on the reverse strand, counting down.
TTCGAGCGGGATGTTGTCCACTCGTGGCGCAGCGACCTCGTTGTGATCCATGCTGTGGCGCCGCCGAACCTTCTGACGCTCGGGCGAGTTCGTTGTGTCCGCAGTGTCGATGCAGGTCGAGTCTCTCACAGCTCGCAGGGCTGCGCTGTCCTGCTGGCCGCGAACTCCGCCCGGCGCTGCCGCCAGCACCAGGCCGAGGGTGCCGGCGGCGACCAGATTGCGTAACTCTTTAGACAAAGTGACTCCCTCGAGCAAATGTGACTTCTGAGCCATTCAACCTTTCTCAGCTGCCATCATAGAAGTAGAACTGGAACCCAGCCTGAAGCCGGGTCGCATGATCCGACTGCCCATCGTTCTGCTCGTTGTCGCCGTACAGAACTTCGAGGCCCAGACTGAAGATGGAGCTCGGAGACCAGACCGCATTGACGGAGTAATACTGGGT
>DATBGE010000189.1:0-2931 GCA_036558125.1 Gemmatimonadales bacterium | reverse complement strand
ACAGCGTCGCGCGCAAGCGATTCAAGGCCGATTTCACCTTGATGAGCTACAACGGCGCCATCTATACGGTGACGCTCTTGTCGGTGGTGTTGTTCCTCCTGGTGGGAGCTCACCAGGTGATGAACGGGCAAATGTCAATCGGCGGGCTCGTCGCCTTCAACTCGCTCGTGGCACTCGCCAACGCGCCGCTCCTCACCCTGCTCAGCTTGTGGGACAATCTCCAGCAGGCCACCGTCTACCTGAACCGGCTGGACGACATCTTCCAGCAGGAGCCGGAACAGGGAGAGGACCGCTCGCGGCTCATGCCGGTGAAGTCCCTCGAGGGGAGAATCAATCTCCGTCACCTCGGCTTCCGGTATGGTGGCCCCGAGGCACCTCCCATCCTGGATGACATCAACTTCGAGATCCCGCCCAACACCATGGTGGCAATCGTGGGCCGGAGCGGCTCCGGGAAGACCACCTTGATCAAGTGCCTGGCGGGGCTGTTGGAGCCGACCGAGGGAACCATCCTCTACGACGGCGTCGACCTCAAGACCCTCAACTACCGGGATCTCCGGCGGAAAATCGGGTTCGTGCTGCAGGAGAATCACCTGTTCGACGACACCATCGCCCGCAACATCGGGTTCGGCGAGGAAGAGCCGGAGTTCGAGGACGTCGCATGGGCGGCCCAGGTCGCCAATGCCCGCGAGTTCATCGAACGGCTGCCGATGGGCTACGACACCCGGATCGGCGAGTCGGGGATCGGACTTTCGGGAGGCCAGCGCCAAAGAGTCGCGATCGCGCGGGCGATCTACCACCGCCCTCCGGTTCTCATCTTCGACGAGGCGACCAGCGCCCTCGACGCCGAATCGGAACGCGCAGTAAAGGAGAACATCGATCAGCTGCTCGAGGGCCGCACCTCGTTCGTGATCGCCCACCGGCTCAGCACCGTGCGGGACGCCGATGTCATCCTGGTGCTGGAGAAAGGCCGGCTGGTGGAAACCGGAACCCACGACGACCTGATGAATCGCCAGGGGCTGTACTACTTCCTGGTCAGTCAGCAGTTGGGGCTCTGATCAATGAAAGAATGGAGGACTGGAGGAATGGCCGAATTGGTTGAGGCTCGAAAGGCCATCGCCGTTGCCCATTCCGCTATTCCGCCATTCCACCATTCGCCCATTTAACACGTGCCCAACGAGCCTGCCCAGACCTTCCTCGACACCACACCACCCCACTGGGTGGCGCGGGGGCTCGCGTACGTCATCATCGCCGCCTTTGTGCTCGCGCTCTTGGGCGCTGCGCTGGTGAAGGTGCCGGAGACGGTTTCGGGGCCATTCACTCTCATCCCGACCCGCGGCACCGATCCGGTCCGGGCGGTGAAGAGCGGAGTGCTGGTTGAGGTGCGCGTCGCTGAAGGCGACAACGTGACCCGCGGCTCGACCCTTTTCCTCCTTCGCTCGGCCAGCATGAGCGATCGGGCGGCGGACCGGCTCACAATCGAAAACCAACTCCGAGCCAACGAGCAGCGGCTCACCATCCTCAAGAGCCAGTATGATACCCGCAAACGCTCGGATGAAGCGGAAGGGCGGCGACTCCAGAACCGGGTTCAGTTCCTCGAGGGCCTGATCGCTTCTAAGAGCAAGCGCTTGGCCCTCACGAAGGTGCTGGCAGACAGCTCCTCTTCCGGTGCCAAGCGGGGAGCAATCGGCCAACTCGAAGCAAGCAGGTTGGAGCTGGAATACAGCACCCTCCAGGAAGAGGTTGATGGAGCGCGGAACGATCTCGCCGAGGCGAGATCCGACATCACGAGACTGGAGGAGGACGGTAAAGCGAGGGACTTGGAATACGAGGAGACCCGGCGCGGGCTGACCGAGACGATCGAAACCGGCCGGATCCGAGCCTCCTCGCTTCAGCGGGATCTGATCAATGCGACAGACGGCGGATTCTCGGTGAGCGCCCCATGCGACGGCGCCGTGCTGCGCCTCCACGTCAACGCACCAGGTGCGGTAGTCCAGGAGGGCGACATTCTGAGCGAGATGGGCTGCGCCGGAGACCGCCTCCAGGGCGAGCTCCTCGTTCCGGAAGCCGGGGTCGCCCAGATTCGGCCGGGTCAGGGGGTCAAGCTCCGCTACGACGCCTTCCCCTATCAACGCTATGGCGTTCGGTTTGCCACAGTGCGCTGGCTGGGACCCGCCGGTTCGACCGCGCGGGACAGTGGCGAGTTCCGCGCCCTGGTCGATCTGGCCGACGACTCCATCAGGGTGCACGGCCAGTTGCGGGCCCTGCTGCCCGGGATGGGCGGGCGGGCCGACATCGTGGTCGGCAGGCGATCGCTGGTTAGCTACGCCTTTGAGCCGATTCGCGCGTTGCGCGAAAACTTCGCGGAGCCACCCTCTCGATGACCGAACCCGGGCAGAACGGAGAACGCCAGCGGGAGTGGCACCACACGCTCGAGGATTTCCAGAGCGACGACGAGCCGATGGCGACCTGCCTCGGGCTCGCCCGCATTGCCGCCCGCACCGAGCTGCCGATTCTGATCCTGGGGGAGACCGGCACCGGGAAGACCCTCCTGGCCCGCGCCATTCACAACTCCTCGCGCCGTTCCACGCATCCCTTCATCGCCTTCAATTCGGCCGCCCTGAGCGACACTCTCTTGGACAGCCAGTTGTTCGGCCACGAGAAAGGCGCCTTCACCGGCGCGATTCGACGGGTCAAAGGCAAGTTCGAGCTGGCGGATCATGGAACGCTCTTTCTCGACGAAATCGCCGACATGACCCCGGCGGCGCAGGCCAAGATCCTTCGTGCAGTGGAGTACGGCGAGTTCGAGCGGCTGGGCAGCGAGCAGTTGCTCCAGGCCGACGTCCGGCTCATTTCGGCGACCCACCTGCCGTTGGTGCGTTATCTGGAGACCGATCACTTCCGGAAGGACCTGTTCTACCGGATAAGCGGCAT
>DATBGE010000188.1:0-5154 GCA_036558125.1 Gemmatimonadales bacterium | reverse complement strand
GGCGAATTGCTCGGGTCCGATGCCACTGCTCTTGCTGATGGTCTGGAACTCGAAGACCAGAGGGCCGGTGTGCTCGTGGAAGTGGGTCAGGTAGAAGTCGAGTACCTCGCTCCGGAACAGGTCGGCGTCGAGAAAATCGGGGTTGAGCTCTCCGCCCTGCGGGCCGTAGCGCGCCCGGGGCAGGGTATGCACCGTGAACCGGTCCCAGACCTTCATCACGCAGGGAAATCCCGGCGGCAAGCGCTGGGCGTACCTCTGAAGCTGCTCGGGTGTCGGTGGGGCGTAGAACGATGAGTCTATTCCGATGGTGCGAAAGAGCGGGAACTTCACGTATTCGGTGAGCATCTTCGCGGCGGCGCCGTTCCTGGGATAGTCCTGGTGATAGACCAGGCCTTTCCACCCCGGATAGTTCCAGGACGAAGTGCCGAACAGAATCTGCGGCGGGAGCTTTTCGGCGAGCGCCTTGAAATCGGGGAGATCCTCCTCGGGTGGAGAGAAGAGATCGCCGACCACGACTACGGCTCGGCCACGATTTTGTAGACCCCGCCCCCACGGGTCAGGATGTAGAGCTCTCCCGCGGCGTCCTCGCCGAAGCTGGTCACGTTTCCTGGCGGCTGGGGCCAGGAGTGCTGCTCGGTGACCATCCCACCCTGCCACCTGAAGCTCCAGAGCAAGCCGGAGCAGTAGTCGGAGTAGAAGTAGGTGCCTTGAATGCTCGGCAACGCTGCCCCACGGTAGACGTACCCGCCGGTGATGGAGCAGCCTGATCCGTGGCTGTACTCGACTACGGGCAGGGTGAGTCCAGTCGTGCTGCATTGGGCGCCCGGGGGATAGCAGTGGAGGCCCTCCATCTCGTTCCACCCGTAGTTCTCTCCGCCGCCGCTCGCCGGCTGCACATCAACCTCTTCGCGATCGGCCTGTCCCACATCCCCGATGTAGAGGTCATGAGTCTGGCGGTCGAAACTGAAGCGCCACGGGTTCCGCAGTCCGTAGTTCCACAGCTCGCCACGGACACCGGCTGTCCCGGCGAAGGGATTGTCTGGCGGGATAGTGTACGTGGCACCGCTTACGTCGAGGCGCAGTAACGAACCGAGTAAGTCATCGCGACGCTGGCCGTAACCTGCCGGATCGCCGGCGCCGCCGCCGTCACCGAGGCCGACGTAGAGATATCCGTCCGGGCCAAAGGTGATCATGCCGCCGTTGTGGTTATCGTCTGGCTGGGCCACCTCGAGGATGGTGGTGTCGCTTGCCGCGTCTGCCAGATCGGGATTGGCTGCTGACACATGGTACCGCGCGATCACCGACTTGCCTCCCGGTGCGGGGCCAAAGGCTGTGTAGCTCACGTAGAAGCGGCCAGATGTCTCATAGTCCGGCGCGAAGGCGAGCCCCAGAAGGCCCTGCTCCTCGAGCTTCGTGGTGAGGGAGGTGAGGTCGAGAAATGGCGCGGGGAGTATGACTCCGTTGTCGAGGATTCGGATGCGCCCGTCTTTCTCCACCACGAAGAGTCGCGTCGGCGGGTCGCCCGGGGCGGACGTGAGATAGACCGGCTGGTCGAAGTCGGTGGAGATGGTCTCCAGCCGGAGTCCACTCCCCGGCGCTGGCATCTCAGAGGAGGATGTGGGTTCCGAGCTGCAGCCGGCGGCGGCGGTCAGCCACGCCGCGGTGAGTGCCCTGATGAAGTTGATTCGCAGCGTGTCTGGATTCATTCTGCCGGCCCGAAGTGCTGAGGTGAGATCTGCTCCCCGAACCGGGAAGCCAGTGCTGTGAGGTAGTCGTCCATGGTGCGATGGTGCCCCATCAGTCGCGACACGAGGCGGAAGATGGGATTCGAGACCCATCCGTCCTCGGTGACGGTGACGGTGCTGCCCCCCGGCACAGGTACGATGCGCGTGGTCCAGGAGCCTCCGAAGGGAGCGTCTCCCACGATCACGGTCTTGATCATCCGGGGTGGCTCAACCGCGGCGACCTCGAGACCCACCTTCATGCCGTCCCCCATGGTCTCGTCCCAGATCTCCTTTCCCTGGGGATCGTTTCGTCGGCTCACCTGTTTGACGGTCGGCCACCAACTGGCGATGGCGCCGATGTCACGGATCACGGTGAACACCGAGTCGGGCGGTTGATGCAGCGTCACTCTGCTCGCCACGGTGTGATCGCGGGGAAGTACCAAGCCCACGAGTACCAGCAGGAGAATCAGGCCGACCAGGACTCCGCCGACGATCAGGATCCATTTGGTCACACGCACCAGCCTTTCACTCAGTTCCTATTGAACACCCAAGCGACAGAGGGCAGGGACGGCGCCCAGTGCTAAACCCGAAGACACGAAGGGCACGAAGGCCGCAAAGGACAGAGTCGTTGGTCGGGCGCTTGTGCAATTTCTCAATATGATGTTTTTCTGTGGTCCGGCCTGTCCGCCTTTCCGCCCTCCCGCCTTCCCGCCCTCTCTACCATTCGCTCCAACCGGTCGAGTCCGGTAATCGCCACTGTAATAGCTCCAAACTCCTCATCCACCTGGCCTCGGAAGACAAAGGGACCCTGGTCGAACAGGACGTGCCCCCGTTCCCGGAAGACCCGGGGGAACAGCGCAGTTTCGATCAGACCGTAGCCGTCGTCAAACGTAGCAAACTCCATCGGCTCGTCAGTGATGGTGCTGATCGGCTTGGAGGTGGTCAGCATGCCGGCGCAGAGCACCGATTCGCCGACATGGTCTTTCAGCTCGGTGCTCCTGGTGATCCGGAACCGGGCGAGATCGGCCGCGTGAAGATGCATCGGGTGGCTGTCGGTGGTGAAATCGAGCAGCTCGTATTCGAGTCGCCTCCGTCGGTCGATTGAGTATTCTCGCAATGGCGGAATGATCGAATGGCGCAATGGCGGAATGCTCGCATTCCATAACGGCTCGCTCATTCCGCCATTCCGCCCTTCCTCCATTCCGCCATTTCCCTGATCAATCGCCCAAAGGAGCATAGGACGCGTCGCGTCTCCCTTAATCGAATCCAGGGCGCCGACCTTGACCAGAGTGCGAAGGTCGTCGGGAGTCAGCGAGGCGCGGGTGCGGAGGTCGTCCAGAGATGTGTAGGGATTGCAATCAACAATTCTCTGAGCCGCCTTGGCGGGCAGCCCTTTGACAAACTGAAGCCCCACTCTCACCTCGCGCCCACGGCCGGTCGTGCGGAACTCGCTCGCGTTCACGTCGGGCGGCAGTACAGTGAGTCCCATCCGCATCGCTTCCGCGACATAGGCGAACGGGTGATAGAACCCCCCGCCGTTGGCCAGCACTCCGGCCATGAATTCGGCGGGATAGTGGGCCCGCAGATAACAGGAATGCTGCGCCACCCGGATGTAGGAGCAGGAGTGACCCTTGCAGAAACTGTAGCCGGCAAACGACATCACCATGTCCCACACCTTCTTCGTCGTCTCGATGTCGCGACCCAGCGCCGCGGCTCCCGTGAAGAACTCCTCGGCATAGGAGGCGAGGTGTTTTACCGGCCGCTTCTTGGAGAGCGCCTTCCGCAGTCCGTCGCCCGTGGCCAGCGGCATTCCGGCGAATATCGCAGAGACATTCACTACATCTTCCTGGTACACCATCACCCCGAAGGTCTCGGCCAGGGTTTCGCGGAGACAGGGGTCGAGCGGCTCGTAAGGCTTTCCGTGAAGCCGCTCGAGATAAATCCGGATGAACCGGTTGGATGCCGGACGGATGATGCTGGTGTTGAGCACCAGCAGGTCGAAATTTTCCGCCTGCGACTTGGCACAAAGCTGCCGGGAGGCGGGGCTCTCGGTATAGAAGACGCCCATCGTCTGCCCGGTTCGGAAGAGGGCCCTGGTCGGCTCGTCGTCTTCCGGGTCCGAGGTGGTGTAGTCGATCTGCCGGCCGGTATGGTCTTTCACCGCGGCGATCGCGTCGCGAATGACCGCGAGCGAGCGGTTGCCGAGGAGATCGATCTTCACCAGGCCGGCGTCTTCGGTGCCGTCCTTCTCGAACTGGATCACCGGGACGGTGAGGCCGGGATAGCCCTCGAGCTGCTTGGCCGCGGGCTCCACCGGCACATAGTCGGTCAACGTCGTGGGAACGATCACCACGCCGCCGGGATGTAGTGACAGGTGTCGTGGAGTTCCCACCAGGGGTTGAGCCAGCTTCGCCAGATCGGCCCAGATGGCGGGAAGCTCGAGTCCCTGGAAGTTGGGGTGGTTGGCGATCACCTCTTCCAGTGAGTCGTCGTCGCTGAACCAGGGGAATCGGCGGGTGATCTCCCGGATCTCTCCCGGCGGCCGGCCGTGCACCTTGGCCACCTCGCGCAAGGCGCCGCGCAACCGGAAGCAGTTGTGATTGGCCACCATGGCCGAGCGAAAGTTGGGATACTTTCGAAAGACATACGCAAGAACGTCGTCCCGTTCGTCCCAGGGGAAGTCGAGATCGATGTCGGGCGGGTCCTTCCGTTCCGGATTGAGAAAGCGCTCGAACAGGAGACCGGCGCCCAGCGGGTCCACGTGGGTGATCCCGAGGGCGTAGCTCACGATCGAATTGGCGACCGACCCGCGCCCGCAGTGGGTGGGCCCGTTCTGCACGATGTCGTTCACTACCAGGAAATAGTCGGCGAACTGCTTCTGGCCGATGATTGCCAGCTCGTGCTCCAGGCGGTCCCGCGTTACCGGCGCGATGGTGCCGTACCGCCGCCCGGCACCCTCGTACGCCAGCGTGCGCAACCGCTGGAACGCATCGTCCGCCTCGGCGAATCGGGGTGCCACGACTCGCCGGCCCAGTGGCAACTGATATTCGCAGCGTTCGGCAATTTCCTCGCTCGCGCTCAAGGCCTCGGGACAATCGGGGAAGAAACGGGAAATGTCGGGGCGGAGCCAGGAGCCGGGGGGAGCAATGGAGGAATGATCATTCCGCCATTCCTCCATTCTCCCATTCTTATGGATCGCGACCCGCAGCCGATGCCGCTGAAAGTCCTCCGGGTTGGCGAACCTGACGGCGTTGCTCACCGCGGCTCGAATGCCGAGTCTCCGAGCGGCGGCTCCAACGGCATGGCGGTCTTTACCGGGGCGGAGCTCGGCGTAGATGTCGGTGGGACCGCTCAGCGAGACAATACGCTCGAGAAAGGGGATGTTGGCCGACAAGATGATCAGGCCGTTTCGGTCAGTGGCGATCAGGGC
>DATBGE010000187.1:0-13273 GCA_036558125.1 Gemmatimonadales bacterium | reverse complement strand
GGGCGCTTTTACCGGAGGAAGGGTGCATCAAACTGCGGGCTTACCTGAAATCATTTCCTTGACTCGATCAGCGGTGCTGGGGCTGAACACGCGAAGCAGCATGTAGACGCAGAACCCTACAAAAGCGAACCACAGCAGGGTCATGAACAGGCTCACGATGATGCCGAAGATGCTCAAGATGAATTTGAGGGCGATCATCGCGACCACGGCCAGCGCCGCGAAGCCGAGCATATTCCTTATCATGCTATTTTCCTCCGGGATGTTGCGGGCAGCGACTTATACGCAGCGCGTTTCAGAAAGTTTCGTCGAGCCCTAAGTGACCACAACGTATGATGTTATCGTCGTCGGGGGCGGCGCGGTAGGGGCCGCCTGCGCCCGAGAACTCGCATTGGCCGGCCGGCGGGTCCTGGTTTGCGAACGGGGCGGCTCCGCTGGCGAAGGATGGCGCGCCGCGGCCGGAATGCTGGCTCCCCAAGTGGACGCCGGTGCCGACGACCCTCTCTTCGAGCTCGGTCTGGCCGGACGGGAATACTACGAGACCCTCGCCCCTTCCCTTAGAGCTGAAATCGGAATCGACATCGGATGGTGGCAGTCCGGCATTGCTCATGTCGCCAGCAGCGAGGCGGAGACCGTTGTGCTCCGATCCAAGGTGGCATGGCAGCGGCAACAGGGCCACGTCTGTGACTGGTTCGATGCCACGGAAGTTAAGCAAAGATGGCCCTGGCTGGGTCAAACCTTCGGGGCATTGTGGGCACCCAACGACGCGGCACTCCACCCGGAACATCTCGTCGAAGGGCTGCTCGCCGATGCCAGGCGCAATGGGGCCGAGGTCGTAACGGACGAGATAAGTGAGGTAGAGCGAAGGGGAGACCTGGTAGTTGGTGTCCGCGGCACTCGCCGCTATTCGGCCGGAGCGGTAATCATCGCCGCCGGAGCTTGGTCCAAGCGGTTGGGTGGATTGCCGCGGCCACTTTCGGTGGAACCGGTCCGGGGCCAGATGGCGGCCACCGCGTGGCCCCATGGAGTCCCCAACGCCATCGTAGTAGGTAACGGCGGGTACATCGTTGCCCGTAATGGGGAAGCGATCCTGGGCAGCACCATGGAGAACGCGGGATTCGACTCCCAGGTCAGCGCCGCGGGTCTCGCCAGCATCTTCACCACCGCGAGCGGACTGTGCCCCTCCCTGGCTCAGGCGGAAGTCACTCGAACCTGGGCCGGCTTGAGACCCGGCACACCTGATGGCTTACCAATCATCGGGAAGGAGCCACGAGCCCCCGGCCTCTGGTATGCGACCGGGCATGGCCGAAACGGCATTCTCCTCGCGGGGATTACCGGCGTAATGATCACACGACTGATTTCGGGTGAGAACGAGATCGAACACCTGGAAGCGGTGAGACCGGAGCGGTTCTGGGAGTGGTAGTCAGCCGTCAGCGAGAACTGCCATAGGCCATAAGCCGTAAGCTGTTAGCTGTTAGCTGTTAGCTGTTAGCACTCTGTACTCGGTCCTCGGTAATTGGTACCACTCGGTCCTCAGTCCTTTCCCTCGTCACTCCGTAGTTCCCCGACATAGATCCGTCCCCCACTGACCGGCGTAGATGGGGCGCAGGCGATGGAGACGGTCTCCCTCGCCTTCAGTCTCAGGCTTCGTTCCTCTCATCTCCAGGAGTCCGGTCATGTATTCTTGGCGCGCCCTCACACGCACCCAGCGGCTCGCCGCAATCCTCGTCGCAACCGGCGCACTGGCCGGCGGCGGGAGACTGCTGGCGGGCTCGGACCACCAGGACACCCCTCTGGTGGAGCTCAACCCCCGAATGGATCTCACCGACGTGTACGCGTTCCCCGGCTCGGCCCCGGGGCGAATCGTGCTGGTCATGAACACCAGCGGATTTCTGAGCCCGGGACAGACCGGGTCCGCCGCGTTCGATCCGAACATTCTCTATCAGTTCAAGGTGGACAACGATGGAGACTACGTCGAAGACAAGGTCATTCAGGTCACCTTCGACGGCAATACCACCGGCCAGACGGTCCACGTCCGCGGTCCGTTCCAGCCAACGGTGACGGGCGCGATGATGAACGTGATCAATTTCACCGCTTCGGACATGAGCGGCGCGTTCAACACCAATCTGGGTTCGGCCAGCGGAATCCAGGCCTTCGCCGGCCCGCGGGACGATTCGTTCTTCCTCGATCTCGAGGCGGCTTTCTGCATCCTCCCCGACCGGCGTCCTTCGACCGGCGCCCTGTCTCAGCCCTGCGCTCTTCCCGGCGGCGCCGCCTTCCGGAATCCCGGCGTGAACTACATCGCAGGCTTCAACGTGCTGTCGATCGTGATCGAGCTGCCCAGCTCGATGCTCGAGAACGGCGCGCCCGGCAAGCTCAACATCTGGGGCACCATCAGCCGCTGATGACCACCCACACCATGACCGATCCGACTCCGAGGATAGCTCTCATGAAGACCACCATCGATTTGCCGGTCCTGCGCCGCGTGATGCTGCCGAGCCTGGCACTCGGGCTTGCGCTGCTGGCCGGCGCCTGCAGCGACGACAGCAACAGCGGCGGCACTGCTGGCCCCGATCCCAATCAGACGTTCAACCAGGTGCAGCGGCTGGGAAACCCGCTGATCAGTGAGGTGTTGCTCGACAAGCGGGATCACCCGCTGCATGGCTCGATCGGCCCCGACCAGGACGCGACCCTGGTAGCACCCAAGGTCGTGAACTTCCTCACGACCGTCGCGGGACGCGATCCGGCCTACATCAGCGCGCTGGGCAGTGTGTTGTTGCCCGATGTCCTGGTGGTGCAGACCGACAAGCCAACCAACACCGCTGGCTGGCTCAACATCGTGGACCTGCCACCCCTGGTGAACGGATGGGGCGGGCGGAAACTGGATGACGACGTAGTGGATCTCGCCCTGCTCGCCATCTTCGGCGATCCCTTCGGCGCGGATCCCACACACACCACGCCGGCTCTCACGACCGATAACGTGGCAAGCGACTCACCGTTCACGACGAGCTTCCCGTATCTGGCGCCGCCCAACTAGGAGGGAAGCGCGGGAAGGCGGACAGGCGGGAGGCAGCAAGACCCACCTGTCCGCTCGGCACCCGAGCACCAGTGATCGTTTCCAAACAGGAGTACTTGGTGATGTCTATTCGGATGCAGTTAGGGATTCTTACAATGTTGGGCTCGGTCGGGCTGCTTGGCTGGTCGCTGCAACACGCCGCCACCAGGCGTCTTCCCGCCTTACCGGCTTCCCGCCTGACCGCCGAGATCCGCGAACAGGACATCGCTTTCTATCAGGCCCGCATCGCCCGCGATCCCAACGGCGCCCGCGACCTCGCGATGCTCGGGAGTCTCTATCTCTCACGAGCGCGGGAAACCGGGAGTTATCAGGACCTGCTGCGGGCGGAAGACGCGGCGCGCACTTCATACAGCCATCGTACCCGGCGGAACGGAGCGGCCGCAGCCCTCCTGGCCTCGACGCTACTGGCCGAGCACCGATTCACCGAGGCGTACACGACGGCGAAGGCGTTGGTTGCAGTGGACTCCACGGAGCCGGGCACTCGCGCGATGCTGGGTGAGATCGCACTTGAGCTGGGGCACTATCAGGAAGCGACTCGGCTCTTCTCCTCGATCGCGACTCTGCGCTATGCCCCGGCCCTGGCACCGCGGTACGCCCGCTGGCTCGAGTTGGAAGGAAAGCCCGCCGAGGCCATTGAACTCTTGGGCTCGGTGCGTCACGGCCTGGAGAACGGCTTCCGCGTCCCTCCCGAGCAGCTGGCCTGGTTCGATCTCCGAATCGGTGATCTCGAGCTTCGCCGGGGAAGGCTGGGTGAGGCCGACAAGGCCTTCGCCTCGGGGTTGGCTCAAGTACCCGATGACTACCGGCTCCTCGGGGCCGAAGCGCGACTTCACGCGGCGAAGAAGGACTGGACCGGGGCGATTCAGTCCGGCGAGCAGGCGATCGCCAACGTGCTGGATCCGGCGACTCTGGGACTCCTCAGCGATTGCTATGCGGCTAAGGGAGACACAGCCAAGGCCGCGGAATTTGCCAAGGCGATGGAAGTCTCGGTGAGCCAGCAACCCGGCGCCTTTCACCGGGCGTGGTCTCTCTTCCTGCTGGATCACGGGCGGGAAGTTCCACTTGTACTCCGCAAGGCGGGCGAGGAGCTGCGCTCTCGCAAGGATGTCTACGGTTACGACCTCGTCGCCTGGGCCCTGCACCAGATGGGCCGTGACATCGAAGCGGCTCCGCTCGCAGACCAGGCGCTCTCACAGGGGACCCGCGACGCCATGCTCTACTGGCACGCCGGTGCGATCGCCGCGGCACTCGGCGACTCGACCCTGGCACGCAGGCGATTCGCCGAGGCGAAGCTGATCAATCCCTACTACGAAGGCGTGAGCCATAAGCCTTAGGCCATTACCCATGTCCGAACTCACCACTTACATCCAGCTCGGCTTCGGCCACATCGTCAATCGCGAAGCGCTGGACCACATCCTCTTCCTCCTGGCGCTCGCGGCGATCTACCGCCGCCAGGATTGGCGGGACGCGCTGTGGGTCATCACGGCATTTACGGTGGGCCACTCGGTCACCCTCGTCCTCGCAGCCACGGGTGCGATGGTGCTGCCGATCCGCTGGATCGAGTTCCTGATTCCTGTCACGATCGTTCTGACCGCGGCGAGCAACGTGTTCACTCAGGCGCGTGACGCGGCTGCACGCCCGACCCGCTGGCGCGCCGGCTTCGCGGCACTGTTCGGACTGGTCCACGGCGCCGGGTTCGCGGAGTACCTGCAGAGCCTTTTCATGGACCACATCGTGCTCCCACTGTTCGGTTTCAATATCGGCATCGAGTTGGGACAGATCGTGGTACTGGTCGTGGCCGGCGCCGCGCTCATTGCCGTGGATGGCGCCCTGCGGCTCGGCGTGGCGTCGGGCCGGTGGACGCCGCTCCGAATCCGCGTCACTGCGGTCAGTTGCCTCGTGCTGCTCCTCGGCTCGCGGATGGCGGCGGAGAGGGTCCCGTGGTAGGCCTGCGATTCCTGCTGGCGCCGTTGCTGATCGCGGCCGTGCACCCCCTGCACACCACGTTCACGGAGCTGGCCGAGCAGCCCGGCGGGAAACGGGTGACGATCGTGGTTCGCGCCTTCAGCGACGACCTCAACGCGGCGGTGCACGCGGGGACCTCTTCGCCCGTCTCGGACGACTCTCTCATCTCCCGTTACGTCAGGTCGCGTCTCGGCCTCACCACGACGACGGGCGCCCCAGTCTCTCTGAACTGGGTCGGTCGCCGTGTCACCGGCGATCTCACCTGGATCACGCTGGAAGCCGACGTCCCCGGCGGCCTTGCGGGCGCCCATCTCCGGAATGCCATTCACAACGAGTTGTTCCCCGACCAGGTCAACATCGTGCAGGCTCGCTTCGCCGGACGCTCCGTGAGTCTTCTGTTCACCGGGGGCGACGGGGAAAAAACCGTCCAGTGATCTGACCGGCGACCCCGCGCGTAAGCGAGATGACCGGGAGAGAAGAGGCGTCTGCATGCTGCCGTCTTGTGGCGGCTCCGCAGTGGGGTATAGACTGATGGACACCGTTCCGGTGTTGCACGTCACCTCAGTTGTGCGGAGCTCGCGCGCTCGAGCGCAGATGGCCGATCTCACCACCTCCACCGGAGTGCGGGACGCCGACCTGGTTGCTCGGATGGCAGCAGGCGACGAACGCGCGGCGGCCTCCCTCTACGACAAGTACGGACCCACTCTGTACGCCGTGGCGTATCGTATGCTCGGCCAGCGGGCTGATGCGGAAGAAGTCGTGCTCGAGGCATTCGCCCAGGCCTGGCGCGGAGCGTCCCGTTTCGAAGGCGACCGGGGCTCGGTGGCTGCCTGGCTCACGATGATGACCCGGAGCCGAGCCCTCGACCTGGTCCGTTCGCGCCAGCGGCGATCTCGAATCACCGAGACGGCGGCGCGAGAGAACCCAACGGCGTCTCCGGCGATGGGTGGATGGCAGGAGAAGCCGGGCGATGCAGTTGAATCCGACGAGCGCCGCAAACGTGTGGCAATCGCGCTCGCGGACCTTTCGCCACCGCAACGACAGGCGATCGAGCTGGCCTATTACGAAGGGTTGTCGCAGACCGAAATCGCCGAGCGGCTTGCGGAGCCGCTGGGCACGGTCAAGACACGGATGCGACTGGGCATGCAGAAATTGCGGGACGCACTGCGTCCCTATTTCCACGAGGCGGGCCTGTGAGCAGCGCCGACGGTCAGGACATGGACAGTCACGACATGAAGGATCTCGCCGCGGCTTACGCGCTCGGCGCCCTTGATCCGGCGGAGGCTCGGTCGTTCGAGGCCTTCCTGGCTACGTCTCCCGAGGCGCGCCGGGAGGTAGCCGAGTTCCGCGAAGTCGCCGCACTCCTCGCCACGACGACGGAAGGCGCCGGGGCCGGCCCATCACGGGATCTGCGTGACCGGGTACTCGCGCGCGTAGCGAAGGAGAAGGTGGCACCGCTCCCGTCGGCCGCCCCCAGATCCACTTGGATCCCCTGGGCGGCCGCCGCGGCCGTGCTACTGGCGGTCGGGTTTGGACTGCAGACGATTTCCCTCCGTCGCCAAGTGGCAGAGCGTGACGTCGCGATCGCCGAGTTGCAGCGAGACTTCGGCGCGACCCAGGCCCAGCTCGCCGCGCGCGAGGCGACCCTGAATTGGATCTTGAAGCCGGATGTTCGGCTCACCACGCTGACCTCGACCTCGACGCCGGCTCCCGTGATTCAACTCTTCATGAATCCGAAGGAGAGGGTAGCACTGGTTCACGCCTTCAACCTGCAGCCGACCGACAGCGGACGGGTCTATCAGCTCTGGTTCATTCCCAAGGGCGGCAAGCCGATTCCTTCAGTGACCTTCAACCCGGAGCCAACCGGGCACGCGATGGTACAACAGGTTGAGATTCCGGCAACCCCAAATCTCTCTGTCGCCGCCGTCACCAACGAGCCTGCTGGAGGTTCTCCGCAACCCACGACCCAGCCGATCCTCGTGGGCACGATTGGGAGCTGAGTGAAAGCCGTGGACCTCGTGAGAAGTGTGAGGGTCTTATCTCTCACGCTTTTGGTGTTTGGGGTCCGCGCACCGCTCCCGGCTCAAGATGACCTCGTCGCGGAGCGGAGCGCCTTTGCCCTTTGGTTGGCCAACGCTCCTGATTCACCTCTGGCGGCGCTGGCCCAGCAGGCCATCGGCGCGGGACTCACGCTCGGCCCGGCAGACGCCGATGTCCCGCTCAAGAACTCGGCGCCCATGACGGTGCGTGAGGAAGGGCGCAGCGTGACGCTGATCCAACAGGGGACGAGGACACTCCTCACTCGCGACCGCCTTACCGCGATTGGACCCTACCAGCTCAGGCCAACCGGCCCCTCCGGCAGGTCTGTCCTGACGGTGTTCGGCCCGGATCACCGGACGCTCATCCCGACCTACTACCCATCCGATGCCCGATTTATCGTGACCGGCAGCCTGGCCAAGCCGGCAAGCCGGGTCACGCACCGCATACTCATGCTGGACGGGGTGGAAACCGAAGCGATCGAGGCGGGGGTCTTGACGGCCGCGCTGGAGTCAGGCCCCTCCAAGCTCAAGGTCTACCGCATCTCCGATGAAGACAGCGGCGAGTCGGAGCTCGTCATCTATTTCCAGGATCTGACCAACGGCAAGGGAAGCTACCCGGCGGGACGGTTCGTGACTCTCATTCCGCGCGACGAGACCAGTTACCTGCTCGACTTCAACCGGTCGCGCAATCCGTTCTGCGCCTACAGCAGCGCGTATGCCTGCCCGGCGCCGTGGCCGGGAAATCGGTTGTCGATGGAGATCAAGGCGGGGGAGAAGTATTGAAGATTGCAGATTGAAAATTGAAAATTGAAAATTGACAACGACGAAGCGTTGATTCTCCAATCTGCAATCGGCAATCTGCAATCATGCATCCCTTTCTGCTGGCCTTGACCTTCATTTCCCCAACCGGCCCCTGGAAGGCTGTGCTCGACCTCGCCGGCGGCCCTCTGCGCTTCGCGCTCACGGTAGAACAGAAGGGCGGAACTTGGCAGGGGACGCTCTGCAACGGGACGCAGTGCCAGGAGTTGAGTGCGGTGCGAGTGGCCGGAGACAGTATCGTGTTCGATATCGCTGCGTACGCGGCGACCATCGCGGCGGTCGTCAAAGGCGATTCCCTGATCGGCGAGTACCACAATGTCGGCCGCCGCGGACCTCGCACTATTCCCTTTCGCGCGGCCAAAGGCCGCTGGCCGGCTGAAAAGAGTCCAACCAATCTGACCGGCCGTTGGGACGCCCAGTTCCTGACGGATTTTGACGCGAGCCCCCGAGTCATCGAGCTACGCAACGGAAAGGCGGGCCTCGAGGGAACCATCATCTCCAACACCGGGGACTACGGTCTCTTCTGGGGACACGCGCAAGCGGACAGTTTTTCGATCTCTCACTTCGACGGATCCTACGTCTACATGCTGACCGGCCAGATCAAAGCAGATACCCTGCGCGGCATCTTCCACGCCGGCCTCCGAACCCAGACCCGGTTCATCGCCGTCCGCAGCACCGGAGCTCCTCATCTCAAGTCGCCCAGCGAGATCACGACCGCGGACACGGCACCGTTCCGCTTCAGCTTCCCCGATCTCGAAGGCCGGCAGATCACCGAGGCCGACCCTCGGCTCAGGGACAAAGTGGTCGTGATCGACGTGTTCGGGACCTGGTGCCCGACCTGCCATGACGCGGCACCCGCTTTGGTGCAGCTCTACAATGACTATCACGACCGCGGCCTGGAGATCGTCGGGCTGGCCTACGAGGTAAGCGGCGACAGCGCCACCGACAATCACCAGGTGCGGCTGTATCGGGACACTTACCATATCCCCTTCATCCTGCTCAGGGCGGGTACCAACGACACCGAGGCCGCAGCCGCCACCCTGCCCCAGCTCACCAACTTCACGGCGTTTCCCACCACGATCTTTCTCGATCGGACTGGTCGAGTCCGTCGGATTCACGCGGGGTTCTACGGCCCGGCCCTGCCGCAGCAGCACGCAACCCTGGTGAAGGAGATGCGAAAGGAGGTGGAGGAGCTGCTAAGTGAGAAGTGAGCAGTAAGAAGTGAGGAGTGAGGAGTGAGGAGGGAGGAGTGAGAAGTGAGAAGAACCTCTTCCTGCTGCTACGTCCCACGCTTCTCCACCAGCGACGGTGCTTTCGCGTCCGCATCGACCTTGAGCCCGATCCACTCCCCGCCGAGCGCGTGGCCCGGCACCCCGCAGAGCAGCCAATACCACCCCGCCTGATCCGCAGTGAAGGTCGTCTCGTCGGTCTTTCCCGGACCCAGTCCGTTGACGACACTGCGGCTCATCGCGTTGTCGAACACGGGCCGGCCGCCTTCGGGCGGCAGCTTTTCCCGCTCCGCCATCAGCACGAGGCTGTGCGCCGCGGTGCTGTCTCCGTTGATCCATCGCCAGCGAACCGTCCAGCCGAGGGGAACCACGATCTGCGCGCCGCCCTGCCGATAGCCTGAGATGGTGGCGGGCGAGCCCGCAGCTCCATCCACTTTGAGCTCCAGGGTGAGAGTTCGACCCGCCGAATCCGCGGTCATCCATCGGGGAAGGGTGGCGGGCTGCTGGGCGGACAAAGTGCCCACCACCCCGAGCAGGAGAATGAGGCTGGTCAGGGTAGCGGGCATGTGCGCGGGATCGGAACGGTTCGAGTCGGTTGGCATTTTTCCCTGGCTCGCGGTAATGTATGCCGGTTCCTCCCGGATGTACCCGTCCCGCCTCAGGAGTCGCTGATGTCCGGCCTGCTCGACAAGGAACGTATTGTCGCGAAGCCAGGGTTCAATCGGTGGCTGGTCCCGCCCGCGGCGCTCGCGATCCATCTCTCGATCGGCCAAGCCTACGCCTACAGTGTCTTCAAACTCCCGCTCACGCGAGCGCTCGGCATCACCGAATCGGGGCCGGGCGATTGGACGCAGACCCAGATCGCGCTGGTGTTCACGATTTTCATCGTGTTCCTGGGTCTGTCCGCGGCGGTGTTCGGACGCTGGCTCGAGCGAGTGGGCCCGCGCAAGGCGGGTGTCGCGGCCGCCTTCTGCTGGGGTGGAGGGTACCTGATCTCCGCCATCGGCGTTCGCACCCACCAGCTCTGGCTCCTGTATCTCGGCAACGGGGTGATTGGTGGGTGCGGACTCGGCCTGGGATACATCTCACCGGTTTCCACCCTCATCAAGTGGTTTCCGGACCGCCGCGGCATGGCAACCGGCCTGGCGATCATGGGATTCGGAGGCGGTGCCATGATCGGCGCGCCGCTGGCCGATATCCTGATGAAGCACTACGCCACGCCGACCTCGGTCGGTGTCTGGGAGACCTTCGTCACGATGGGTCTCATCTACTTCGTGGCGATGATGTGCGGCGCGTTCGGTTATCGGATTCCGCCCAATGACTGGAAACCCGCGGGGTGGACGCCCTCTACCACGAATGTCGGCATGGTCACTCGTCGCCATGTTCACGTGGACGTGGCCTGGAAGACGGTGCCCTTCATCCTGCTCTGGCTGGTCCTGTGCACCAACGTGAGCGCCGGCATCGGCGTCCTGGAACAGGCATCGCCCATGATCCAGGAGGTCTTCAAGGACAAGGTTTCGGCCTCTGCCGCGGCGGGCTTCGTGGGTCTCCTGAGTCTGTTCAACATCGGGGGACGGATCGGGTGGGCGTCCCTCTCTGACAAAATCGGCCGCAAGCCGACCTACTTCATCTTCTTCGCCCTCGGGATCGTGCTCTACTCGCTGGTCCCGCATGCGGGCCGGATCGGCAGCGTCGCGCTCTTCGTGGCGATCTTCTGTGTGATCATCACGATGTATGGCGGCGGCTTTGCCACCATCCCCGCCTATTTGTCGGACATCTTCGGGACCCAGTTCGTGGGCGCCATTCACGGAAGATTGCTGACGGCCTGGTCCACCGCCGGGGTCGTCGGCCCGCTGCTGGTCAACGAAATCAGGCAACATCAGGTGGACCGTGGGGTACCAGTGGCGGAGGCCTACAATACGACCATGTATGTCCTGGCCGGACTCCTGATGATCGGGTTCATCTGCAACCTCCTGGTCCGGCCGCTTCCCGACCGCTACTTCATGAGCGATGAGGAGCTGGCGAGGGAGCGCCGGCGAGGTCATTGACGTTCCGTTTCAAGGATGGCAGCTCGAGGAGAGGCGCACATGCAGCCGAACGAGCCGACCGGCAGTCAACCCGAGCCCGGGAATTGGGGGCTCGTCGCACTGGCCTGGATCGCGGTGGGAATTCCGCTGGGCTGGGGGGTCTTCATGACCTTCAAGAAGGCGGTGCTTCTGTTCCACTAAAGGCCACTTGACGGTTCCCGGTGCAACGCCTATTTCCGTAGTCGCCACCGTTCCCCCGCCATGGGCGGTGCATCTTCCCGAGTTCTAACATCTGCGTATCAACGGCGCCTCCGCCCGCGTCTGTCTGTGTCGGGGCGGCAAGATAGTCGTTCCCTCAGTCCCCTATAGCCAGGAGACCTTTTCCCATGCGCAGTGCTTCTCGTTGGGGTCTGGCCATGCTCGTTTGCGCAGCGGCTGCCAGCAACCTCTCCGCCCAGACCAAATGGACGACGTATGGCGGGAATGACTGGAACCAGCGCTACTCCACGCTGACGACCATCAATGCGACAAACGTGAAGTCGCTGGTGCCTCGAATGGTCTTCCAGACCGGGATCAGCAAACTCGGCTCGTTCGAGAATACGCCGATCGTGGTTGAGAACATGATGTACGTGACCACACCGTACAACACCCTGATCGCGTACAACCTCGACACCGGCAAGCAGGTCTGGCGGTACGAGCACAAGCTGGGCACTACGATCTACTGCTGCGGCCCCAACAACCGCGGCGTCGGCGTGCACGGCCCGCACGTCTACATGGGAACCCTCGACGCCCACCTCATCGCCTTCGACCGGATGAGCGGTGACGTGGTCTGGGACAACGAAGTGGCCGATCCGGCCTTCGGCTACAGCATCACCCACGCGCCGCTCGTCATCGGCAACAACGTGATCGTCGGCGTCTCGGGTGGTGAGTACGGCATCCGGGGCCACGTGACCGCCTACGACGCGGTGACCGGCAAGCAGGTGTGGCGCTGGTATTCGATCCCCGCGCCCAAGGGCGATCCCACCTTCGATGAGGCCGCCCCCAATGGCTGGTATGGCAACTGGGTTGAGGCGACCCCCGAAGGCAACAACCTGAACCGTAACACCGGCGCCGAGAAATCGGACAGCGCCAAGTATGCGGATGCGTGGACGCGGGGTGGCGGCGGCGTCTGGATGACGCCGGCCTATGACCAGAGCCTCGGACTCATCTACGTGGCGGTTGGTAACCCCTCGCCCGACCTCGACGGCAGTGTCCGCCCGGGCGACAACCTGTACACCGACTGCGTCGTTGCCATCGACGCGGCCACCGGCAAGACCAAATGGTACTACCAGACGGTTCCGCACGACGTGTGGGACCTCGACGCCGTGTCTCCGCCAGTCGTCACCACGCTGGGCGGCAAGAAGGTCGTGGTCCACGCCGGCAAGACCGCCTGGGTCTACGTGCTCGACGCGGCGACCGGCACGCTGGTGCGCAAGACCGAGAACTTCACCCCGCAGGAAAACATGTTCGCCCAGCCCAGCGCTTCGGGTACCCGGATGCTTCCCGGTGCCAACGGCGGCGCGGAGTGGTCGCCAATCGCGGTGGATCCCAAGCTCAACTACGCCTTCGTGGCCGGCCTCCATCAGCCGATGAACTACATCACCCACAACGCGCCGTGGGAAAAGGGCCGGCTGTGGCTCGGTTCGGCCTTCGTCGCGATCGCGGGCGAGGAGCAGTATGGCCTGTTCACGGCGCTCAACCTCGGCACCGGCAAGAAGGCGTGGCAGGTGAAGGTGCCTCAGCCGATGATGGGCGGGGCCTTGGCGACGGCCGGCGGGCTTGTCTTCACCGGAGAAGGCAACGGGAATTTCAACGCCTACGATTCCCGCACCGGGAAGCTGCTATGGCAGTTCCAGGCGGGCGCCGGATGCAACTCTGCTCCGATGACCTACACCTTCAAGAACGAGCAGTTCGTCGCGGTGGCTTGCGGCGGCAACTTCCAGCTCAGCTACCCGCTGGGCAACAGCGTGTACATCTTTGGCCTGCCGAAGGCGTTTACACCCCCTGCTTGACCGGGGCGATCGGCGGGGCCTCCTCGTAGGCCCTTGCCGGTTCTATCTTGAGAAGCGGGCCAGCCATGCC
>DATBGE010000186.1:0-9716 GCA_036558125.1 Gemmatimonadales bacterium | reverse complement strand
AGTCCGGCGACGAGATTGATGGGAAGGGCCAGAACGGTTACCACGGTCAGGATGAACAGGGTGCGACCGGTCTGCTCGCCGACGAGCGCGGCCAGCTCCTCCTGCAGCAGCCTCACTCGTTCCACCACGCTGCCGGAGTCGGCGATAGCGGTGGAGAACTCTTCCGCGGCTTGACGGAGATTCTGAAGATCTTCCGCGTCAACCCAGCCCGGAGAACGGCTAAGCACCCTGAAGAGCGCCGCAGGTTCCGGTGCCAGCAACCGTTGAAATCGCACCAGGGTGCGCCGGAGTAATCCCAGTTCCCGGCGGCTCGTCGCGATTTTATTGGCCAGCAGCTCGTCCTCGACTGCATCGATCCTGGTCGTTGCCTCCCTCGTGATATCGACCAGGACCTCGGCTTGATAGCGGAGGAGATGGGCGAGAAGATCTGCCGGAGAACCAAACGTCTCGCCGTTCTTGACGGCACCGCGCAGTCGATCCACCGAACGTACGGGCCGGAGCCGCGCGGTCACCAGGAAACGTGGCGCGAGGCAGAGATTGACGGTGGCCACGCTCCCCGGGTCGAAGGTGAAGTCGAAGCGCGCATCGTGGAGCACTCCGACAAGCTGATCGCCTATTTGCTCCAATCGTGTCGAGCGGGATTCATCCCAGAGCGATTGAAAGAAGTCATCGGGGAGGGAGAGGTGCTGGTGCAGCCAACGCTCGGATGCGGTGTTGGACAGCGAGAAGTGGAGCCAGACGAATGAATGCGTGGTCGGCTGATCGGCGGTCGCGAGCCAGGCCGTGAGGCCGGCGGAATCGAGCGGGACAGCGGGGGAGCCCGGCCGGAACTGATATGCGCAAACCAGTCCGTGCTTGTCGGAGCCGTAGGTTGACTCGATGGACTCCAACCGCGACTCGGCCTCAGGGGGCATGGGCTGGCCCCCTCAAGTCAGCTCGCGCGGTCGATTCGAAGATGCGTCCGAGCGGGGCGGTACCGATCAATTCGACGACTCCGCAACCCGATCGAACCGCCCCGGCGCGGGCTTCCGCCGCGAAAAAGGAAGTGATTGCCAGGCAGAATTCTGTCGGTGAATCGTGCGTCGGGACCCTCCCGAATGATCCGGGTGCCTTTGACGTAGCCAGCGATGGCCGCGGCGGTGTACCACCGGCCGGGATCGAGCGAGGGATACAGATCCGCGAAGGCTGGATTCACCTGAACTTCCCTGAGCACAATGCCTCCAGGAAGGGCAGAGGTTGCGGGCTGGCCGCGCGGTCCAAACCGCACGGAGGGGAATGGAAAATATGACCGCCTTGGCGCGCATCCAGACTCGCTTTGTAACGATGCCGTTACAAAGCACCCGGACGTTACTCCCCCGACTTCTTCCCTTTAGCCGCTTTCCTCGAGGCTCTCTTCTTAACTGATTCTTTTGTTCGCCTGATGGCCTTCCCTCGAGTCAGGGTCATCATTTTCGGTCGGGCGTGGCGCGGTTGGTAAACGCCGAGTCTTCCACCGCCTGGCAAGGTGACTTGGGTCACGAGGCCGTAGCCCTGGTCCTGCACCGGATCGCACGAAATTCCCGCGCTTCTCATCTCGGCGACGAATTCCTCCACGTCATCGCACATGAAGTAGAACTCGTGTACGTCATTCCTCTCGGAAGGGTGCACGGCCACCTCGGCCGGCGGCAAGCCGAAGATCAGCCAGCCTCCGCCAACGTCGACGTTGCTGAGCCGCAGGACGTCGCGGAGAAAGGCGCGGTCTGCTTCCGGCTGCCTGCTGTAGATAATGGAGTGTCCACCGATGATCATGTGACTTCACTCGTTCGGGTGGTCGGAGACAGTAGGACGCCGCTCTTCCTCGGTCAATGCGCTGAAACGGCGGCGTCGTGCCGCATACACTTGCGCCAGCGAAAGGCCGAGAATATTCTCCGGGCGCAAATCACTTGAGAACTGTTCTCAGTAGAGTGCCTATGGCAAGGTCCGCCGCTTCTAACGCCCCCGAACCGACTGAAGTGCGTGTCAACCGGCGATCGCGGGTGATTCTCAAGCGGGTCTTTCAGTTGAGCTCGCTGTTTTTGCTCATCAAGGGTTTAGCCTGGCTGGCGCTCGCATGGTGGGCACTGTAGCACGACACTTGGCTCCTCAACGTCGAGACGTGAGTCGAGAGAGGCGGGAACAGGGAACGGGGAACAGGAATTCAAACGCAGAGACGCAGAGAACGCCGAGGATCTCTATCACTGATTGGGCTCATACGTCGCAGGCGCAGATTATCGATGTCGGTTCGTATGATTGGTTTTATCCAGCGTTCTCCCATCACCATCCAAGAATCAATCTGATTCATTCTGAGAGGGAGCCGTCGATGATGACGGGCCCTCTGTGCCCTCTGCGTCTCTGCGTTTCGCTGTGGATTTGTGGCGATTGTGGCTCAGATCCTGACCTGGGAAATCGAACCTACGCAGGGCGGAGTTACGAAGCTGACGGTTACTCACGAACCGGGTGGCGCTCCCAAGCTGGCGCGGCTGGACTGGAAAGGCGGGAAAAGGGAAAAGGGAACAAGCCTCCGTTCCCTTTCTCTCAGGAAGCCTTGGCGAATCGGAGCGCCACCGAGTTCATGCAGTAGCGCAGGCCGGTCGGCTTGGGTCCGTCGTCGAACACGTGACCCAGGTGAGCCTCACAGCGACGGCAGGAAACCTCGGTACGGACCATCCCATAACTCTTGTCGGTGGATTCGACGATGTTCTCTTCGGCGATCGGAGCCCAGAAACTGGGCCACCCGGTGCCCGACTCGAACTTGGTGCTCGAGTCATAGAGCGCGGTATCACAGCAAATGCAGCGGAACACCCCTTTGCGGTGCTCCTCGAGCAGCGCGCCGGTGAAAGCTGTCTCCGTACCGGCGTGCCGGGTGACCTCGAACGATGCCGGCGGCAGCTGCTTCTTCCACTCGTCTTCCGACTTGACCACGCGCGGCACTGAAACGGTCCGGAGTCGCTTCCCGTCATCGCTGAACTCGACGATGGTCACGGTCGGCCCCTTGCCCTTCGTCTCTGCCGCCGCGATCGGTATTCGCTTCTCGACCGAGCGGCACGCCATGGCGAACATCGCGACTCCGGCCTGCACCAGGAACGACCGCCGTCCCACGACGGTGTCGTCATTGCCCGCCTTTTGCATCGGCTCCTCCCATCGCGAAATCATCCGAACGTAAACGCGAAAGCCTGAATCCCCGGATCGAGGAATTCGATCTCGAAAGTCCGATCCTCGACCTTCCCAGGCTGCCTGATCAACTGGTACAGCCGGTACTCAGTCACGGTGCCGTCGCCCTGCGCGTCGGTGTCCATTCCGTGATCGTCGCCCGGGGCCGAACCATCGAGCCGAACCCTGAAGCGCACCGGCTTGCCGCCCGCTGCCGGGCCGAGGACCAGGTGCAGATCACGGGCATGGAAGCGGAAGACAACCGTGCCGGGTGCGGCGACCAGGGCGGCATGTTCGCGGCTCACGTTCCACTCTCCGCCAAGGGCCCACTCGTTGACTGTCAGCCTGGGTGGCGCGGTGTAAGCCTGAGGCTGGTCCTTCAGCAGAGCCTCGGGCGAGACGTAGTTCTTCTGCCGGGAATACCCGATATAGGTCTCGGGGGACTGGACGTTCCCAAAGTCGGCCGAGGCCTGGGCGCCGGCGCCGTTCGGATCCACTAGGCCGGTCACCACCATCCCCGAGTCGCGCTCGCGGAGCAATTGCTGGATCACTTGCTCGGATTCGGCGTAATTGCCCTCGCCGAAGTGGTGATACCGGATGTTCCCCTTGGCATCGACGAAGTAGTGCGCCGGCCAGTACTGATTGTTGAAGGCATTCCAGATCGCGTACTTGTTATCTATCGCAACGGGATAGGTGATCTTCAGCTCGCGAAGCGCCTTGGAGACATTACCGGTGTCTTTCTCGAAGGCAAACTCAGGAGTATGGACTCCGATCACCACCAGCCCGTCGGCACGGTATTTCTCGGCCCACGCCACGACGTAGGGAATGGTCCTGAGGCAGTTGATGCAGGAGTAGGTCCAGAAGTCGATGAGGACGACCTTCCCCTTGAGCTGATCGAGGGTTAGCGGCGGTGAATTGAGCCAGGTAACCGCGCCATCGAGACTCGGCATCGGTCCCTCGGTGGCCAGGGCAACCAGCTGAGGGGCAGCCGGAAGATCGGCGCCCTGGGTCTCGGTGACCGGCTGGAGACGATCAACGAGATGCTGCTCGATTCCAGAGGTGCTGGCCAGCGAGAGCCGACGAAGGATTCCGGTGTCCCACCCCGCGGCGATGGCGACGACGCCCAATAGCACTGCGACGCCCAATCCACCGCGGATCCACTGCTCGGCGCGAAGCGATTTCTTCATCAAGGTGAAGACCCTGCCCCCGGCCAGGAGGGCCAGTGCCAGCGAAAGCGCGGCCCCGGCGGAGAAGGCCAGCAGCAATCCGGTTGTTTGCGCATTCGGTCCCTGAACCGCGGCCCCCGTCAGGATCAGACCGAGGATCGGTCCGGCGCACGGAGCCCAGAGCAAACCGGTGGAAACGCCCAACAGGAGCGAGCGGCCGATACCCGGAGGCTCGGTCTCGACGCCCGGGCCCTGAATCCGGGCGCCGAGTCGAGCCAGCGGCTGAGTCAGGAAGAGCGACAGCGAAGGAAAGAGCAGGGCCAGTCCCAGGAGCGCGAAAACAACCAGCGCCACGATTCTTCCGACCTGATTGGCGCGCACGACCCAGCCGCCCGCGTAGGTCGCGAGACCTGCGACGAGCGCGAAGGTCCCGGCCATTCCGAGGAGCAGCGGTAAGCCGCTCCGACGGAAGGGCTGATCGGCCCGGGAGAAGACGAACGGCAGGACCGGCAGGATGCAGGGGCTGACGATAGTCAGCACCCCACCCACGAAGGCGAACAGGTAGAGCAGCATTGAATTCCCCGACCCCCGTTACGGATTCCGATAGAGCGCTGGGAATTGCTGCTTCAGGTGCTCCACCTTTGGTGCGTCGTTGTAGACGATATAGGGCTGATCGGGGTGCTTCTCCATGTAGCCCTGGTGATAGTCCTCGGCGCGATAGAAGGCCTTGAACGGTTCGATTGCCGTCACGATGGGCCGGGAATACACCTTCTTGCTGGCCAGCTCGGCCACATAGGTCTCGGCGGCCTGCTTCTGATCCGCACTACGGTAGAAAACCGCCGAGCGATACTGGGTCCCGACGTCCGGTCCCTGACGGTTAAGCAGGGTCGGATCGTGTACGGCGAAGAACACCTCGAGCAGCTGCTGGTAGGTGACCTTCGACGGATCGTAGATCACTTCGACCGATTCGGCGTGACCGGTGTTCCCCTCGCTCACCTCCTCATAGGTCGGTGACTTGGTGGATCCACCGGAATACCCTGACACGGCGGACTTCACCCCCTTCACGTGCTCGAACACCCCTTCGATTCCCCAGAAGCATCCACCGGCAAAGATGGCGGTATCCGCGCTGATCGAGGTCCGACCCGGTGCGTGGGCGGCAGAACCAACCTCGATCCGAGGCTTCCCAAGGCCTACGAGGGCGAGAACCAGTGACGCCGAGCCGGCGAGGGCTAACCAGCGAGTTGCAGTGCTTTTGAACACCTGACGGTCCAGGTTGGAGACACTATCTAACGTCGCCCGAGGCGGGGCGGTTTTCAACGCTGGAACGGGGGAAGGCGGTCAGGTCGGACACGGCGGTCGAGGCGGGTCGGTGCATCAGGCGGGGGGAGCCACGACGTACCGACGCTGGAACGTCTTCGGATCGTTCAGGCAGTTCAGCACCGCGACAGCGACATCCGCTCGAGAGATGCGGTCCAGACCGCCTAACTTGGGCCGCTCCTCAACCCGCATTCGTGCGGTTGCAGGGCCGTTGCTAAGTGCGACGGGCGCCAGGATCGTCCAGTCCAGGCGGCTGCTCTGAACCAGGCGCTCGGCGGGAGCCTTGTCGGCGTAAATGTCCGCGAGCAGGAATCGTATCATGAGCCGGGAGACAAACGGCTGGCTCTCGAGCGGCTCGCCAACGCCTGCTGCCGAGAGGTAGACCAGGCGACGGACACCCTGGCGCTGCATCCCGGCGAGGATTCCCGGTGTGGTTCGGGTCATGAGACCGTTGGAGCGCAGCTTGAGCCCCCGACCGAGAGCACAGATGACGGCGTCGTGGCCAGGCACCAGGCGGCCCACCGCGTCGAGATCGGTCGTCAGGTCGACGGCGACCGGGGTCAGTCGGGGGTCCGGGATGTCGAGCGTCGCAGTGTTGCGGGCGACCGCGGTAATCGTGTGGCCCTGGGCCAGGGCCAGATCGACGATGTGCCGGCCGGTCAATCCGGTAGCACCAAGAACGAGGAGGCGCTGTGGTGCCGTCATGACGCAGCTAATCCCGCTGCATGAACATCCAGCGGTGTCCCTCCAAGTCCTCCGCCCGGTACCGTCTCGCCGGAGGTCCGGGCTCCAGTTCCGACAGGATCACGGCTCCCTGCCGCTTGGCCCGGGCGAAGTGGGCGTCTACATCGAGGACGTAAACCAGTGTGCCGTCAACCTCCATTTCCCCATGAGCGAGGCGCCCGTCGTCTCCAACCATCCGCGCTCGTTCCACGAACCCGAACGCTCGGGACAACCACTCCAGCGCCGCAACGCCGTCGGCATAGGCGATCATTGGAATGACGTCGGGATATTTGTCCGCCATTTCTCCCTCCAACCGGCGAGGCGACCTCACTCGATCTCGGTGACCGATCCCAGCCCCGCGTAGACGTAGCGGGCTCCGAAACGGCGTTTCAGCTCCGCAAAGGCGGGCTCGCCGGTGCAGTGACCCGGCGCGATCTCATCGACCTGCCACTGATCATGTAATGCCGCCGCGATCCGGGCGATGGCCGAATCCGGCGTGACTACGAGGTGCAGTCCGCCGAGGATGAGATGCACATGGTCTCCCCAGGCTCGCGTCGCTTCGAGGATGGTTTCGATCCCGGGATGAGAGCACCCCACCAGTAAGACCAGACCCTGCTGAGTTCGCAGGACCAGCGACAGCTCACGCAGCTCGAGTGTGCCGGGGTTCTTCGAGACGGTCGAGATGATCGCGACGCCGGGTGCCACCTCGGTGAGGCTGTCGATCCAGGTGAAATGCGCCTCGGGCCACGGTGTCCCGAACTTGAGTTCCGTCTCCGGAGAGCCAGCAAAGTACCGCATCGAATCGGGCAGGGTGGAATCGGTGCGATAGAACGTGGAGGGCAGGGCCGCACCGAAGACGCCGAATCCCTCTCGCGGCGCGTAGATCCTGACCTTCGGGTTGACCCGGAGGAGGTAGTTGAGACCTGCGGTATGATCTCCGTGACGGTGGGAGATGACGACGAAATCGAGCCGCTTCAGGTCAATCCCCAGCGCCTGGACGTTGTGGGCAAAGATGTCGGCGTTGTTTCCGGTGTCGAACAGGATGCGTTTGCCGCCGTATTCGACGAGTGCCGCGAATCCCCAGTCGCGAGTGAGATCCCTACGAGGACCGAAGGCGTCGTAGAGGATGGTGACGCGATGCGGCTCGGGCGGGCGAGCGCCCGCCGCTCGAGGCGGCGGGCCAAGTGAGGTGCCAGCGAGGAGAAGAAGACCAGGAAGCATCGGCGGACCTCGTGTGGGACTCCTATTGGGAAAACCCGGTGAAGACGAACCGGTAGGCCGGTGTCGTCGAGTCGTAGACCGCTTCGAACCTGGTCGGGTATTTCACGCCCGCCGGCAGGTTACCCTGAGGAGGAACCGGCAGGGTGAAGGAACGGCGCTCCTGGAGCATCGCACGGGAGATCATCGGCTCATAGAAGATCGGTTTCTGAGCATAGTAGCCGTAGACCATGGAGCCCGTCATGGAGGTCGCGGCGTTCGCGACATTTCCCTCAATTGCATGCATCCCCATCTTCGGCACGCACAGTCCGGTCAGCATACCCAACTGGGGTATATCCACGTCAGGCAAGGTGTAATCGGCGGGAATTGCCGACGGCTTCGTCTTGTTGCTGCAGTCGATGGCTTCCCTGGCACTGTCGCTGATCACGTAGAAATGGAAGTCGAAATGCGGCGTCATGAACGAAGCCGGCGGATGGCCGTGCGCCTCCCAGAAGAATGAAAGGTGATCTACCCCGACGGCGGTCCGAGCTTGTTCCGGCAGTCGAATGACTGCCGCCGGCACCGGAGGCCACATCATGGCCATCTCGTGCGGAGCACTGTCGATGGTGACGAGCGGAATCGTGGCGCCGAAGGCGACCAGCTGGTTATCCGCCATCTCGGCCCAGGTACAAATCGATGCGCCGTAGGCAGGCTGGCAGTCGCCGGCGATTTCCTTGGGCCCGGCGGGCTTCGTGGTTCCACAAGCACTCGCGGCCAGGAGAAGGACAGAAACGACGAGTGTCGTGCGCATGGGACCTCTTGTGAGAATGAAGTAGTGGCTCGCTGCGAAATTTCCAGACGACTAAGACCAGAGATGTCGCCACTTCCCGGCTAAGATGGGTGCCAGCAGGGTCGCGACCAGCACCAGGGGCCAGATCCGCCCGCTGGCCAGATTGTAATCAACCAGTAGTTCCGCCCAGGACCTGCGAAAGAGCCAGTGCCCCGCTCCGAATTCGAATGCCAAGGTCAGTCCGAGCCACAGGACCCCCACCGCGAACGCCAAGCGAGAGGTCTCCGGACCGATCCATGGGACGGCGACCCACGCCACCAGGACGATCAGTCCACTCAGTAGCACAGTGCTCACGATGTGGCCCGCCTCCGGACCCAGTTGTGGGTTCAGCACCGTTTCGCGAACGGTCCCGTTCAGGATGGCGAGGAAGAGCAGAAGGAGCCACACCACCGCGGCGCGGACCAGCACGTTACAAGACCGGCCTGTTCAAGAGTCGCAACAAGCTGCAGGCCGATCGGCCGTCTGGCAAGCGATTGAGCGGTCCTTGAGAACGCCGGACGAATTTGAGTCCAGACCAGATATCGGTGACGGCGCAGACCTTCAGGCTTCCTTTGAAGGGCGGTCAAGGCGGTCAAGGTGGTCAAGGCGGACGAAACAAAAAATTGCGGTCCAGTCGTCGTCCCGCAGTTGACCGCCCCGACCGCTTTGTCCGCCCTGTCCGCCCCTCACAGAAGCACCAACGCCCAGAATGCGTCCAACACCAGGATCGCCTCGCAACCGAGGACGACCGCGCGTGTGGTGTTCCGGCCGACGCCCTCTGCCCCGCCCCGGGTGGATAGGCCCATGATGCTGCCGGCCAGAGTGACCGCGATGCCGAAGCTCGCCGCCTTGACCAGACCGAACCAGATGTCCTTCCAGCGATAGAAGAGCCGCAGGCCCTTCACGAATTCCAGAGTGGACAGGTCGAGGAGATTGATCGCGGTCAACCAGCCCGCTGTGACGCCGACCGCGACCGCGAGTGCGGTGACGACGGGAAACATGATGCCTCCCGCGAGCACTCGCGGCACCACCAGATAACTCTTGGGATTGTAGGCCAGGGTCTCGAGCGCATCCACCTGCTCGGTCACCCGCATGGTGCCGATCTCGGCGGCGATGTTGGCCCCCACCCTCCCCGCGAGAGCCAGTCCGGTGAGCACCGGACCCAGCTCCATCATGATCGTCTTGCCGACCAGCGCGCCGACGAAGTAGAGCGGTACAGCGCCGGTGAAGATGTATTTGGAAAGGAGAGAGAGGACGATGCCGGTGAAGACGGCGATGAACAGGGCGATGGGAACCGAGTCTACACCGAGGCGGCG
>DATBGE010000185.1:0-7545 GCA_036558125.1 Gemmatimonadales bacterium | reverse complement strand
CGCGATGAAGGTGCATCCCGAGTACGACGCGCAGTATTGGAGATATCTCGACTCGGTGCGCGTCGAGGGTTCGGCCAACGATCTCCAAGCCGGCGTCACCCGCGAAGACAGCACGCTCTGGCGCGTGACCCTGCCCGGCGGGCGTGGCACCGTGCACTATCGCATTCACATCCAGCCGGAGAAGGATCCCGTGCGGCGCGCCTGGCGCCCCTTCCTGCGACCGACCGGCGGATTGATCAACAGTCCGGATTTTTTCCTGTACCTCCCCGATTTCGCGAACGCGCCGGTCACCCTTCGTCTGGATGTTCCGGCGGAGTGGCACGTCGCGACGGCCCTCGAGTCCCATGGCACGCCGGCTCGATTGGTGGCGCCCAATGCCGCAGCATTGCTCGATGCCCCGATTCTCCTCGGGGACCTGCGCGAATGGCAGTTCCGCGATCGCGGGACGGCATTTCATGTCCTGTACTGGCCGCTGCCCAACGCTACGCCGTTCGACACCGCGGCGTTCGTCGACCAGTTGCGTCGTCTCGTGGCCAGTACGCTTGATGTGTTCGGCCGCGCACCCTCACCCAGCTTCTTCTTCCTCATCCAGGATGGCGCCAACGACGCGTTGGAACATCGCGCGTCGGTGACCCTGGGAGTGCAGAGCGCGGAGCTGGCGCGCAACCCCAGGACCTCACTCAGGGAGATAGCACACGAGTTCTTTCACACCTGGAATCTCGTCGCAATTCACCCGGACAATTACCTCGAGCTGAGCTATCAGGCGGCAGGCCGAACGACGGGGCTGTGGTGGGGCGAAGGGGTCACTCTGTACTATGCCGACGCGTTGCCGAGGCGCGCCGGTCTCATGGACCCGACGGAGTCACGCCTCGATCACCTCGCGGATCTCTTGCGGTACTACTACGGGTCGTGGACCGCCCGCATCCCTCCCGAACGTGCCAGCCTTGCCTTCGAGGACTCTCCCATCGTGAATCCCGATGCTACCGGGGGCTACTACACGCAGGGGGAGCTGCTTGGTGGCGAGATCGACGCGCTGGTTCGTGATTCGACCCACGAGGCCCGCGGGCTCGACGATATCATGCGTGCTCTGTACCGGCAGAGCGCCAATGGCCGGGGCTACACCTCGGCGACTTTGGAGGCCGTAGTGGATTCGGTCTGTGGCTGCCGGCTACACCAGTTGTTCGCCACCCAGGTGCGGGGCAATGCCCTGATCGATGCCGCCCCGATCGTGGCGCGACTCGGTTACAGGCTGGTAGTCGATACCGTGGCCGCGATCGACAGTGCCGGCGCTCCACTTCCCGATCGCAGGCTCGGGCTCTACAGTGCCGGGGAGGGGACTCCTCTCATGATTATCGTGAACAATCAATCGAGTGCCTGGAGAATGGCGGGACTCCAGAACGGAGACGAGCTTGTGGCGCTCAACGAGAGTGTGATCGCCGGCTATGGCGATCTGCGTGCTGCATTTGAGGCATTGCGGATTGGCGACACGGCCGCGGTGGATATTCGCCGGGCGGGAGTCTCGATGCGGATTCAGGCCCCGGTATTGGGTTATACGCGGCCCCGGGTCCGATTTCTCGAAGCGCCGAACGTGACGTCCGAACAGCGGGCCCGCCGGGTGAGATGGCTTGCGGGATGGTGACAGAGCTTGTCCCCGATCAGGGGGTCATCCGCGGCTCCCTGTGAGCTGAATCCGGGCATCAGCCGCTCAAGTCGCACTGCCACGTCAAACGACGTACCTTTATCGCAATGCCCCCTTCCAAGGAGTCTCTCGCCGAGGCTCTGCATGACCACTATGCCCTGGAGCGAGAGCTCGGGCGTGGGGGCATGGCCATGGTCTACTTGGCCCGCGACCTGAAGCATGACCGGTTGGTCGCCCTGAAAGTGCTGCATCCCGAGCTGTCTGCGGTACTGGGCACCGAGAGGTTCCAGCGCGAAATCAAGCTCGCCGCCCGCCTGCAACATCCCCATATCCTTACGGTGCTCGATTCCGGCGAAGCGGCGGGCCGCCTCTGGTTCACCATGCCGTTTGTCGAGGGCGAATCGTTGCGGGACCGCCTGCGCCGGGAACGGCAGTTGCCCGTGGAGGAGGCGCTCCGGATTACCCGGGAAGCAGCCCAAGGACTCCAGTACGCTCACGACCATGGCGTGGTCCATCGCGACATCAAGCCGGAAAACCTGCTGCTCACCAGCGACGGCAACACCATGGTCGCGGACTTCGGCATCGCGCGGGCTGTGGGCGCGACGGATGAGCGGCTGACCGAGACCGGCCTCGCAATCGGGACCCCCGCCTATATGAGTCCCGAGCAGGCGGCCGGCGAGCCCAACCTCGATGCTCGGACCGACGTCTATTCGCTCGCCGCGGTGCTCTATGAGATGCTTGTCGGGGAGCCGCCTTTCACCGGGGCGACGATCCAGGCCATGATCGTGAAGCGGCTCACCGAGGCTGCACCCAGCGTGCGGGCAATACGGTCGTCGGTACCGATCGGGGTGGATGAAGCGATACGCAAGGCGCTGGCGCCGGTGGCCGCCGACCGGTTCAGCACGGTTAACCAGCTGGCCCAGGCCCTTCCAGTCCTGACCGGCGCCTCGACGGTGGCCGCAGCGCCCGCGCGGCCGAGTGGTTCCAGCGCCCCTGTTCTACCGCGCTCCCGACCCCGCACCATGCCGGTGGCAGCCATCACCCTGGTGCTCGGCATCCTGATCGGACTGGGCGCCCTCTTCGCCTGGCGCCATGGCCAAGGCCGCGCTGAGACGAGCGGCGCGCGGATCGTGGCGGTGCTCCCCTTCGAGAACCTGGGCGACTCGGCGGATGCCTACTTCGCGGACGGGATCACCGATGAGGTGCGGGGGAAGCTCTCGCAGGTGCCGGCGCTCGCGGTCATCGCGCGGGCCAGCTCCAACGAGTACCGCCACAGCAGCAAGTCGCCCCAGCAGATTGCGCGGGAACTGGGCGCCGGATATTTGCTGACGGCCACCGTGCGGTGGGAAAAGGTGCCAGGGGGTCCGAGCCGAGTCCGGGTGAGCCCCGAACTGGTTCAGGTGGACCAGGGTGCGGCGCCGACGACGAGGTGGCAGCAGGGATTCGACGCTTCGCTCACCGATGTGTTTCAGGTCCAAGCCGACATCGCGACGAAAGTGGCCAGAGCGCTCAACGCGGCCCTGGGCGACAGCGTACGGCATGAGCTGGCGGCCAAGCCCACCGACAACCTCGCGGCCTACGACGCCTATCTCAAAGGCGAGGCCGCCTCGCAGGGCTTGTCGGTGGGAGACCCCGCCAGCCTGCGCCGGGCCATCGGGTTCTACCAGCAAGCTATTTCGGTGGACCCGGGGTTCATCCTGGCTTGGACCCAGCTCGCCCGTGCCTCCTCGAGGCTGTATTTCAACGGCACGCCGACGCCCCAGCTGGCGGCTCAAGCGCGGGAGGCGGCGAACCGCGCGCATGCACTCGGCTCGGACCGCCCCGAGGGACAGATGGCGCTGGGCGACTACTACAGCAATGTCCTGCTGGATAACGGTCAGTCGCTCGCGGCGTGTGAAGCGGGGCTCAAGCTGGCGCCCAATGACGTGGATTTGCTGGTGACCGCGGCGCTGGCTGAACAGGGTCTCGGCGATTGGGACGCGGCACTCGCACATCTCACAAAGGCGGGTGCGCTCGATCCGCGCTCGACCAACACGGCGCGGCGTACGGCCGTCACCCTGCTCTGGCTGCGGCGCTACCCGGAGGCGCGGGCGGTGGTAGACCGCGCGCTCGCGCTCGGCCCCACCAATCTCAATATCATCGAGCTCAAGGCCCAGGTGGCCCTCGCCGAGGGCGACCTTGCCGGGGCCCGGGCGGTGATCGGCGCCGCCCTGGGGACCGTGGAGCCGGCGGCCCTTCTCGCCAACTTCGGGGTCTATTGGGACCTCTACTGGGTGCTGGACGACGCCCAGCAGCAGCAGCTGCTCACGCTACCTCCAAGCGCCTTCGACGACGACCGGGCGAACTGGGGCATCGTGCGGGCCCAGACGTACTGGCTGCGCAAGGATCTGGCCGAGGCGAGGGTGTATGCGGACTCGGCTCGGCTGGCGTACGAGGAGCAACTCCAGGTTACCCCCGAGGACGCTCAGCGCCATGTCCAACGCGGCCTGGCCCTCGCCTACCTGGGGCGGAAGGCCGAGGCGATCGCCGAAGGGCAGCGCGGCGTCTCTCTCCTGCCGATGAGCCGCGACGCCTACAGCGCGCCGTACAACCAGCACCAGCTGGTTCGCATCTACATCCTGGTTGGCGAGCCGGAGAAGGCACTCGATCAACTGGAGCCTCTGCTGAAGGTGCCTTACTACCTCTCGCCCGGCTGGCTCAAGATCGATCCAAACTTCGCGCCGCTCAGGGGCAATCCGCGGTTCGAGCGGCTGGTGGCAGGGAAGTAGATTGGTCCGCGTTCGAACCCGCACATTGACTTGTCTCCGCCGATCCCCCCAGTCAGCTTACGCTGAGGTATCCAGGCGGACTCGATCTGATCTCGGCCGCCGATGTCGCGACGCAGAAACGGCTTGATGGCGAGCGATCGGAATCGGTGATCCCAGCGCCCAGGTCTGCGGCTGGCTCAAGGACAAGTACGGCCTCTCCTGGCGGTGGTACCAACCATCATGTCGGACCTGATCGGCGATCCCAACTCCGAGAAGTCGCAGCGCGCCATGTCGGCGATGATGAAAATGAAGAAGATCGATATCGCCGAGATCGAGCGGGCGTATAACGGGGAAGAAGCGATGGTGGAGTAAGGACCGCCCCCCACCTCACGCCGCCCTCGTCGTGCGCCCCCGCTCGGCAACCGCCTTCACCACCCGCTCCGCATCACGCCCCACGCCGTTGATCAGGTCCGACGTCATGGCGTACTGGAAGCGGAGTCCCACGAAGTAGAGACCCGGCTCGCTCGTCACGACGCCGCGGTCGTGCAGCGGCTCTCCATCCATCCCAAAGATCGGCAGATCCACCCACTCGAGCCCTGGCAGGAAGCCGGTGGACCAGATCACGTTCTCGACTTGCAGCACCCGTCCATCCTCGAGTTTCGGACGGCCGCGCTCGACCCCGATGACCCGGGGCACCCGCTCGACGCCGGCTGCGATCAGATCCTTGGGCTTGACCCGGACCAGCGGCGTCGCCCGCAGCAGCATCTTGGGTCTCACCTTCCTCCCGATCGGCGTATCCACGCTGAGAATGTTGTGGCCGAGGGCCCGGACCAGGTGCACGAAGAGAAAGCGTCCCGCGAAAGTGTCAACCCGGAACGGCACGACCCCTGGTTCTTTGCCCGCGAGAGAGGTGGGATGCTTCTTCACCGTCTCCATCGCGATCTCCGCCCCCGAATTGCCGGCGCCAACGATGAGCACTCCGCCGGGAGCGAGCTGCGAGAGGTTCCGGTACTGGCTCGAATGAAACTGCACGATCCCCAGGTCGAGCTCGGACGCGAACCGCGGAATCCGCGGCCGACAATAGTTTCCTGTCGCGATCACGACTTGCTCTGCTTCGAATCGCTGCTCGCCAGCCTCCAGCAGGAAATGGTCGCCCGGCCTCGAGAGCCGAGTGACTCGAACGCCGGAGCGCACCGGCAGCTTGAAGTGCATGGCGTACCCTTCGAGGAAGTTCCCCATCTGGTCCTTGGTCGGCTTGACGCCGGGGCTCGCTGGAAAGCGGAGCCCGGGAAGGCCATCATAGAACGCGGGACTGAAGAGCCGCAGCGAGTCCCAGCGGCTCCGCCAGGAGTCTCCCACTCTCGGGTTCGCATCGAGAATGACAAAGGGGATTCGACGCCGGGTGAGGTGATACCCGACCGCGAGGCCCGCCTGACCACCGCCCACGACGACGACCTGGAACCGTTCGTTGCTCTGCATGATCATCTCCCTTCGAGAAACCGGTGACTCAGTAACGCAGGAGATGATAGGAAGGCGAGGTCCTCGCCGCATCGGGCGAAGTGGCCATCCGGCGCAGGGAAACGCCGTGGGTATTTCTATGTAGCCGAATTGACCAGGTGATGCTGGTAGGCGTAGGCGGTTGCCGCCGCTCGGCTCGATAAACCCAGCTTGGTGAAGATGTTGCTCACGTGGCGTGCCACCGTCTTCTCACTGATCCCCAGATCCTGGGCAATCTTCCGGTTTGACTTCCCAGCAGCTATCTCGCGAAGCACCTCCACCTCGCGCAGAGTCAGTCCTCCAGCCGCCGATGAATCCGCTGGTGCGATAAGACGGCGCAGGCTTTCCAGATCCGGCTTGGCGCCGAGCCGATGGAACTCGCGTCGTGCGGCCTCGAATTCGAGGTCGGCGGTTGCGGGATCTTGCAGGGTTCGACAGGCGAGACCGATCGCGACGCGTGACCGGGCCGCTTCGTACGGCGCCTCGAGTGCGCACCAGAGCACCCACGAGTTGCGCAACCTGGTCAACGCCTCGTGCGGCTTTCCCTGGGCGAGCAGGACGCTACCCTCAGCCTGAGCGGCCGCGGCCTTGAGGTACGGGGCATCGAGATGCTTCGCCATCTCCCGAAGCTCCTCCGCTGCGGCGCTCGCCTCGGCGAGTTCCTTCACGGCCAGCATGATGTCCACCGCGGCTGAGAGAACCAGGGGCCGGAGCTTCCGATCTCGAACCTCCTTCAACGAGCGACGTATCGCCCCGGTTGCGGCATTCTCGTCTCCCTGAGCCAGCTTGAGCTGAGCCAGGCCCGGCTCCGGCTGATACCTGTGATGCCCCGCCGCGAGGTAGGCTTGCTCTGCCTCTCGATAATTCCCGGTGAGACGAAACAACTCTCCCAAGAGGTAGTACGCCCCACCTATTGCCCGCTGTCCTGGCGGATCGGCAAATAGTTCGCGGGCCTGCCGAGCCTCCTCCATCGCCTCGTCCCAGGCGCCGTGCAGCTGCAGAATCTGCGCACGGTGGACCATGCAATTTCCCTGATAGGGCACCAAGTCCGGCTGGGAAGCGCACCACTCCGCGAGTGCCGTGGTCCACTCCTGGGCTCGGCGGAGGTCGAAGATCTCGTGGCACCCTTCGATGACGCTGCAATACACGTCGCCGACGATCGAGGAGGAGACGTCGCCGGCGGTAATCGCGACCATGGCCTCATCCAGCAGAGAGACACCCCGCGGCGCCTGGTCCATCCGGATGAGCGCCCGGCCCTGACCGTGCCGCGCCAGAGTCATCAGGTCCCGATCTCCAAAGCGCTCGCCGATTTTCGTGGCTTCGAGAAACAGGGTGTGGGCCTTGGCCGCGTCGCCCTCGAAAAACGCTCGAAGCGCGGAGAGGTGAAGCAGGTAGCCCGACTCGACGCACTCCTCCCCATGAGCTTTCAAGATCCGGTTGGCGCGGGCCACCCAGCCGTTGCCGCGGGCCACGTCTCCTCTGAAATGGGAATGGAACGCGAGCCAGATAGCGGCTCGCGCCGCGCGCGCAGTCTCGCCCTGATTGAGGAATTCCTGGTGGGCGCGGGCCAGCAGGTCGGCACATTCGGTTTGGTTGCCGAGCAAGCGGCAGGTGAAGGCGAGCCGCTCGAGGTCTTCGGCGCAGAGTGCGGCTTCGCGCGCC
>DATBGE010000184.1:0-15819 GCA_036558125.1 Gemmatimonadales bacterium | reverse complement strand
GCTACCGCATGGAAGCGCCGCTTCGTGATCGCCGCCCTCCTCGCGGGGTTTGCCACGGTGGCGACGGTCTTGGCCTGGCTGCGGAAGGAGAATCCTTCGGGCAGTGGGCCAAGCTGGTCGTACGTGACCTTCGGAGACAGCATCCCGATTGCGACCGGCCAGCGGGGCCTGGCCTACTCACCGGACGGTTCTTTGATAGCGGTCAAGTCTTCGGCTCAGAACGGCCGGTTGTGGCTCAAGCGGCGGGGAGAGCTGAATCCCACCCCGATTCCGGGAACCGAGCGCGCCACCACTCCGGTGTTTTCTCCCGACGGGGAATGGCTCGCATTCTGGCGCGATGGCCAGATCAAGAAGGTCCGCGTCGAGGGCGGCGGCGCCGTCACCCTTGCCGATTCGGCGTATGCCCCCGCGCTGACCTGGCTCGACGACGGCACGGTGGTATATGCGGAAGGTGGGCAAACCAGACTCCGACGAATTCCCGGATCGGGTGGCCCCTCTACCGTCGTCCTCGACGACTCGACTCTGTACGGTTTGGCCTCGGGTGCATATGGGGCGCTTCCCCGGGCACGCGGGATCCTGTTCAATACGTGCACTGCAGGCTGCGCCACCATGACGCTGAGGGTCCTGGACCTCAAGACCCACAAACAGCAGCCACTCATCGAGGACGCCGCCCAGGGATGGTACCTCCCCACTGGCCAGCTGTTGTACGTGCGACGAGATGGCACTGCAATGGTATCCGGTTTCGATCTCGAACGACTGCAGCTCAAGGGAGTCGCTGTGCCGGTGCTTGAAGAAGTCCTGGTCGGAGTAGGTTTTGCCCAGCTCGCATGGTCTCACTCCGGATCGCTGGTCTACATACGCGGCGAAGGATTGTCGCTCGATCAGGTTCTGATTCGGGCCAGTCGGAACGGCGTGGCGGCCCCTCTCGACACCGGGTTGGTCGGGCAATTCAACTCCCTCGCCATTTCACCCGATGGACGCCGGATCGCGGTGGGTGTCGGCGGGACTGTGGGCGCGCTGAACATCTGGGTCCGCTCGCTCGACCGCGGCCCTGCGACCCGGCTCTCCTTCGGCGGGCAGGACCGCAGACCGGCCTGGTCTCCTGACGGGAAACTGGTTGCTTTCATACGGGACACCGGGAGCAGCAGCATCGTTGTCGCGCGCCCGGCCGACGGCTCGGGATCCGAGCGGAGGATCGCGAAGCTCGACCGGATGATCCAGGAGATCGCTTGGTCACCCGACGGTCGCTGGCTCGTGCTTCGAACCGATAATGGCGCCACGGGAGCTGGCGATCTCGTCGGAGTTCGCACCAGCGGAGACACAACACCGGTGTCGTTGGTGGCGAGCCCATATACCGA
Organism: Gemmatimonadales bacterium; assembly: GCA_036558125.1. GTDB lineage: Bacteria > Gemmatimonadota > Gemmatimonadetes > Gemmatimonadales > GWC2-71-9 > DATBGE01. The sequence continues at coordinate 14,461 of DATBGE010000184.1, read as the reverse complement.
GCTTCACCCTGCAGTCTCTCCCGACGGTCACTGGCTGGCCTACGTCTCCGATGAATCGGGGCAGAACGAAGTGTATGTTCGCCCCTTTCCCAACACCGATGCGGGCCGTTGGCAGGTTTCCACCGGCGGTGGAGTCGAGCCCCGCTGGTCGGGCGACAGCAGGGAAATCTTCTTCATCGATTCCAACGACGCGCTGGTAGCGGCACACCTGGGGCCGGGGCCCACTTTCTCTGTGGTCGAGACCAGGCGGCTCTTCGACACCTCGGGCTACATCGGTCAGACCTTCCACCAGTCCTATGACGTGACGCCGGATGGGAGGTTCTTCCTCTTCGTGGGTCCTCGGCTACCCAGAACCGGAGCCGGTGGGCCTCAGGTCGTTCAGGTGGACAACTGGTTCGAGGATCTGAAGGCGAAGGTGCGGCAGTAACGCTCTTTGGTCACGGATCTTGAGTCTTGGGTCAGGGGCTTAAGTGAACAGCGACCCACGACCCACGACTACTTACTGACCATCGACACCAGACCCCAGATCCCACGACCAGCCCACCACCACATTGGCACCCCGCCAAGCGCAGAAGTGACCCCTAGTCGTTGAAATCCTGCCATTTCCTGCCAAATCGGCGCAAAAACCCGGTACAGCGCTTGCCCTTCCGTCCCCGATCACCGCCGGCAATTCCAGTAAGAGCCCGGCCGGCGCATCACGTTCACCAGAAAGGCACGCAGTATGGCCTCCAAGATCATTGGCATTGACCTCGGCACGACCAACTCGGTCGTCGCGGTTATGGAAGGTGGGGATCCGGTCGTTATCCCCAATGCGGAAGGCGGGCGGACCACTCCTTCTGTCGTCGCATTCACCAAGGACGGCGAGCGTCTGGTTGGTCAGGTGGCCAAGCGGCAGGCGGTCACCAATCCGAAGCAGACCATCTTCTCTATCAAGCGGTTCATGGGACGCCGGGTGGATGAGGTCTCTGAGGAGAGCAAGCGGATTCCCTACAAGATTGTCCCCGGTCCCAACGGACTCGCGGCGGTGGAGATCGCCAACAAGAAGTACACTCCGCCCGAAATCTCCGCGATGATCCTCCAGAAGATGAAGCAGACCGCCGAGGACTACCTCGGTACCAAGGTCGAAAAGGCGGTCATTACCGTCCCGGCCTACTTCAACGACGCGCAGCGGCAGGCCACCAAGGACGCCGGCAAGATCGCGGGCCTCGATGTGGTCCGGATCATCAACGAGCCGACCGCCTCGGCCCTGGCCTACGGTCTCGACAAGAAGAAGGAAGAGAAAGTCGCGGTCTACGACCTGGGCGGCGGTACCTACGACATCTCGGTGCTGGAGCTGGCCGAGGGCGTCTTCGAAGTGAAGAGCACCAACGGCGACACCCACCTGGGTGGTGATGACTTCGATCAGCGGGTGATCGACTGGCTCGTCGCCGAGTTCAAGAAGGACCAGGGCATCGACCTGTCAAAAGATCCCATGGCGCTCCAGCGGCTCAAGGAAGCCGCCGAGAAGGCGAAGATGGAGCTTTCGACCGTCCAGCAGACCGACGTCAATCTTCCGTTCATCACGGCGGACCAGTCGGGGCCCAAGCACCTCAACTACTCGCTCACCCGTGCCAAGTTCGAAGCGCTGGTGGATGACCTGATCCAGCGGACCATTCCGCCGATGAAGCAGGCGCTGAAGGATGCGGGGCTCGATCCGAAGCAGATTGACGAAGTGATCCTGGTCGGCGGTTCAACCAGAATCCCGAAGATCCAGCAGATCGTGAAGGATTACTTCGGCAAGGAGCCCAACCGGTCGGTGAACCCCGACGAGGTCGTGGCCATCGGTGCCGCGATCCAGGGCGGCGTGCTGGGCGGCGAGGTGAAGGACGTGCTGCTGCTCGACGTGACTCCGCTCTCGCTCGGCATCGAGACGCTGGGCGGCGTGACCACGGTTCTGATTCCCCGGAATACCACCATTCCGACCAAGAAGTCGGAGGTGTTCTCAACCGCGGAAGACAACCAGACCACGGTGGAGATTCACGTGCTCCAGGGCGAGCGGCAGATGGCGGTGGACAACCGGACCATCGGCAAGTTCCAGCTCACGGGAATTCCGCCGGCACCTCGCGGCATGCCGCAGGTCGAGGTCACCTTCGACATCGATGCCAACGGTATTCTCCACGTCTCGGCCAAGGACAAGACGACCGGGAAGGAGCAGAAGATCCGGATCGAGTCTTCGAGCGGCCTGAGCGACACCGACATCGACAAGATGGTGAAAGCCGCCGAAGCCCACTCGGGCGAAGACAAGAAGCGCCGGGAAGAAATCGACGCGCGGAATCAGCTCGACGGCCTGGTCTACAAAGTCGAGAAGGACAGCAAGGAGTGGGCGGACCGGCTCGCAGCGGACGCGAAGAGCCGGCTCGACAACGCGGTGGAAGGTGCCAAGGGTGCGTTGCGCACCGGTGAGGCAGACTTGGTGAAGAAGGCGCTGGACGAGCTGAACTCGGCGTACTCCGCTGCAGGAGCTTCGCTGTATCAGTCGGCGCAGTCCACTTCGGGATCCGAACCGGGGACCGGTCCGGCGGCCGAGGAACCTGCTCAGCCCAAGGAGGACGTCGTCGAAGCCGACTACGAAATCGTGGATGACCAAAAGAAGTCATAAAGCATTAAGCTGGTAGCTTTTAGCCGTTAGCTTTGAGCCGGGGAGTCTCCGGCCCGGGCTAACGGCTATTAGTTTTAGAGGATCGTAGCGGAATGCGACGCAAACCACCGACGGCGCATCCCACGTAGACTAGATTAATTGCCGAGCCCCTTTGGGAGACACCGATGTCCGTACGTACTTTGAACTGGCTCAAATTCGGTGGGCTGGTGATCCTGGCCTTCGCGCTGGGACTTTTGTTTGCCGGCCTGCTGGATCTGCCCAACCGATCCAACGCCCAGGAAACCGCTTCTTCAGTCATCACGCCGGTACAGGCCCCGTCGACGTCCGCGACCCGGAGCCTGACGGAGCTCAGTGACGCTTTCGCAACCGTCGCCGAGCAGGTCCGACCGAGCGTGGTGTTCATCCGCAGCCAGCGGACCGAGACGGCATCGCGACAGCAGCCGCAGATGCCTCCCGGCTTCGAGCACTTCTTTCCCCGGCAGCCGCGGCGCCCTGAAGTGGAGCGCGGCTCGGGATCCGGGTTCATCGTCTCGACCGACGGCTATATCCTGACCAACAACCACGTCGTGGAAGGTGCCGAGAAGGTTACCGTCCGCCTGGTGGATCGGCGTGAGTTCGAGGCGAAGGTGGTGGGGACCGATCCGCTCACCGACGTTGCAGTCCTCAAGGTGCCGGCCAAGGGGCTCACCGCAGCGGCGCTGGGTAACAGCGATGAGGATCGGGTCGGTGAATGGGTGCTGGCCATCGGCAACCCCCTCGGAGATCAGTTCACCTTCACCGTCACCTCGGGCATCATCAGCGGCAAGGGACGCCGGCTGCAGGGGCTTCAGCGCAGCCAGTCTACCATCGCCGACTTCATTCAGACCGACGCGGCCATCAATCCCGGCAACTCCGGTGGCCCGCTGGTCAACGTGAGGGGCGAGGTCATCGGCATCAACTCCGCGATCGCCAGCGAGACCGGGTTCTACTCGGGATATGGCTTTGCGATTCCGATCAACCTGGCCCGCGTCGTCATGAATCAGCTGGTTACCACGGGCAAGGTGCACCGGGCGGCTCTCGGTATCCTGGTCGAGGACGCGAGCCCCACCGACGCCGAGTACGTCGGACTCGACGAGATTCGCGGCGTGCTGGTGCGCGGCTTCCCGGACAGCGTGGCTTCGCCAGCGGAGAAGGCCGGTCTCGAGCAGGGCGACGTGATCATCACGATCGACGGCAAGCCGGTGAACTACGTGGCCCAGTTGCAGCAGGTCGTAGGCTTCCGTCAGCCCGGCGAGATGGTGAAGGTCGAGGTCGCCCGAAAGGGTGGAGTTCGGAAGACCTTCAACGTGCGGCTGATGGAGCAGCGGGATGAGACTCCGGTTGCCGAGCGGGAAGACAGCGAGCAGCCGGAAAGCAACCGCAACGCGGTCGCCATGGATCTCCTGGGTGTCTCGGTGCAGACCGTGACTCCGGCCATCGCGGAGGATTTCGATCTGGACCAGAACACTAAGGGCGTACTGGTAGTGGATGTCCAGCCGAACGGTCCGGCGTATGAAACTCTCTATCCGCCCGATGAAGGCGGGCCCGACATCATTCAGTCGGTCGAGGGCAAGCCGGTGAAGACGGACGCGGAACTCCGCGACGCCCTCAAGGCCTCCGGGAAGGGTTCGATCGTGACCCTCAAGATCTTCAACGCCCGGGTGGGTCAGTCCCGAATCGAACGGGTGAAGCTCACCCCGTAATCGAGAAAAGTTCCATATTGTTGAGGAGGCCGGCTTTTTGCCGGCCTTTCTCATATCCGGCTGGGTGTTGTTGGGGGATGGCTAGGCCTAAGTTATTGGTAATAGGAGGCTTACCGATGCTCAAGGCGAGGCTCGTGTTGAGCGCAGTGCTGGCCAGCGGCATGGTCCCTACTCTCGTTTCTGCCCAAGATCGCTGGGCAAATGCGGACCAACAGCTGGCCCGGCTCGACCCGTCGGCCTTCACCAAGGTGCCCCCTGGGGTGATCGCTGCGCTCCAAGCCAAGCACTGCACCATCCCCCAGGCCACCGGCGATCCGGCTCCCCACAATCTCATCCGAGGCAGCTTCAACAAACCGGGCCAGACCGACTGGGCCGCCCTCTGCTCCCGCGCCAAGGCCTCGGCGATTGTGATCGTCTGGGGTGGTGAGGCAGGTTGCTCGGACGAGCTCGAGGTTCGGGAGGATCGCGCCTACCTCAAGCGCGTCGCGGGAGACAAGATCGTCTACACCCGCCGCATCGCCCCGGCCAGCCGCGAAGGCATTCAGCGCCTTTACGACCGCTACGGCGGCGTCAAGCCGCCCGACACCAATCGCCAGGGGATCGAGGACATCACCGAAGGCGAGGGGTCGGAGGTCCGGTTGTGTTATGATGGACGCTGGATTGAGCTGACGGGACGGCAGTAGTCGGCGGGCGGACCGGCGGACCTAAGAGCGGCGGACTGGCGGACCAGAGGCACAAGGCGGGAGGGCCCTCGCTCGTCGACGGGCTCGATCCCCAGGGATCTCCGGGCTCCTCCCAACCCCAACTTACTGCCGCGGGAAGACACAAGGGATCTAGTCCCCTCACCTTGGACTCCGGGTAAGGACGCTGGATCCCTCGCTGCGCTCGGGATGAGGTGCGCCTACGGCTTATGGCTTACCGCTTACGGGCTCAGCCGGTCACCGCTAGTTCAACCGCGTCGTCGGCACCCAGAGCTGCACCTCCACATTCTGCCCCTGCAGCAGGTGAACCCCGCAGTACCAGCTATCCCCAAACGCTCCTGCGTCCGTTGGGATCACGTGCAGGTCGTACTTGGCAGACTCGAGCCCGCTTATCGAGAACCGCCCGTCGGCATCGGTCATCATATCGGCTACTACGTCGTCCTGGGGACGCCCGCAGCCTTCGAGAGGAGGCGGAGGTGGCGGTGGCGGTGGACCTGCCGTGTCGCTCGGCGGGGGAGGCGGGGGAGGAAACCCTGAGCCAGTGGTGTCATGCAGGAAAGCCAAACCACGCCTCTGGATGGAGGCAGGGTCGTCGGGCTGCCCGAAGGGGAGCGAATCGGTCGGGACTGAGCCTGCGAAAATCACGAGCACGCGGCTCGGCACAGTGACCGGGGTGCTGTCGGGACCAAAGGTCAGCCCGGTAACCTGACCGCTGATCGACGAGTTGCCCCCGTGCAGTCCGGATGAAGGTGACAGGGTTGGGGATGATTTGTCGCTGCAGCCCGCCAGCACCAGCACAGCGAGCAGCAGCCCCCGGATCGGGTGGTTCTGCATCAAGTCCTCTCAAGCTCAAGGCGTTGTGGTTTTCCGGCCCGCCTGTCCGTCCTCTGACTAGGATCGGGCGCTATCGGCGGTCCTGATAACAAGACCCGCCCGAACTGTCTCTCGTCACCCGTTTCAACTCGCGCCGGCCGCCTGAGGTGTGACAAATGGCCCCGTCATCGGGTCTCTCTGAGGTGAGCCAGACCGATGCCGCCCTCGTGCAACGCGCCCTGGCCGGCGATCAGGCCGCGTATGGCGAGCTGATGGCTCGGCACCGGCACCGGCTGGAAAGATACGCCTGGTTTCTGCTGGGCAACCGGGAGGAGGCAGAAGAGGCATTGCAGGACGCGTTCTTGCGCGCATTCAGAGGACTCGACCGCTGCCAGGAGCCATCACGGGTGGGGACCTGGATGTTCCGGATCCTGGTGAACCGCTGTCGGAGCCGGCTAGCCAAAGTGGACCTGATCGACCGGGATGCCGCGGCCGATGCGGCGTTCGCCGGGGCGCCCGCGGATGGTGAATGGGAGCGGGGCGAGTGGCGCGAGGAAATCGAGCGAGCCCTGAAAGAGCTCACCCCCGATCAGCGCGAGGCCTTCTTGCTCAAACACGTCGAAGACTTCACTTATCAGGAGATCGAGTCGCTCACCGGCGCACCGGTGTCCGCCCTGCGCATGCGGGTGCTGCGCGCCTGCGAAGGGCTGCGCCGCCGTTTGCGGGAAGGATCACGAGACTATGCTTGATTCCGAAGACCGGATAGACGATCCCGTAGTCGCAGCGGTGGTGGCGGAGCTCAAACATGGGCCGGTACCCTCGCTTTCGGTCGAGGATCGGGTGATCGGCGCACTCAACCGGGATCTCAAGTCGCAACGAGTCCGTTCGCGGCTCCATCTTCTGGCCCGGGCAGCCGCGGTTCTGCTCCTGCTGTCGGGAAGTATCGCCGCTGCATGGCTCGGCTCGCGCCGGCTGGCGGGTTCGCCAGAAACCACGGGCTCAGCGAGCCAACCGGTCAGGTTCACGCTCCAGGCCTCCGGCCTGAGGCGAGTCGCGGTTGTAGGGGACTTCAACAACTGGGATCCTCGCGCGACTCCCATGCGTCGCCACGGTGGGACTTGGGACATCACCCTGCCCCTCCGGCCCGGCCGTTACCGCTACAGTTTCGTGGCCGACGATCAGAAGTATCTGGCCGATCCAGTACGTCCACCCGCAGGCGACGATGATTTCGGAACACCGACCTCGGTCATCACGGTGGTGAACTGATGGTCACCAGGACTATTCTCCTGCTCTCGGTTTTCGGGTTCGGATCGCTCTTCGCCCAAGACTCCAGACTCCAGACTCGTCTGCCCGCCGACGTCGCGAATCAAGTACAACGACTGGTCGACAGCGCCGCACAGCACGGCCTGCCCACCGAGCCACTGGTCCAGAAGGCACTCGAGGGTCAGAGCAAGGGCGCGGACGGCGGCCGTATCGTTGCCGCGGTTCGGACTCTGTCCGGCCAACTGGGTGAAGCCAGCACCACTCTGGGTCCCGGCGCTCCGGAGGCCGACGTCGTTGCCGGCGCAGCCTGCCTCAAGGCCGGCGCCACTCCAGAGATGATCACCGAGCTGCGCCGGCTCCGTCCCGAGCAGTCTCTCGCCGTCCCACTCGGTGTCCTGAGCGATCTCGTCGCCCTCGGCGTCGATGTGCCCAAGGCCTGGGAGCAGGTCCACTCGCTCGCCGCGTCACACGGTCCCGATACTGAGTTCCTCGCGCTTCGAGACCGGGTAAGCTCGCCGAACAGTAAACCGCCCCCAGGGCCGGTCCAGCCCAAGCTCGTGCCCTCGGCCAATCCGCCGCCATGAGAGCGACTCGGGCGCTGTGGGGGGCGGTTGGTGTGATCCTGAGCATCTCTCGAGCTCAGGCCCAGGTGCAGGCGTCGGTCGAGACCGGGCTCGGCGGAATGCAGTATCAGGGAAATCCCGGGGCCATCGCGTCGTTCGCGCCGAGTCTCTCCTGGTCCAGTTCGTTCTTCCGGATGAGCGCGGATGGGGCCTACACTGGATTCGGAGATGAGCGCGAGGGAACGGCCGGACGTGCCGCCGCTTCGCTCTTTGGCAGGCTCGGCGCCGGTTTCACAGCTGAAGGCTTTGGTACTGCGACAGGACAAACCGGGCCACACCTATCCCAGGGCGCCTGGCTCGCGGGAGCCAGGATTCACTACCTGACCGGAGTGCAAGGCCTCTGGCTGGGTGGCGCACGTGGCGCTGAACCGGGAAGTCCGACTTGGCGAATTGAAGCGGGATATTGGCGTGATCTGGGTCCTGTCAGCCTTCAGCTCCAGGCAGGACAGACGATGATCCAGGCCACCGAGCTCAAGACCAGGCTCGGCCCCGACACGCTGACGCTGGACACCGTCCTCGTCGATCAGAGCAAAGCGCGCAGCGATCTCTCGGCCTGGTTGAGATGGGCCGGCGGTCCGTTCCAATTGGGGCTGGGCGCCGGCCGACACGGGAACATCGCGCGGCCGGCGGATGTGTGGTGGGAATCCGAAGCGGCCTGGTGGATCTCTCCGCGGGTTGCCCTGGTAGGTGCCGCCGGGGACCGGCCGACGGATCTGACTCTCGGGATGACCGGAGGGCGCTACCTCCTGCTCTCGATCCGGGCCAATCTCACGGCGCCAAGGCCGCGGATCCCGGTTCCCGCCCCCAGGAGCGTGCCAGCCGGATTCCGTATTGAGCGACTCAATTCAAACGCTGTCGAGTTCAGTCTCCCCGGGCGAGGAGCACATCTCGTGGAGCTGATGGGTGACTTCACCGACTGGAAGCCGCTGCCGCTGGAATACGCTTCCTCCGGCTGGTGGCGCATCGCGCTACCGGTGAGCGATGGAGTTCATCAGGTCAACGTGCGCTTCGATGGCGGGCCATGGGAGGCGCCGCCAGGAGTGACTGCGGTAGCTGATGAGTTTGGAGGCGTGACCGGACGAATCGTCGTTCAGTAAGCATGGCGCTCCCGTTCGATCGAGGTCCTGGCTGTGCTTGGCCGGGGCCTTTTTGTGTCTCTGGCACCGGGGCCAGCATGTCCGTATCGTTCTGCACTCAGTACCCGGACCCCGGATTCAATTGTGCCAGCGCAAGCCGAACAATTGCGGAGTGCCCTGAGCGACCGCTACGCCATCGAGCGCGAGCTCGGTCGAGGCGGGATGGCGACGGTGTACCTCGCGCGGGATCTCCGGCACGATCGTCCGGTCGCGCTCAAGACGTTGCACCCCGAGCTCGCCTTGAGTCTGGGCAGCGACCGGTTTCTCCGGGAGATTCGGCTCACCGCGCGCCTCCAGCATCCCCATATCCTCACGGTGCTCGACTCGGGCGACGCGTCCGGTTTGCTCTGGTTCACCATGCCCTTCATCGACGGCGAGAGTCTGCGGGCCCGACTGCTGCGGGAACGGCGGTTAGAGGTCGAGCCGGCGCTCAAGATCGTGCGCGAGGTTGCCGATGGGCTGTCCTACGCCCACGAGCATGGCATCGTACACCGCGACATCAAGCCGGAAAACATTCTCCTCTCCGGGGGGCATGCACTCCTTGCCGACTTCGGCATCGCGCGCGGGTTTCGCTCCGACAATGAAACCCAACTGACGGTCACCGGTCTCGCCGTGGGTACGCCGGCGTACATGAGTCCCGAGCAGGCGGTGGGAGAGCCGGTGGACCCCCGGAGTGACATTTACAGTCTGGCCTGCGTGCTGTACGAGATGCTGGCAGGTCAAGCACCGCACACCGGCGAGAGTGCCCAGGGTCTGATCGCCGCAAGGTTCACGACGCCTCCCAAAGGCATGCGGCAGCATCGGGCGGAAGTGCCCGAGGCGGTCGAGTCGGCCACTCTCAGGGCGCTGTCCCCTGCCCCCAACGACCGCTTCACCACGGCGGCGGAGTTCTCCGCTGCGCTGAGCGCGGCTCCCAAGGCACGAGCAACGTCCATCCCCGACAAGTCGCTCGCTGTGCTGCCATTCCTGAATCTGAGTCCCGACCCGGATAACGAGTTCTTCGCCGACGGGATGACCGAGGAGCTCATCGGCGCTCTCACCAAGGTAGAGGGGCTGCATGTCGTCTCCCGGACCTCGGTTTTCGCCTTCAAGGGGAAGCAGCAGGACATCAGGTCGATCGGGAGTCAACTCAACGTGCGCACGGTGCTCGAGGGCAGCGTGCGCCGGGCGGGGCGACGTTTGAGAGTCGCGGTCCAGCTCACCGACGTCGACAATGGCTTCCATCTCTGGTCCGACAGCTTCAACCGCGAACTGGAAGACGTATTCGCGATCCAGGACGAAATCTCGCGAGCCATTGTAAACGCGTTGCGGGTGAGATTGCTGGGACCGAAGCCCGGGGCCGAGCCAGCCCGGACTCTGGTCCGTCGCGCCACGGACGACATCGAAGCGTACAGCGCCTACCTTAAGGGTCGCCACTTCTGGAATCGCCGCAGCGAGACAGACCTCCGGAAAGGGCTCGAATTTTTCCAGCAGGCGATGGCGCGAGATCCCAACTACGCCCTGGCTCACGCCGGCATCGCGGATTCGTACGCCATTCTGGGCTTCTACTGCATGATGCCGCCGATGGAGGCGTTCCCAGCTGCCAAGGCAGCGGCGCTCAAGGCACTGGAGATCGATCCTACCCTCGCCGAGCCACATCCGACCCTGGCTTACTGCGCGATGTATCACGACTGGGACTGGGCCGAAGCGGAGCGCGAGTTCCGCACCGCAATCGAGCTGAACCCCGGATATTCAACCGCCCACCAGTGGTATGGAAACTTCATGGCGGTGATGGGCCGGCGAGAAGAGTGTGTCGCCGAATTCGAGCAGGCCGTGGGGCTGGATCCGCTATCCGGGCTCAAGATTTCGGCAGTGGGTTGGGGCTATTACTTCGGGAGACAGTGGACGGAGTCAATCGCCCAGTGCAGTCGGGCACTCGAATTGGACCCGAATCTGGCAGTCGCCCACTGGTGGTTAGGGCAAGCCTTGGTCCAAGTGGGAGAGTTTGACCGTGCGATAGCTGAACTCGAGGAGGGCGCCCACCTCTCCAATCGGAATTCGGTAGGGCTTGGCGTACTGGGGAATTGCCTCGCCCGGGCGGGCCAGCACTCCAGGGCCAGGGAGATCTTGAAGGAACTGTACGCCCTCGAGCGAGAGCGGTATGTCTCGTCCTATGATATCGCCTCGGTACTCGCGGGCTTGGGAGAGATCGACGTTGCGTTGGACCGGCTCGAACGGGGATTCAAGGAACGGACGCACTGGATGGCGTTGCTGAAGGTGGACCCCCACATGGATCCCTTGCGGGAGCATCCCCGGTTCAAGCGCCTGCACGAGAGCCTCGGGTTTCCCTGACCGCTGGAGCCATCGTGAGCACTCACCGGAGAGGATGAGCGCCGGCGTGAGTGCACACTTGGTAGCCATTGCACGGCGGACTTGAGGGCGTAAGCCTTCCGGTCGCCCTTTGTTCAGCCCCTCGCCTTCACGCTTGATGTATTCGCATCCACCTTCTTTCTGGCGTATGTCTCCGCTCGGAAGCGCCTCGCCCTTACAAATGGCCCTGGTTCGGAGATCTCTGTTTGCTCAGCACTTTGTGCTTCGGCATCCCTCTTTATCTCTGGCTCAATTGGCACCGCGTGCCGGGCCGCGACCCAGTTTCAGTGAGTGGTGGCAAACCATATGACAGAGCTCGCGCTCCAACCATCTAAAGTCTGAGATCTGACCTTCTGGCGCACGACCGGTTCGGCTCGTATCGTCATCCCGCAACCGCGAACCGTGACCGCTCAAGCCTGAGACCTCGACCTTACTAGAGAATTGGTTGATGACTGGATCAAACGACAAAGTCATTCTCGAGAACCGGCACACCGGCGAGCGGCTGGAGATGTGGCGTGTCACCCGGAACGGCGAAACCTGGCTGGCGATTCGGGGTTCTCTGCCACCGCACCGGAAGGGACCGCCGCTCCATGTTCATTACCGCGCCGAGGAAGAATTCCGGGTTATCTCGGGCACCATGAGTGCCCTTGGAGATGGACGGCAAATCCGAGTCGCCGCGGGCGAGACGGCCACCTTCCCTGCCGGCTCAGTACACACCTGGTGGAACGACGGCGACGAGATATTGATCGCCGAGGGATACGCCAGGCCCGCGGGCGATCTGGATCGCCACCTGCAAGCGGCCTTCGATGTCATCAACAGCAGTCCCGCTGAGCGACCGTCGCCCTTCTACATGGCGCACATCACCTGGCGGCATCGCCGGACTCAGGCGGTGGTGATGTTGCCGCGCCCGATTCAGGCGATCGTGATTCCTTTGATTGTTCTGCTGGGAACCCTGCTCGGCCACTATCGCGGAAGCGACTGGCCCGGATCGCCCGGCCGGTGCCGGGACGCGCCACTGCTTGAGGACCGTGAACGAGACGACAAGTTGGCTCAGCCGGCGATCAGGATCTGACGGTTCATTGTGAATCTTGGCACTGGCGAGAGTCGTCAGGCTGACTCGATAGGAGGTCGCGGTGACATTCAATCCAAAGATCTGGCGCCCGATCGCGATTGTCTTGAGCGCCGTCAACCTCGTCGCCACCGGCTTCGCCGCCCAGGGTGGTGAGGGGTTGCACGCCGGTGTCCACGCGGCGTTGGCACTGGCGTTCGGACTGTGGGCGCAAAACCTCCGCCCCCGGCCGTCGTCTTCAGGCCAGGGGGAGATCGGCGAGCGACTCGAGTCACTCGAGATCGAGGTGGGCAACCTGCGGCGAGAGCTTGGCGAGGCGCAGGAGCGGCTGGACTTCACCGAGCGAGTAATGGCGCAGGCCCAGGAACAGCGGCGCGTGGGGCCGGATCGGTAGCCGCAAAAGATTGAGCGCTGCTGGCGAGGGGTGAGGTGAAATTGACTTAGAGCGGCACGAGTGCTGCAAGAAAGTGCGAACACGCCCCCCTACCCCCATGGGGGAAGATGAACTTGGTCAAAGTCAGCTCGGTAACCGCAAGAACGCGAAACCGTGCCAGATTGTGGCCTGCACCACTCAATCCGCGTGAGCAGCACAAAGAAACGCGAAATGCTTCCCCCATCCCTAGGGGGAATATCGAGTATCCGACGACGGTCGCGATAACCGAAGGAAACCGGATGGGGATGCGATTGTGCGGGAAATATCTCAGGGGCCGCGAGGCGAGACGGAAGGCAACTACAAGTCTCATGCTACACATTCTCTTACGAGTCGCTGCGATCAGACGCTGATTCCACGGAATTCGCGCGCGGAGTTCGCTTTTCGATCGTCCCTGGCAATGACACCCTGTTCTCAGTTGGATTCCCTAATGATTCGATCGGCTTCTGGGAGATGTTTCTCTATGGCGCAACGTGGACCTCGAAAGGGCCTGACTCGCTCCAGCTGAACTTTACCAATGGATTTACGTCCATAGTCTATGATCTTGGGCAGCATCGGGATTCGCTCATCGGGACGGCCCAGATACTATTTGACTTCGGCAATCGCGACAGTATGCCGATCGCCCGCGCGGTCGGCCTCCCCTGCTGGTAGCGACGGCCACCCAACCAGCGCTTGCACTTGTCGGGCGCAGTATTTCTTAAGGGAGCCCTCCAGTTGTGGACTCGTACACTTCTCCCGCAGGCGAAGCGCGTCGAATCTCGGCCAAGTCAGTCCGCCGCTCCGACATCACCACAGCCCCCGAGGTGGCACGTGATCATAAATCGATGGACCAGTCTGGGACTCGCTCTTTCTGTGTTGGCGCTTGCTCCCGGGCGAGCTCATTCCCTGGCGGGGCGATTCCCGGTAGGCAGCTATGACTCCGATGCCTATACCCTGACGTTTGACACAACCGGCACCTTCCGATACGAGAAAGGCGACCGGTTAATGGTGCAGGGGAAATACGTTGTCCACGACAGCACGGTGGCAGTCACTGATGAGCAGGGGATCGATGCCTGCGTCGGTCCCAATCGGAACCCCGGCACCTATCGCTGGCAACTGGTCAGCGGGGTCTTGTGGTTCCGCCTCGTCTCCGATCCTTGCCCTGATCGAATTCGCGGCTTGGCGGACCAAGCGTGGCGGCCGCATCGAACTCAGTGAGTATGGACGATTGGTTCGGTACGCTCGCGACGCTGCCACCCGACGCCGCGAGCGAACTCGTGGAACGGGGATTCGTCGTCCTCCCCGGTCCCATATCCGCGAAGGCGATGCCGCCCTTGCAGGCGGCCTACGATGCGGCCGTCGCCAGGGCTGCGCCGGCAGACGCCGGACTGGGCCGCACCTCGACGCGCGTCACCGACTTCGTCAATCGCGGTGCACGCGCGGACGCTCCGGCCCGGGGCTGCCGCGCAGGAGCTCCACGCCGACGTGCCGCGCGCCTCCGACGCGTGGCCGATGCTCGGACTCATCCTCATGGTCGACAGGTTCCACGCGGGCAACGGTGCCACACGCTTCGTGCCCGGGTCGCACCGGTGGACGGGGTTACCAGAAGATGTGCTCGCCGATCGCTTCGCCTCGCATCCCGGCGAGGTGCTCGCGTGCGGGCCCGCGGGCTCCATGATCCTGTTCGATGCGTCCACCTGGCACGGGCACACAATTGCTTGGCCTGATTGCAGGTGCCG
>DATBGE010000183.1:0-6415 GCA_036558125.1 Gemmatimonadales bacterium | reverse complement strand
CGGGAGATCATCGCGCGGTGTCGTGCCAATCCTTTGGCTCGCGCCCTCCGCGCCGATCGCTTCACGCTCGCCGCGCTCGAGGCGACACTCGGCCTCTATCAGGATCCCGAAACAGCAAGACGGGAGATCCCGGTCCTCCGGATGCTGACCTTGGATGAAGCGGAGCTCGATCGTCGTGCCAGGATGCTCGCCGGCCTCTGTCCCCCAGTCTTCTTGCCCCAGGTCATTGCGGGAGAGTCAGCGGTAGGAGGCGGCTCGTTCCCCGGTGCCAGGCTGCCAACCAGCCTCGTTGCCCTCAACGCCGGCCCCCTCGGCGCCGAGGGATTGGCGGTGCGACTTCGCTTAAGTCAGCCGCCGATCATCGTGCGAGTGGCGGAGGGCCATGTGCTCCTGGACCCGCGGACCTTGCCTGAGGAGGCGTATCCGGTAGTTAAGGCGGCGCTGCAGCTGGCGGTGGAAGGATAGTGTTAATTGAAACGCAGAGGCGCAGAGAACGCAGAGAGGTGCAACCGAAAAGTGCTTTCGTTGGCGGTAGCTTGAAGATCTCGCCTCATGTGTTTGTGAAATAACACAGACCCAGCTTAAACAAAAAACATCACGAGATCGATGGGGGATAGCAACGAATCTTGCCTTGCCCTGGAACCCTCTGTGTCCTCTGCGTCTCTGCGTTTCAACTCGCTGTCAGCGATCAGCCGTCAGCAAAAAAATCAGAAGCCGCAGATCCTGGGCGAGGACCTGCGACTTCTGTTTTCTTAGCTAACAGCTAACAGCTTTCGGCTGACGGCTAACGGCTGACGGCTGACGGCTCTCAGAACGTAAACGTCGTAATCAGATTCCCGCTGCCCGCGCCACCGCCAGTCCCCGGTGGAGAGAAGTGCCCGGTGAAGACCTGAGCCCCGCCGCCCTTGGTCGCGACGGTCACGACGTAGTCGGTCCCTACGGTGACGTTGCACGCGCTCCAGTAGGCCAGCCGCACGGTGTAAAGGCCGTGAGGCGCCTGTCCAGCCGGCCACACGATGTTCTCGTTGCTCTTGTGGGGGAACTGGGCATCATCGGTGCCGCACGCGGCGTTCGAGTCCAGATCGAGCGTTCCACCGCTCGCCGAGTTCCGATGACCGAAGTAGATCTCCTCGCCGGAGGGATCCACGACGTGGAGGTCCACGTCAGTGGTGTCGCCCCAGGAAGCACTGACCTGAACGTCACCGTTGCCCACGTTGATGATCCTGACGGTCTGCTCGGTGTACTTGCCGATCACGTTGGGATCGCCCACGGCATAGCTCACGCCGAGATTCATGCTGGAGAGGTGCTCGGACGCGCGCAGGATGATCGGAGTGACCGTGCCCGACGGGACGGTCAGCTCGTAGTAGTTCACGGCGCCCGGCATGGCCACGATGATCCGGGTATAGGCACCCGACCCGGTAATCGTCTGCTGGGAGCTGCCGCCGGTCACCATCGCGGCGAAGCCGGCTGCGGTGTTGGTGGGGCCGCCGTTCGGGTTCGGAGCCTCACCCTGGACCAGCGAGGCGTGGATGGTGCCCGTCTCGTCGGTCACCCCTGCGATGATGCGCTCGATCTTGAGCCCGTTGTCCTTGAGCGTGGCCTCGCAGCCACCTGACAGGATGCTGGCGGCGATAGCCAGTACGCCGGCACCCCGACCGATCAATTCCTTGACGGTTATCATGCTTCCCCCTCTGTGGCTGCGCCTGTGAAGTGCTGATTTGCTTGACATAGGGGCAAGAGCAGGGCCAACTTGACGGGCCGAGACAGGACGTCCTGGAGGCGTCGTCTAACTTCTGGCGGGACCGCTGATTAGCCAATCGATAGTGACCGGCGTCCGGGCGCCCGGATAGCCTCATACCGCTACCCCATACCCCCCTGCCCCCTTAGTTTCTTGCGCCATGCCGCTGAAGATCGCCGTGTGCATCTCGGGCGGAGGCAGTAACCTCCTCGCCCTGCTCGAGAGCCTTCGGAACTTCGGAGGCGCCAAGGTGGTGCTGGTGCTGAGCAACCGGGCGAGTGCCGGCGGACTGGTGCACGCCAAGTCCTTCGGAGTTCCAGCTGCAGTGTTCCGGAACCCGTCGGACAGCGACGAGTGGTTGGGACTGCTCCGTCAGCACCACGTGGACCTGATCGTTCTCGCCGGATATCTGAAACTGGTGCCGCCGGCCGTCATCGCAGCCTATCGCGATCGCATCATCAACATTCACCCCGCCCTGCTCCCGTCGTTCGGGGGACCGGGCATGTACGGCCTGAGGGTGCATCAGGCGGTGCTGGCGAGCGGGGCCAAAGTTTCGGGGTGCACGGTCCACCTGGTGGACGAGGCATACGACCGGGGACCTCTCCTGGCGCAGAGCCGGGTACCGGTTCTCCCGGGAGACACCGCGGAGACGCTCGCCGCCCGGGTGCTCGAAGCAGAACATCGATTGTTGCCGGCTGTAGTCCGGGCCGCCGCGGAGGCCGGTCGCCCGATCCCACTACCTCAGCCCGTGGAGTCGAATCCGTGATGGAGCCCTCGTGCCCCGCGCGTTGATCTCGGTTAGCGACAAACGCGGCATCGTGCCGTTCGCGCAGGGCCTGGTTGACCTCGGCTGGGACATCATCTCCACCGGTGGAACTCACGCGGCCCTCAAGGCGGGTGGCGTGCCGGTGCAACCGGTAGACAAGATCACCGGCTTCCCCGAGATCCTCGATGGGCGGGTCAAGACGCTGCACCCGGCGATTCACGCCGGACTGCTCGCGCGGCGCGACATGGCCGAGCACACGGCGGCGCTCCAGACCCACCGCATCACCCCGATCGATCTCCTCGCCGTCAACCTCTATCCCTTCCGGGAAACGGTCGCGAAGCCGCAGGTGAGCTTCGAGGACGCGATCGAGAACATCGACGTGGGCGGCCCCGCGATGCTCCGCTCCGCCGCCAAGAACCACGAATCGGTGATCGTGGTGGTAGACCCGACCGACTACGGGCGGGTACTGGACCTGCTCCGTCGCGGAGAAGTACCACGTGCCGTTCGCCAGGAGTTCGCCGCCAAAGTGTTCAGCCACACCGCCGACTACGACGGGGCCATCGCCCGTTATCTGACGCCCCGTGAAGACGGCATGCCGCACCGAATCGGCTGGTCGTTCGAGCGGCTGATGAGCCTGCGATATGGGGAGAATCCGACCCAGCGCGCTGCCCTCTACGTGGACGAAGAGCCCCGCGGGTTGCGGGACCTGAAGCAGCGCCAGGGCAAGGAACTCTCATTCAATAACATTCTCGACCTCGACGCGGCGATGTGGACCGCCTCGTTGTGGCAGAACGTCCCCGCCTGCGCGATCATCAAGCACACGACGCCGTGCGGCATCGCGATCGCCGGCACCGCCGAGGACGCCTTCAGAAAGGCGCTGTCATCCGACCCGCAGTCGGCCTTCGGCGGAGTGGTCGCGTTCAACACGGTGGTAGACCGGGTCACGGCGGTTGCGATCACCAGCCTCTTCATGGAAGTCGTGGTGGCCCCCTCGTTCCACGACGAGGCTCTCGGCGTCCTCGCGGCCAAGCCCAACCTGCGCGCCGTGGAGCTGCCGGTCGTGCGGGGGACCGCGGGACTCGACTTCAAGCGGGTTCGCGGCGGTATGCTGCTGCAGGATCGCTTCGTATTCGAGCCGGCCGACGCGGAATGGAAATATCCGACGGCCCGCCGTCCGACCGAGGCAGAGTTGGTCGATCTGCGCTTCGCCTGGGCCGCGGTGGCTGCGGTCAAGTCCAACGCGGTGCTGCTGGCCCGCAACGAGATGACGATCGGGATCGGCGCCGGCCAGATGAGCCGGGTGGACAGCTCCTTCATGGCGGTGCACAAGGCTCGGCAACAGGGGCACGATCCTCGAGGCAGTGTGATGGCCTCGGATGCGTTCTTCCCCTTCGCCGACGGGGTGGACGAGGCGGCGGCGGCTGGTGTCACCGCCATCATCCAGCCGGGCGGTTCAGTACGGGATGCGGAAGTCATCGCCGCGGCCGACAGGCATGGGATCGCGATGGTGATGACCGGACGCCGACAGTTCAGACACTAAGTCAAGAATCAATGACCGTCTCGACAACCGAAACTCGCGAACCACCACCATACCTCTGGGCCGGAGTCACGGCCCTGGTGGTCTTCCTTATCTATCTGGCCACCCTGGCCCCGACCACCGCCTTCTGGGACACCTCGGAGTACATCGCGGCGGCGTACGTGCTGGGCATTCCGCATCCGCCGGGGAACCCACTGTTCGTGGTGCTGGCTCACACCTTCGGGGCTCTGCCGCTGAGCGACTCTTACGCAGCCCGCATCAACCTCTTCGCCGCGGTCACCAGCGCGCTCTCGGCCGGCCTCTGGTTCCTGGTGGCCGATCGCTGGATGCGCGAAGTGGTGCCGGTGCGCTGGGCTCGACTGGCGGCGGCGTTCGCCGGGGTGCTGGTAAGCGCCACGATGTGGACGGTGTGGAACCAGTCCACCGTGAACGAGAAGGTGTACACCGTCTCGCTCCTCTCCACGGCACTGGTCATGTGGCTCGGCGTGCACTGGGCCGACGACGCACCGGGTTCCCACCGGGATCGCTGGCTGGTGCTGATCGCCTACATCATCGCGCTGAGCTCCTGCAATCACATGATGGGCGTTCTCGCGGGACCGGCCGTCGCGATCTACGTGCTGCTGACCGATCCGGGGATGGTGCTGCGGCCCTGGGTGCTGGCGATGGGACTGACGCTGGCCCTGGCGGTCTCGGGCAAGTGGAGCGTGATCCACGACGGGCCGCTGGAGCAACAGGTCGCCGTACTGGGCCTGATCGCGGCCGTCCTGGCCTACACCGCCTGGCGTGATCCCGCGGAGTTCAAGCGGCCGATGCTCTACTTGTCGGTGCTCGCCGTGGTCGTCGGGATCTCTCTCAATTACGCCTTCCTCCCGATCCGCGCGGCGCAGTTCCCGGCGATCAACGAGGGTGAGCCGACCACCTGGACTGCGCTGAACGAGGTGCTCAACCGGGCCCAGTACGGCAAGCCGTCGGTGTTCCTGCGGCAGGCCGACTTCCTGTCGCAGATCAAGAACTATCTCCAGTACCTGAACTGGCAGTTCGCGCGGGATTGGGGCAGAGCCGCCGGTATCGCTACCGGAGTGTTCACCGCGACCGGCCTGCTGGGCGCCTGGTCGCTGTGGCAGCGGGATCGTCGAGCGTTCTGGGCTTCCGCCACCCTGATGTTCACCCTGACGGGTCTCCTGATTTTCTACCTCAACTTCAAGTACGGCTTCTCGATCCCGGTGGATCCGTCCAAGGGCGAGGTCGCGCGCGAGGTCCGCGAGCGCGACTACTTCTTCGTCGTCTCCTTCGCGGCGTTCGGGCTCTGGGTAGCCGTGGGGATCGGGGCGTTGATGCGCGGGGTGGCGGACTTCTTCCGTGACCGGGTGCCGGAAAAACAGACCTGGGTCTACTCCACACCCGTCCTGCTCCTCGGCCTCATCCCGCTTCTGGGGAATCACATCACGGCGAGCCGAGCCCACGAGAGCGCGGCGCGCGACTTCGCGAGCGACCTGCTTCAGTCGGTCGAACCTTATGGCATCCTGATTACGGCGGGAGACAACGACACCTTCCCGCTCTGGTTCGCCCAGGAAGTTGAAGGGATCCGGCCCGACGTTACCCTGGCCAATCTCTCGCTCATGAACACCCGCTGGCACCTGCGCCAGCTCAAGCGACGGGTGACGCCACCTTTCGATCCCTCGAAGAGCGCCGATCTCTGGAAGGACGGGAATTGGGTTCGTCCGACCGAGCCGGTGTTCCGTCTCACGGAAGGCCAGCTCGACAGCCTGCCCGAGCTGCAGCAGGTCCCCAAGAACGGGGGGATCCGGTTCGACAGCCTGGAGATCGCGTTCGGCTCGGAGTATCTCCAGCTCTCCGACCTGGCCACGATCTTCCTGATCCGGGACAACGTGGGACAGCGCCCGATCTTCTTCGCGTGGAGCGCCGGCGGCTATCCCGACCAGACCTTGGGCCTCACCCCATACCTCATTACTCAGGGTCTGGTGCGGAAGCTGGTCATGAAGCCGGTGGTGCCTAAGGATTCGGTGATCCTGACTCGGGGCCTCGGTTACGCGAACCTGCCGCGGACCGAGAAACTGATGTGGGATACCTATCACTACTCGTCGGTCGCGCGGAACCGGCCGCGGGGCTGGGTGGACAGGCCTTCGTCGTCCATCTTGTCCCTTTACGGCGTAGTCTACGGCACGATGGCCAATACTCTCCGCGCCCAAGGTGATTCTGCCCAGGCCGACCGGGCCGACTCGGTGGCCAATGCGGTCCGGGCCAACCTTGGGGGCGATGGGATGTAGGGCTTCAAATAGGTTGTCATTCCGAGCAAAGCGAGGAATCCCGATGCCGGCCCTTCGTGGAAACGTTGGCATCGGGATTCCTCGTC
>DATBGE010000182.1:0-9362 GCA_036558125.1 Gemmatimonadales bacterium | reverse complement strand
TCGGTGGCTCGACCCCACTCGAGCCAGCGCTCGAAAAGGGTTCGGAGCCGGGGCTCACCGCGCGGAGCCTTGAGGGCCGGCCGGACCACGTTCTGTATGAACACGTCGGCCGCGTGATCGAGGATCTGGATCTGGAGTTGTTCTTTGGACCGGAAATGGGCGAAGAGACCGCTCTTGGAAAGCTTGAGATCGTCGGCCAGGGTCCCGATGGTCAGGCCTTCCAGGCCGGTCTCACTGGCCAGCCGGATGGCGTGGTCGAGGATGTGTTCGCGGGTTTGAGCGCCCTTGGTCATGGCACAAAATAGCACGAACGTTCGTTTCTTGCAACACTATCATGCAAGTCGTTGACTGATCGAACATTAGCAGAAGCTCTCAGCCGCCTAGCCGCTGTCCCTCCTTTCCGAAAGGGGAACGGCAGCTTGAAGGTCATCGCACTGGCCCTACTCCCTATACCCCACCACCTACTCCCTCCGTCCACTTCCCTGGAGCCTATGGTCTATCGACCGGCAACCCACTGGGAACCCGCGGCGGAGTGACGCTAGGATAGTGCTTCGGATCATCAGTCAGCGCACTCATGAACGTGGTCAGGTGGTCGATGATTGAATCGGGGATCACCACCCCGTTCAAGATCGTGTCCCGGGTCGCCAGGATGGCCGGGGAGTTGTTCACCAGAGTCCCCTGAAGCAGCGGTTCGAGCGTCGTTGGGTCGAATAACCTCAGCTTCAAATCGCTCTCGCTATAGTGGGCGATGAAGTCGCGCAGGCTGAGGAACGCCCCATCGTGCCCGTACGGTGCGGTCAGCACGATGTTGCGGAGCGGCGAGGTTCGGAAGGCATACCGCATGGCGGGGTTGTCCCGCTGCACGTTGAGGCGGCCGAAGTCGTCGTTCTTGAACGGACCGTTCCCTTTCCCCGGGCCGAATTGCGGCAGAGCAACATTGTGGAACTGGTTATCACTGAACGCCGGTCCGTTGTGGCAGATGGAGCATCGCAGACTCAGGAAGTCCCGGGCTCCGATCAGCTGCTCCTTGCTGAGCGCCTGGTTGTCTCCCGCAAGAAACCGGTCCCAGGGTGATTGATTGAAGTGAAAGCGGTCGACCAGAAATCCCGCGATCGCGTTGCTCGCGTGAGCGAAAGTCATCTTCTCGAAGGGAGTTCCAGGATAGGCCGCCTCGAACATCTTGCGGTATTCTGGAATCGCGCCGAGCCGGAGCATGATCCCAGCCCAGATACGCCGCATGTCCTCGTCGGGAATCGCTGCGAGCTCGTTACCGCTGAAGGCTCGCATTTCCTCCCGGGACAGAACCGGGAACAACGGCTGGGCCGACAGCGCGCCAAATTCGAAAACCGCCGTCATCTTCCCGGTAAGCCTGGCCCCGGCCGGCGTATGGTACCGGCCCAGCGAATCCTCTGAGACCCGCCCATCAAGGAACAGCGACTTCATCGCGGGAAGATTGAAGAGCGAGGGAGCGTTGCGGGGAATGAAGAGACCTTGAGGGTGAACCCGGTGCGGTCCCAGCCCCGTCCCACCCTGGCCAATCGAGAGAATTCGGTCATCACCCGTACCGAAGGCCGGCAGGTGGCAGGTCATGCACGAGATGTCCCGATTCCCGGACAACACCTTGTCAAAGGCGAGCGCCTGCCCCAAGGTGACCAGAGCCGGTCGCACCGGCGGGGGAGAGGGAAGTGGGCCGATGTGCCGACTCGCGGCCAGGACCCGAACCGTCTCGGTGAGTCCCGGAGTGACGGACTTGGCATCCCCCGTCCCCGAACCCGGCCCTGTCGTCTGATCGGTGCAGGCAAAGAGCAGTATCGTCGCGAGGACGATAGTTTCGCCGATCAGTCTGTGGTGTCTCATGGTGTCCTCCGCTGTTCGGTTCCAGGCCACAGCTGGTCCTGATGTGATAGCTCTACATCGCAATCCCTGGAGATTGTCCGACAGGTCGGTTCCATGACTCCGATCACCCGCAGCAGCTGGCAGATCCTGGGTCCGCTGATTGATCGCGTGCTGGATCTGCCGCCCGGCGAGCGAAATAACTGGCTTGACACTTTGTCTCGGCAATCGCCGAGCGTCGCCGCGGAGCTCAGGGCCTTCCTCGCCGAGGAGGCCTTGGCCGACCAGGGCGAATTTCTCGGCGTGACTCCACACCCGAGCCTGGAAGGACTCGAAATCGGTGCCTACCGCCTCGAGCGCCCGCTCGGACACGGCGGAATGGGGACAGTGTGGCTGGCTCGGCGTAGCGACGGGGGGGAAGACAGTGTCGCAGCCATCAAGCTGCTCTCCCCATCACTGGTCAGTGAGAAAGGCGAGGAGCGATTTCGGCGCGAGGGGTCAGTCCTCGCCCGTCTGACCCATCCCGGAATCGCGCGCCTCATCGAGGCGGGTGTGAGTGGCGCGGGTCAGCCGTATCTGGTGCTGGAGTATGTGGAGGGCAAGCCGATCGACCTGTTCGTGGAGGAGGGGAATCTCTCGCTGGCTCAGCGCATCGTCCTGTTTCAGCAGGTCCTCGCCGCGGTCGGACATGCACACACCAACCAGGTGCTTCATCGCGATCTCAAACCATCCAACATTCTGGTCACCCACAACGGCCACGCGAAACTGCTCGATTTCGGAATCGCGAAGCTCCTGGACACCGGAGGGGTCAGCAAACGGTCCCTCACCGTGACGGGCAGGCCGATTCTCACTCCACAATACGCGGCGCCTGAGCAGATACGGGAGAAAGACCTTACGGTGGCGACGGACGTCTACGCGTTGGGTGTCCTGCTCTACGTACTCCTGTCGGGGCGACACCCGACGAGCGAGGATGCCGCTACTCCGATGGCGTGCATGCTTGCGATTCTCTCGAGGGAACCGGCTCCGCTCGGGCTGGGAGAGCTCGACAACATCCTGGCCAAGGCGCTGCAGAAGGAGCC
Organism: Gemmatimonadales bacterium; assembly: GCA_036558125.1. Lineage (GTDB taxonomy): Bacteria > Gemmatimonadota > Gemmatimonadetes > Gemmatimonadales > GWC2-71-9 > DATBGE01. The sequence continues at coordinate 6,450 of DATBGE010000182.1, read as the reverse complement.
CGGCGAACGGTATCAGGCCGCGACGGACTTCGGAGAGGAACTGGATCGCTTCCTCGAGTCACCGGGCTGAATCGTATCACCGCACTAGAGCTGTAACTGCTCCCCGGTTTCCCGCACCAGGCGATGCAACAGAGTGCGAGCCTTGCGCCATTCGCGCTCCACGGTCCGCTCCGAGATTCCGCGAAGGGTCGCGATCTCGGCAAACGAGAAGCCGCCGAAAAAGTGGAGATCAACCAGCTCTGCGAGCATCGGATCCAAAGCGGCAAGGCGATTCAGGCCTTCATTCAGGGCAGGCAGGTCCTGAGCCGCCTCTTTCACCTCGGGTGCCCCCACCCCGCCTTCTTCAAGGGTGATCTCCAGCATCCTACCCCGCTTCTTGGCGCAGCGCCGGCGCGCAAAGTCGATGACCAGCCCGCGCATCGCGCGCGAAGCGTAGGCGAAGAATCGCTGCCGGTCCGGAAAGGCCACCTCGCTCCGCCCCACCATGTTCAGATACGCTTCGTGAACCAGCGTCGTCGTCCCGAGCGTAAGTGCCGCATTTCCCCTATGCAGGTGATGCTCGGCAAGACGGTGCAGTTCGTCATATAAGAGCGCAAACAGCTGCTCCGCCGCCGCAGGGTCAGCTTCCTGCGCACGACGAAACAGCTGCTCGAGGTCGTTTTCCGTCACCCTCCCCTTCCTTTCTATCTCCCTTTCTTCGATCTCCCTTTCTCCCGTTCCACCGGTTCTTCCCCTCTGGACCGTCGTCCTATTGGGCGCCAAGGCCGACCTGACTCACCTCGACATAGAAATTCGGATCAACCTGAAAATCCGCAGGATTCTGAAGAGAGAATTTAGCCGTCTTCCAATCCTCAGTTGGTGTGATGACTGACCAATCGGAATCGCCTGCAGAAGCCGCCTGTCCCTCCTCCTTTTTCCTGTCTCCCTTCTTCCCCGTTCCCTTCTCCCTCTCCCCTTTTCCCGCTGTTTCTACAGCCGGAGCTCCGGTTTTCACCCTCAAGGGCATATCGAACCCCGGCACGACGTTCACCCAGTGATACGAGAGTGTTGAGCCTTCGATCTTGTACTCGAGTGTGGGAACCATCGTCGTGGTCAGGTATTCCTGGAACACCTTGTCGAAATTGATCCCCGATTTCTGATTGATGTAGTCCTCGACTTGTCTCGCGGTTACGATCTGGTGCCGGAAGTTCTGAGCCAGTCCGCGCAGGATCTCCCGCCACCTGGCGTCATCGTTGATGACCTGACGGATCGTGTGAAGCATGTTCCCTCCTTTGGGATACATGTCGCCCGAGCCTTCGCGGTTGAGCCCGTAAGCTGGAGTAATCGGCCGGTCGTTCCGGATCCCTTTCCGGTTGCCGATGTTGTATTCCGCTCCAGCTGCCTTCCCCCGCAGACACTCCACGTAAAGTCCCTCGGAATAATTGGCGAAGCCTTCGTGGACCCACATGTCCGCCAAATCCGCCGTTGTGAGGCTGTTGCCCCACCACTCGTGGGCGCTCTCGTGAACGATGATGAAATCCCAGTCGGTTCCCTGTCCGGTACCCGAGAGGTCTCGGCCGAGGTAGCCGTTCATGTAGTGATTGCCGTAGGCGACGGCACTCTGGTGCTCCATGCCGAGGTGCGGCGTCTCGACCAGCTGGTAGCCGTCGTCATACCAGGGGTAGGGCCCGAACCATCCCTCGAAGCAGCTCAGCATTGGTTTGACCTGCGCGAACTGGCGCTGGGCGGTCCAGTAGTGGTAGCTGAGGGGCCAGTAGTTGAGAGTCAGCCGTCCGCCCTCACCGTAATAGGCGTCCTTGATGTGGGCGTAGTCCCCGGCATTCACCGTGACATCGTAGTTGTTGATCGGCTGGGAGACGAACCAGTCATAGGTGGTGGTGCCATCTCCGTTGGATGTGACTGAGCGGAGACGACCGTTGGAGACATCCTTGATCGAGTCGGGTACGGTGACGACGACCCGCTGGCTGTCCGGCTCGTCGGCCTGGGTGTCCTTGTTGGGCCACCAGATGCTGGCGCCGGTGCCCTGGCAGGCGGTCGCGATCCAGGTGTGTCCCAGGCTGTCGGTCGTCCAGACGACACCGCCGTCCCAGGGCGCGTGCTTGGCTGGGTGCGGATGACCCGAGTAATACGCGCTGAGCGTTTGCTGCGCGCCCTTCTGTTGTCCCGCCACGAGAAAGACCAAGAAGGCGTTGCCGTCTCGCCGGTATTGCAGGCGCTGGCCCTGCTGGACGAAGCTGTCGATCTGCAGCGGGACCTGGAGGTCGATCTGCATCACGCTGTCGGACTGGAGGATCCGATAGGTGATGTGATTCACGCCGCGAATCGTGCTGTCAACCGGGTTGATCTTGACCTGGAGGTCATAGTATGCGACGTCCCACCACACCCGTTCCGCTGTGATGGCACCGCGCAGGGTGTCGGCGTGCGTGGCCAAAGTGTCCTGGGCGATTGCGCTCGAGAGCGGAGCAAGCAGCAATAAGACGAACCGGAAGTATTTGGGCATGGCGGGATTATACGCAATTGGACGACAGGCGGTTGCGATTGGACGCTTTGCCTTGTTGACAGGAGCGGTACCCGGCTGAATCTTGGCGTCCCCAAGCGTCGCGCTTGGCGTCCCGCAGGAGATCGAACCAGGAACAGGAAGTTTGTCCCCCAGGAGGCTCTCATGCCCACCCACACCGCCACCGGCTCCGCCCAATCCGTGATCGCCACCGCCAAGGTGCCGTTCCAGGCCTTCAACAACAAGAACTGGGACAAGGTGAAGGCCAGCATTACAGCCGACTTCCTTTATGACGAGGTCGCCACGAGCAGGAAGGCCAAGGGTGCCGAGGAAACCATCGCCCTATGGAAGGGGTGGGCGGAGGCCTTTCCCGATTCCAAGGCCACGTTCCATGGTGCCCAGGCCAGCGGCAACACGGTCGTGTTGGAGGTGACTTGGAAGGGCACTCACAAAGGTCCGCTCCATACGCCCAAGGGAGCCATTCCTGCCACCGGGAAGACGATTGATATCCGAGCTTGCGCCATTGTCGAGGTTGCGGGAGAGAAGGCGAAAGAGCAACGGCATTACTTCGACATGGCGACATTGCTGCAGCAGCTCGGACTGACCGGCTGACCGATCGCTACCCTGAGTGACTCTTCCCAGTCCCCCTCTTCAGCTCGGAGGGGGACTTGCTCATCCCGGAGTTCTCCGACCTTTCGCCCCCCGCGAGAGGTCGCCAAGTTTGTTCAACTCCACAACCTGTCAATGAGCCCCATCGCACCAGGGTTGGCGAGCGCCTTGCTGGATCGGTACCAGTTGGTGCGCGAGCTGGGTCAAGGTGGCATGGCCACGGTCTACCTCGCCCACGATGTAAAGCACGGGCGCGACGTGGCACTTAAGGTATTGCGCCCTGAGCTGGCGGCTATCCTCGGGCGCGAGAGATTCCTCGCGGAAATCCGCCTCACCGCCAGGTTGGACCATCCCCACATCCTCACGCTGATCGACTCCGGCGAGACCGAGCGCTACTTGTGGTACGTTCTGCCCTATATCAGAGGTGAGTCGTTACGCCAGAGGCTGCACCGCGAACGGCAGCTGCCGCTTGCCGAAGCGCTGGCCATCGCCGGCGACATTGCCGCCGCGCTGGACTATGCCCACGCCCGGGGTGTGATCCATCGTGATGTCAAACCGGAGAACATTCTGCTCCACGAGGGTGAGGCGATGCTGACCGACTTTGGCATCGCGCTCGCGGTGCGTGAGGCCGGCGGCGAACGCCTCACGGAAACCGGCTTGAGCGTAGGTACGCCACAGTACATGAGTCCGGAGCAGGCCACGGCGGACCGGCAGCTGGATGCCCGGAGCGACATCTACAGCCTGGGTGCCGTGCTCTACGAGATGCTGGCGGGTGAGCCGCCCTTCTCAGGAGCCTCGGCGCAGGCAGTGATTGCCAAACTGATAACCGAGCGCCCTACTCGACTCCGCACGGTGCGCGACGCCGTACCGGAAGGAGTCGATGCGGCGGTAGGCCGCGCCCTCGCCAAGGTGCCGGCTGACCGTTTCTCGAGTGCGGCCGCCTTCGGGGCAGCGCTGCGAAGTCCGAGCTCAGCCGAAACTCCCCGGCCAATGCCGCGGCCGGCTTCACGCTGGCGGGTGCTTGCAGTAGTCGGGATCCTGGCGGCGCTCGCATCCACGGCGATCTGGCTGCGTGAGCGCAGCCGTACCGGGCCGACCCGTGACCCGGCGCTCGTCGCGCTGTATCAACAGGCGCTTCGCAGTTACAACAGGCGGACCCCTGCCGCGACGCGCGAGGCGGCCAAGGGATTTTCTGCCGCGGTGCAACGGGATTCCACTTACGCCGAGGCGTGGACCGGGCTCGCGTTGACCTATGTTCGGGCCTATGGGCGGGCCTTCCCGTTGCCAGGAATCTCGTGGGACAGCCTGCCTCAAATGGCTGTAGCTGCAGTGGACCGGGCCATCGCCTTCGATCCTCAGAGCTCCGACGCCTGGCTCGCGCAGGCTCAGGTGAGCGGCTTCATCGATCCCACCGATCGAAAGCCGACCCTCCGGTCCGTCCGGCGCGCCCTGGAACTCGATTCGACCTCCGTTACCGCCTGGCATGTCCTCGCCCTCACGCTGGCAGAGACCGGGGACTTCGAGGGAGCCGAGAGCGCCTGGCGTCGCTCGGTCATCCTGAATCCGGCGTACGCCGAGGGACTCTCATTTCTGGGGATACTTCATTATTGGCGCCGCCAATACGATAGCGCCGCGGCCTGGGCTGATAGCGCGGTGGTGGTGGATCCCAACTACATCCTGGGGCGGAGCACTAGCGGGGCTGTGGCGATCGAGCGTGGCGACTACACCAGGGCGATTGCGGCCTTCGATGCTCAACGCCGCCTCAGCAGCGACGTCGAAGTAGTCAATGCTCTGGCTGGGCGCGCCCTGGCAGAGGCTCGTGCGGGGAGGCGGGAGCAAGCGCGGGAGGCGCTACGGCAGGCCGAGTCTCTCGTCACCGCATATACGCCGACGCCACTTCACAGCGTGGTCTATCTGGCCGAGGCTTATGCCGGTCTGGGAGATGCGAACCATGCCCTGGCCTGGCTTACTCGGTTCGATCCTCCGCAACACCTCCACTTCCAACTTCACCTGCGCTGCGATCCACCATTCGATCCCATCGCCGGCGACCCCCGCTTCAAAGCCTTGTTGCTTCCCAATGTGACCCGACCGGAAAAAGGCTGCTAGTCCAGCGTTCACCTCGGCCGATTACGTCGCTTTATTGCTTCCTCGCGCCGGGTTCCAGAGCGCGGGCCGGTGGGGAATCAATTGCTCGGTCATCTCGGCAAGGTGGTCGGCGAGATCAGTGAATGATTTCTCCCGCTTCTTGACTTGAGACTTGTACGTCGTCCGGGCTATTCCGAAGATCGTGCCGAACCAGAGCGGAAGGACCACCGCGATCGTGATGGGGGGAAGCCCCAGCGCTCCCTGGGTAATCCCCAGAATAGGGCCCATGGCGCCGCCTCCCAGGCCACCGCCGATCCCACCAAAGACGGCACCGATGAGCGGCCCAAGGCTTTCCCGCACAACGATGCGGGTCTGCCCTCCGCGCACCGTCACGCCCACCTCCACGTCGCGTCGCATGCTCGCGCTCCGGGTCATGGTCCAGGAGAAGGACCAACCGAGCTGGCTCACTTGTCCTACATGCTGCAGTTCTCTGCGAATCTCCTCGACCAAGGTGGGAAACTCATCGGGGGGCAGCTCTCCCTCGACAATCCGCTCGACCATCAGGCTCGTGGGGGCGCCGATCAGGCCCCTGACGAAGGGTGGCGTAGTCGGTGCCAAACTGGCGCGCCTCTCCAGCGATTTTGCGGCTGAGCGTACTACCCCCGGCTCGATTCCGACCTCTCGGGCCAGAGATTCAACTCCACCGATGGTCATCGCCCCGGACTCTGTGGGGTTTGAAGCCTCGAGCTCCGAGGCGCGTCTCACGATCTCCTTCACCTCATCCTCGCGGTACTTCCGGCGCACCACCTGCTGCCCGCCCTGCAACTGGGCCATGAGCGCGGCGGGTGTCGGAGTCCGCTGATCGTGGCGGATGGCCAACCCTCTCACCAACGCTCCCTCGGTTGCCACGCCGGCCTGGTCGAGATGTCTCCGATGGGAAGGTGGGGCCTCGAGGAAACGGCCGGCCCGTACCGCGTCTTCTGTGGGCCAACGGCCCGGGATTTCGCCGGTCAGCATTTCGTAAACCACGATCGCCAGGCTGTAGACGTCGGTCCGCTCATCCAGATCGGTCATCCCGGCTGCCTGTTCCGGGCTCATGTAACCCGGTGTGCCAAGCGGGAAACCGGTGCGAGTGAGATTGGCGGCACCGGCGGTGGACAGCGCCTTGGCGATGCCGAAGTCCGCGACGATCGGGTGTCCCTGAGAGAAGAGAATGTTCTCGGGCTTGATATCGCGATGAAAAATTCCCATGCGGTGCG
>DATBGE010000181.1:0-6388 GCA_036558125.1 Gemmatimonadales bacterium | reverse complement strand
CCCATCCCCACCGCCGCCGCCGGCGACCCGCCGCGCTTTCCCATCCAGCGCAAGCCAATCAGCATCAGGGCGTAGGTGATGCCGCTCAACAGCGCCAGGATGTTGCCGCGCACCGGATCGGGAGCGGTGACGAAGGTCTCCTGCCTCCCGATGAAGAAGAGCGACATGCCGATGCCGATCACCAGCATGAAGACGAGATCGCGCCGCCGGATCGGCTCGTCGAGCAGTACCGGGCTCAGCAGGAGGATGTAGACCGGGGCGGTGTCCTGGAGAAAAATCGTGCTGGCGGCGGTGGTGAGCTTGTTGGCGAGCACGAAAAGGACGAGGGTCGCGGCGTAGGCCAGCGAGACCAGGACGGCCCTCCCAAATTCCGCCCCTCTCCCCAACCGTCTCGCTTCGGGCACCAGCAGACAGACGGTGAGTGCCGCGATCCCCGAGCGGAGGCCCGCCACCTGCCAGCTGGTGAACTGGGCGGACTTGATCGCGGCACCCCCGGTCGAGAACAGCAGGGCGGCGCCGAGAATCTGCAGCCGGGCACGGGCCAGCCCCGTGTTCACCGCTGGTCCATCGCTTCAGCTGCCCGGGTCCACTCGGCAAAGGCCTGCTCGAGATCCTTGCGGGTCGTCTCCAACTCCTGAAACAAGGCATCGGCGCGCTGCGCGGCGTCAGGGTCCGCGTAGAAGTCCGAGTCGGCAAGCCTCGCCTCGAGCTCGGCTACCCGAGCCTCGAGAGTGTGAACAGTGGCTTCCGCTTGCTCGGCCTTGCGTCGGGCGGTACGAGCCATCGACTGCTCATTGCAAGACTGAGCCGGCTGCTTTTCGACCCGCGAGGGCGCCGTTTTGGCCGCTGCCTCCTGCCGCGCCGGCTTTGCGCTCTTCGACAACTCCCATTCCTCGAATCCACCGGCATAGTCCAGGATGCGTCCGTTCTCGAGCGCCCAGACTCTCGTCGTAAGCGCCCTGAGCAGTGCCCGATCGTGGCTCACCAGGAGGACCGTGCCCTCGAATGCCTCGATCGCGTCTTCCAACGCTTCGATCGACTCGACGTCCAGGTGATTGGTCGGTTCATCGAAGACCAGGAAGTTGGCTCCTTCCAGCATCATCATCGCGAGCGCCACGCGGGCTCGTTCTCCGCCAGAGAGAGTTCCGGCTCGACGCAGGACCTCGTCTCCCGAAAAATCGAAGCGACCCAAATGGCCCTGGACCTGTCCGCGGGTCCAGGCCGGACGCATGTCGTTGATGATGTCGAAGATTCTCTTCTCCTGCGGCACCTGGGCCAGGTCCTGGCGATAGAACGCGACCTGGACCGAATCCCCGATGCGAGCGGAACCGTGAGCCGGTGGACGTTGACCGAGCAGGGTCGCCAGCAGCGTGCTCTTCCCTGCACCGTTGGGTCCCACCAGCCCGACGACGTCTCCCCGCCGAATCACCGAGGAAAAATCTTCCAGCAGCACCCGATCCTCGACGACAACCCGGAGGCGGTCCGCCACCAGCGCCTGGTCTCCGCCCCGGGCGCGAATATCGAAGCGGACCGCCATCGAGCCTTCGTCCTCGGGAGGAGGACTGAGTCGCGGCAGTCGCGCGAGCCGGCGGCGGCGACCCTTCGCCTGGCGAGTGTCCTGGCCCGCAATATTGCGCCGAATGAAGTCCTCTTCTGCCGCTATGACCTTGGCCTGCTTGTCAAACGCCCGGCGCTGAGAGAGGCGCCGCTCGATTCGCTGGCGAACGAAATCGGAGTATCCCCCATCGTAGGTTTGCCCGGTCCCGCCCTCGAGGTGCAGTACGTGGTCGGCGACCGAGTCGAGGAAGGCGCGGTCGTGGCTCACGATCAAAACACTGCCCGGGAGATCGCGGAGATGGCCCTCGAGCCACTGCGTGGTCTCGAGGTCGAGGTGGTTCGTGGGTTCGTCGAGGAGCAGGAGATCGGCGGGAGTGACGAGCTGGCAGGCGAGGCCCAGCCGGCCACGCTCTCCGCCGCTCAGGGTGCCGATGAGCTGGGTCCGTGCCCGGTCGGGATCGAATCCCAACCCCTGGAGCACGGCGGCCACCCGCGCATCGATCCCGTAGCCGTCGGCGCGCTGGAACTGCTCGAGATCCCGGTCGTAGCGCTGGAGCAGCTCTTTCGGGGCATGCTCCCCCAGCTCACCGATCTGGGCGGCATGAGTCAGCATCTGGTGCTCCAGTTCCACCAGGTGCGCGTAGGGCGAGAGGGCGGCGTCCCACACTGTCTCGACCCCGGGGAACTCGCGGTGCTGATCGAGCATCGTCACCCGGAGGCCGCTCCCCCGGCTCACGGTGCCGGTAGTCGGATCCTGTTCCCCGGTGATAAGACGAAACAGCGTGGTCTTTCCGCTTCCATTGCGACCCACGATTCCCCAGCGCTGCCGCTGGTCCACCACCAGGTTCAGGTCCTGGAAGAGGACGTTCCGGCCGTACTGCACGGAGGCGGACGAGACGTTGAGGAGGGACAAGAGAAGTGCCTTAAGCCTTAGGCTGGAAACCTTGAGCTAGTGCCTTAGGTAGAGTGCCTTAAGCCGTAAGCCTTAAGCTGGAAGCGTTAGCGGTTAGCGGTTAGCTGTTAGCTGTTAGCTGTAAACCTTAGGCTCTTGGCTTAAGGCCTATGGCTTACGGCTTACGGCACTGTCCGCCAACCACGTACTCCACTCTTCCACCGCAGGACCGATGGTGAGCCGATTGGCTTCCCGAACCAGTGGAGTCTTCAGCAGAAGGGGTTCGCGGGTCAGGAGATCGAGCCAGCGCTCCTCGGAGTAGGCCGCCGACTTGAGGCCGAGCGCGACGTAGCGCTTGGAGTCCGGGTCAACCAGCGCCTTCACCCCGAATTTCTGGGCAAAGCGTCGCAGCTCGCCGAGCGAGGCGGCGCGCTCTTCGAGGTCCACGAAGTGCACGTTGATCCGCCGTTCCGCGAAGAAGCGGAGCGCCGCCCGTACGTCGGGATTCTTCCTGGTGCCGAAGATCTGAGGGTTCATGCGCGGGAGGAATGTAAGAGGCGCCGCGAGGGTCGGTAGGGGAAGAAGTCGATGACCTCGCCGGCCCTCGCCAGCTCCTGCATACGGCGCCAGAACTCGACGTTCAGCAGGTCGGCGTGGACCCGCATGAACGACTCTCCCAGAATGCCTGGGAGGGCTAGAAAGGCACGAAACTCCTCGGGGAAAACGTCCCGCTCGCCCACTGAGAACCAGGGTTCCGCCGAGAGCTCGTCCTCGAGGGTTCGCGCCCGGGGTATCTCGCGGAAGTTGCACTCGGTCAGGAGGCAGAGCTCGTCGTAGTCGTAGAAGATCACCCGGCCGTGGCGGGTTACCCCGAAATTCTTGAGCAGCATGTCGCCGGTGAAAATGTTGGCGGCAGCGAGATCCTTGATCGCCTGACCATAGTCCAACACCGCTTCCACCGCATCATCGGCACTCGCGTCACGGAGATAGAGGTTGAGCGGGGTGACCCTGCGCTCGGTGTAGAGGTGCCGGACCCGCACCCGTTCACCCTCAACCAGCACACTGCTCGCTGCGACGTCCTCCAGCTCTTCCAAGAGACCAGGGGCAAACCGCTCCCGGGAAAACTCCAGATCCTCGAATTCCTGGGCATCGGCGAGCCGACCCACCCGGTCCCGCAAGAAGACCAGGTGATACTTGTTCATCACCTCCTGCCGGGTCGTCGTCTTGGGCGCTCCGAAATGATCGCGGATCACCTTGAACACGACATTGAGTGACGGGAGAGCGAATACGCTCATCACGAGGCCCTTGTCTCCCGGAGCCAGCTCAAAGCGGCCATCCCCGTTCTCGAGATTCCGCAGAAGCGCTCGGACCAACTCGGTCTTCCCATGCTTGTGATAGCCGAGTGAGGTGTAGAGCTCGTCCACCGGCTTCTGAGGCATGAGGGAGCGGAGGAAGTCCACCATCGCCCGAGGGCGCTCCAGCTCCACATGGAAGTATGAGCGGGTGAAGGAGAACACGATGCTCACTTCATCCGAGGTGGCGAGGACCGCGTCCACTTCGACTCCGTGGTCGCCGTGAACCAGGGGCAGAACGAGCGGCAGGTAGGTTCCGCCGGCCCGGAGCCGCCCAATGAGATAGGCGCCCTTGTTGCGATAGAACGGGACCGGGACGACCTCGATGGCATCGAGCGCGACGTCGCCGCCCTGGCGCCTCAGCTCTTCCGCAAGCGCCTCGGCGGTCAATCGAGCATCGAGCTCCAAGTCGCGAAAGAGCGGAGAGAAGGGGAGGTCGCGGAGCAGCTGTTCGATGACGGGCTCGATCGGGCCGCGAGCAACGTAGGTTCGCAGCACCTGCTCGACCGAAGCCGCCGGCAGGGCGCGAAAGTCGGCGTCCTCGAAGTAGACGCCGGACGCCGGCCCCGACACCCGCACCAGCTGGCGGGCCACCGAATTGAAGAAGGTGAGCGCCAGCTCGGGATTCGGCTGAGGCGACGCGAGGCGAGCATACTGGGTTCGCAGTTCCCGCCAAAGTTGGAGCTCGCTGTGCGCTGGGCCCAGCGATCGCTTCAGATCCTGCACGACCCAGTTCACGAACTGGCGGTAGAGGGTAAGCCGCTCCATGGCATCCTGCTGGCCCCCGCGCCAGTCCCGCTGGATGAAGCGGGCAGCCGCCCGGCGGGTCACCAGCCCGAACTGGGCCTGGTACGCGTCATTGACCGCGAGGATCGCCTCGGCGGTTTCGACGACCTGGCCGTGTCGGGAAATGCCGTCGGGAACGGCGTCGGAGTGGTCTGCCATGCAGGTATATTGTACTCGGAACTCGGTACTCGGAACCAACTCGGTCCTCAGTCCAACTTACTCGCTTACTCGCCCATGACCGCTCCGACCTACGACCACCTCACCATCCCAGCCACCGGTAGCCGGATCACAATGGTGAGCGGGAAACTCCGGGTGCCGGATCAGCCCATCATTCCGTTCATCGAGGGAGACGGCACCGGGCCGGATATCTGGCGCGCGTCCCAGCACGTACTCGACGGTGCGGTGCGAAAGGCCTATGGCGGCAAGCGCGCGATCGTGTGGTTCGAAGTCCTCGCGGGAGAGAAGTCGCGAGACCGGCTCGAATCCTGGCTCCCGGAAGACACCATTCGGGCTATTGATCACTACCTCGTGGCGATCAAGGGACCGCTCACGACGCCGGTCGGCGGAGGGTTCCGATCGCTCAACGTAGCCCTTCGCCAGAAGCTTGACCTCTTCGCCTGTGTCCGGCCGGTGCGCTGGTTCACCGGCGTGCCCTCGCCGGTACGTCACCCGGAGCTGGTGGACATGATCATCTTCCGGGAGAACACCGAAGACATCTACGCCGGAATCGAATACAAAGCACGCAGCGAGCAGGCCAACAAAGTCATCCAGTTTCTTCAGAAGGAATTGGGTGCCTCGACGATCCGCTTTCCGGAAAGCAGCGGCATCGGGATCAAGCCCATCTCGGAGGAAGGCAGCAAGCGACTCATCCGGGCAGCCCTCGACTACGCGGTGCGAGAGAAACGGAAGAGCGTGACGCTGGTCCACAAGGGCAACATCATGAAGTACACCGAAGGGGCCTTCCGGGACTGGGGATACGAGGTGGCTCGCCAGGAGTACGGTGCCGTGGACCTGGACGGCGGTCCCTGGTGCCGGTTGCCGCAGGGCATCGTGGTCAAGGACGTCATCGCCGATGCCTTCCTGCAGCAGATTCTGACTCGTCCGGCGGAATACGAGGTCATTGCCACGATGAATCTGAACGGGGACTACATCTCGGACGCTCTCGCGGCCCAGGTAGGCGGGATCGGCATCGCGCCCGGTGCCAACATCAACTACCTGAGCGGCCACGCCATCTTCGAGGCTACCCACGGCACCGCGCCCAAGTACGCCGGCCAGGACCGGGTCAACCCGGGGTCGGTGATCCTCTCGGGTGAAATGATGCTGCGCTACATGGGCTGGACCGAGGCCGCCGACCTGATCATCCAGGGCCTGGAGCGTACCATCGGTCAGAGGCGGGTGACTTACGACCTGGAACGCCTGATGGAAGGAGCAACTCTCCTCAAGTGCAGCGAGTTCGGCGCCGCCATCGTAGACAACATGTAAGGGCTGGCGGACGCGAGTAGTATTCGATCATGACGGATTTTGACCGCACCATACAGCGCTTCGCCTCGGCAGACAGCCAACTCAGACTCGAGTTGCTGCTGGACTACGCCAAGAAACTGCCGGCCCTGCCCGAGCGTTACCGGCTTGCCAAAGAGAAGGGAGAGAACAAAGTGCCGGAGTGCATGTCTCCGGTCTTCCTCTTCCTGGAGACGAACGCCGGGAAGCTCACCCTCTTTGCGGATGCCCCGGTCGAAGCCCCGACCGTCCGGGGATTCGTCGCCCTGCTGGCGCGGGAGATCAAGGACGCGTCTCCTGAAGA
>DATBGE010000180.1:0-8210 GCA_036558125.1 Gemmatimonadales bacterium | reverse complement strand
GGCGCCCGTGATTCCGCCGCCGATGACGGCCACGTCGCAGCGGAGATCGTTGTGTAGCCGGGGATACACGGTGGGAATGCCGATCAACGTCGGCCAGATGGGTGTTCCGCTGGTCAGGTCCATGCGCCAGCATACCCGGCTCCCAGCGGATCGCGCGGTGACGCGTGACGTCATCTGCGCTGGCGGCGCGGCTCCGGGGGATGGCCGAGGTGGGGTCGCCCTCGGTGTCGCTCAAGTTCTCACCGCGGATGCTGTTACGCACTCGCCACCGGCGGACGTGGCCCCGCTCCGGCGAGCCACGTCAGCGTTGACTCATGTCATCCCGGCGGCTAGCTTTCCCGCCTCGCGGGACGGATCTCTGGGGCTGTAGCTCAGCTGGGAGAGCGCTGCAATCGCACTGCAGAGGTCAGGGGTTCGATCCCCCTCAGCTCCATGACAATCGAAGGCAGTACTGCCCCTTGGTGTAACTGGCAACACGCCTGACTCTGGATCAGGAGAGTCCTGGTTCGAGCCCAGGAGGGGCAATGAAGCCCGGCAACGACTTAAGTCGTGCCGGGCTTCGCCTATCTGCGGCTGTGAAGCTAGTGGGTGAGGGTCACGTCTGGGTCACCGTAGGCGGCTGCCACTTGCCCTCGAGGATCGCGGGCTCGGCCCAGTAGGCGCGGATGTAGAGTGAGAAATGGCCGCTGGGCGCCGGCAGCCAGTTGCTCTCCTTCTCCTCGCCCGGTGACTTGGAGCCGGCATACAGCGTCAGTGAGCCGTCCGCGTTGGGCTTAAGCCCCTTGCTCTTGGTCCCGAGCGAATAGCGGTTCAAGGGATTCGCGTGGAAGAAGTGCTCTTCGTTGTAGAGCGTGAGGGACCAGAAACCCTTAACCGGGGGAAGCTGCCCCTTCGCGAACGTGACCGCGACGGTTTTCTCGCCGCTGAGCTGCTTCCCTGAGCTGTCGAAGTCGGTGTAGATGTACTTGGTCTCCGACGGCTTGTTGTCGTACATGTTGGACTTGGCGGTGCCGGCGCGGTTGAGATAGTCCGTGCCCCACCAGGCGTTGTTCACCGGTGAGTTCCAGCCATTTCCCGCCGGCGCGCCGTTGTTGCGCCACTGTTTGAGCGGCTCCATCAGTTCTTTCTCGGCGGCGACGGCCGTCTCCTGCAGGATCTTGTCGATTTCGGGATCTCTCGCGGCGGCGTCCAGCACGCTCCCGATCCACTTGTAGAGCGCCTCTTCACCGGGCATCGGCGGGACGAGCTTCATCACCTCCGGCAACTGGTCGAAAAAGGTTGCCGGGTCTACCCACTTGGCCTCGCCGGCGCCACCGCTGGACTTGGGCACCGGGAAGTCGGGGATCTTGCTCCAGTCCTTGGTCTTCATCTTCCCATCGAACTCCTTCAACGGGTAGAACTGGATCTGGTTGATCACCCCCTGTACGGCCTGGAGATCCTCGGGCGTGTCGTCCCGGAATACCCGCGGGATGGCGAACGCGAGCTCGGTCGGAGAGCGTACGACCGCGGAGATCCCGTTCGGCGTCTCGCCCTCCCAGGTTGGGCTCACGATGAGGTAGAGGCCCGGCTTGGTGCCGTAGGCCTTGCCGATGTTCCCGAATTCGTCCGTCCGCGCGTCGTACAGCGCGTAGACCCAGAAGCGGTCGCCGAAATCCGGCACCTGGAAAACCACCGGATCGGTATCCAGCGCGAAATAGCCAGCGCCGTAGACCACGTCCTGGTTGCTGCAGGTGACGAAGTTCTGTTCCGGCTTGATATAGTCGGCCAACATCGCGATCCGGCCGGTCGGAGCGACGGGAAGCACGCCGCCGTTCCGGCCGGGCTCGGGAGCTTTCGCGAATGCTGCGCGGCGGTTATGCGAGTTGACCAGCGGCCAGCCCCAGATGTACGCCATGCGGCCGATAGTCTCGACGTAGGCCTTGGTCATCGCGGTGCCTGGCGCCGGACCAGGGACGTCCGCGGGGGAGGTAGGCAGAGGCACCTGGTGGGACGAGGCGCCTTGGTTAACGGGCGGTGCTTCCTTCGTGGCCGATGGCATTGGTTCCTCCTGTAGCGTTCCGCAGGCTGTCGGGTCAGCAAGGGTGCCCAACAACACCGCAATTGCAGTCAGTCCCTTAGACTGGCCTGTGACTACCTGACGCGCCATTGGACGAAGGACTAGGCGGGCTGTGGATCGGGCCTTTCTCTTATGCGCCCGCTCTAGCCGTTTCTGCGACCATTTCTCCAGTGGCGGGCAGGCACCTGCACCAAGATCCAATGGTCGGCCCAATTCCGGCTCCCTACCTTCGGCGCTGGAGCCGGATTGCATTCCTACCGAGTCTGGTTTCCTGCCTACCCATTCACTGGAGCACCCTATGGGTACTTACACGCGTGGCACTTGGCCACTTGCCCTCTTTGTTCTATTCGCCAATCCGTTGCTGGCACAGGACAAAGACCCTCCACTCAAGATGGTGTACGCCGTCTGGAAAGACATAGGCGGAGCCGCTTACAGCGTAGCGCAGATGAACAAGAAGAACTACGACAAGGTCGAAGCCTGGGCGGTCATCGTCAAAGACTCGACTGGCAAGGTGCAGGTCACGCAGAGGCACAACAAGGCCGGCGGCTCCGCCAGGGCAATGCAGGCCAGCGTGACCATCGACACCGCAGTCGCGAGGCTGGGCGCGCTGCCGGCGAATGCTGGCGAAAACGCCAGCCAGTACCGGCCGGCGAGCGGGCCCGCCAGCCGCTTGTCGGAGGGGGATCTGAAGAAAGTCGTCAGCATGCTCCACCCCAACGAATCCGCGCTCCTCGCGATCTCACCGAAGCCGGACGTCGCGGATGTCCAGAAGTTCATGGGGATGGGGGGGCATGGTACCCCCGAGATCGTCGTAGTTGACCTCCAGCCATAGGCACGGTATGGGGTGCGAGGCGGCGGCCGTGAGGCAGTCGCACAGCTCGCCCGAAGAGTAAGTGCCGGAAGTCGGGGTAGGGCCATCGCTGGACCAGGATGGTCCTGGTTCGAGCCCAGGAGGGGCAACTTGAAGCGCCGTCTCGGCATGGGCTGAGACGGCGCTTGTTCGCTTAGCCTGAGTCCGTTTCCGACCCTACCGCAACCCGATCCTGTGCACCAACTCGGCGTACCTTGGATCCTTCCGCAGCGGGTCGTACCCCGGATCCAGGTGGAGGTATATCAACCCGGCCGACCGGGCCTGGTATGCACGCTCGAGCGCGGCGAACGCCTTGTCCAGGTCGCCCACGGCGGCATAACCCATGGCCAGGACCTCGCTTCTGACATAATGCTGCCGCGATTCTTCATCCAGCCGTGCCAGAATCGCCTCCGCCTCGTCATGCTCGCCCACCGCCGCCAGGGCCCGAGCGATGTGCGCGTCATATGAGCGGACGGCTCGCTCCATGCCTTGGCCCCGCCGGTACCACTCCAGCGCGGTCTTGGCATCGCCCAAGGCCAGATGGGCCGAACCGATGTAGAGAGTGGATCGGATCGACTGCTCATCGAGTTCGAGAGTTTTCTGCCCCTGCGTGATGGCTCCCTCGTAGTCCTTGGAATAGAGCAGGAAGCGAGCGACCCAGCTGCTCATCTCGGCCGATAGCGGGTCCAGAACGATCGCCTTTCGCAGCTCCTCGATCGCGTCCGGCAATCGCCCGACCAGTGGCAGGGCGGTCCCCAGGACATAGTGTGCCTCGGCGTAATTAGGACTGAGTGCCACGGCGTGCTCGAGCTGCCGTTCCGCGCCCGAGAAGTCCCACTCATGCCAGCACAGCACCTTGCCGAGTGAGGTAATTGCCTCGGCCAGTTCGGGATCGCGCTGGAGGGCTTTCTGCGCCGCCGCCTTCGCCATCGGGTACGCCTCATCGGGCGCTACCCAGTCATCGGCCAGGTTACACCAGACGTCCGCGATGCCGGCGTAGGCCTTGGCGTATCCCGGATCCTGCAGCAAGGCGTGTTGGAACAGGTCCAACGCCTTGCGCAGTCCTTGCTCGGTGAACTTGTTGAAGAAGAACCGCCCCTTCAGGTAGAGATTGTACGCTTCGATGTTCTTGGACGGCACCACGAGCTGCGCGGCGTCGCTCCCCAAACGGAGTTTCAGCGCCTCGGAGATGGCCCGGGAAATCTCGTCCTGGATCGCGAACACGTCCTCGAGCTGCCGGTCGTAGGTTTCCGACCAGAGGTGGTAGCCGTTCTCCACGTTGACCAGCTGCGCCGTGATGCGAATCCGGTTCCCCACCTTTCGCACGCTTCCCTCGAGGACCGAAGTCACGCCGAGCTTCTCCCCGATCTCGCGTACATCGGTCTGCTTGCCCTTGAAGGCGAAGGAGGAGGTGCGGGATGCGACCTGGACTCCCGGCACCTTGGCCATCGCATTGATGATCTCCTCCGTCATCCCGTCGCTGAAGTACTCGTTCTCGGGATCGGCGCTCATGTTGGTGAGCGGAAGGACGGCGATCGCCTTGACCGGCGGCGCGCTTTTCACCGATTCCGGTGTGGTGCGCCGGCCATCGCGTACCAGCGAGCGCAGCGCCTCGGCGAACTCGGCTGCGGTGGGGAAGCGGTCCACTGGGGTCCGAGACAGCGCCCGGTTCACCGCCTCATCCACTTCCTGAGGTACATCGCGGGTGGTTCGCACTCGGGGAATGGCTGAGACGAATCGCTTGGCGATGATCGCCTGAGGGGTGGGACCGGTGAAGGGAGGTTCACCGGTCAGCATCTCGTACAGGACACACCCCAGGCTGTAGAGATCGCTCCGGCCGTCGATGCCACTCTCGCCGGAGGCCTGTTCGGGACTCATGTACGCCGGAGTGCCGATCGCCATGCCGGTCTGAGTGGTGGATCCCCCTTCGCTCAGCGCCTTGCCGATACCGAAGTCGGCCACCAGCGCGGCCCCCTCATGCAGCAGGATGTTCTCCGGTTTGATATCCCGGTGCACCACCTGGTGTCGATGGGCGTAGTCCAGCGCGGCTGCCACCTCCCTCGTGATACGCAGAGCTTCGTCCAGCGGGAGCTGTCGCTCGACGTCGAGGCGCTCCCGGAGCGAACGCCCCTCCATGCTCGGCATCACATAGAACAAGAGCCCCTCGGCCTCGCCCGAGTCGTATACCGGGAGGATGTGAGGGTGATTGAGCCGTGCGGCCATCTTGATCTCGCGTAGGAATCGCTCGGCGCCGATCGAGGCCGAGATCTCCGGCCGCAGCACCTTGAGCGCGACCTCCCGGCCGTGGCGGAGGTCCTGGGCCAGGAAGACGGTTGCCATTCCTCCTCGGCCCAACTCGCGTGCGATGGTGTAGCGACCGGTGAGGCCGGAGTCGAGGCGGTCCTGCAGGGTGGCTGCGGTCATGGAGGGTAAGATGCAGCGGTGAGGGGGAGAAGGGGAGGATGGGGGAACCTGAAGAAGCCTTCAAATCTCGCGGCGCCCGTCGCTCTCGGGTACCTTTAGTCCCCTATCCTGCCAGCCTGTCCTCCCTAGCCTAGCCTCGGAGCCGAATGCTCGACGCCGATCCTCGTCTCGTCGCCGCCCTCGCTGATCATTACCGGATCGAACGGAAGCTCGGCGCCGGTGGCATGGCCACGGTCTATCTCGCGCGGGATCTCCGCCACGATCGCAACGTGGCACTCAAGGTCTTGCGACCGGAGCTCGCCGCGGTGATCGGTGGGGAGCGATTCCTCGCCGAGATCAAGACCACCGCCGCGCTGCAGCATCCGCATATCCTGCCGCTCTTCGACTCGGGTCAGGCCGACGGTTTCCTCTATTACGTAATGCCTCTCAGCGAGGGCGAGAGCCTCCGGGACCGGCTCAACCGGGAGCGCCAGCTCCCGGTGGAAGACGTGGTCCGACTGGGCAAGGAGATCGGGTCGGCGCTGGACTACGCGCACCGCCATGGCGTGATCCATCGGGATATCAAACCCGAAAACATCATGCTGCACGATGGGGCCGCCCTGGTAGCCGATTTCGGCATCGCACTCGCCGTGAGCACTGCGGGCGGGAACCGGATGACCGAGACCGGCCTCTCGCTCGGCACACCGGGGTACATGAGTCCCGAACAGGCAACCGGGGAGCGAGTACTCGATGCCAGGGCTGATGTCTACAGTCTCGGCTGCCTGCTCTACGAGATGCTGGTGGGCGAGCCGCCCCACACCGGTCCCACGATCCAGGCGGTGATCGCCGCGGTGGTCACCAAGGAGGCCGAGCCGGTGAGTGACCGCCGGCCCACGGTGCCTCCCAATGTCGAAGCAGCCGTGCACAAGGCCCTCGCCAAGCTTCCGGCGGACCGCTTCGCGACGGCAGAGGCTTTCGTGCGGGCCTTGAGCGAGCCGGGCGTGAGTCAGGTGATGACGGCTGCCAGGCGGACACACGCACCGGCCAAGGCGCCGGATAAGCGGCGGGCATTTCTGGTCGGAGGAGCCGTTCTCGGGTTGGCCGCTGTCGCGATCCTGGGATGGATGCGGCCTCAGTCGTCGCATCCGTTCATGAATCGTTACCCGATCTTCCTGCGGGACAACGAGGGCGTTGCGGTCGCAGCGCTGGGTGGCCACATCGCCGTCTCTCCGGATGGACGCCGCATCGTGTACACCGGTCGCGGTGAGGGCAACAGCCGGCTCTGGATAAAGGAACCTGACCAGGTCGCTCCGACACCGATCCCCGGTACCGACGGAGCGCTGAGCCCCGCCTTTTCTCCCGACGGGCGCCAGCTGGCCTTCGCTATCGGGGGACGGACGGTCCGCATTCTCTCTCTGGAGGGCGGATCACCGCTCACGCTCACCGACAGCGCGAACACAACCGCAGTGGACTGGGGAGACGACGGCTACGTCTACTTCGAGGTGGACTCGGGAATCAGCCGGATCCGCGCGACGGGGGGACGGGTGGAGCCGGTCTACAAGTTCGGCGAGGGGGTGATCGGTGCCGAATGGCCGATGACGCTACCAGGTGGCAAGGGAGTCGTGTTTCGGATCCGCCACGACGGTCAAGCGCCGGCGGACTTCGAGATTGTGGCGCAACCGCTCCCGAAGGGCGAGGCCCGCGTGCTGCTGCGCGGGGTGTATGCCCGCTACTCACCGACCGGTCATCTGGTCGTCGTCACCTCCGATGGCAAGATGCTCGCAGTGCCCTTCGATCCGGGCAAGCTGGCGCTCACCGGTCCCCCGGTGTCGCTCTACGAGGGATTACAGGCCAATCCCTTCGCCGCAGGGTTCGCCCTTTCGCCCACCGGCACGCTGATCTACGAGACCGCGTCACAGTCCTCGAGCCGGGAGGTGGTCTGGGTCACGCGAGATGGAGTCGTCAGTCCAGTGGACCCGGCGTGGAAACTCGATGGCACCATCGGTTCGATCGCGCTCTCACCCAATGGGAAGGCGATCGCGGTGGAGTTGCAACGGAACGCGAAGGCGGACATCTGGGTCAAGCAGGTCCCCGCGGGGCCATTTTCCAGGATCACCTTCGGGGACACCAACTACTTCCGTCCCTCCTGGACCCCGGACGGATCTCAGGTGCTCTTCCTCGGCGATCGGGGTGACGGCGCCGGCATCCCCACGGTGAGAAGGGCGGACGGCGTCGGTCCGGCCACCCATCTGCTTCCAAAGGCGATCGGGTTCGGGCATTTCTTCGAGTCGAACGATGGGCGGTGGCTGATCATGCGCCGGGTCTTCAACGACCCGGGCAATGGCGACATCATGGCTACGAAGGTCGGCGATACGTCGGTCGCCACTCTGGTGGGTACTCCCGCCCGGGAAACGGCGCCTGCGCTCTCACCCGATGGCAAGTGGCTGGCATACGCGTCGGACGAATCGGGGGCGTTCGAGATCTATGTTCGTCCGTTCCCCGATGCGTCGACGGCACGCTGGCAGGTATCGACCGCGGGCGGCTCTTTTCCGCTCTGGTCTCGCAGCGGGAGGGAGCTCTTCTATCGCAACAACAAGAACGAGTTGGTGTCGGCGGCGGTGAGCACATCACCGACCTTTTCAGTGGGAGCCCAGAAATCGCTCTTCTCGCTGAGTCCCTTTACGCCGGCGGGGCCGGTCACTCTCTACTCCATTGCGCCGGACGACAAACGGTTCCTGATGCTGCGTGAGACGGCGGCGGGCGAGTCGGGACTGCTGGTGGTGAGCCAGAACTGGTTTGAGGAGTTGAGAGGGAGGATGAAGAAGTGACGTGTCAGGGCCGCAAGCTTCCCGCTCAATGCCCCGCGGGCATGTCCGCCGGCTCCGGCGGCGGGAGGTCGAT
>DATBGE010000179.1:0-3920 GCA_036558125.1 Gemmatimonadales bacterium | reverse complement strand
GTCGTTGATGATGTGGACGAACTCGCCACCCTGATGCTGGGTGATCTTTCGCACCAGTGCCGTGTCTTCCGGATCCAGCTCGTAGCCGTCGGGGCGAGCGATCACGATTTCCATGCCGAGATGTGCCGCGGCAAGCGCCGCGCTGGCGGGAACCGCCGTGGGCAATGCCTTGGGATGCCACGCCCAGGTCAGCACGAATCGTTTGCCGCGAGGGTCTCCGAGGCGCTCCTTGAGCGTCATCGCGTCGGCCAGCTGCTGGCAGGGATGGCGCCGCGCCGATTCCATGTTGATGACCGGCTTCTCACAGTAGCGGGCGAAATCCCGGAGGATGCCATCGTTGCGGACCGCTGCCCAGTCGGCGCCTCGAGGAAAAGAGCGCAGGCCGACCGCGTCGGCGTAACGTCCCAACACTCGGGCCGCGTCGACCAGGTGCTCGACCGTGTCCTGATCCATCACGGCGCCCTGTCGGGTCTCCATGCTCCAACTGCCCCGGCCTGGTTCGAGCACGATGCCGTGTCCCCCGTGGAGGAACATGGCGGCCTCGAAGCTGGCGCGAGTCCGGAGACTCGGGTCCATGAAGACCATCGCCATGATCTTCCGCTCCAGTCCTCCGGACACCTCGCCCCGTTTGATCCGTTGGGCGAGTTCCAGCACGGCGTCGATCTCTTCCGGCTGCCAGTCCTCGGCGGCGAGAAAGTCCCGTTTGGTCACGAGAGAATCTCCTTCAAAGCGCCGAGCAGAATATCGGACTCGCTGCGGGAAAAACTGAGGGGTGGCAGCAAACGGAGGATTGCGGAGTCGCTGGCAGTGCCGGTCAGTATGCGCCGGGAGAACAGCGCTTGCTGTACCTCGGTTGCCGGGCGCGGCATTCGGAGACCGAGCAACATTCCCCTCCCCTGCACCGATACCGCACCGGCTGTGACTGCTTCGCGGCTCAGGTACGCTCCTATCTCTCTGGCATTGTCCATCAACCGTTCCCGCTGAATGACATCGAGGGTGGCCAGCGCCGCGGCGCAGGGAACTGGCCCGCCGCCAAAGGTGCTGCCCAAATCTCCCTGCGCAATGGTGGCGCTGACCTTGTCGGAGCAGACCACCGCTCCGATCGGGAGTCCCGACGCCAGACCCTTGGCCATCGTAACGATGTCAGGGGTGACACCGAAGGACTCCGCGGCGGTGAATGTCCCTACTCGTCCGACACCACATTGCACCTCGTCGAATACCAGCACCGCGCCGACTCGATCGGCGGCGCGTCGAGCGGCGGCGAGGAATTCGGGGGAGCAGTCGCGCGCTCCCGCCATGCCCTGCACCGGCTCCAGAATCAGCGCCGCGACTGTTTCGTCGAGAGCCTTCTCGAGCGCCTCGATGTTGTTGAATGGGATCTTACGAGACAGTGGCATCCCTGCGCGGCGGGCTCCCGAGGCGTACTTCTCACCGTCGGTAACCGCGAGCACGGCGACGGTCCTGCCATGCCACCCGCCCTCCAGCGAGCAGATGAGCTGGCGCCCCGTGTGCTTGCGCGCGATGTGGAGCGCGTTCTCGTTGGCCTCAGCCCCCGAGTTACAGAAAAAGACCCGGTCCAGTGGACGAGGACACAACTCGGCGAGTCGTTCCGCAAGCACCTCCCGGTTCTGATGCGGGACGGCGCTCGAATAGAACAGCAGGCGCCGCGCCTGGTCGGCGATCGCCTGAACTACATCCGGATGGGAGTGGCCGGTGGATGAGACCGCGTGACCGCCGTAGGCATCGAGCCACTCCTCACCCGATTCGTCGATCAGCCAAGACCCCCGGCCGCTGACAGGGCGGATGGGGAACTGGGCGTAGACAGGAAGGAGAGCGGCTCGGCGGCTCGACGCCTCGGCTCGGCTGCTCGACCTGATGGCGCCGTTCAGCATGGGAAAATCCCTCCACCCCGCAACCCAAGCTCTTCAGGTAGTCCCAGCGCCAGATTCATCGCCTGAATGGCCTGACCCGATGCGCCTTTGACCAGGTTGTCGATCGCAACACTCACCTGGAGCTCTCGACCGTCGTCTGACTGGGCGGCATGAATCAGCGCGTAGTTGGTCCCCACCGCGTGGGTCAGCTCAGGAGGCTGGTTCAAGACGCGGACGAACGGTCTGCCCTCGTAGACCGTGCGATACCATGCACTCATGTCCTTCCTCGGCTTCTGATCGCCGCCCAGCTGAACATGAGTCGAGAGATATATCCCTCGCACGAAGGGGCCGGAGTGCGCCATGAGCCGGACACCGGCGTTGCGATCGCCGGTCCATTCACCCCAGCATCCCGCGATCTCCGCCTCATGCCGGTGACCCATGGTCGAGTAAGCGAAGAGATTGTGCGCCCTGGCCGGATGATGCGTCGTCGCCTTGGGGAGTGCGCCTGCTCCACTCGAACCGGTTACCGCGAAGAGCGCGGGAGGAGACGAGATCCCGGCCCGGGCCAGAGGATAGAGCGCCAGCTCCGCGGCGGTTGCGAAGCAGCCGGGAACCGCCACCGCGCGCTTGCCCCGTAGCGAGGTCCCCAGAACGTCGGCCAGTCCGTAGGTGAAGCAGCGCACGAGGTCCGGAGCCGTGTGCACTCCATAGAATTTCTGGTACAGCGCCAGGTCCTGGACTCTGAAATCAGCAGCCAGGTCAATCACCAGACCGACACCGGAGTTCAAGACCTCGGTCGCGATCTTGGATGATTCGCCGTGCTCCAGAGCCAGAAACACGACATCCCGCCGTGCGGCAGCCTCGGCGGGACTGGCACCGCTGAACGTTGCCTCAGAGATCCCGGCAAGCGCCGGATGAACCTCGCCCATCCGCATCCCGGCCTGACTCCGGCTGGTGGCGATGAAATCCTCCACCTCCGGATGCAGAGAGAGGAGCCGCAACAGCTCCCCTCCAGCGTACCCAGCTGCGCCGATGACTGCGACACGAAGTCCCATCCGACTCTTCCGAAGGGCGTCAGGCGCTCACGGCGGCGAGCTGGCCACCGAGCGAAGATGCCTGACGCGTCTCGATGCCGCTCCGGACGATGCCGACCAGCTTGGCCGCGTCGCGCAGCGCGTTGTGAGCGGGAAGATCGAGCTGCTTCTTTACGTAATCACGCCCGACTTCATTGTCGGTGGCGGGCCCGGTAAGAACACTCACCTCGAGCCCGAACATGTCACGCATCAGGGTGACCGCCCCCCAACAGCCCACCGGATCGGGCGCCGCCATGACGTAGGATACCCCGACGCTCATCAGCTCGCGGTCGCGCAGGATGTCCTGTACTCCGTAGTCGCCCAGGATTCCATCGCCCAACTCCGCCACGATCACGTCCGGCTTGAAGCCCGCGAGATTGTTGAGAATGCCCTTGGCCGCCGTCACCGTGATTCCCGTTCGGGTGGTCGCAATCCCGATGTCGTTGAAGGTGAGCGCCGCGATCGCCCCGGCGTCCTGCATCGACAAGGCATCGCGCATCAAGGAAACACCGGTGAGCTTGGCCGCGGCGACCCGCAGACCCGACCGGGTGAGACCTCTGACCAATTCAGTTGCCGCAACGGTCTTCCCGGCATTCATGCAGGTACCCGCCACATACACCACCGGGATCTGCGACTCCAGGCGGTCCGCCGGAGGCACCGCGTGATCCTTGATGTGGGCGGGACGGCCGATCCGGTCGCCCAGGTCGGGAAAGCTGAGGACCGCCCCCAGAACCTCGGCGCGAAAGGGAGGCCCGATTTCGGGATTGGCCGAGGTGCAGCGGCCCAGGATTCCGCCGAGGTTGAGCACCTCGATGGTGTCGCCCACGGCGATCTTGTCGGGCACCTGTCCCGCGTAGCCGCGGAGAGCGCGGCGTGCCCCGAGCGTCCCCGCCAGGAGGTCACCTGCGCGCAGAGACACCATCCGGCCGGTCACATCCTCGACGGTGTTGTAGGTCGACTTGTCGGCCAGGATGCG
>DATBGE010000178.1:0-3625 GCA_036558125.1 Gemmatimonadales bacterium | reverse complement strand
ACCCGCCGGGCGCAGCGCTCGGGCCAGTCCGCGGTGCGTATCGCCTGCGAGATGGTGGACGAAGGTGCGATCAGCGAAGATGAGGCGGTCGCCCGGATTCCGCCCAACGATCTGAACCAACTGCTCCATCCCGCGATCGATTCCAAGGCCCATCTCGACCTGCTGACGACGGGACTTCCGGCGTCTCCCGGAGCCGCCTCAGGCACTGCGGTGTTCGACGCCGACATGGCCGAGCAGCTCGGTCGCAAGGGCGAGTCGGTGATCCTGGTGCGACGGGAGACCAGTCCTGAAGATTTCCACGGGATGATCGCCGCCAAGGCGATTCTCACCGCGCGCGGCGGCATGACCAGTCACGCGGCGGTCGTGGCGCGCGGCATCGGGAAGCCCTGTGTCGCGAGCGCGGCGAAACTCGAAGTGAACGAGCAGAGCCTGCAATTCTCGGTCAACGGCCGCACAATCAAGCAGGGCGAGTGGATCACGATCGACGGCGGCACCGGACGGGTCTTCGCCGGGCAGGCCAACCTCGTGTCTCCCGAGCTGTCGGGCAACTTCACCCGGCTCATGCAGTGGGCCGACAAGGTCCGCCATCTCCGAGTGCGGGTGAATGCCGACACGCCAGCCGATGCACATCGGGGCCGCGACTTCGGCGCCGAAGGCATCGGGCTCTGTCGCACCGAGCACATGTTCTTCGAGGGGGACCGGCTGATCGCGATGCGGGAGATGATCCTGGCCCAGAGCGGCGAGGGTCGCAAGAAGGCGCTGGCGAAGCTGCTCCCCATGCAGCGGGGGGACTTCGAGGCGATCTTCCGCGCGATGGAGGGCTATCCGGTCTGCATCCGGCTGCTCGACCCCCCGCTCCACGAGTTCCTCCCCAAGGAGAAGCACGAGATCGAAGTCCTGGCGAAGGCGCTGGGCCGCAAGCCGGAAGACGTCGCCGCGAGCGTGCTCGCACTGCAGGAAACCAACCCGATGCTGGGACTCCGGGGCTGCCGGCTGGGGATCATCTATCCCGAGATCAGCATGATGCAGGCCCGCGCCATCTTCGAGGCGGCTTGTGCCGTCGCGTCCCGCAAGGGCCGAGTGATGCCGGAGGTGATGATCCCGCTCACCGCGAACGTCGTGGAGTTTCGGAAGCAGGCCCTCATCGTACGTGAGGTTGCCGAACAGGTCTTCCGGGAGAAGCAGCTCACCGTGCCCTATCTCCTCGGCACCATGATCGAGCTGCCCCGCGCCGCCCTCACCGCGGACGAGATCGCCCGCGAGGCGCAGTTCTTCTCCTTCGGCACCAACGATCTCACCCAGACCACCTGGGGACTCTCGCGGGACGACGCAGGGCGCTTCCTCCCCTACTACCTCGAGCACAACATCCTGGAGGATGATCCGTTCCAGGTGCTGGACATCGGTGGAGTCGGTAAGCTGATCCAGATGGCATGCGAGCTGGGGCGGAAGACCCGGCAGGATCTCAAGCTTGGCATCTGCGGAGAGCATGGGGGCGAGCCCCGATCGGTGGCCTTCTTCGATGCCCTCGGCATGAACTACGTCAGTTGTTCTCCTTATCGGGTACCGATCGCACGATTGGCGGCGGCGCAGTCGTCGCTGGCTGAACGGGGTACGATGGATCGGACGAGAGCGACAGTCTAAGACAGTACCTAGTACCTAGTACCTGGTACCGAAGTACCGAGAGCGAGTTTTGGATTCCGGATATCCCATGCTGAGCTTGGAGCCGTCTACTAGGTACTAGGTACTCGGTACTCGGTACTGAATATTTGACTACAACGTTAGCTGATGCAGCTGACGCCAACCTCGTCACCCACTTCACCTGGGTGCAGCAGCAAACGGCCGGCATGCGGGTGCGCCGATCCGAATCGCTGGTCCTGAGCGACAGCGGCCTTCCCTGTGATACGTTCAACGCCGTATGTCGCGCTCGACTCGAGCGGGATGCCGCCGCGTCTGCAATTCACGAGGCGCTCGACTGGTTCGCCGAGCGATCTCACCCGTTTTCGTGGTGGGTAGGACCCGGAGACCGGCCGGCCGACCTGGGGCAACAGCTGGAACGGGCAGGACTTGAGCCGGCCGAGTCGGAACTGGCGATGGCCCTGGATCTTACGGCCCTGCCCGGCATAGATCTCGCGCCGAATGGGCTCTCGATCAGGCGGGTCAGCAGCCCCGAGGAACTTCGGGAGTACGCCAGGATCAATGCCGCCAACTGGTCGCCGCCCGATCTTCTGGTCGTTGAGTTCTATGCCCGCGCGGCGCCGGTGATCCTGCATCCCGCGAGCCCCCTGTGGCTCTACCTGGGATCCGTAGATGGGACCCCGGTGGCGACCGCGGAGCTGACGGTGGGTGGTGGAGTGGTCGGCCTCTATGCAATTTCGACCTTGGCCGCGCATCGCCGGCGGGGCTATGGTTCGGCGCTGACCGCACAACCGCTGCGCGACGCCATGGAGGTGGGCCAGCAGGTCGCCATCCTCCAGGCCGCGCCCGACGGTGTCGGGGTCTATCGCCGGCTCGGCTTTCAGGAATTCGGGAGAATCAGAGAATACAAGCCGTCGCTCGTGTGATCGCGGGTCGGGTACTCACGACTGAACCACGGATCTGAGCATGGGCTTTCTTTCCGATTCGAATCCGCTGGCCATCGCGGGGATCGCGATTCTCGCGGTCCTCTTGCTCGCACTCGCACTCTGGTACTGGAGGACGGATCCTTCGGTGCGACTCCTGCTCGGGTCGCTCGCTACCAAGGACTCGACCGCCGCCTTCTTCCTCCGCGGGCTCTTCGTTCCCAACAACGAGCTCTTCTCCAAGGCACCAGAGGATCCGCGCAATCCTGCCTCCGGCCTCACCGTGCTCAAGTGGCCGAAGATTCCGGAGCTTTACACCGTGCCCGATGTGCGCGCGCTCGCCGAGCTGCAGCAACTCGTGCTGGCAACCAACAGCAGGCTCAGCTTCTCGCTCCTGTCCGGTGAGACCGGACGACAGACCTGGAGCGAGGATGCGATCGCGATCGGGCCACACTACAAGTCGCTCCAGATCCTCGACGCCTGCGAGCCCAAGCTGGTGCAGGTACGTCAGCAACCGGCTGCGTTCCGCACGCTGCAGTCGTCCGAGTTGTTCGAGGCGAAAGAAGGCCACGATTTCGGTCTTATCTACAAGGGTTACCATCCGGCCAGCCATCGGAGCTGCTGGGTAGTGATGGGCCTGAGCGACACGGGGACCGCTGCGGCCGCCCATTTTCTCCACGCCCACATCAAGTCGCTGGCGCGGCTGATCGGTGGCGGTTCCTTCGCCGCGATCATTTCGGTGGACCCAGCCAAGGGATGGGAGGGGACGGTCCTCAAGAGTCTGCAGCCCAAGCCGACCTGGTGGCGCCGGCTGCTGTATAAGGAAAGCCTGAAGCGGCTGATGACGGCGCCGTGGGTGAAGCAATAACGGCTAACGGCTAACGGCTAACAGCTCACAGCTAACGGCTAACAGCTAGCTGCTCTCGATGAGGACAGATGGTTCAGTGTCTGAAGTGCCACGAGCCGATTGCGAAGAGCGCCGCGGTGATCCGGGGTGGCCTGATGGGTCACGCCTACACCGAGGCGTACTTTCGCTGTGTCTCGTGCGGGCAGTACACCCTCGCGGT
>DATBGE010000177.1:0-19583 GCA_036558125.1 Gemmatimonadales bacterium | reverse complement strand
GATCGATAAGGAGGTCGGCCGGTTCATCGAGCGGGCCGTCGCCAACGGGATACAGCGCAAACTGGCCGAGGAGCTGGGAGGCCAGATCAAGACTTTCGGCCGCTACGGCTTCAACAAGTCACACTCCGTGGCCTATTCGGTCCTGTCGTACCAGACGGCGTGGCTCAAGACTTACTATCCAGCCGAGTTCCTCGCGGCACTCCTGTCGTCGGAAATCGGGAATACCGACAAGGTGGTGCAGTATATCAACGAGGCCCGTGAGCTGGGCCTTGAAGTGCTGCCGCCCGACGTGAACGAATCGGGATTCAAGTTCACGGTAATTGGAGACCGGAGACTGCGGTTCGGTTTGGGTGCGGTGCGTAACGTCGGGCGCGGAGCGATTGAATCGTTCATCGCCGCGCGCAAAGAGGCGCCGTTCAAGACCCTGCCCGACTTCGCCAGCCGGATCGACCTGCGTCTCGCCAATAAGCGGGTGATCGAATCCCTCGTCGCGGCGGGCGCGCTCGACTCTCTCGGGGGGCACCGCGCGCAGTTCTCGGCTGCGCTGGATGAGGCACTCGGTGAGGCGCAATTGGCCCAGCAGGAGCGAGAAGCGGGACAGGCATCCCTGTTCGGAGATGCGGTCGCGGCACGCCATCACCGGGAAACATTGCCCGAGGTACCGGAGTGGAGTGAAGCCGAGCGGCTGGCAAAGGAGAAAGAAGTCCTCGGCTTCTTCATCTCGGGTCACCCGCTCGAACGGTTCCGCGCCGAGGTGGAAGTGTTCGGCACCCGGACCACCAGCACGCTGGGTGAATGGAGCGAGCACCAGGTGACGATCGCGGCAGTCGTGACCCTGGTGAAGCGGCAGATTTCCAAGAAGACCGGGAAGGAGTATGCCCGGATCACCCTCGAGGACTTCCACGGGACGGCCGAAGCGATCGTCTTCCCGGACGCCTGGGCCCGGCTCAACCAGGTGATCCGAGACGATCTCGCCGTGCTGCTCACCGGCGGCTACAGCGCGCGGGATCGTGGGGAAGAGCGGGCACCGTTCGTGGTCGAGTTGGCCCGGCCGCTCGATGAGCTGATACCCAGCGGGGCCCTCGGCGTGGCTCTCCGGTGGAAGGCGCCGGAAGCTCCGCCGCCCGAGCGCATCAAGGAAGCCGTAGCGCTCTGTGCCGCTCACCCCGGCCCTGCCCCGCTCTATATTGAATGGAGCGACGGAAATGGCGAGCGGCTCAGGGCCCGATCCAGACGGGTCCGGATTGCCCCGGATGAGGAGCTGATCCAGGGACTCCGCCGGTTGCTGGGTGCCGAGCACGTGCAGTATGTTCGGGCAGGCTAACCCTGAGCGAACCGCGAACCACAGACCCCTTTCGGGGGAATGCCAGAAGCGATAGGCCTTAGGCTCTTATGCTTCGGGCTTACGGCTTAGGGCTTAAGGCTCCTCTCTTAGACACGAAATGGCGACCACCTACAGTCTCGATTTTGAGCGGCCCCTGCAGGAACTGGAGCGGCAAATCGAGGATCTCACCCAACTGGGAGAGAAGCAGCAGATCGATGTTTCGGAAGAAGCCCGCCTGCTCCAGGTCCGGCTCAATACCCTCCGATCCGAGATCTACATGAACCTGACGCCCATGCAGCGGGTGCAGGTGGCGCGCCATTCACGCCGGCCGTACACCCTCGATTACCTGAGCACCATCTTTACCGATTTCATCGAGCTGCACGGAGACCGGTTGTACCGCGACGATCCGGCGATCGTCGGCGGCTGGGCCCGGCTGGCCGGCGTCTCGGTGATGGTGATCGGGCACCAGAAGGGGCGGGACACCAAGGAGAATCTCAAGCGCAACTTCGGCATGGCGCACCCGGAGGGATACCGCAAGGCGCTCCGTCTCATGAAGCTGGCGGCCAAATTCAGCGCCCCGGTCATCTCGCTCATCGACACGCCCGGCGCTTATCCCGGACTCGGCGCCGAGGAACGGGGCCAGTCGGAAGCGTTGGCCCGCAGCATCCTGGAGATGGCCGCGCTACCGACGCCCTGTATCGCGGTGGTGATCGGGGAGGGCGGCTCCGGTGGCGCGCTGGCACTCGGGGTGGCCGACCGGGTGCTGATGCTGGAGAACTCGGTCTATTCCGTCATCTCACCCGAGGGATGCGCCGCCATCCTGTGGAAGGATGCCTCTCAGCGCGAACGGGCGGCCGATGCATTGAAGTTGACGGCGCAGGACCTGCTGCGACTCAAGCTCATTGACGAGATCATTCCGGAACCGCTGGGAGGGGCGCATTTCGACCCCGACGCGACCGGTGAGGCTCTGCGAGAAGCTCTCATCCGCCACATGACTGAGTTGCGAAAGGTCCGGCCTGAAAAGCTGGTGCGCCGCCGTGCTGACAAGTACGCGGCCATGGGCGCGTTCACCGAGACCTGATGCCTCAAACCGTCGAAGTACGCTTCAAAGGTACCCGCCGCGACTTTTTTCTCTGGAACGACGAGCAGGAGCCGCTCCGGCTGAAGGAAGCGGTCGTGGTCGAGGCCGAGCGCGGCCTCGACTTCGGACGGGTGTTTTCGGCGGGCGAGACCGCGCAGAAGAAATGCGCCGGCGCCTGCACCGGGTGTGCGGTCGGCGCCACCACCCCGCCCGCGATGCGTCCGGTGGTGCGCCGCGCTTCGCAGGAAGAGATCCGCACCGCGAACGATCTGCGCCAGAACGAGGAAGAAGCCCGCCGCAAGGTGATCGACAAAGTCCGGCAACACTCGCTCGAGATGAAGGTGAGCGATGCCGAGTGGCAGTGGGACCGGGGCAAGCTCACCATCTTCTTCACGGCGGAAAAGCGGGTCGATTTCCGCGCCCTGGTCCGCGATCTCGCGGCGCTCTTTCGGACCCGGATCGAGCTGCGTCAGATCGGCGTGCGGGACGAGGCGGCGCGGCTCAAGGGTGTGGGCCGCTGCGGCAAGGAGTACTGCTGCTCCACCTGGCTGACCGAGCTGTCGCCGGTGAGTCTGGCGTTGGCGAAGGATCAGCATCTCTCGCTGAATCCCGCCCAGATCTCCGGCGGCTGCGGCCGGCTGCTCTGCTGCCTCAAGTACGAGCACGAGTTCTACGTCGCGTCGCGCAAGCGATTCCCCCGCGAGGGCAAGACCCTTCAGACTTCCCGTGGGCCCGAGAAGGTGGTGGCGGTGGACATCTTCCGGGAACGGGTCTTCCTCCGGCATGAGGAACAGGGTTCGCGAATCATCCCGCTGGTTCAACTCCGGGACGAAATGGAGGCCGCCCACGTGGAAGTGGCCACCGTGGCGCCTTCTCCGGCCCCCGCTCCCCCGACTGTCGCCAAGGACTCGACACCTCCCGCCTCTCAGCCCCCGGGGGAATCCGGTAACAGCGCCGCGCGCCGCCGCCGGCGGCGGCGGGGCCGTCGAGGCCGCGGCGGGACGAGCGAAGGTCCCGAATCCCCGCCGACCGAGTCCTGAGTGGGTCACTTCTTCATTACCACAGCGATCGACTATGCGAATGGCGACCCGCACCTGGGCCACGCCTTCGAAAAAGTCGGCGCCGACTGCATCGCCCGATATCACCGGCTGAAGGGGGACGATGTCTGGTTCCTCATCGGCATGGACGAACACGGCCAGAAGGTGGCCCAGACTGCTGCCGACCAGGGCATCCCTCCGCAGGCACTGGTGGACCAGGTGGCAGAGTCCTTCCAACGCACCTGGGAGCAGCTCAACATCAGCTACGACCAGTTCATCCGGACTACCGCCCCCGAGCACAAGGCAGGGGTGCGCGAGCTGATCGAGAAGATCTTCGCGCGGAACCCGGATGACTTCTATGAGAAGTCGTATTCCGGCCTTTATTGCGTCGGGTGTGAGTCTTTCAAGACCGAAGCGGAAATCGTGGACGGGCACTGCGCCCTGCATCCCACCCGGACCCTCGAGTTCGTCGAGGAACGGAACTGGTTCTTCCGCCTCTCCCGGTACCAGAAGTTCCTCGAGGACCTGCTCGCCAGGAAACCGGAATTCGTCCAGCCCGAAACCCGCCGCAACGAAATTCTCGGATTGCTGAGAGAAGGGCTGGAAGACGTCTCCGCGAGCCGTAGCCGGTTCAGCTGGGGTGTGCCTTTCCCTCGTCCGACGAGCGACGGCGAGATCCAGACCACCTACGTGTGGTTCGACGCCCTGCCGAACTACTGGACCGCGCAGCGATTCCTCAATTCCCGCGCCGGCTGGCCTGCCCAGGTTCACGTGGTCGGCAAGGACATCACGCGGTTCCACACCGTGATCTGGCCCGCGATGCTCGAGGCTGCCGGCGAGGCTTTACCGGAGCAGGTCTGGGCCCACGGCTTCATTTACCTCGGTGGCGACCGCTTCTCCAAGAGCGCCGGGGTGGGGCTCGAGTTGTCCGAGGCGATCGCCCACCACGGACCGGATGCGCTGCGCTATTTCCTCATCCGGGAGGTCGGCTTCTCGGGAGATGGCGAGTTTAGCTGGGAGCGGTTCGACGCGCGTTACAACAGCGACCTGGCCGACGGTCTCGGCAACCTCGCCTCCCGCTCCCTGGCCATGATCGAGAAGTACCGGGCGGGCGTCGTTCCTGAAGGAGCGGACACTCCCCTCGATGCAGCCGGCGAGGCCGCGCTGGCAACCTACCGGAAGGCCATGGACGCCACCGACCTCAAGGGCGGTGCCGAAGCGGTCTGGGGCCTGGTGGGGGAGGCCAATCAGTTCATCGTGCAGAAAGCCCCCTGGACGCTCGCCAAAGAGGGCAAGGACGCAGAGCTCGACGCGACCCTCGCCGCCCTGGCCCGTTGCCTCCTGCGGCTCGCGGTCTTCACCTCCCCGTTTCTCCCCGGGAAGGCCGAGGAGCTCTGGAGCCATCTGGGTCTCGACGGCCACCCCGAAAGAACCCGGATTCAGGGACTCGACCACCCTAAGGTGGCCGGGCTAAGGGTCACAAAACCTGCAGGACTTTTCCCCAAGCTAGACCCCTCAAAATCTTGACAGTTCAACACCTATACGTGTCGTCCTGCGCCTTGACAGGCTAGGGACCGAGGAGCATTATAGCCCGAGCTTATTCACACAACTCCAACGGCTTAGGAAAGGCGGCGAATGGCAGAACGGAAGTGGACCCTAGTCATCGTGCCACCCGGCTCAGGTGCCTCGAAAGCTGTCGAGGTATCTCAGGCGCTGCTGAAGATCGCAGCCGGCTTCGGTGTGGTCCTGGGCCTTTCCGCGCTCCTGCTCGGCTACGCCACCGTTTCGCGCACCGTCAGTCTCCAGCGTAGTTCCGCCCTCGAGCGGGAAAACGCCGACTTGGCCGAGCAGATTGGCCAGCTCAACGGCAAGCTCGACGTCCTGTCCGATACCCTTCGAACCCTCGCGCAGCGCGACGCCAAGATCCGTCTGATGGCGAACCTGGAGCCCAATGATCCCCAGGTGCAGCAGGCCGGCATCGGTGGCCCTGCCCCCGAGGGTTCCCTGGTCAAGCCGATTAACGTCCTCGCCCGGCGGGCCGAGGAAGTCCGGGTGGATCTGGCCGGCTTGATTCGTCGCGCCAACCTGCTGGCGTTCTCGTTCAAAGAAGCTGGCGACAGCATCTCCGCCCACCGTGACCGCCTGGTGGCGATGCCGTCCATCATGCCTACCTCGGGCTGGCTCACCAGTGCGTTCGCTTCGATGCGGGAGCATCCGATCCTGCACTACGCACGGCCCCACGAGGGTATCGACGTGCAGGCCCCGC
The DNA here is from genome assembly GCA_036558125.1 of Gemmatimonadales bacterium. Classification (GTDB taxonomy): domain Bacteria; phylum Gemmatimonadota; class Gemmatimonadetes; order Gemmatimonadales; family GWC2-71-9; genus DATBGE01. The sequence continues at coordinate 13,875 of DATBGE010000177.1, read as the reverse complement.
TCGGGTCCCCCATCCAGTCCCCCGCCGCGGGCGTCGTGACTTCCACAGGTTGGGAAACCGGCTACGGGAACACCGTGGAGATCGATCACGGCTACGGAATCACAACCAAGTTCGCTCACTGCTCGAAGATTCTGGTGCATCAGGGCCAGCACGTGAAGCGCGGCGACCTGATTGCCGAGGTGGGAAATACCGGTCTCGCTACGGGGCCCCACCTGCACTACGAAGTTCACGTCCACGGCCAGCCAGTAGATCCGTTGCGGTACGTGTTGCCGCAGGTGGTAGTTGACTAGCTCCCGCGGGTGGGTCGAGTGCCATAAGCCATAGGCCTAAGGCCAAAGCAAGAAAAAGAGAAACCCTCCGATGCTCGCGCATGGAGGGTTCTTCGTTTGACCCAGTCTGGCCATACGGCCTATGGCTTAAGGCTTATGGCACTCGACCCCCACGCCATCAATTGAATTTCACAGACGGCGCTTCCTCCGCGCCCTCCTTCGCCTCGAAATACGGCTTGGGCCCTCCGGCGCCAAATACCTTGGCCGTGAGGTTGTAGGGGAAGGTCCGGATGAAGGTGTTGTATTGCTGGGCCGCGGTGTTGTAGTCCTGGCGGGCCACGGAGATCCGGTTCTCAGTGCCGGTAAGCTCGTCGGACAGCTGCCGGAAGTTCTGATCAGCCTTGAGCTGGGGATAGTTCTCGGCGATTGCTAGCAGCCGCCCCAGCGAGCCGGTCAGGGCCTGGTTGGCCTGAGCCATCTCATCCACGTTGCCCGACTGCACGCTGCCGGCGAGCTTGGCCCGCGCGTTGGCGACCTCAGTGAAGATGGTCTCCTCGTGCTTCGCGTACCCTTTGACCGTTTCCACCAGGTTCGGAATCAGGTCGGCCCGCCGCTGCAGCTGGGCCGCGATCTGCCCCTTCGCGGAGTTCACCTGTTCGTCGAGCGCCTGGATCTTGTTATAACCGCAGCCGGTGGCCGTCACCGCGAGCAGCAACAGCGACAGCCGAAGGTACCGCATCATCTCCGTTCTCCAGTCTGAAGTTGGTCCACAAAGCGCGCGGCCGCTTCCACCGCGTGAAGATACCCTACGAAGTCCTCGTCGCTACAGCGCCAGACCGGGTCGCCCCGATGGGCGAAGACGGTCTGGGTGGACGCGGGATCGAAGCCGGCAAGCCGTCCCGCCGACGCCGCTGCCTCCTGCGCGTTGGCTGGGGAAGCTTCTCCGGCGACGCTCACCAGCATCCGGAAGAGAAACTGGATGACTCCGGCACTACCCTGCGCCAGCTCAGCCAGGCGGTCCGACTTGCCGGTGAATGTGGCGTAGGCTTGTCTCAGCCGAAGCATCTTGCCGCGCAGTTCCCGCTCCAGCGCTCGTCGCAGGTCGGCGCGATCCACTGAGATGCTCGCAAGCGGATTGTCTCCCCGGAGGACTCGATAGGCGAGAGCCATGTCGGCGATCTCGAGCGGGAACGCATCGACCGACCGCTCCCAGTCCACCCTCGACAGAATGATGGGTGGCGGCTGCCCTGCCGCCTCCCATTCGCTGAAGGCGGGCCCCAAGGCTCGCAGCCTCGCCGCATCCACGGAGTCGAGAATCACGAGCAGGTTCACGTCCGACCGGCGGGGCAACGCATGCCCCCGGGCATGGGAACCGTAGAGTAGGGCCACGTAGTTACCTAGACCCGCCTGATCAGCCCGGGTGAGAAATGACTGAAGCAGTTGCTCGACGTCGTTGCTCATCAGAAACTCCTTCCCGCACCGCCGCCACTGAACCCGCCACCGCCGCCAAAGCCGCCGAATCCTCCCCCACCACCACCGAAACCTCCACCACCAAAGCCACCGCCCCAACCTCCACCACCCCAACCGGGGCCCCAGTAGATCGGGGGACCTCCCCTGGGGCCTCGACCACCGCGGCCACGACCGGCGCGCGCCAACATTGGTAGAACAAAGAACACCAGGATGAACAGGACCGGAACGACCCACCCGGGGATGCCGTCGTCACCGCCACCGGAGCTCTTGAAAGGATCCGCCGCCGTGAGCGCGGAGTCGGTAACGCCGAAGCCCTTGGCGACGGTGCTGGCGATCGCCTCGGTTCCGGTAACGAGGGCGGGGCCATATTCACCCGCTCGGAGCTGGGGAATCATCAGGTCGAGAATGCGACCGGCGGTCGCGTCGGTGACGATGCCTTCGACTCCGCGCCCGGTTGCGAGATAGAGGCCGCCCTGCTGCCCCTCCCTCTTGGGAACCACGAGCAGGACCAGGCCCGCGTTGCGGCGCTGGTCGCCGATCTCGGCCTTGGCCCCTACTCCCCAAGCACGACCGATGGCAAGGGCCAGGTCGGAGGTTTCGTATCGTCCCTGGGTAGGAAGCGTGACCACCGCGAGCTCGGCGCCGGTGGCGGTGCGGAGGCGGGCGGCGAGGTCGTCGATCCGGGCGGCTGACTGCTGATCCACGACACCGGCTACGTCGGTGAGATACCCGGTGGGGCGCGCCGGAAACAGCGAGTCGATTCCCCCGCCCTGCTGTGCCGCGAGCAGCGCTGGGATGAGTTGAAGCAACCCCAGGACTCGCCTAGTTTTCCCCGGCCCGAATACCCCTTCGGTTCCCCTCACCCGGTTGCCTGTGCCCCGCTGTTTGATCACGCTCGCTCTGCTTCTGGCCGCCTGCGGCGGCCGGGAAGTCCGTGTAGACGTCGCCATTCCGGGCCCCGACTCCGTGGACGCCCCGGTGGCAAACCTGCCTCTGATCGTACTTTCCTACGATCGCGACAGCATCATCGCCCTTCTCGAGGCCAAGGCCACCTCGCCGGGGCCGATCAAGCAGCGACTCGATACCTTGTTCCGTGCCTTCCAGAAGCCGTTCCATGCCTACGTCACGGCATCGCTGGCGGTGACTCGCATCCAGGATTCCCTGGCCAGGCTCAAGGTCCGGCTCGATTCAATGCCGCGCTCGGCCCCTGACTACGCGTTCCTCTACCGCCGCTTCAGTGTGCTGTCTGACTCGCTGAGCGATCTCGCCAAGCGGCGCGACGCGGCTCAACTCCAGCTCAAGAAAGCCCGCGACACACTGGCGGGGCCGATCGACAGTCTCCGCGACCGGATGAGCCGTTGGCAAGATAGCACCTATCAGGGCTACGATAGTATCGTCGACCGGCTCAACAATGTAGTTGGCCGCCAGCCGATCCCTGACACGACGGGCGCCGATGGTTCGGTGACAATTCGACTGCCCAATGGCGACTGGTGGGTGTACGCGCGCTCCTGGGTGGCCGACGATCCCAATGCAGAGTGGTATTGGAATGTTCCGATCAAGAGCGGCAAGATCGTGCTCGACCGCTCGACGGGAAAGCGGCAGCCGAGGTACTGAGATGCGAATCCTGATGCTCGCTCTGCTGTTGGCGATCGGCGGCTTCACAGGCGCGGCGGCGCAGCTCAAGGATCCCGGCCTGGTTGCCGCACGAACCAAGGGGTCGGCGACGGCGCCGGTCACGGTCTACGAGATGTCAGACTTCCAATGCCCCTGGTGCCGCAAGCAAGCGATCGAAGTGCTGCCCCACCTGGAGCAGGAATTCATCGCGACGGGGAAGGTGCGCTGGATCTTCGTAAACTTCCCGCTCACCGATCTCCATCCCAACGCCGGCGCGGCGGCAGAGTTCGCGATGTGTGCCGCCGAGACCAACCATTTCTGGGCGATCCACGACCTGCTCTTCCAGTACCAGACGAAGTGGGCCCCGCTCAAGGACCCTGCCCCGTTCCTGCTCACCCTCGCCGACTCGGCCGGCGCGCCACGAGACTCCATCCTCGCTTGCCTCAAGTCGCAGGAAACCCGTGCCCTCATCCAGAACGAAGCCAACTCGGCCGCCCGTTCCGGGGTCTCCAGCACGCCGACGGTCTATATCGAGGGAGCCGGACTGCTCAAGGGAGCGGCACCACTCGAGACCTTCCGGCATCTTCTGGATTCGCTGTGGAGGGAGAAGACGGACAGTCAGTAGTCTAGGGTCTAAGGTCGTGGGGCTCCAGGACCCACAGGACTCAAGAGGTGTGACCTCAGACCTTCGACCTTAGATCCTCGACCCTACCTCGCCACCGTCAACAACACATCGTACAGCGCGTGGGTCCAGGCGGTGACGCCGAAGCCACGGACCAGATACAGGGCGCTGAGCAGCACACCGGCGATGGTGCGGAAAGTGAAGGAAGTCAGCTCGAAGTTGTCGCCCAGCGGGCCGATGTAGTGAAATGCCGCGAAGATCACCGCTCCCAGAATCGTCGCGAAGACTCCCGCCGCAAAGGGTTTCATCTGGAAGGCCCCGATCGCAAACCGCGCCAGCGCGCCGACAATCAGGACCCGGAAGAGCAATTCCTCGTAGATACCGGCACCAAGCGAGACCATGATCTGGGTGGGGAGCCCCTGGCCCTCCATCGGACCCAGTGCCAGGAGCCTCGGTCCCTGGAGCACCAGCGTCGTGAGCAGGCTGGTCACCACGCCGAACAGCACCGCGTAGATCACGGACTCAATCAGCATCCCGACGAAGTACCGTCCCTCGATGGGGCCGTTCTTCTTCCGATCGCGCCATACCAGCACGACACCGGTGCCGAGCAAAACCACGCCGAAGATCGTCAACCCGTGCCCTCCCCCCAGCAGGACGAAGAGGCTCTTGAGAAGCACATCGGCCCCGTTGCGGATCCCCGAGCCATCCGGGCCTGAGAGGCCGCGGGCCATGAGCTCATAGAGGATCAGGAGGGGGAAGGCGAAGGTGAGGCTGTAGCGAGGGGCCCGGGTGGTGGACCAGTAGGTAGCCATGAGCAGAAAGTAATGGGGACTGAGGACTGAGTATTGCCGTCGCCTCAGTCCTCAGTCCTTGACCGTCCCTCCCACAAAGCAGGCCGCGCCACTCCGTCACTTCACGGAATGGCGCGGTCGGTTGTCATCGAGCTCGAGACGATCGGCCTCGGGCCTCCGGCGTCACTTCGACGCCGCTACTCGCTCAGGCGATCGCTTGCCCTGCTCGAGCTACGGATGCAACTCTCACTAGACAATGGATCACCTCCTCTCACAGGGTGGAACATAGGGCGGACGGATTTAGTTTAGCTGTAAGCTGGGCGCTCCCGCAAGTTGACAGGATGGCTCAGGACCAACCGGTGCTCCCACAGGCAACGCTCCTTGACCGAAACCAACCCCTTGTATCGCGCCGCGATCATGCTCGGCACCGCACTCGCACCAGTGGCTGGGGCGTTAAGCCGCAAGATCGTGCTCGGACACGAAGGCCGTGCCGCGAGCCTCGAGGGGTTTCGCCGATGGGCCGCCGCGAGCCGCGATGCCTTACGGCCACTGGTATGGTTTCACGCGCCTTCCGTAGGAGAGGCACGCCAGGCCGAGGCGGTCATGCGCGAGCTGCGCCGGTTGCAGCCCGACTGGCAGATCGGCTTCAGTTGCTTCAGTCCGTCGGCTGCGCCGCTGCTGACCAGGCTGCCCGCCGATGTGACCGGATACCTTCCGTACGACCGGGTCCACGACGTCACCGAGTTCCTCGACCTGCTCTCCCCCACCGCTCTGATCTTCACCAAGCTCGATCTCTGGCCCGAGCTTGCCACCAGGGCGAATCAACGAGGAGTCAAGCTTGGACTGATCACGGGCACGGTGCGGCCGCACAGCGGGAGACTCCGTTGGCCCATCCGCGGGTTGCTCCATCCCGGGTACTCCGTCCTGGATGCCGTGGGAACCGCATCAGAGGACGATAGTGACCGCCTGGTCCAGCTCGGTGTGGAACCGGATCGAATCCAGATGCTGGGCGATCCGCGTTACGACAGCGTCGCGGCCAGGGTCACCGAGGTGTCGCCGGAAGATCCTTTGATCGCCCTCGGTGCGGATGCATGGACTATTGTGGCAGGCTCGACCTGGCATCCTGACCACGAAGTGCTGCTGAGCGCGTTCAGGACACTGCGACGCCAGCGTCCGGAGGTGCGGCTCATCCTGGTACCTCATGAACCGTCTCCCCGTCAGCTTCACAGAATCGAGCGCGCCGCGGAGCAGCTCGGACTGCCCCCGCCGAGGCCTGTGGCCGATGCCACCCAACCCACGACGCTCATGGTCGAGGATCGCACTGGACGATTGGCCAGGCTCTACGGGGCGGGAAAGGTTGCCCACGTGGGCGGCGGGTTCGGCTCCGCCGGGCTCCATTCGGTTTTGGAGCCATCGGCCTGGGCAATTCCTGTGACGGTGGGACCGCGCTGGCACGAGAGTCTGGACGCGAGCCGCCTGTTGGCTCAGGGAGGGGGGCGCTCCGTCCGCCGAGGTGCGGCCGGAGCTGCGGACCTGATCCGCGCCTGGACCGGCTGGCATTCGGATGAAGCGGCCCGGGTTGCAGCAGGACGGGCCGCCAGGGCGGTAGTCGATCAGGGGCGCGGAGCGGCGGAGCGCTGCGCGCGAATGGTAGAGGGGCTGGTTACTTCGGTTGCACTACCACGCCTTCAAACGTCACCGAGCGAGGCACGATCAACCCCAGCGTGAGTCCGGTGATCAGCACATCGAAAAACCTGCTTCGGACTTTGATCTTGAGGTCCGCTACGCTGCTTCCCCCGACCAGCTGGGTGCTCAGGGACTTCTTAAGCGATGGTTCGGAGAACTTGAAGACGCCCCAGAAACCGTAGACCGCGTGGCCTGTCACGTGGAACGAGGTGCCCTGCGCCGGCGCATCTGCGCCCGAGGCCATCGTCACCGGCACGCCCAGCCGGGTCGCGTCAAACGTGTTGGCGCAACCGGACAGCAGGATCAGTCCCGTGGCAAGGATCACCCGGGCGGGGACTAACAGGCGGGAAGTCACGCGATCAGAGTCCGAACGTCCAGTTGGCTCCCACACCGAACACGCCGGGCTTCACGCCGTTGTCGCCCCAGACCTGATCGTAAGAGAGTGTCAGACCGAGCCCGAAAATCAGATTCAGATCAATGCCGCCCGAGAGCCCAAAGTTGGTGTTGGTCTCGTCGACGTTGCCAGTGACTCGGGTGACATCCACCCGCGGAGCGATCCACGGTGTGATGGCCAGATTGGGATTGGGAATCTTGAGGGCGATGCCGACACCGATCGGGGCGTGAACCACGGTGCCCGGACCCGAGGGGTCGGCGTATTCGGCTCCGGCCTGCAAGGTCACCGAGAGCGGGATCAGCGGGCCGCCGAAGACCTTGAGGTTGACCGCGCCACCGAGGGCAGTGTAGGCATCGGCCGACCCATCAGGATCGAAGTGGGAGATGATCGCCGAGAGGCCGATGGTTCCGAACCCGATCTCGCCGCGTATGCCGTAGGCGCTTCCGTCGGAATAGTCGGAGTTGGGAAAGCCGATTTCGGCTCCCACGCCGATCCCGTTGGGGATGCCCGCATTGCGAGTCGGGAGGCCGGTAACCTGCGCCTCGAGCGAACCGGCGAGCATCAGGCACGCCGCAGCCAGCACTATCGGGTACCGCCGCATCAAACCCTCCGGGTATCGAGTCGAATCGGCGCGCAAGGTAGCGGCCTCGCTCGGGGTTCGTCAATCAACAACCCTCCTCGGCTCCAGGCCGAGGAGGGTCGTGTCATACGGGAACGGCTGATGAGAGAGAGGCTGTCAGCGGGCGGCTCACTTATGCCACGCTACGCCGATCCCCACTCCTTCGTAGTCACCTACCGCACCGCTCACTCGTACATCGAACGTCTTGGTGAGGGTGATGTCCACTCCGAGTCCGAGGCCGAACTGGGCGTCATCGAACAGGTCGCCGAAGGCCGGCGCAATGACCGGGTGGACGTACGGGGTAAAGCTGATCTTGGACTCCTCCAACAGGACCTGCCGTCCCAGCGAGACGCCGAGCGGGATCAGGAAGCCCACGTCCCCACCGGAGAAGAGCACGCCGAAGCCGCCGGTCACGGCGGCGTCGAGCGGGAAATCGTTGTTGTGCTTGGCGAGGACGGCGCGAGCATCAATGCCAAGGGCGCCGATGTTGTCTGCGCCACCCTCAGCGTCCATGTAGCCGCCCTGAAGACCCCAGTCGAAGGTCTTGTGGCTGCGGCGGTACTCGCCTTCGATTGCGATGCTGACGCCCTCGCCGGGATCCGAGATGTAGCCTCCCAGCTCCTGCACCTGAAATGCGCGAGTCGGCGCCATGAAGATCGGCGTGCCGAGCGTCTGCGCCGGCAGCGTCCCTGCCGTTGACGCCAGTCCTGCCCCTACCAAGAAAGTCAGAAGCTCACGACGCATGCGAGTCTCCTTGAACGTGTTCGGCCACCACCCTGACGGTGTTGTTCACCGTTTGTAGAAATCCCCCCTGTACTGCAAACCGCAGCGTTTCCGGGCCGCGGCGCACCTGCAAGGTACCTCGGCCCAGTAGCGTCATGAAAGGAGCATGCCGGGGCAGGATTCCGACCTCGCCATCATACGCCGGGGCGATGACGGAATCCGCCTCGCCATTGAATACCGAGGCGTCAGGGCTGATAACCGTGACGTGCATCACGCGCTCGCCAGTTTCTTGGCCTTCGCCACCGCTTCGCCGATGGCACCCACCATGTAGAACGCCTGCTCCGGCAGATCATCAAATTCACCGGAGAGCACCCGCTCGAAGCTCTCGATCGTGTCCTCCAGTTTCACGTACTTGCCCTCAAACCCGGTGAACTGCTGCGCGACGAAGAAGGGCTGCGAGAGGAAGCGCTGAATCCGGCGGGCCCGGGCCACGACCAGCTTGTCGTCTTCCGACAGCTCGTCCATACCGAGAATCGCGATGATGTCCTGCAGGCTCTTGTACTTCTGCAGGGTGCGCTGCACGCCGATGGCGACGTTGTAGTGCCGCTCACCGAGGTACTGGGGATCCAGGATCCGGCTGGAGCTGTCGAGCGGGTCCACCGCGGGGTAGATGCCGAGCTCAGAGATGGCGCGGGACAAGACCACCGTGGCGTCCAGGTGAGCGAAGGCGGTGGCCGGAGCGGGATCGGTGAGGTCGTCGGCCGGTACGTAGATCGCCTGCACCGAGGTAATCGAACCCTTCTTGGTCGACGTGATCCGCTCCTGCAGGTCGCCCATCTCGGTGGCCAGCGTCGGCTGATAGCCCACGGCGCTGGGCATCCGGCCCAGCAAGGCGGAGACCTCGGAGCCGGCCTGGGTGAAACGGAAGATGTTGTCGATGAAGAGCAGCACGTCCTGGCCCTCGACATCGCGGAAGTACTCCGCGACGGTCAGCCCGGACAGGCCCACCCGGAGGCGCGCACCGGGCGGCTCATTCATCTGCCCGTAGATGAGGGCGCAGCTCTTGATGACGCCCGACTCCTCCATTTCGAGGTAAAGGTCGTTCCCCTCGCGGGTACGTTCCCCCACGCCGCAGAACACCGACTTGCCGCCGTGTCCCTTGGCGACGTTGTTGATCAGCTCCATGATGACGACGGTCTTGCCTACCCCGGCGCCACCGAACAAGCCGATCTTTCCGCCCTTCACGAATGGCGCGATGAGGTCGATGACCTTGATGCCAGTCTCGAAGATCTGGGTCTTGGGCTCGAGGTCGGTGAACTTGGGTGTCTCGCGATGGATGGGCCACCGCTCGTTGCTCGCGGGAATCGGGGCGCCACCGTCCACCGGCTCGCCCAGCACGTTGAGAATCCGCCCCAGCGCGGCATCCCCGACCGGCACCGCGATCGCCGCCCCGGTATCAACAACCTTGGTTCCCCGCACCACGCCATCGGTGCTCGACATGGCGACGGCACGCACCTGGTTCTGCCCTATGTGCTGCTGCACTTCGGCGACGACCCGGATGGGCCGCGGGCCGCTGTTGTCCTCGAGCAGCAGGGCGTTGTAGATCTCCGGGAGCTTCTCCGGCTCGAACTCCACGTCGAGCACCGGACCGATGATCTGGACGACCTTGCCGATGTTCCTTGTTGCCGCTGCAGTAGCCATGTGTGCCCGTCAGTCCGTGCGTGAATGTTGAGACGTCAATTCAATTGTCAATTTCAAATTGTCAATTCTCAATTGACCACTACCCTTCCAACGCCGCTGCGCCACCGACTATCTCCGCGATCTCCTGGGTAATCGCCGCCTGGCGCTGCCGGTTATAGGTACGCTTCAACAGATCGTAAATCTCCCCGGCGTTGTCGGTGGCACTCTTCATCGCCGTGCGGCGGGCGCCGTGCTCCGCCGCGGCAGTTTCGACCAGTCCCCGGTACACCAGGTTGCGGACGTAAAGCGGCAGCAGCTGCTCCAGGATTTCGTCGGCCCCGGGCTTCAGGATGTAGTCGGGTCGCACCCCACCCTTCGGCCGCTCCGGCGTATGGACCGGGAGAATCCTCTGCAGGGTTGGCGGGGTCGAAAGCGGGCTGTTGAACTTGGCGTGGACAATATCGAGGCTGGCGAGCCGTCCGGCGGCGAACTCCGCGATGAGCGGAGTCACCAGCTCCGAAGCATGATCGGCCGTCGGCTTGTCACCGATGTCGATCCGCTGAGTGGCCAGCGCCCGTCCGATGTACTTGAAGTAGCCGATGCCCTTCCGGCCCACGGCGTGGATATCGACCTGATAGCCCTGGGCCTCGAGTTCTTCGATGCGGTGCCGGGCTTCTTTGATCAGGTTGGCGTTGAATCCGCCGGCCAGTCCGCGATTGGACGTAATCAGCAGGACAGCGGCGCGTTTGGGCCCGCCCGTCGCAGGAGAGACTGGCTTCCGGAGCAGGGGGAATCGGGCTTGCAACTCGGGAGTCACCAGATCGCCGATGACCTCGGCCAGGGCCTGCGCATAGGGCCGGGCCGCAACCACGCGATCCTGGGCCCGCTTGAGCTTGGACGTGGATACCAGCTCCATCGTCCGCGTGATCTTGCGGGTGTTCTGGACGGAGCGCATCCGTCCCCGGAGCGCACGCGAGGACTTGGCCATTTACTCCGCCCGGAACAGCGGCTTGAAGGCGGTAATGGCGGCCTTGAGCTTGCCGGTCAGGTCCTCGTCCAACGTTCTCTTGGTCTTGATCCCCTGCAGCACGGCCGGGTGCTGCGCTTCGAGATACGTCAGGAAATCCCCTTCCCATTTCCGAATCGTCTTGACATCGACGTCGTCGAGGAACCCGTTGGTGACGGCGTAGATGATCGCCACCTGGCGCTCGACCGGGACCGGCGCGTACTGGGGCTGCTTGAGAACCTCCACCGTGCGGGCGCCGCGGGCCAACTCGCGCTGCGTCGCGGCGTCCAGCTCGGAGCCGAACTGGGAGAACGCCTCCAGCTCACGGTACTGCGCCAGCGAAAGCCGCAGCGGACCGGCCACCTGCTTCATCGCCTTGATCTGGGCGTTGCCACCCACCCGGCTCACACTGATGCCGGCGTCCACCGCCGGGCGGACGTTGGAGAAAAAGAGGTCGGTGGTGAGGAAGATCTGGCCGTCGGTGATCGAGATGACGTTGGTCGGGATGTACGCCGAAACATCGCCGGCCTGGGTCTCGATGATTGGAAGAGCGGTGAGCGAGCCGCCCGGCTTCTTGATCCGGGGATCGAGCTTCACCACATCCGGGTTCTCTGAGAGCTTCGCCGCCCGCTCGAGAAGGCGGCTGTGCAGGTAGAACACGTCTCCCGGATACGCCTCCCGTCCCGGAGGCCGCCGGAGAATCAGCGACAGCTGGCGATACGCCGCGGCCTGCTTGGAGAGATCGTCGTAGACGCAGAGAGTCGCCTTACCTTCCTCATACATGAAATACTCGGCGATGGCGCAACCCGAGTAGGGCGCGATGTACTGCAGCGGGGCGGGATCCGAAGCGCTGGCCACGACCACGACGGTGTATTCCATCGCGCCGTGCTCCTTGAGCTTCTCCACCACGGTCGCCACCGTCGAGCGCTTCTGGCCGATGGCGATGTACACGCAGATAACGCCGGTGCCTTTTTGATTGATGATCGTATCGACGGCGATGGCGGTCTTGCCGGTGCCCCGGTCGCCGATGATCAACTCCCGCTGCCCGCGGCCGATCGGAATCATTGCGTCGATGGCCTTGATACCGGTCTGCAACGGTTCCTTCACCGGCTGCCGCACGATGATGCCCGGCGCAACCATCTCCACGTCCCGGGTCGCGCTGGTCTTGATCGGGCCGAGTCCGTCCACCGGCCGGCCGAGCGCATCCACAACACGGCCGGCCATGGCCGGTCCCACCGGGACTTCGAGCAGGCGACCGGTGCAGCGGACCTCGTCGCCCTCTTTGAGCTTGAGGTAGTCGCCCAGGATCACGGCGCCGACGTTGTCCTCTTCGAGGTTCAACGCCATGCCGGTGATGACCTCTCCGCTCTCGGCGACGGTGAACTCCAGCATCTCGCCGGCCTGCGCCGAGCTAAGCCCGTAGATGCGCGCAACACCATCCTTCACTTCAAGGACGGTCCCGACTTCATTGACGTCAACCGACGCCAAATCGGCGCTCTGGATTTCCTTTAGAAGAACTTCCTTGAGTTCGCCGGGGCGGAGGGTCGTTTCCGTCGCCATAAGCCTTGATCTGTGAGTGGAATTGCGGTCAGAACTTAGCTTGTGAAAATTATCACATGAAGCCCCCTCGGGCAAGTTTGCCCCAAGGTCCAATGTTCATAGAGAATCCGCGCTTCGGGGCCTCTCGCTCCGTCGGATTACGGGCGATATAATCGGCCATGCCACGAAAATCCGGGGGACGGAAACCGCTCCGCTGGCCCGCCTTGGCCGGTCTCGGGCTGTCGCTGCTGGTACATCCCCTAGCCGCCTGCATCAGCGCTCCAGCCAGTCCGGCGCAGCTACCGGACACGGCAACCCTTGCCCTCCAAAACCGGACGGTTTTCGTCTTCCGGAGGCCGCTGGGCTCCTACTCCCCCTCCGAGCGCGCGGCGATGGCGCGGGAACGCCTCGCCAAGGTACTCGACGGGCCCGCCACGGGCGATAGTGTCCGCATCGAACCGCTGCTCGGCGGAATGGCCGTCGTCGTAGCATCGACCCCGGTCCTGGTGTTGGGTCCCGCCGACGCCGACAGCCTCATCGGCCAGCAACTCACCCAAGTCGCCGACTCCGCAGCGGCCCGGCTCCGCGTTGCAATCGATGCCGAGCGGACGGCTCGAAGCCCTGCCGTGCTCCTGCGGGGCGCACTGTGGGTGCTCCTCGCCACCACCCTGCTTGTCGTGGGGCTCAAGCTCATCATCAAGCTCCGGCTGATCCTGCTCCGCTGGCTTCAGCCCCGGGCGGTGCATGACGTGCACTCCAAGAAGTTGGGAGGCTTCAAGCTCCTCGATCAGGACCAGGTTTACTGGGTCCTGAGTCGTCTCACCACCGTGCTCGCCTGGATTGCCGGCCTGGTGCTGGCGGAAGTCTGGCTGGGCTTCTCGCTGAGCCGATTCCCTTATACGGCCCCGTGGGGGCATGCCCTGAGAGGGTTCCTGCTCTCCAAGCTCGAGTGGCTCGCGCTGGGAGTACTCGGCACCCTCCCGGGTCTGTTCACCGTGGTGGTCATCCTTCTCTTCATCCGCTTTCTCACCCGGATGATCCATGGGTTCTTCGGGGCGGTGCAGACGGGACGGGTGACGGTTCCCTGGCTTCACCCGGACACAGCGCCACCGACGGAGCGGATCGTGGTGGCACTCACATGGGTGTTTGGGCTCGTGCTCTGTTATCCCTACCTGCCGGGGAGCGACAGCGATGTATTCAAGGGCGTCAGTGTATTCATCGGTCTACTGGTGACCCTCGGTTCAGGCGGGAGCGTCAACCAGATATTGAGCGGGCTCATTCTGGTCTATGCCCGCGCTCTCCATACCGGCGATTATGTGCGGATCGGCGAGTTCGAAGGAACGGTAGCCGAGGTAGGGCTCGTGGCGACGAGGCTCCGCACCCCGTGGCAGGAATTGGTGACGATCCCGAACGCGGTGGTCCTGGGCGCCGCGACAACTAACTACTCCCGATTGGAGCGAGC
>DATBGE010000176.1:0-4709 GCA_036558125.1 Gemmatimonadales bacterium | reverse complement strand
GGTGAATTCGCGCCCGACCACGGCAGCGAGCCGCAATACTTCGCGGGTCCGCCGGTCGAGCCGATCGAGCCGGGCCCGAATCACCCCCTGTACCGTGTTGGGCAACTGGAGGTGCTCGGCCGCGGGGACCAGCACGGCCGTGTCGTTCTCCAGCTGAAGCGCGCCCTCCTCGAGGAGCGACTGGGTGATTTCTTCGAGGAAGAACGGATTCCCGCCGGCGCGCTCGTGGATCAGATCAACCACCTGAGGTGAGACAGTCTTCACGCCAAGAATCGACTGCAGCATCGAGCTCGATGCAGCAGCATTCAACGGGTTGAGCACCAGCATCAGGTGAGCTGAGTCTTCCAAGGCGCGGGAATTGGGTAGCCTGATGCCGGCGCCGCGAGGACGACAGGTCAGCACCACGAGTAACGGAAGACCGCTCGCCAGTTCAGCCACCTGCTGCAGTACTCCATCGGACGATTCGTCGGCCCAGTGCCAATCCTCGAGCAGCAGCGCCACCGGTTGCCGTCGAGCTACCAGGCTCACGAAGGCGGCGAGGGCCTCCTGCATCGCGAGCCGATAGTGTTCACCGTGCAGGTGTCGCGGCACCCGGTATTCCGCGCTCGGGATGCCGAGCAAGTGGAGATAGAGCGGGAGAAATTCTTCGAGCTCGGGACCCAACTCGCGGAGCCTGGCGACGGCAGTGATCGTGTCGAGCGAGATCGGTTCATTCCGACCCGCCGCCAGCCACCCACGCAGCACCTCGATGAAGGGGAGATAGGTGGTCCCACTCTCCGAAGCATCACAACGCCCCTGGATCAGACCGACTTTGGCTCGCTCCAATTCGCGGCGCAGCTCGCGCAGCAGGCGACTCTTCCCCAGGCCTGCCTCTCCCACCACAATCGCGATGCGGCCCTCACCCGATACCGCCGAGTCGACGGCTTGCCGGAGCCGCGCCATCTCACCCTCCCGGCCGGTGAACGCGGTGAGCCTGGTCCGTTCTGCCGCCTCCAATCGAGTGCGCAACGCGGAGGCCCGGATGACCTGGAAGGGCGTGATCGGAGGCGATTCGGGTGAGAGCGTCACCGGCTGCAGCAACTTGGTATCGAAGAGCGAAGCAATCGACCGACGGCAGTCGGGACTCACCCAGATCTGACCCGCCGAGACCCGGGTCGAGAGCAGCATCGCGAGCTGAAGCCCATCACCGCGCAGACGGTACTGTCTACCGGATTCATTGGCAGGGAGCACCGCCACAGACCCGGAATGGATGGCCGAACGCAGTTGCAGTCCCACTTCGAGCGTCGTGTTGACACTCAGCTCCTGGCGGAAGCGGTGCAGCTCGAGCGCCGCACGTGCCGCACGCACCGGATCGTCTTCATGTGTCGCGGGCACGCCGAACAGGGCCACTAATGTGTTTCCCTCAAACTGATTCACGATCCCGCCGTGCCGGCGTACGATATCCCCGGCCCCCCGATGAAAACGGGCCACCAGCCCGCTCATCTCATCGGAACCCAGCAACTCCTTGAGGATCTCGAGGTCGACCAGCTCGACCACGAGGATCGCCGCCTGGCGCCGCTCTCCGCCCGGCAGCACCTCGGGTGGTTCCTCCCGGAACGCGTCGGAAACCCGGGGAGACGCGGGACCGGGTCGCCGGAGCCTTTCAAGCTCTCGAACCAGGTCTGCCGCCTGATACCGATCTCCCGAATACTTGGCGAGCATCCGGCTCAGGACGCGATCCAATCCCTCGGGCAGATCGAGTCCGCTGGCTGTGACCCGTTCGGGCTGGTGCTCGAGGATGGCATGCATCAAGGCGAGCTGATGGACACCGTCGAATGGACGCTTGCCCGTCAACATCTCATGGAGCACCACGCCGAGGGACCAGACATCGGTGCGGCCGTCGAGCGGCTCGCCGACTACCTGCTCGGGACTCATGTACTCGACCGTCCCGGGCCGGTCGCCATGTTGGACCATCCGAGGCCCCGGAAGCTTGGCGACTCCGAAATCGAGGATCTTGAGGACTCCGTCGTTGGTGAGCATCAGGTTGGCGGGCTTGATATCGCGATGCACCACCCCGCGCTCGTGCGCCTTCGCGAGGCCCTGTGCCACCTGGAGCGCCAGGCCGATGGCCTCATCGGCGGTCAACGGCTCACGGGCCAATCGCGCCTTGAGGGTCTCTCCCTCGTAATACGGCATCGCGATGAAGAACTGGCCGTCGTCCGCTTCGCCGATTTCGTGGATGGTGCAGATGTTCAGATGATCGAGCGCCGCGGCGGCCTGGGCTTCGACCCGGAGCCGTTCCTTGGCGTCGTGATTCGAGCTGAGGTGCGAAGCCAGGAACTTGAGGGCGACAGTGCGCTCGAGACGCTGATCCCAGGCCCGGTAGACGACTCCCATCCCGCCTTCGCCCAGCCGCTCCATGATCTGGTAATGAAGGACCTGACTGCCCATCGCGGCGGGAACCTGGGGCTTCTCCCCGGGCGACTCCATCAGTGCCGCCGCGGGCGAATCGAGCAGGCTTCCTCGCTCGTGGGCCTTGAGCAGTTCGGTCAATTCTTGACGGAGCTCCGGCCGCCCCACGCAGCTCCGGTCGAGAAACGTATTCCGTTCGCCGGCCGGACGCTCCAGCAGTTCCGCCAGCAGATTCTCCAGTTCGTTCCAGTCCGACCCAGTCACCGCTCCATCTCCCTATTGAGCCACGCGCGCGCCAGGGTCCACTCGCGTTTCACCGTCGCGGGTGATATCTCCAGCACTTCGGCGGTCTCTTCGATTGACATGCCAGCGAAGAAGCGCCATTCCACGATCTGGGCCGCGCGCTCGCTTTGAGCGGCGAGTCGCTGCAGCGCCTCATCAAGCTCGGATAGTTCCTCGGCCCGCTCGTCGACGAGGATGCTCACTTCATCGAAGGGCACCTTCTGCTGGACCCCGCCCCGCTTCCGAGCCTTTCGAGCGATCGCGTAGTCCACCAGGATCCGGCGCATGGCTCCCGCCGCGGCGGCCAGAAAGTGACTCCGTCCCCGCCATTCGATGCGGTCGAGTTGGGTCAGCTTGAGGTACGCCTCGTGGACCAGCGCCGTAGTATCGAGGGTGTGATCGCTTCGCTCGCCGCCGAGTTGCCGGTGGGCGATGCGACACAGCTCGTTGTAGACCGCCGGCATGAACCGGTCGAGGCCAGCGGAACTGGGCCCCTCACTGCTCAACAGTGGGCGGCGAATTTCAGATTGTTCAGGCATCGCGTCGTCGGCCATTCAGGGTCCGGACCCGGCCCTACACTATCGATAAGGCTCCGCGGCGGCAATGGACCAAAATGACCTGAATTGCGGTGAGCCATTTGGGACGGATTTCCCGCCTCTAATCTTGTTGACTGCCCCGCCCAGGCGCGCCCTGAACAGACCGCAGGCGCCAAATCAAGGAGAGACGCATGTCCACGCGTGCCCCCAGTCCGCCGGCTCCCGGTGCCTCCGCGAGCCAACGCACCCAGCCTTCCCCAAACCGCCCCGCCGGTCCAATCCTCAGCGAAGACGTTCTGCAGCGATTCCAGCAACGGGCGCCAGGATACGACCAGGAGAACCGTTTCTTCACCGAAGACTTCGAGGAGCTGAAGGAGGCCGGCTATCTCCTGATGGCGGTCCCGCGCGAGATGGGCGGACTGGGGATGAGCATGACGGAGGTTTGCAAGGAGCAACGACGGCTGGGGTACTACGCGCCGGCCGATGCACTCGCGGTCAACATGCATCTTTATTGGACCGGCATCGCCGCCGACCTCCATCGGGCGGGCGACCATTCGCTCGACTGGTTGCTGCGGGCCGCCGCGGACGGCGAGGTATTCGCCGCGGGACATGCCGAATCGGGGAATGACATCCCGGTTCTCCTTTCCACTACCAAAGCGGAACGAGTCGAAGGCGGATACAAGTTTTCCGGTCGGAAGCATTTCGGCAGCCTCACTCCGGTCTGGACCTACCTTGGCCTCCATGGGATGGATATGAGCGATCCGGCGCACCCCATGGTCATCCATGCCTTCATGCCCCGCGACACCGAGGGCTACAGGATCGTGGACACCTGGGATGTCCTGGGCATGCGCGCGACCCAGAGCGACGATACCGTGCTCGAGGGGGCCTTCGTTCCCGATCGCTTCATCAGCAGGAAGGTGGCGGCGGGAGCGGCGGGCCTCGATGAGTTCGTCCTGGGCATCTTCGCCTGGGCGCTGCTGGGATTCGGAAACATCTACTACGGCATGGCCCGACGCGCGCTGGATCTCACCGTGGAGACGGTCAAGAAGAAGACCTCGATCGGCCTTTCCCGACCCATGTCCTACCATGCCGGCGTGCAGCAAGGTGTCGCGGAGATGGTGCTCGAGCTCGAGGCCATCGGACCCCATCTCGACGCCGTGGCGGCCGACTGGTCCGCCGGGGTGAAGTACGGCGCCGGCTGGGTGATCAAGATCGTCGCGGCCAAGCATCACGCAGTTGAGGGAGCGTGGCGAGTGGTCGATCGCGCCTTCGATCTGGCCGGCGGGTTCGGGATCTTCCGTCAGGGCCCGTTCGAGCGTCTGCTGCGCGATGCGCGACTGGGCCGGCTTCACCCGGCGAATTCGATGCTCACCCATGAGCTGGCGGCGAAGCTGACATTAGGGATTAGTCCGGATGAAGGGCCGAGGTGGGGGTGAGCTTTTTCCTCCGGAATCGCCGCCTTCATGGCAGCAAGAGTTCAATCAGTATTCTCATTTCCGG
>DATBGE010000175.1:0-28887 GCA_036558125.1 Gemmatimonadales bacterium | reverse complement strand
TAAGCCATAAGCCTTAAGCCTTAAGCAAAGCCGGAAGCTTAGGGCTTATGGCTTAAGGCTTACGGCTGTTGAAGAGGGTCCGATAGTGAAACATGTAATCCACGAACGAATAGATCGTTAGCACCGTGGCGAGAGCCAGCGTGAGGGCCACTACGCCACCGTGGAATTCGTTCCAGTACTCGGCAATCCGGTTGTGCTCCCAGCCCATCGGCTTGCGCGCATCGCGGAAGGTGAACCAGAGGAAGGTGGCGCCGATGTAGATGTTCTGGATCGTGGCCTTGACCTTCCCGGCCGTGCCGGCGGGAATCACGACGCCCTTTCGCTTGGCCCACCAGCGGAACCCGGTCATCGCGACTTCGCGGCCGATCAGCAGCACACAGACCCAGAGCGGAATGCTGCCCCACACCGGGATGTCGTACAGGTCGTGCCGGGTGCGGGAGATCCAGTAGATCGGAATGATGGTGGCGAAGAGAAGCAACTTGTCGGCGATGGGATCCAGCAGTTTGCCGAGGTCGGTAACCAGGTTGCGACTGCGGGCAAGATAACCGTCGATGACGTCGGTGACGGCGGCGAAGATGAAAATCGCGAAGCAGATCAGCTTGGGCCAGTAACCGTCAATGAACGGCAGGAGTGCTATGACCGGGGTGAGCCCGATTCGGATCAGGGTGAGGATGTTGGGGAGGTTCCACATGCTTTCAAAATAGTACCGAGTACCGAGTACCGAGTACCGAGTACCCAGTAGCCGGTGGAGCGAACAGGTTGTTACTCGGTACCCCGTACTCGGTACCCGGTACTATTGCCCAAGAGTCTTCAGCACCAGCTTGCTGACCGCCTTGAGGGTGTCGAAGACGCCGTCTCCGTTCATCGCGACCGCTTCGAAGTAGGGCGCCCGTTCAATCCACTGTCCGTCCACCAGCTCGACCAGTTGCTGGCCCTCGTGATAGGGATCCGGCGTGGCGCGCTGCTTGGCGGCATCTTCGACCGGCCAGCCCGGATTCAACGCCGCCTGCAGCTCGCCGATGGTCGCCGCATTCGGGAGATCCCGCTTGTTGTACTGCACCAGGAAGGGGATGGTCGTCAGATTATAACCGTGCTGCGCCATGTTGTCGTACAGGTTCTGCATCGACTCGATATTCGCTTCCATCCGCTCGATCTGGCTGTCGGCCACAAACACCACCCCGTCCACCCCCTTGAGGATCAGCTTGCGGGAGGCGTTGTAGTACACCTGGCCCGGAACGGTATACAGGTGGAAGCGGGTCTTGAACCCGCGAATCGTGCCCAAGTCCACCGGGAGGAAGTCGAAGAACAGAGTCCGCTCGGTTTCGGTGGCGAGGGAGATCAGCTTGCCACGGGAATTGGGCGAGACCTTGTTATAGACGAACTCGAGGTTCGTGGTCTTGCCGCCGAGGCCGGGCCCGTAGTAGACCAGCTTGCAGTTGATCTCGCGGGACGCGTAGTTGATCATCGACATGCGCTAATACCCCGCCTCACGCCCCGAAGAGCTTGTCAATCTCATCTTCCGCCTCGCCGAGGAACGCCGCTTCCACCTGGGTCGTGGATGCGGTGCCCCGTGTGAACATTTCGTGAAAGACCTGGGTGAGGTCCAGGACGGTTTGCTTCACCCGGAGCTTGACCAGCCCGAGCGTCGTGCGGTTGTCGAACAGCACCACGAGAATGACCCGCCGCGCGATGTCGGCGAGGTACATGGATTCCTTCTCGCCCTGGTGAAACAGCGCACCGAACTCGGGCTCGCCAATCATGCGGGCGAGCTGGTCGTTCGCGCTGAAATCGGCGGCGGTAAGGGAGGCGAAGGCGGTAGGGTCGAAGACCGGCTCCTCGCCGACCACGGCCACCATCTGGCCCGTGCGATCGACGATCATCGCCGTACGGGCGTTGGATTCCCGGAGGAATTGGCCCAGCAACCCGTGGATGCGGGTCGAGTCCTCTTCCCGGAATGACCAGCTGGACGCTCCGGACATCGATTCCCCTGTGGTTACCCGAGGGCGGCTTCGAGCCGGCGGAGAATTCCTTCCGCCCGGCGGCGAAGCATGGGCTGCGATTCCCACTCCAGATAATCCCGCAGCAGACGAACGGTCTCGACGCCTTCGCTGGCGGCCAAATTACCCAGCGCCGCGAGGCGGCGCAGCGGCCGCGGACTGAACAGATCTTCCTGATGCTTCTGCATCTGCCGCTGGGCCAGCAGCCATCCCAAGGCGGCTCCTCCGGCGACTCCCAGCGCCACCGCGAGTGAGCGGGCCCGCATTATCGCACTTCCTGTCGTGCCATGAGAGCGTGAGCCAGGGTGACGCCGTCCACGTACTCCAAATCCCCCCCCATCGGCAAACCGCGGGCCAGTCTGGTCACCCGGACGGGCTGGCCTTCGAGCAATTGCTGGACGTACGTCGCGGTGACTTCCCCCTCCATCGAGGGGTTGGTCGCCAGAATCACTTCCTGCACCTGACCCCCGGAAACCCGCCGGACGAGGAGGTCAATTCGCAGCGATTCGGGCCCCACCCCAGCCAGAGGGTCGAGGTGCCCGCCCAGAACGTGGTAGCGGCCCCGGAACTCTCCGGCCCGCTCCACCACGGCCACCGCCGACGGCTCCTCGACCACACAGAGAGTCCCGGCATCCCGGCGCGGATCGCGGCAGATCTCGCAAAGCTCTTCTTCGGCGAGATTCCCGCACTCGGTACAGGGCCGCACCCGTTCGGCGACCCCTACCAGTGCCGCGGCCAGTCGGGTCAAACGCTCCGCCGGCTGCTGCAGCAGGTGAAAGGTCAGGCGCTGGGCGGTTTTTCTCCCGATGCCTGGTAGCTTCGCGAATTCGGTAATGAGATCGTCGACGGCGCTCACGGCTCAGAGCGGCAGAGACAGCGGAAGGGACGGCATTTTCCGCATCTCGGCCTGGAGCGATTCTCCCGCCCGACGTTGGCCCTCGGCGATGGCAGACAGGATGAGATCGGCCAACAACTCCTCGTCCCGTCCTTCGAACGCGGTGCGATCGATCGTCAGGCCGCGCACGGTGCCTCGCCCGTCCAGCGTCACCCGCACCATCCCACCGCCGACTTGAACTTCGATCGTTTGATCCGCCAGATCCCGTTGCAATTGCTGCAGCCGGCCCTGCACCTGCTGGCTCAGCTGGAGAAGCTGCTGAAAATCGGCCATTACGCTAAGTCCCTGCAACGCTTGAGGAAAGTATGGGTCCCCCCCACCGCCCCGCAACCCGCCGGGAGCCCCCGGTTATTCGAGGGCTTCCAAATCTAAGCCCTCGGCGGCGGCTTCGAGGGTGGGGTCCTTGGTCCGCAGAATCCGGAGCCGTTCGGCTCGGGACTGCCCCTCTGACAGCCGCTTGGCGCGCGGTTCCACCGCCTCTTTTTCGGCTGCCATGCGAACCTGCACGGACGATCCGACCAGCTTCCCGATCAAGCCTTCAACGGCCTTCAACTGGAGTTGCAGACCCTCGGCGAGTGTCGGGTTGCCCTCGGTCGCCAACCAGACCACCGGAGGTGCTACCTCGGTGATCGTCGCCGTGGCCAGAGCCTCGCTGAGAAAGCGGCTCTGCTGCCGAGCGGCAGCCATGAGATGAGGCCAGGCGTCGGTGAGACCGGCGAGGGTGAATTCGATCGGGGTGGACGAGGCGGACGAGGCGGACGAGGCCAACCCGATGGTCTGAGATGCGGATCTTTCCGCAACCCTCCGCCCGCCCTGACCGCCTTGACCGCTCGGTCCGCCTTGACCGCCTCGCTCGCCCGACAACACTGCCTCCAATTCCACGGTCCGATCCATCATCGCCCAACGAAGCAGCACCGTCTCCACGATGATTCGCGGCGTTCCGCTCCGAGCCAGTGACGGTTCGATGTCGGCAAACACCTTCAGCATTCGGAGAAGATCTCCGGCCGGCAGCCGATCTCTCACCGCGCTCACGGCGTGCCGCATGCCCTCAGTGATCCCTTCCGGATCGCCGCCCAACTGGGTGAGGAGCACCGCCCGCAACGCTTCCGCAGCCCCGCCCATGAACTCGATCACATCCGCACCGGCATCGGCCAGCCGGTCGAGCAGCGGGAACACCGCCGCGGGATTTCGAGCGGCGATCAGCTCGAGCAGTTCGGCGTAGGCCTCGTCGGTCACCAGCCCCAGCACCTCGCGGACCCGCGCGGCGGTGATGGCGCCTTCCCCGAAACTCAGACACTGATCGAGCACGGAGAGCGCGTCCCGCATGCCGCCGTCGGCCTGTCGAGCGATCAGGGTCAGGGCGTCCTCGTCGGCCTGAATCTTCTCGGCGGCGAGCACGGCACGAAGTCGCTCGCGAATGGCCGCGGTCCCGATCCGCCGGAAATCAAAACGTTGCAACCGAGAGAGGACCGGTGCCGCCTGTTGCGCGATCTTCTGCGGCTCGGTCGTGGCGAAGACGAAGACGACCCCCGGTGGTGGCTCCTCCAGGATCTTGAGCAGCGCGTTCCACGCCTCCCGGGTGAGCATGTGGGCTTCGTCTACGATGTAGACCTTGTGGTGGTCGGCGCGGGACGCGGCGTACATCGCGCGCTCCCGCAGGTCCCGGGCGTCGTCCACACCCCGGTTACTTGCGGCGTCGATCTCCACCACGTCGAGATTCGCATTCCCGTTCCAGATCCGGAGACAGCTCTCGCACTCGCCGCAGGGCTCGCCCTCCGGCTTCGCCGTTCCCTTGCGTTCGCAATTGAGCGCCATCGCCAGGATGCGGGCGGCGGTCGTCTTCCCGACCCCCCGCGGACCGGTCAGCAGGTACCCGTGACCCACCCGGTTCTTCACCACGGCGCCGCGCAGAACTTCGGCGACATGGTCTTGAACCAGCAGATCACTGAAACGTTTGGGGCGGTATTTGCGAGCTAAAGCCAGAGCCATGAGGGAAGAATAACGCCGTGAGACGTGAGGACGTAGGACGCGTGATATGGGAATTGGGGTGGCAAAGAAAAATGCCCCAGGCACCCCGAAGCGACACCGGACATCGCTTAGCGCTGCTACCGGCGAGGTCCTGACGCGGTTCGC
This sequence comes from Gemmatimonadales bacterium, assembly GCA_036558125.1. Taxonomy (GTDB): domain Bacteria; phylum Gemmatimonadota; class Gemmatimonadetes; order Gemmatimonadales; family GWC2-71-9; genus DATBGE01. Next base: position 23,862 of record DATBGE010000175.1, on the reverse strand, counting down.
GCGCCAGCGCCCTTCGGACCTGGGGCAAGCCAAATATAGCCCACAGGAGGAGCCCGAAGAAGGGAGACGGGAGAAGGGAGACGGGAGAAAGGAGGACGGGAGAACGGGAGAACGGGAGAACGGGGGAACGGGGAACGGGGAACGGAAGAAGGCTGCCATTCCGAGCGAAGCGAGGAATCCCGATGTGAAGGTCTGCATTGGGATTCCTCTGTCGCTTCGCTCCCTCGGAATGACAGCTCCCGCTTTTCCTGTCTCCCGTCTTCCGTCTCCCGTCTTCCATCTTCCCCCCGGCCTCTCTAACCTTCGGCCTGCCTCCCACGGAGCCATTGCATGCAGCTCACTTCGCTCGACTGGGCGATTGTCGCGGCATCCATTCTCATCTCCTTCCTGCCGGCACTCTTCTTCTGGCGGCGGGCCAGCTCCAGTACCGGCGAGTTCTTCACCTCCGGTCGCGCGGCGCCGTGGTGGCTGGTCGGCATCTCGATGGTGGCAACCACTTTCAGCACCGACACCCCGAACCTCGTCACCAACCTGGTACGGGAGCACGGGGTCGCGGAGAACTGGGTGTGGTGGTCGTTTCTGCTCACCGGGATGATGACGGTGTTCTTCTACGCCCGTCTGTGGCGACGCTCGGGAGTCCTCACCGACCTCGAGTTTTACGAACTGCGTTACTCGGGGCCGGCCGCGCGTCTCCTCCGTGGATTCCGGGCTGTCTACCTCGGACTGCTCTTCAATTGCGTGATCATGGCGACGGTGAACCTCGCCGCCGCCAAGATCGCGAATGTCGTCCTGGGATGGCCGATGGAGCGCACGCTGATCATCTGCTCCATCATGACCATTTTCTTCGCCTCGGTCTCGGGGCTTTGGGGAGTCCTGGTCACCGATTCGATCCAGTTCACGATCACGATGACGGGGACGATCGCCGTCTCCTACTTCGCGCTGCAGCGGCCGGAGGTCGGAGGGCTGAGCGGGCTGCTGGCCAAGGTGCCAGCGGACACCCTCCATCTCCTGCCCGACTTCGGCGACTGGGGCACGGCGCTCACCGTCTTCATCATGCCGATCACCGTGCAGTGGTGGTCGGTCTGGTACCCCGGCGCCGAGCCGGGCGGCGGGAGTTATATCGCGCAGCGAATGCTGGCGGCGAAGACTGAGAAGGACGCGGTAACCGGTACCCTGCTCTTCAACGTCATGCACTATGCCCTGCGCCCCTGGCCCTGGATCATCACGGCGTTGTGTTCGACTCTGGTCTACCCCCAGCTCTCCGATATTGCGCACGCCTTCCCCTATGTGGATCCGAGCCTGATCGGGCACGACACCGCCTACCCGGCCATGATGCGCTTCCTGCCGGCCGGCTTCCTCGGCCTGGTCGTGGCGGGCACACTGGCGGCCTACCGTTCGACGATCGAAACCCACCTCAACTGGGGCACTTCATACCTGGTGCACGACCTCTATCGCCGGTTCCTGCGGCCGGATCGGGATGAACGGCACTACGTCTTCGTAGGTCGGGTAACCACGGCGGGACTGATGATCTGCGCGGCGTTGATGACCTATGCGCTGAGCACCGCCAAGAATGCCTTCGACCTCATCCTCTCCATCGGCGCGGGCACCGGACTTCTCTATCTGTTGCGCTGGTTCTGGTGGCGAGTGAACGCCTGGAGCGAGATCGCGGCGATGATTTCGAGCTTCGTGGTCGCGGTGGGCTTCCATCTCATGGGACGGGCGGGTCATCCAGTGTCGTCCCCGGTGATGCTGCTGCTGAGTGTCGCGATCACGACGGTTGTCTGGATCACAACCGCCTTTCTCACTGAGCCAACCGAACGTCGCCGGTTGCTCGACTTCTATCGTCTCGTGAGACCCGCCGGTCCGGGATGGAACGACGTGCGGGCTGAGGCCGGCGTGGGCCCCTCTCCCGACAGCTTGCCACAGGCATTGCTGGGCTGGGTGATGGGAATCGGCTTCGTGTACTCCGCCTTGTTTGGAACCGGCAGCTTTCTCTACGGCCGGACCTCGCTGGGACTCTTCTGGCTGGTGATTTTCATTGTGACCGCGATCGGACTCTGGAGAGTGGTGCCCAGGATGTGGCGACCCGGTCAGGCATCCCAGAGCAACTGAGGATATTCTCCGGCCTCGACCAGGCGGCGCAGCATCACGGAGACCTGCGGCCGATCCTCAGGGTGGGTGAGACCGAAGCCGATGCTGCGGGTGGGAAGGACCTCCACCTCGATCTCGCCGCCTCGCAGCAAGGAGTCGATTGCCTCGGGCAGCACCAATTCCTGGTCAGGGCCAGGACGCGAGGCGAGGAATTGCTCGAAACTCCGCTCCAGCAGAGGGAAGATCTGCGGAGCAAACGCCCAGAGATTCATCGAGACTTGGGCGTCGCCGGGAAACTCCCTGCTGGAGCCGGACTCCAGGCCGATGAACTTCCCCGCTTCGTCCTGGCGGAGTTGCCTCACTTCGGTGATCGAGCGAAGTCTCCCACCAGCGTTCATCCGGAGCAGAGCGCGGTTCACCCCTGGCGCGCTGCTCACCGTGTTCTCCAGCCGATAGCCGACCACCGCGCACCGCAGATCATCCGCTCCGAGTCGACCCAGAAACCCGAAAGCCGCCTGCAGCGCGTCGCGGCCGTAGTAGTCGTCGGCATTGACCACGACGAACGGGCCGCTGCTGACGCGTCGAGCGCTGAGTAGCGCGTGGACCGTTCCCCAGGGACGCTTTCGGGGAGTCCCGTGCGAGGGCACGTCGCCCTGAACGGCGAACTTGATGTCGGCGTGCGGGGAATACCGGCGGGACCAGCGGTCGAGCAGACCCGGATCGGTGTCGGGCCGGACCACGAAGATCACGCGGTCAGCAGAAGCCCGGATGGCGTCGTAGATGGAGTATTCCATCAAAGTCGCACCACCCGGGCCAACCGCTTCCAGCTGCTTTGCACCGCCGTACCGGCTTCCCGCACCGGCGGCCAGGATAACGAGATTCAGCGCTGCGGCCCCATCAGGATTGCATTGGTCAAGAGCTTCGCGGTTCCGCGCCAGAATCCGCGGTACACCGGATTGTCCGCGAACACGATGACCCGCCCGCTGCCCGAGCTCTCTACCGTCGCCCAGACCGAATTCCGGAGATACTTCTCGGTGTTGTCGGGCCAGGTGAAGCCGGCGAGGGTCAGATCCTTCCCGACGAACACCACCGGGTTGGCGCCGCGCTCGGAGGCTTTCAGCAGGCGACTCGTTTCGAGGAGGACCGGCAACTGATCGCGCTCGTAGCCGTAGGTGAGCCAGTGGGTGCGGTCGAGTGTCGCGCGGAAGATCGCGCCGGGAATGAACTCGGGCCGGGTTCCGGCGGCGGCGCTGGGAGAGACCAGAGGCGGAGCCGGCCTGGCCCGCTCACTTACCACGGTGTCCTTCGCGGTCGTGTCCTTCACGGCCTTGGCGGTCGTATCCTCCTCGCCCACGATCCGAAGGTTGGTCAGCTTCAGCTCTTTCCGCGAGAGCAGGGTGGCCGCATCACCGATCGCGATCACCGCGGCACCGGATTCGACCCACGCCTTGAGCTTGTCTCCGCCGTCGTTGCCCAGCTCTTTCCACTGGTCGTCGCCGTCTCCGCCGGCCAGGATGAGGCAGTTGTAGTCGGCGAGATTGATCCAGCGAAGGTTGGAGAGATTCACCGGCACGACCCGCATCCCGACTTCCTTCTCCAGGTAGAACCAGACGGCCCCGAACGAGGTCTGGTCGATCCCATCCCCTGAAGCAAGCAGGATCTTCGGGCGATTCAGCGCCTCGACGCTCTCGCTGCCGACACCGGCATCACCGCTGTCGGGGAACGCCGAGCTGACCGGGGTGACCGTCACACCGAGTTCGCGCGCCAGGGCGCCGATACGGTCGTGCACCGATGCCGGGTTGCGTTGAACCCGCACCACGAAGGTCCCGCGGGGATAGGTCTTGCCGTCGGCTCTCAGCTGCTGCGAAGCCACCGCAACCCGGAATCCTTCATCGAGGAGCCGGTAGGCCAGGCTGGTTCCGGCCTGCGCCTCGTCGCTGAACACATATGCCGACTGGGCCCGAGTCGGTGCGGTGACCTCGGGGAGCTTGCCATCGACGGTGATCGTATCGCCGACGATGGGAGGCGTGTCCTCGGTCCACCAGGCGTCGAGACCAAGAGTGAGCGGCAGCGACCAGGCGGTGATGTCGTAGAAATCGTAGCCCTCGCTGCCGGCCCGGCGCCCGCGCACCTGATTGCGGTCGTACTTGTCCAGCTCCTTCCGAACGAAGGCGGAATCGAACACCGCCTTGGGCTCGAGGATGCTGGTGGCGAGGCGGGCCTCAGGCTGCGCGAGATCCACCACATAAGTGCCCGCGGGGAACGTATGCTGCGCCGCGGCACCCCCCATGTAGGAATTCGCCTTCGCAGCCGTGAAGGGCTTCGTGGTCTGGACGACCTGGATCTCCTCCCGCGCCAGCCGGCGGGCCAGCCAGCGAGCTCGCGCCGGATCGGGCGTCGAGAGGAACACGACCCGTTTCATCGGCCGGGTCTTCACCTCGTTCATGCCCGTCGAGTGGAACTGGTAGAAGTCCCGGAGGAGCTCGGCCCTGCTGTCGGAGGCGGTGGCGAGAGTCGTCAGCGAGGCGATGTAGTGGTGGGCAATTGCCATTTCGAAGCTGGTCCAGGTGCCGTCGTCCTTCCGCTTCTTGAGCTCCGGGCCGCCGTCGCTCTCGAAGGTCATGCCGAGGCCGCCGCGCATCGTAGGCCACATGTCGATGTAGCCCGGATAGAAGAAGTCGAAGACGTCGCGCACGTAGTACTGCCAGCCATAACCGTCGAAGGCGCGGCCGTTGTTACGCCCGAAGCGCTCGAACCACTGATAGGTGGTTGCGGGAAGGTTCTTGTTGTGCGCCTCGGCCACCGGCGGGAAGAAATATTGCGACGTGGTGCTGTGCAGATCGGCGATCACCTGGGGCCGCCAGCGGATGTAGACGCTTCCCAGCGCCTGGCTCTCCGGTTGCGACTGCGCCAGTAGGTCGCGGTTCATATCAAACCGGTAGTGGTTAAAGCGACCCCAGATGGCCCACGGTTCGGTCTGCTCCAGCGCCGCCGGCTCGTCGGTTCCCACTGCGACGGAGTTATACCACGCCGCGAAGCGCTCGTGGCCGTCGGGATTCTGCGATGGGTTGATCAGCACCACACAGTTCTTGAGGATGGCCTGCGTGGCCGGCTCGTCGGAGGCGAGGAGTTGGTAGGCCGTCTGCATCGACGCCTCGAACCCGGACGGCTCGTTGCCGTGGACCGAGTGGGTCAACAACACGGTCACTGGAGTGCGCTGGGCGATCGCTGCCGCTTCCTGGGCCGTCGTCGTCCGGGGATCGGCCAGTTTGGCCAGATCGGCCCGGATCTGATCCAACCGCGCGATGTTCTCGGGCGAGGAAATGATCAGGAGGCGCATCGGTTTTCCTTCCACCGAGCGGCCGATCACTTCGGTCCGCACCCGATCTGATGCCGCCGCAATCATCCGGTCGAACACCTGTTGCTGCTGGTAGTACATCGTCTGCTGCGAGCCGATGCGATATCCCAGGAGCGTATCCGGACGCGGTACCTGACTCCGGTAGGGCCCCCGGGCGTAGAAGTCGAAGCCCTGGGCGCGGGCGGTCGCGGGTAGCAGCAGCAGAGCGAGCAGGAAGAGACGCATGAGGTTGTAGGGCGTAGGGTATAGGGTATAGGGTGTAGGGTGTAGGGTGGAGGTTCCAGGTTGGGATGGGTTTGCTGTGGACATCGGCCGATACTCTGTCTCGACGCCCTACACCCTACCCCCTATTCCCTACTCCCTATCCACAGCTGCTCGTATGTCGACCTACGCCAGCACCGCTTCCTGCCGTCGTTGACGGACCCGCAGGTCCCAGGTTTCAGCGATCACGCCGCCGAGGAGGAAGACGAGAGCCGTGTAGTAGAGCCAGACGACAAACAGAATCAGGGCGCCGATGTTGGCATCCACCGAAACCGAGTTGACCAGAGCGAAGTGGAGGTACCAACCGAAGAGTCGCTTCGCCACCTCGAACAGTACGGCGGTGATGCCGGAAGCGAGCAAGGCGGCCCGCCAAGGCAGCCGCCTGATGCTGGCGTATTTGTAGACTACGTAGAACAGGCTCACCGCGAGGAGGAAACTCAGCAGCTGGGTGAGCGCCTGGCCCAGACTGCTCACGAAGAACCCGAGATACGGCATCGCCTCGACGGCGCGGCTGCCTCTCGCCTTGAGGACCCCGAGGCCGGCCGTCAGCAGCGTGTTGGCCAGCAGGAGGACCAGGACGGCCAGGACCATCCCCGCGTCCCGCAACTTCCCGAAGAGGTATGCCAGGACGAAGTGCCGCCGGGGCGCGTGGACCGACACATCAAAGATCTCGTTCAATGCGGTTCGGATCGCGCTGAAGAGCCGGGTACTGAACCAGATGAAGAGCGGGATCGAGTACAATGAGATGGTCCCGCGGTGTTGGGTCACCCTGACCAGCAAGGTCTCGATCACCTCGAAGGGATCGTGGCCGGGTGTGGTGTCGTGCCCCGGCAGAAAGTGTTCGAGGATCGAGTTCAGCTCACCCGGCGGCGCGGCCGAGCTGAGCCGTGCCGCGTGAGTCAGTCCGACCAGCAGGAGGAGGATGAACGGAATCGCAGCGAGCAGCGCGTCGAAGGTGAGCGCGCTCGCGAGGAAGGGAATATGGTTTTCGTCGGCGATCTGCAGGGTGCGCTGGATGAACCCGCCCACGCTCCCATGCCAGGTCCGGCGCGGGCTGATGCTCAGGCGTGCTGCTCCTCGTCTTCCGCCGCTGCCCGGCGCCGGGCCCGGGCGGCCGATAGCCGCCGTTCCAGATCGTCTCGCACGCTGGCCTCCCGCTCGACCGGCTCCTCTTCTTCCGGCTCGTCGTTAGCGCCCCGGGCCACCCGGTGGGATCCGGTGAAGCGCTCGCTCAGCTCGTCCACCGTTTCTTCGGCGAGGGCGCGAAATTTCCGCAGCCGCCGGTTGAGCCCGCGGCGGGTTTGTTCCCCGCTCTGCGGTGCGAACAACAGGCCCAATCCCAACCCCAGCAAGAGTCCAAGCAGCACCGGCTTGACCGAGCCGCTCTCGCGTTCGACGTAGACCACGCCGCGCTCATCGAGATCAATATCAGCCATCGTTTCTACTCCTGACAGCGATCGAGGGAACCATCGAGTTACTCGAAAAGCTACCGGAGGTGCGCGGGAGCGTCAAACCTCAACGCTCAATTGCGCTGAATCAGGACTACTCCCGCGATGACCAGAATCGCGCCCGCGACGCGCCATGCGTTGACCGCATGCGGGGCATAGCCGGCAACGCCATAGTGGTCGAGCAGAAGTGAGGCGAGCATCTGGCCGGCGATGATCGTCGCGATCATCGTGGCGGCCCCCAGTCGCGGAGCGACCACGACCGTCACCAGCACGTAGACCGCGCCCAGGATCCCTCCGGTCCAGCCCCACCAGGGCCCGGTGCGGAAGCCCGCCGCCGGGACCGACACCCGCAAGCCAAGCATCACCGCCGCGATGGCGACGGTCCCGATCAGAAACGAGACAAGGGTGGCCACGAGAGGATGGCCCAGAGTGGATCGCAGATGGCTGTTGATTCCGGCCTGCAGGGGCAGCAGGAGCCCGGCCAGGAGGGCGAGAAGCAGGGCGGGAATCATAGGACGTTAGACCTCGTCTCCATCGTCGGACGGGGAACTGTCCGAGTCGGAGCTGAACCCCGGGCGTCCCATCGCCGCGTAGGTCAATTTCTTTCCCAGCTCGACGCCGGGCTGATCGAAGGGATTGACGCCGTACCAGGCGCCGGCGTAACCGGTGGCGATCTGAAAGAACATGATCGCCTCCCCGAGGCTGCGGGCCGAGAGATCGGGTAGCTCGAGGGTGCAGTTCATGCGGCCCATGCGAGCCAGCGCCGCGGCCGTCGCCTGCTGTTCGGCTCGCAGCAATTCGCCGAGGGTGTGACCAGGGAGGTAGGCGAGGTCGGCGGGCTGGTCCGACCGCTGCGGGATCGCCACGTCGGCTCCGAAATTCTCCACGGTCACGAAGGAGACGACTTTGTCGAACGGACCCTCCATGAAGAGCTGCACCTGGCTGTGCTGATCGGTTGCGCCTACTGCCGCAATCGGTGTGGGTCCCCGGTTCACCAGCGCGCCCCGCCGATCCGACGCCTTCCCCAGGCTTTCGGCCCACAACTGACGGTACCATTCGGCGAACTCCCGCAGCCGGTCGCTGTAGGGCATGAGCACGTGAAGCTTGGCGCCCAGCGTGGTGTCCGCTGACCAGAGGAGAGCGCTGTAGAGGGCGGGGCGATTCTTGAGCAGCTCATCGGGCTGGGCCGCATCGAGCGCCTGTTGTGCGCCGGCCAGCAACTGCTCGATATCGATGCCGACGAGAGCCGCAGGCAGCAGACCCACCGGCGACAGGACGCTGAAGCGGCCGCCCACCTCCGGAGGAACCTCCAGCGCCGCGATCCCATCCCGGTTTGCGATTTCGCGCAGTGCGCCCCGCGCCGGATCGGTAGTGAACACCAGGTGGCGGCTCACCGCCTGACCCAGCACCTCCTCGAGCCAGGCCCGGACCACGAGGTACTGGGCCATCGTTTCGGCAGTGCCGCCGGACTTGCTCACCACGTTGACCAGGACCCGCCGTGGATCGATCCGCCGCAGCGCAGCGGCAACCGACGAGGGGTCGACGTTGTCGAGCACGGTGAGTCGGGGATAGAACTCACGGCCCTCGTCGCTCAGCTCATTCCAGCCGGGCTCTCGCAGCGCGTTGAGCAGCGCCTTCACTCCCAGCGCGGATCCGCCGATTCCCAGTACCAGAACATGATCAAAAGCCTGGCCCAGGCCCTCGGCGAAACCGCGAATGTTCCGCACCGCCGCCGCCTGATCCGCCAGTCCGTAGAAGCCGTATTCCCCCCCGCTCTGCCGGCGCTTGACCTCCGAGCGGATCTCGGGAAACCGTCGGCGCATGTCGGCTAACCGGTCCCGATGGAGCCCGTGCTCGCCATCGAGACGATCCTGGAAGAACCGGCCATACCGCAATCTCATTCGTCTACCTCTACCGAGAGTCCGTCGTATGCGGGGAAGATGCCTGCGGGAAGTTGTTCCGCCAGTTCGGCGTGCCCGGTCTCGTGCGTCAGGTGGGTGAGATAGGTACGCTCGGCACCGACCGCGCGGGCCGTATCGATGGCTTCGCCGATACTCATGTGGGTCGGGTGCGGCCGCCACCAGAGGGCGTTCAGGACCAGGACTTTCAGATTTGCGAGTTGGATCCGTTCCGCATCCGCCACCGCTTTCACATCGGTGATGTAAGCCAAGGGACCGAAGCGGTAACCGAAGACCCGGAGATGCCCGTGCCGGAACGCAAGAGGCAGGACCTGTACTCCGGCAACCGTGACTTCCCTTCCTGGCTCGAGCGGGCGGAGATCGAGCTGGGGTTTCGATGTCCCTTCGTAGGGGCGGACGGCGTCATCGAAGATGTACGGGAAACCCGAGCGCACTCGCTCCAGGGTCTCGGCCGGGCCATAGCACGGAATGGGGCGGCGCTGCCGCACGGAGAAGATCCGGAGATCGTCGATACCATTGACGTGGTCGGCGTGCTCGTGGGTATAGAGAACCGCATCGACTCGGCTCAGCCCCGCGTCCAGCATCTGGATTCGCAGCTCCGGCGGAGTGTCGATCAGGATGAGGTTGCCGCCCGCCTCGAGCAACGCGCCGCTACGGCTCCGACGATCGCGGGGATCCTCGGACCGGCAGACCACGCAATCGCAGCCGATCTGCGGCACGCCGAAGGAGGTTCCGGTTCCCAGAAAAGTAAGGCGCATCAGAAGCTATGAGCCGTGAGCTATTAGCGGTCGACTTGAAAGGGTCGGGGCGACGACGAGGCACATGACGGAAGACTAATCCCCCGCAGCTAATAGCTAACAGCTAACAGCTGATTTTCTACAGCGCCTCAATTTTCAACAGATTCGTCGTCCCCGGCACGTCGAACGGCACGCCGGCCGTCACGACCAGACGCTCTCCCGGCTTGGCGAGACCTCGAGGGAGTATTGCCTGCCGGGCCTCCCGCAGCAGTGAGTCGTAGTCGGTGTAGTGGGCGGTGAGCGCTGGAATGGTCCCCCAGACGAGTGAAAGCTGCTGGAAGGTCTCCGGCTCGGGGGTCGCGGCGAAGATCGGCACTGTCGGGCGATAGGTCGCGACTTTACGTGCGGTGAAGCCGCTGCTGGTGAAGCAGACGATGAGCGGGCAGTGAAGCAGCTCCGCGGCGGCAACGACGGCGACTCCGATCGCGTCCTCGGTGCGGGCCGGCTTCCCGGCGCCGGGAAGAGCATGCACCGGGTCGAGATCGTCCCGCGAGCGTCGCCCAACCGCGGCGTCAAGCGCGGGACTCCGCCCGCCACGATGGCTTTCCATCTCCCGCGCGATGCGATCCATCGCCATGACGGCCTCGACCGGATAATCGCCGACCGCCGTCTCCGCCGAGAGCATCACCGCGTCGGTCCCGTCGAGAATCGCATTGGCCACATCGGATGCCTCGGCGCGAGTCGGCACCGGGTTGTGAATCATCGACTCCAGCATCTGGGTCGCGGTGATCACCGGCTTGCCATGGAGGTTAGCCTCGCGGATGATCCGCTTCTGCGCCAGCGGGACTTCCTCGAACGGCAGCTCCACCCCCAGGTCGCCCCGAGCGACCATGATGGCGTCGGATGCTTCGAGAATCCCGCACAGGTCGCTCAGTGCGGTGTCCTTCTCGATCTTGGCCACGATGCGCACCCGCTTGGGGACGAGGCGGCGCAGCTCGTTCAGGTCCCCGGCCTTCCGCACGAACGAGAGAGCGATGTACTCCACGCCGAGCGCCACCGCTTCGGCGACATCCTCACGATCCTTCTCGGTGAGGGCGGGGGCGCTTACCTCGATGCCCGGCAGGTTCATTCCCTTGTGGGACTTGAGTACCCCGCCGTAGCGCACCGTGCCGACAACCCGGTCTCCATCGATCGCGAGCACGTCCACCGACAACAGCCCGTCGTCCAGGAGGATCCTGGCCCCTACCCGAACGTCTTTGGCCAGCGCGGCGTATGTGGTCGGGATCTCTCCGGCCTTCGCGCTCTCTTCCGGGGCGAACACGACGCGGGAGCCAGGCTCCAGCCGGAGCGGTTGGTCCAGATCGCCCACCCGGATCCGGGGGCCCTGCAGATCGTAGAGCAGCGCCGCGGGTATTCCCCGCTCCGATCGTACCTGCTTGACCGTGGTGATCCACTCGCGGCGCAGCTCGGGTGTGCCGTGCGATGCGTTCACCCGAACGACATTGACTCCCGCCTGGAGCAGGGCGGCGACCTTCTCCGGACTGGACCAGGAGGGACCAAGGGTGGCGACAATCTTGGTGCGACGAATGGGGGAAGGCGGCAACGGTACCTCGACGGCTGGCGACGGGAGCGGAAGAGAATGGTGCAGTCTAATCGTGGCAGGTCACGCCTGCACCATCACCTCGCCTCCGACGACAGTCAGGGCCGCACGCCCCTTGAGGAACGCCTCTCCATCGCCCCGATCGAGAGCGGGATCAGCCTGCCAGGCCACAAGGTCGGCGTCCATCCCGATTGCCAGAGTTCCTCTCTGATCGGTCACGCCGGCGGCTCTGGCGTTGGCCTGCGTATAGGCGGACACTGCCTCCTCGAAGCTCAGCCGTTCCTCGGGGTACCAGCCCGGCATAGGCGCACCGTCGAGCATGCGGCGCTCCATGGCGGCGTACACACCCTCCCTGGGATCCAAGGTTGCCACGGGGACGTCGCTGCCGAACGCGACCACGGTTCCTCGCTGCAGCAGGCTCTTGAAGGCATAGGCGCCGCGGCTTCGAGCGCCCCATTGCCGGTCGGCCAGTGGGATGTCAACGAGGAGATGGGCTGGTTGCATCGAGACCACGATCCCCGCGGCAGCGGCCCGGTTGAGGTCGGCCGGGCTGACGCACTGGAAGTGCTCGATCCGGTGGGGAATCGCAGCTAGTGGGAGGCCACTCATCAGGTCCAATGCGCGGCGGACAGCGGCGTCTCCGATTGCATGAACGGTGCAAGCGAGGCCAGCTTGAGCGGCCGTCGTCATCGCCTCGCGGGCGACCTCCTCCGCGGTGATCGGCATGCCTCGGTCCCGGCCATCCTCATAGGGCTCAAGCATCCACGCAGTGCGGCTCCCGAGGCTACCGTCGAGGAACATCTTCACTCCGCCGAGACGAAGCCAGTCGGTTCCGGAGCCACTGGTGGCCTTCATCCGCACAAGGTCCGGCAGCTTCTGAACCGGCGGGTGGAAGAGAACCCTCAAGCGGAGGGCGTTTTCCGTCTCTAGAGTCCGGAACGCGGCCAGGGCATCGGCACCCTCGACGTTGTGGATTCCGGTAACCCCCAGCCGATGGGCTTCGGCCTGGGCCTCCCGGACGGCGGCCAGGAGGTCTTCAGGGGAGGGCTGGGGGAGGTGGGGGATCATCAGCTCAACCGCTCGCTCGAGCAGGAGCCCGCTCGGGTCCCCGTTCCCGTCTCGAACGATCTTGCCGCCGTAGGGGTCGGGGGTGTCCCGGGTGATTCCAGCCGCCATCAGGGCCGCGCTATTGACCCACGCAGCGTGAACGTCGAGGGAATCGAGGTAGACCGGCAGGGTTTGGACCCGGTCCAGGCTCCCGCGTTCCGGAGGCTCAGACCACGAATTGGCATCCCACCCGTGCCCCATCACCCAGCCCCGGAACACGGGCCCCTTGGCGACGCGATCCAGGGCCTGGGCACGAGTCGTGGCGTCGGCTAGATGGACCCGGTTTCGCCCGACGGCCCAGCTGGCAAAGTGGGTGTGGCCGTCGGTGAACCCTGGCGTGACAAGACAGTCCCTCCGGTCAAAGCGGGGTACCCGGGACGGCACTTTGGGCTCCAAGTCAGCCGCCCTTCCCACGGCCCGAATTCGACCGGCGTGCCACCAGATGGCGTCCCCGGTCAGGCCGGGGGCCAGGGTGAGGATCCGGCGGGCGAGGAGGAACCCGCTGCTGGACGGGGGTTCGCTGGACACAGTCAGGAAAGCGCGTCGAGGGGCATTTTCCACATCCTCTTGGGAGACCGCTTCACGCTTGGGCAACTTCTCGCCGAGGTAAGACACGGATGTGGAAAATGAGATTTATCCACACCAGAATCCGTGAAACGTAGTGGACAAGCCCAACAAACCCGTTGCCCGATAGCAAACTAGAGCGTAACCTGATTATCCACTTGAACTGAGCGAGCTAACCCGATATTCCACAATGAATAAAGACGCACATCAAATGTGGAAAACCCCACTGGCGACAGTGTCGCTATCGGCGGAAATAATATGCAACCGATGTGAATATTCCGCCTACTGACCCGTTGCCGTCCCCTCAATTTCACGATCTTGTTGCCCGCGCCTTGCCTTCACTGGGCGCCAGAAGGCATACACAAAAAAGGGCGAGAAAATGACCGCCTCCCAGATCACCACCGGAATGACCTTGGGAGTCAGTAACTCCGCGGTGCTGAGCACACCGGGGATGAACTGGAACTGCGGAGGCACGGTGGAGAACTGATCGGTCCAGGGCCAGAACAGCCCTACCTTTCCCTGGACATTAAAGAGGTCCAGGATCGGGTGGCTGCCGATGGTAAGGATGGCCCAGAGGGCGGTCCGCCACCTGCCCCACCATCGTGAGCCAATGGCGATCCCGACTATCGCACCAACGGCGACTGCTGCAATCAGGGAATGGGAAGCCCCCCGATGTCCTGCCATCGTATCCTGGACTCCGGCAAAAGCGTGGGAGATCAGGTCCCAGTCGGGGAGGGTGGCCAGGACGGCTCCAAGGGCCATCGCCCGGGGGGCTTCCTGGTCGTTTCGAGCCATATAACGGCCGGCCGCAAGACCGACGGCCAGATGAGCGATCGTTGGCATCTCAAACCGGTGGAATCAGTCGGCGGGCGTCCCGCAACCTTCGGTCCAGAGGGGGCATTACCGGCGGAAGAAGTTAACCTCTCCGTCTCCCCCGGAGTAAATCGGTCCGACGAGCCGGATAGGCGAGGCCCTGAGGAGGTCGGCCAAGTCCCCTTTCCCCTGGACCCTGAGGGCTCCCACCAGTCCGTGGGTGGCGGACGGGTGTAAATCGGCCCAAGCGTGCCAAACGGTCGAGGCGTCGCCCTCGGCCCACCAGGTCTGGCTCACGGTGGCGGCTCGGAGCGTCGTATCGGGGGCGGCGTGGCCGTCGAAAATGACCAAGGTCTTCCCGTATTTCAGGGTATACCGATCATCCCCGGTCTCCGGGACCGAGTCGATAGTGAGATCGAGCGCCTCCATGTTGACCTTCGCCACCTGGGTGGGCTTTTGGACGTGAAAGTTGTTGGTGGCGAGGAAACGGAGGGCAAAAACCGGCGCCGTGTCGCTGGGTGAACGGGCCAAAACCCCCCACCAGGCGATCGCGGGCATGGACTTCTTCCCTTTCTCAACTCGGTGGCCGTCTACCGTCACCGCTCCGAAGAAGTAGGAGCATACCACCGAGGGGATCCAGCGCGCGTACTGCGCCTCATCAGTGATAAGGCGGCTGATCGCGGGGTGAAGCTCGCCAGCCTGCGCGGCGGGGATCAGAATCGCCTTGTCGGGCAGGTCGTCCCCCGCCTTGGTGGGGTCGATCAGGAACTGGAGACAGAAGCCGCTCGAGGTCTCCTCGAGCTTCCAAACCAGGTTGGGGTCAGTCTTGGGAGCGCTCTGCGCTCGAAGATTGGCCGCCGCGCCCCAGCAGAGGGCCAGGGCGAAGGTGACCCTCGCCCTGCGGCTCCGGCCCAGCTGAACGGCCACTACTTGGCCTTGAGGGCGGCCTGAACGGCCTGCTTCAAGTCGCTGTAGGAGGATGGATCGACCGCGTTAAAGCGGAGGTCTCGATAGGCCACCCTGCCGCCCTTGTCGATCACGTACACGGTTCGCCTGGCCCTTCCATCGGAGTTGGCACTCCCGTACTTCTTGGCAACGCCGAGGTCGGGATCGCTCAGCAGCTTGAAGGGAACGCCGATGCTCGAGGCGAAGCGAGCCTGGGTCTCCACGCTGTCATAGCTGATTGCCGCCACGACCACGTCCGGACCGAACAGCTCGTCGTAGCGCTCGGTAAAGGTCTGCATTTCGGCGGTGCAACCCTTGGTGAACGCGGCGGGGAAGAAGGCGAGGACGACTGTCTTCCCTCGCTGTGCCGTGAGGCTGAACCACTGCTCGTTCCCCACTCCGTCCTTGGTAGCCCAGGGAAGCGAGAAGTCCGGCGCCCGGTCACCCTGAGTGGGACCGGAAGCGAGAAAGGCCGAAGCGGGTGCCGAGGCCGGAGCAGACCCGTCATCCTGGGCGGCGGCAGCTGAGGCGAGGAAGACGATGGCTCCCAGCACGAGAGAGAGTTTTCGCATGAACATCCCTCAGTTCCCGGCGCCGGTGACCCGGCGGAGCGCAGGCTCGAACTGCTGGTCGGGCCCGACGCCGGTGTAGGTGACGGTCCCCGAACTGTCCACGATGACCACGAACGACGTTGCGGGGGCCTGATATGCCCGCGTGCTGACGCCCTTGTCGTCGTACAGAACGCGCAGCGGCACGTTGTGCTGCGATATGTAACGCCGGACCCGTTCGGGGGTCTGGTTCACTGTGACGTTCACGCCGATGAATTCAACTTTTTCGCCAAACTGCTTGTAGGCGGCCTGGAAGCGGGGTAGCAGGGCTTCGCAGTTCTCACACCAGGTGGCCCAGAACTCGAGCAGCACAGGCTTCTTCCCCAGCCACTGCCCGAGATCTACGGGCTTGCCGTCGAGATCGTTGACCGAGACGACGGGAGCCTTACTTCCCAGCTTGATGCCGGATTCTCCCTGCGCCAGCAGAGGCGCGGCGGGGCCCGCTATCAGGAGAACCGCGGTGAGGAGGAAGCGACCGATCAAGAGACCTTTCCCATCTGAATGAAGTAGTACTCGGCCATGCCGAGGAGCACGATTCCGGCGGCCCGCTTGATCCACACCATCCACGGACCGCTCCTGGGCATCGCGGCGAGCACGCCGGAGGAGAGCCCGATCGCGATGAGCAGTGCCGTCATGCCGACTGAAAAGACGAACAGGTAGACGAATCCTAACACTGCGCTACGGGTTGCGGCTACGAAGGTCAGGACGGCGGCAAAGGCGGGCGCCCCGCACGGTGCAGCCACGAGGCCGGACGTTGCACCCATCAGAAACGCGCCGCCCGGAGAGCGGGCAGTCAGCTTCGAAGCCCAATTGAGCAGCCCTGAAGGCGCGGCGACTGAAAACACGTCAAGCATCGCGAGCCCGAACACGAGGAGCAGGTTCCCCATGACGAAATAGGCCCATGGATTGGAGCTCACCGTGCCGAAGATCGATCCACTCAACCCGGCCAGGAGGCCCAGGCTCGCGTAGACCAGCGCGAGGCCCAGACCGTAGAGAACAGAATAGAGAATCGTGCCAGACCGTGATCGCTCGGCTGCGCCGGCTCCGCCCAGGAGACCAGCCGTGATCGGGATCATCGGGTAGACGCAGGGCGTGAGACTGGTGACGAGGCCTGCGGCAAACAGAGCTGGAATGGCCAGCAGCGGATGATCGCGGAGCGTCTGGTCGAGCGGGAGCATGGGGCTATTCCGCCATTCCTCCATTCACCATCGATCCATTCCGCCATTCCCCCATTCCCCCATTTTCCCCTGCCCCATACCGGCTCTCAACGTACTGGTTCAGAATACCGAGGAACTCGGCGACGATACCATCGCCCTTGAGCGTCACGAGAAGACGGCCGTCCACGTAGACCGGCGCCTTGGGCTCTTCGAAGGTTCCTGGCAGCGAAATTCCGATGTTGGCGTGCTTCGATTCTCCGGGGCCGTTCACGACGCATCCCATCACCGCGACCTTCAGTTCCTCCACGCCGGGATACCGGGCTCGCCAGACCGGCATCAGCTCCCGCAAGTGGCCCTGAATATCCTCGGCCATCTGCTGGAAGAAGGTGCTGGTAGTGCGGCCGCAGCCGGGACAGGCGGTGACCTGCGGGCTGAAGCTGCGCATTCCGAGCGACTGGAGGACCTGCTGTGCTACAGCGACTTCTTCGGTCCGGTCACCACCGGGCTTGGGAGTGAGCGAAACCCGGATGGTGTCGCCGATCCCCTCCTGCAGCAGGATCGAGAGACCGGCAGCACTCCCAACCATGCCTTTCATCCCCATCCCCGCTTCGGTGAGGCCCAAGTGCAGCGGGTAGTCTCCGCCCTGGGCGAGCGCGCGATAGACGTCTACCAGATCCTGCACTCCGGAAACCTTGGCACTCAGGATGATCCGGTCGTGCGGCATGCCATAGGACTCGGCCAGTCGTGCCGAGCGGAGGGCACTCTCCACCATGGCGCTCATGGTCACGTCTCGTGCATCACGCGGTTCAGCGAGACGATGGTTGTGATCCATCATCTCGGTCAGGAGAGTCTGATCGAGCGAGCCCCAGTTCACCCCAATCCGGACCGGTTTGTCATTCTTGAGGGCGACTTCGATGATCGCGCGGAAGTTCTGGTCGGCCCGCTTGCCGCCCACGTTGCCAGGGTTGATGCGGTACTTGGCGAGGGCCTGGGCGCAGGCAGGGTACTTGGTGAGCAGCAGGTGGCCGTTGTAGTGAAAGTCCCCAATGACGGGAACCGAAACGCCGATCCGGTCGAGGCCTTCAACGATCGCGGGGACGGCAGCCGCCGCTTCGTCATTGTTGACCGTGACCCGCACCAGCTCGCTTCCCGCTCGAGCGAGGGCCGCGACCTGCGCGATTGTCCCCGCGACGTCCGCGGTGTCGGTGTTGGTCATGGACTGGACCACGACCGGGTGACCGGAACCTACGGCCACCTTCCCCACCCAGGTGGTTACGGTCTGGCGTCGCGCTGTGGCTGGCATGGGGCGAAAGATAAAGGGGGAGACGGGAGACTACGATCTATCGAAGTTGGCTTGGTCAATGGCGCGAATGTCTTCTGGAGTGAGCGTCAGGTTGCCGGCCTTGGCGCCGTCCTGGGCGTGCTCGACTGTTCTCGAACTGGGAATTGCGAACACCGTCGGTCCCTGGGCGATGGCCCAGGCGATGGTGACCTGATGCGGCGTGCTGTTGAGCCGGCGGGCGATCCGCTGCAGCTCCGGGTGGCTCGGCAGTTTCCTGGTCAGCCGAGCGCCGCCGGTGGGGCTGTAGGCGAGGAAGCCTATTCCTCTCGTCGCACAGTAGTCGATGACACCTTCGCGAACCGCCTCCCGGAAGAAGGGGTTGAGGCGGTTCTGTACTGTTGAAATGGTCGTGACCCGCTCGCCCCGTTGGATTTGCTCGACGGAGACGTTGGACAGGCCGATCGCGCGGATCTTTCCTGCTTTCTGGAGATCGGCCATGGCACCCAGGCTGTCTTCGAGCGGAACCGCGGGGTCCACGGCGTGGAGCTGGTAGAGCGCGATCTGCTCGACACCGAGTGCCTTGAGCGACCGGTCGCAGGCCTGGCGCAGCTGTTGGGGACGCGCGTCGCGATCCCAGCGTCCGGCCGGCCTGACGAGTCCGCCCTTGGTCGCGACCAGGATGTTGTCCCGATTACCGCGCCACTCGCGCAAGGCCCGGGCGATGAGCCGTTCATTGTGTCCTACGTCATTCTGGTCAAGACAGTAAACGTCGGCGGTATCGATCAGCGTCTCGCCAGCCTCGAGGGCGGCGTGAATGACCTCGACACCGGCATCATCGGGCGGGCGGCTGTCGAGGGAGAGATGCATGCCGCCGTAGCCGACGACAGTAACGGCGGGGAGGTGGTGACCGAGCGGCCTGGTTCTCATGGCAAGAATTGCAAATTGAAAATTGCCAATTGAAAATTGAACTGCCTTTGCGTCCGATCTAGTTGAACCAGCAAGGTCGGCGATCGGCGCTGTTCAATTTGCAATTATCAATCGGCAATTTTCAATTCCCTCACAAACTCCAGCACCTCATCACGTACGTCATAGTAGATCGCCATGCCGTGGCCGGCGCCGGGGACGACGAGCGGCTTCACGTGGCGCAGGCCCTCGCTCCAGGCCTTGACATTGCCGGCTCCATCGAACGGATCCTGTTCCGACGTCGCCAGGAGACTCGGCGCCTTGTGACCCTCCATCGCCTTCCGTGCCTGCGCGCGGCCGTCATCACCCCAGACCGGCTCACCGGCTGCGCAGAAGGTGATCAGCGCCGCCAGGCCGGGCACCTTGGGCGCGGCGAGCACCGCACCGGTCCCACCGACGCTGGCGCCGACCAGGATCAAACGTGCGGCATCGATGTAGTTCTGCACCGCGCCCCAGCTGGCCACCCGAATGATGTCGTCATTGATGTACTTGAAGCCGACTTTGCCCGCGCTCCCGACGAAGGCGAGTCCGAAGGCATCTGTGGTGAAGCCCACTGGGGTGTCGATCACCAGACGGCCATGAGTGCCCTGGATGGAGGACCCGTGGCCGCGGAGGTCGAAGGCGAGGGTCGCGATGCCCAGGTCGAGCAGGTCTTCCACCAGCGGCGCGTAGCTGTCCGCCGTGGCGGGATACTGGTGAGCAAGTACGGCCAGCGGAAAACTCTTCCCCGTTCCGGTCTCGGGGTACGCCAGGAGACCCTTCAGGATCAGGCCATCGGCGGCCTGAACCGTCATTTCGAGAGGGGAGAGGGGTGGAGGGAGGGGCATGGGGAATGGCGGAATGGACGAATGGCGGAATGAGCGAATGAGTAATGCGTCGATGGCGAATCACTTCGCCATTCCCCCAATCCTCCATTCGATCATTGAATCAGCTCATTCCGAGCTGCTTCAGTAGCCGATCGTACTCCTGCGCCGTGATGTCGCCGTTGTCGAGAAGCGGTTTCAGCGCCGCGACAACCTCGGGACGACCGCCATCGATCCGGCGCTCGCGCAGCTCATGAATGATCTTGGCGAACCGCATGTCATAAACGTCGGGTTGGACGCGCCCCGCCTTCTTGTCGGCACTGAGCTTGGAAAGCTCCTGGGCAACTCGGGCCGGCGTGATCGGCTTGAGTTCGGAACCGCCGGGCTGCTCGGCTGTCATGATTACGCCCTTGGCTAAGAGGAGAAACTGCCGGAGCCAGAATGGGCGAAGCTACCCTTATTCCGCGGGAAGGGCCAGTAGGCACAACGTACCTAGTACCTAGTACCTAGTACCTAGTACCTAGAGGGCGTCTCAAGGTACTCGGTACTAGGTACTCGGTACTCGGTACTGTTTTCTAGAACCTCGACCCCGTCAGCTGAATATCGGCCGAGCTCCAGGCTGACTGGAACTGCCTGGACGCCTCTGTCGTGTCTTTGCCCTGGGCCTTGAGACTCTGGACCAGACCGAACAGTGCCCACCCATTGTTGGGGAAGCGAACCAGGTCTTCGCGGTATGCCGTCTCCGCCTCGGCGGGGCGATTGGCCTTGAGCAGCGCCATGCCGAGTGAATGGCGGACCGGGTAATACCAGTCGGGCGGCTCGATGTACTTCAGCTCATCCTCAGCGGCAGCTGCAGCCTTGAAGTGTTCGACCGCAGCAGTAGGGTCGCCGGTCCGAAGCTCGATTTCTCCCCGGAGTGAATGTTCCGCAATGTTCATGATCGTCCCCGGAGTGGACCAGCCCGCCGTCGCGTATTCCGGCTTGATTGTCTTTTTCGCATTCACCAGCGAATCGAGAGAGGCCTGCGCTTCGGCCTTCTTACCGGTGGCCGCGTAAGCAACACCACGCGCGTACTGCGCGAGGCCGTACGAATAGCTCAGGTCGGCCGGCGGGACCGGCAAGGCGAGAATTTCGTCCCAATGTCCGAAAGTAGTGAGGGCCAGGAACTGGTACGGCACATACGGCTCGGCGAGGGGGACCGCGCGGGCAACGTCGAAGGGGGTCGTCGCCGAGGTCTTCTTAGCCGCATCGATTGCTTCGTTACTCCGACCCGCCATCGTCGCCGCAAACGCGAGGAAGTGATAGTTGTGCGGGACGTAGCCGATGGTATACACGCCCGGGCCGGGGTTCTCCGCCGCCATGTACGTCATGTCGGTATGGACCGCATGCTCGTTGGCCATAATGGCGTCATTGTAGCGTCCCACCCGGATGTAGATGTGCCCCGGCATGTGGACCATGTGGCCGGCGCCCGGCATCAGCGCGGCCAGCCGCTCCGCGCAGGCGACCGCTTTGGCTGGTTCAGTCGCCTCGACCGCGTGGATGTAGTAATGGCAGGCTCCAGGGTGATTCGGATTCTTGGCCAGCACACCTTCCAACTGCGCGATGATGGTCGGGGTATCGGGTCGCGGCGAGCGATCCTTGTTCCAGTAGTCCCACGGCGACAGGTCCATCAACGACTCGGCATACAGGGTCTTGGCGTCGAGGTCGTTGGGATACTTAGCCACCAGCTTAGCCATCGCCTTGGAATAGGCCGAATCGAGGGAGGCCCGGTCGGCCGGCGGGACGGCCGCATAACGAGTGACCAGGGCGTTGATGTAGTCCTTCTCTCGTGCCGACACTTTGGAGGAGGCCTGTCTGGCCTTCTGAATTGCATCCCAGGCCGCCACTCCTCCAGCCGAATCCATCCCCGCGTTCACATGCGGCCCGTGAGCATAGGCGATCCCCCAGTAGCACATCGCGCAGGTCGGATCGAGTCGGGTGCCCTCAGTGAAGGCGCGGATGGCCTCCCCGTGATTGAAGCCATAGACCAGGCGGAGCCCCTGATCGAAGTAGGCCTGAGCCGCGGGCACCTTGGTAGTGACCGCGAAATGGTAGGTCCCCAGGTCGTCATACAGAGGAACCGAATCGCTGGGAACGGGGGCGGGGCGCGCGAGGGCGCCGAGGGCTGCGGTCAAGGTCAGTATGGGGTACGACATGGCGAAACCTCCGGGGTCCGGACACAGGGGTATCGGCACGACTTCAGGTATTGATGCGCGCGGCACAACCGACTCCTGACAGGCGGAACTTTGGAAATCCCCCGGGTTGACGCAAGTCACCCCCGCTGGCCACGTTGGCCATCCGGGCTGGCGGCCGCCGAATCGACCGCAAGGAGGGCCGTCCGTCAAGTGACACTGGGATAGGTCGGCAAACCTGCAGGATTGGGCCACCCTGACTCGGGCTCAGCGGCGGAGCAGCAGTCAGGATGGAGGTGGGACGGGAACCGTCACGTCGGTCATTTCACCGCGACTCACGGTATTGGCCGGCTGCTGGCAGGGAAGCCTCACGGTGAACTCGCTGCCCTGCCCTACCCCAGCGCTGGTGGCGGAGACGGTGCCGCCCTGGAGTTCGACCAGTTGCTTCACCAGGGAGAGTCCGATTCCCAATCCATCGTGGGGATGGTGGCGCTCCCGCTCGCCCTGAAAGAAGAGCTCGAAGACTTGAGCCACCATCTCCTGGTTCATGCCAAAGCCATGATCTCTCACCGTGATGACGGCCTCGTTTCCGTCACGGTGGGCCCGGAGGTCGATCCGGCCGTCTTCCTTCTGGAATTTGGCCGCATTGTTCAGGAGGTTGGAGACGACCTGGGTGAGCCGAGCCGCGTCGGCGTGGACCAGGACCGGCGACTCGGGAAGACTGATGTTGAGCTGGTGGCGGCGGGAATCGATGATCGGCTGGCTGGTCTCGACCGCCTCCGCCACGATGGTGTTGAGCTCCACCATTTCGAGCCGGAGGTTGATCTTGCCCCGGGTGATGCGCGACACGTCGAGCAGGTCATCAACCAGCCGAGTGAGCTGTCGCGCCTGGCGCTCGATCACGTCATGACACCAGACCAGCTCGGGATCGTGCGCAACCTTGTACTTGAGGATGCTGGTCGCGTTCCGCATCGGGGCGAGCGGGTTGCGCAGCTCGTGGGCCAGCTGGGCGAGGAATTCGTCTTTCCGGCGGTCGGCCTGCCGGAGGTGCTGGGTCAACTCCATCTGCTTGGCGACGGCCGCCTCCAGCTCCTCGGTCCGTTGCGCGACTCGCTTCTCCAACTCCCGATTCAGTCGCTCCAGCTCACGGGACTTGCGCGAGAGTTCGGCAAAGACCCGGACCTTGGCACGGAGCAGCTCCGGTACCACCGGAACTGAGACGTAGTCTACCGCGCCGGACTCGTAGCCCTTGAGCTGATCGGCGTGGGTCAGGTGGACCGCCGAGACGAAGATGATCGCGGTCTTCTGGTAGCGCGGATGCTGGCGGATGATCTCGGCCAGCTCGAAGCCGTCCACCTCCGGCATGCTGACGTCCATAAGAACGATGGTGATGTCGTTCTTGAGGAGGATCTCGAGCGCTTCGCGTCCCGAGCTCGCCACGATCAGGGTTTCGCCGAGATCGCCCAGCATGGCCTGATAGCTGAGCAGTTTGCCCGGCTGATCATCCACCAGAAGGATGTTGACCTTCTCGACAGTCTCCACGCTCGTCTCCTAGCGGTGCAGCCACATCCGCAGCGCGGACAACAGTTGTTCGGTGTTTACCGGCTTGGCCAGGTAATCGGAGGCGCCTGCGTCCAGGCACTTCTCGCGGTCGCCCTTCATCGCCTTGGCGGTCAGCGCGATGATGGGTAGCCGCCGATGGGGGGGCATCTGGCGAATGGCCTGCATCGTCTGAAACCCATCCATCTGCGGCATCATGATATCCATGAGGACGATCGCGACGCCAGAGGTGGACTCGAGCGTAGCGATGGCTTCGTGGCCGGTGCCCGCGGTCAACACCTCCATCCCCCGCCGTTCCAGCACGCTGCTCAGCGCGAAGATGTTCCGGATGTCGTCGTCCACCACGAGGACCTTCTTGCCGACCAAATCCTCGTCGGAGCGGTGGAGGCGGTCCAGCATCTGTTGCTTGTCCGGCGGCAGGTCGGACAGGACCCGGTGGAGGAAGAGCGAGGTCTCGTCCAGCAACCGCTCGGGA
>DATBGE010000174.1:0-19947 GCA_036558125.1 Gemmatimonadales bacterium | reverse complement strand
TAACGGTCATGGGACTCACACGGCCACGACCGCCGCCGGCACCAGCTTCGGCGTCGCGAAGGGCGCCATCGTGCACCCTGTGCGGGTGCTCGACTGCACTGGATCCGGCACTGTCGCCGGCGTGATTGCCGGGGTGGACTTTGTCACCCAGAACCATGTGAACCCGGCCGTAGCCAACATGAGCCTGGGGGGCGGCATTTCAACGGCGCTGGATCAGGCAGTCACCGCATCGATTGCTTCGGGAGTGGTGTACGCGATCGCCGCGGGCAACAACAGTGGGAACGCGTGCAACACGTCACCAGCGCGGGTACCGGCGGCCCTCACGGTCGCGGCCAGCACCAGAACCGACGCGCGGGCCAGTTTCTCGAACTTCGGAACCTGTGTCGACCTCTTCGCGCCGGGCGTAGGAATTACGGCCGGCTGGATCGGCTCCAACACCGCGACGATGACGATCAGCGGTACTTCGATGGCTACACCTCACGTGGCCGGCGTCGCGCTTCTCTTGCGGGAAGCCAATCCGACGGCCACTCCGGCTCAGGTGGCGAGCCTGATCACCAGCAACGCGACGGCGGGCAAGATCACCAGCGCAGGCACCGGCACTCCCAACAAGCTCCTCTTTATGGGGTTCATCACCGGGCCCGGCGCCGGGGCCAATCAGCCTCCCACCGCGAAATTCACCGCCAGTTGTGGGGCCAACCACACCTGTACCTTCGATGCGAGCGCTTCGACCGACGACGTCGGCGTGGTCGGATTTCAATGGAAGCGGCCCAGCGGTGCCATCATCGGTAACACGAAGGTGATCACCTTTGCCTTCGGGACCGGCGGTTCCAAAACGATCACCCTGACCGTGACGGACGGCAGTGGCCTGACGGGCACGGTCACGAAGACGATTAACGTGCCGTGAACCCGAGAGAGAAGTGAGAAGGACTGAGGAGTGAGGTTTTTTAACCTCAGTCCTCAGTCCTGTTTCCTTTCCCCTCCACCTCCACCTTCAGCTGCCCACACGCGGCACTGATATCCAAGCCGCGGCTGCGGCGGACCACCGCTTCAACTCCCTGGTTTCTCAGTCGCGCGGCAAAGGCGCGGATCCTGTCGGGGGTAGTAGGGATGAGACCCGGTGCACCACCGGGATGTAGCGGGAGAAGGTTGACCAGCGCGCCCATCCGCCGGGCGAGACGAACCAGCTGGTCGGCGTCCTGGTCGCTATCGTTTTTCTCCGAAATCAGAACGTATTCGAAGGTGATCCGCTTGCGGAACGCCTTTGCAGCTTCGAGCACCTTGGCCAGGTCGTATTTCTTCTCGACCGGCATGAGGGGCAGGCGTCGCTCCCGGGTGGGTGCATGGAGAGAAATGGCCAGCCGGAACTGCTCGGTCCGCTTGGCCAGCTCCTCCATTCCCGGAATGATCCCGACAGTGGAGACCGTGATGTGGCGTGCGCCGATCCCAAGACCCTCCGGGTGATTGAGGATGGTGAGACTCGCGTCGACTCCTTTCCAATTGAGCAGCGGCTCCCCCATCCCCATGTACACCACGTTGGTGGGAGCGAGATCGGGATGGCGCAGGATGATCTCCCGGGCCTGACCGGCGATCTCGAACGGAGTGAGGTTGCGACCGAAGCCCATGCGACCAGTTGCGCAGAAGACACAGCCGAGCGCGCAGCCCGCCTGAGAGGAGATGCAGAGAGTGCGGCGACTCTGCGACGGAATCAGCACCGATTCGACCGCGGCCCCGTCGCTCAGCCGCCACAGAAATTTCCGAGTCCCGTCGGCCGAGAGTTGTTCGGTGAGGAGCTCCAGCCGGGGAAGGGGAAGGGTCTCCTGCAGCGCTTGCCGAAGGGAAAGCGGCAGCTCGGTCGCTTCGGTCCACGCCGCGATAGGCCGCTGCCAGAGACGGGGGAGGAGTTGCCGGGCGCGATAAGGAGGGAGACCCTGAGCCGTTACCCAGTCCGCGAGCCTTTGCCCGGCGTCCTGCGGGATCAGCTCCAGCAACGAACTAGATCCAACGGGCCTGGATTGTATCACCATGTCACAAAATAATCGGGAATCCGGGGAGATGGTCCTCACATTCGTGGCATGGGAGCCACGGTGTGTCGCCGATGCAATGTTGACGGTCCAACACGTGGAGCATAGTTTGCTCGTGCCTGCCTCGGGGGTTAGGCCGCCTCCAAGACCAACAACAGAGAACTGCCCGTATCGGCTGATGGGAGTCTTCCCTCAGAGTCCGCGTTGTTCCTAGTCCCGCAAGGAGGGTGCATGCGTTGGTCAATTGCAGCGATTTCGGGTAGTGTCGTCGTTCTGTTTGCCTGTAGTGAGAGCCAGATTCCTACCGAAATGGTCCCTGGGTCGGGCCTGGCAGATGTAGTCGTCGCACCAAGCGGGCAGGGAGTTCCCAACCGGTACATCATCGTCTTGAAGCAGAATGCCGCGGGCCCGGCCGCCGAGGCTCAGCGGATGGTGGGTTTGGCGCAGGGCAGGCTTCACTTCGTCTATACCAAGGCCATCAAGGGATTCGCCGCTGATTTGTCGCCTCGCGCCGTGCAAATGCTCCGGGCCGATCCCAGTGTCGCCCTGATCGAGCAGGATCGGGTGATCAAGCTGGAGACCACCCAGAACAATCCGGTCAACTGGGGTCTCGACCGCATCGATCAGCGCAACCTGCCGCTCAGCTTGTCGTACACCTACAACCGCACTGGTGCCGGGGTGCACTTCTACGGGATCGATACCGGCATCAACCTGACCCACAATGACCTTGCCGGTCGCGTGGGCAACGGGTTCGATGCGGTCACCGCCGGTGGTAATGCCGCCGACTGCAATGGACACGGCACCCATACCGCGACCACCGCGGCGGGAACCACGTTCGGCGTGGCCAAAGGAGCGACGGTCCACCCGGTTCGCGTGCTCGATTGCGGCGGCTCGGGCACGACGTCCGGTGTTATCGCCGGCGTCGACTGGGTCTCCAACAATCACCAGAGCCCGGCCGTAGCGAACATGAGCCTGGGCGGTGGCGCCTCCACCGCACTCGATCAGGCGGTCGCCAACTCGGTCGCGTCCGGCGTGGTCTACGCGGTCTCCGCCGGCAACAATAACGTCAGTGCCTGCACTCAATCTCCGGCACGGACCCCCAGTGTCCTGACCGTGGCCGCCAGCAACAAGACGGACAAGCGGGCCAGCTTCTCGAACTTCGGCACCTGTGTCGACATCTTCGCCCCGGGAGTCGCCATCACCGCCGGCTGGATCGGCGGCAACACGACGGCCACCATCAGCGGCACCTCGATGGCATCACCGCATGTGGCTGGAGTGGCTTTGCAGTATCTCGAGGCCCATCCATCGGCGACCCCCAGCCAGGTGGCTAGTGCCATCACGAGCAACGCCTCCACGGGTAAGATCAAGAGCCCAGGCAGCGGCAGCCCCAACCGGCTGCTCTACATGGGCTTCATCACCGGCGGCGGCGGTGGGAACCAGCCTCCGGTCGCGAACTTCACCGCGAGCTGCAACGCCAGTCATAGCTGCACCTTCACCAGCACTTCGACCGACGACGTCGGCATCGTGGCCTATGAATGGAAACGGCCGAGCGGCGTGATCCTGGGGAACACCTCGGTGATCACCGCCAGCTTCCCGTCAGCCGGAGCCCGGCCGATCATCCTGACTGTCACGGATGGTGGTGGCCTTACCGGTACCATCACCAAGACGATCAACGTACCCTGAGGTAAACCGCGAATGTTCGACCAACCCCGCCGAGGTCTCCTGGAGAGTCTCGGCGGGGTTGTTGCTTTCGAACGGGATGGTGACGTGGGTCACTTTCCCTGCACCTTTCGCCCTGCAGGAGGTAGCATGCTGAAGAAGTTGGCTGTCCTTCCCCTGGTTCTCGCTATCGCTGCCTGCAGCGATTCACAGGCGCCCACCGACACGATGCCGGTGAACCCGGCAGCCGCGGTCGCCGGCCAGGCGATCCCCAACCGCTATGTCGTGGTCTTCAAGAACAGCGTGGCCGCTACCTCGGTGTCGGCCGATGCGCAGAGCATCGTGAACGCCGACAAGGGCAAGCTGCACTTCACCTACGAGCATTCGATCCACGGCTTCGCCGCGGACTTGTCTCCTTCGGCGGTGGCCGCGCTGCGTCTCAACCGGAACGTGGCCTACGTGGAGCAGGATCGGGTGGTCACCGTCCAGGCGACCCAGTCTCCGACGCCTTCGTGGGGACTCGACCGCATTGATCGGAAGGCGCTTCCGCTGAACAACTCGTACACCTATCCCAATACCGGCGCCGGCGTGCACGTCTACGGCATCGACACCGGCATTCTTTACAGCCACTCCGATTTTGGTGGCCGCGCCTCCAAAGGCTTCGACGCTATCACCGCGGGCGGGAATGCGGTTGACTGCAACGGGCACGGGACGCACACGGCCACCACGATCGCCGGCACCAAGTACGGCGTCGCCAAGACCGCGACGGTGGTGGGCGTACGGGTTCTGGATTGCGGCGGTTCCGGCTCGTTCTCCCAGGTCATCGCGGGCGTTGACTGGGTCACCAACCACGGGGTCAAGCCCGCCGTGGCGAACATGAGCCTGGGCGGCGGCGCCTTTCAGGCGCTGGATGACGCGGTGACTGCGTCGATTGCGAAGGGCATTGTCTACGCCGTCGCCGCAGGCAACGGCTTCGGATCGAACGCCTGTAATACCTCGCCGGCCCGGACTCCCAACGCGCTCACCGTGGCCGCGAGCGACATCAACGACAACCGGGCTAATTTCTCGGACATCGGAACCTGCGTTGATATCTATGGTCCTGGGGTGAACATCACCGCAGGCTGGATCGGCAGTAATACCGCCACCAACACCATCAGCGGTACCTCGATGGCGACTCCGCACGTGGCGGGTGTCGTCGCACTGTACCTGGCTGCCAATCCGACCGCGACTCCGGCCCAGGTGCGCTCCGCGCTGATCACGAACGCGTCGGCGGTCGTGAAGAATCCCGGCGCCAACACGACGAACCGGCTGGTCTACATGGGCTTCATCGGTGGCGGCGGCGGTGGCGGCAACAACCCGCCGGTCGCGAACTTCACCGTGAACTGCACCACGCAGCATCGCTGCACGTTGAACGGCAGCAGCTCCACCGATGATCACGGTGTGGTGAGCTATCGTTGGAACGCACCGGGTGGCCGGTTGTTGGGCACCGGTGTCCAGATCACCGTGCAGTACGAAAAGGCGCGCAACCGTACCGTCGTCCTGACCGTGACCGATGCGGGCGGGCTGACCGGAACGCGCTCCAAGACCTTCGCCGTGCCTTGATCTGGGCCGGCATGACGATCGGTGCCGCCGGAGGCCACCCCTCCGGCGGCACTCGTTTTACCGGCTCGAAGCCCCTAACCCCTAGTCCCTGAATCGCTTGCAGGGTTTGCCCGGGCTGGTTAGGTTTGCTCGGGTCCCCTACACCCGACCGCCGATTGCTGCTCACCGAACTGCTGACGCCGGACCGGATCAAAGTCCCCCTCGAGGCGGGCGACAAGCCGGGCGTCATCCGTGAACTCACCCAACTCCTTGCCGAACGCTCCGGTGGCGACCCAGCCAGGATTCTGGCCGCGGTCGAGGAGCGGGAACAGGTCCTGAGTACCGGCATCGGGTACGGGATCGCGATCCCTCACGCCAAGTCGGCGACGATCCACGACCTGCAACTGGTGTGCGGCAGCCGTCCGGTCGGGGTACCGTTCGACGCGCTCGACGGTGAGCCGGTACGACTCTTCTTCCTCCTGGTTGGTCCCGAGGGAGCGGCCGGTCTGCACGTGAAGGCGCTGAGCCGGATCGCGCGCGTGGTGAGGCGCGAGGCCGTGCGCGAAGCGCTGCTCAAGGCGCAGACTCCAGCCGAATTCCACCAGGTATTGGTGGAGGCCGAGGAACGATGACCGCCACCGCACTTCGAACTCACCGCTGTGGCAGTCTCCGGAGGGAGCACGCGGGCCAGAGGGTTCGCCTGGGCGGCTGGGTGCATCGGGTGCGCGACCTGGGCGGGCTCCTGTTCATTGACCTGCGCGACCGCGACGGGATCGTCCAGCTCTCCTTCGACCCCAAGTGGACTCCAGCCGAAGCGCTTCGCCGTGCGGGAGAAGTGGGTGCGGAGAGTGTCGTGTTGGTGAGTGGAACGGTCGAGCTGCGGCCGGAATCCGCTCGCGACACCGCATTGCCCACTCGCGACGTCGAGATCAGAGTGGAATCGCTGCAGATCGTGGGGCCGGCAGAGACGCCGGCAATTCCGGTCGCGCGCAAGGAAGGCGAGGAGCTTCCCGCCGAGGAGCTGCGGCTCAAGCACCGGGTGCTCGACCTGCGACGCCCCGAGCTGGCGAGGAACCTGATCCTGCGCCACCGCCTGCTGCAGCGCTCCCGGCGCACGCTCACCGAGCTCGACTTCCTCGAGCTCGAGACGCCGATCCTTACCAAGCCGACCCCCGAGGGCGCCCGCGACTATCTGGTGCCCAGCCGGATCCATCCCGGGGAGTTCTTCGCGCTGCCCCAGTCGCCGCAGATCTACAAGCAGCTGCTGATGGTGGCGGGCTACGATCGCTACTTCCAGATCGCGCGCTGCTTCCGGGATGAAGATCTTCGCGCCGACCGTCAGCCCGAGTTCACTCAGATCGACCTGGAGGCCTCATTCGTCTCGGCGGATGACGTGATGGCGGTAGTCGAGAAGGTCCTGGTGGATCTGTGGGCCGAGGCGGGACAGTCGGTACAGACGCCGTTCCTTCGCATGCCCTGGGGTGAGGCGATGGAGCGCTACGGCGTAGACAAGCCCGACCTGCGCTACGACCTGGAAATCCGCGATCTCACTTCGCAGGTCGGGGCTGACGGGGCGGAGTTCCTCAAGACTGCTATTTCGGGTGGTCAGCGCCTGCGTGCCATCATCGCACCGGCATCGGCCGGCATGAGCCGGAAGGAGATCGATGGGCTCACGGCAACGGTCAAAGGCGCCAAGGCGGGCGGATTGATCTGGGCCAGGCGCACCGCAACCGGATGGGAAGGGCAGGGGGTTAGAGCAGTCGGCACCGAAACACTGGCGAAGCTGGGCAGTGAAGGAGATCTCCTGCTCGCGGTGGTGGGAACCGATCAGATAACGTCGCCCGCGCTGCACGCGCTCCGCTCCGAACTGATCCGGCGGCCCGGCACCAAGCCCAGCAAAGATCACGCCTTCTGCTGGATCGTGGACTTCCCGCTCTTCGAGCTGGATCCCGACACCGGTCAGCACGTGCCGGCGCACCATCCGTTTACTGCGCCGCACCCGGACGACATCGCCTTGCTGGACAAGAATCCAGGCGGCACCCGGGCGCTGCACTACGACGCGGTCTACAACGGCAACGAGCTGGGCAGCGGATCGATCCGGATCACCGATCCCCGAGTCCAGCGGAGAATCTTCGAGCTGCTGGGTATTCCGGATACCGAGATCCGTCGCCGCTTCGGCTTCCTTCTGGACGGCCTGGCGGCAGGCGCTCCGCCTCACGGTGGATTCGCCCTGGGATTCGACCGGATTTCGATGCTCCTGGCCGGGGCCACGTCGCTGCGCGATGTAATCGCATTCCCCAAGACGACTGCGGCGCGGGCCCTGTTCGAAGGGGCGCCGACCGTGGTGAATCGAGAGGACTTGAAGGCGCTGCATATTGAGGTTCGGGAGACGTGAGGACGTGGAGACGTGTCCCAACGGCATTTAAAGGAGGATGACATTGGCCGACGAAATCCAACATCGGTTGTCGACTGAAGGCGCCGACCCGTTGCTCCTGGCCGGGGTCAACGACGCAAATCTGCTCGCGCTCGAGAAGGCGCTCGGGGTCAGGGTGCTGCTCCGGGGTGATGCGATCACGCTGGGCGGCAACTTCGAACAGGTCGAGCGCGCGACCAGCGTGGTGCAGGGAATGCTGGACCTGACCCGGATGGGAGAGGCGGTGACGGCGGACGACGTGGCTCGTCTCGTCGCGCACGGGCCGGTGAGTGAACCGTCGGCATCCGGGGAGCAGCGCATCATCCTCCCCGGCCTGCGGCGCGTGATCGTGGCCAAGACGCAGGGCCAGCGGGACTACCTCCAGGCCATCGCGATCCACGACGTCGTGGTGAGCATCGGTCCGGCCGGCACCGGCAAGACCTATCTCGCCGTCGCCAAGGCGGTAGAGGCGCTGGCCCGGAAGCGGGTGCGCCGGATCATTCTGGCCCGCCCGGCGGTGGAAGCGGGCGAGTCCCTGGGATTTCTTCCCGGCGACATGCAGGCCAAGGTGGATCCGTATCTGCGCCCCTTGTACGACGCGCTCGAAGACATGATGCCCCATGACCGGGTGCAGAAGGCGCTGGAGACGCGGACCATCGAGATTGCGCCGCTTGCCTACATGCGGGGTCGCACACTGGCGGACGCCTTCATCATCCTGGACGAGGCACAGAATGCCACCATCGCCCAGATGAAGATGTTCCTGACCCGGCTCGGCGTGAACAGCAAAGTCGTTGTCACCGGTGACAAGACCCAGATCGACCTGCCCAAACGGGAAGATTCAGGCCTGATCCAGATCGAACGGGTGCTCCCCGGGATCGACGGGATCGCGTTCTGCTATCTCGACGAGTCCGACGTACTGCGTCACAGGCTGGTGCGGGAGATCATCCGAGCCTACGCGGAGGATCAGAACGGTTGATGCGTGATGGAAGGGCCGAGCGGGTCCTGGGTGACGCCGCCGGATCCTCCTTGGTGAAGCGCTTCACATTCCACGCGGCCCGGTGGGGGCTGATCCTCCTCCCGGCGCTGGCCACTCGGCTGGCGTACCCACCGTCCATCACCGGCGGCCCGATTCGAACCTGGGTCGGTCCGGTTCTCTACAACAGCGTCATCCTCTCGATCTTCTGGCTCTTGCTCGCGCTCTATCGCCGCGAGACCTACCGCCGGATGCGCGAGATGCTGTTCTTCACGGCGCTCTTCACCCTGTCCATCATCCTGGCGGACCTGCTCGACGGTCTCTTCCCGTCCCGCGCCGAACCACTGCCGATCCCCCTCGCCGCGATCCTGGTAACTCTGCTCTACAACGGACGCATCGCGATTACCTGCGCGATCACGCTGGCGGTGCTGCTCGGCACGCAAGGGGGTCAGACCGATGCGGCGACGCTGTTCTTCGGGATCGCCGGTGGGGTGGCCGGTGCCATCAGCATGCGGATCGTTCGGCGCCGCAGCCAGGTGCTGGTGAGCATCCTGGCGATCACCCTCGCCTACGCCATCGCGGCCTTCACCTACGGGCTGATGGCCGGGTGGACCGCGGACGACATGATTCGAAGTGCGGGCATAGGAGGGATAGTCGCCCTGGTGAGTACGTCCGTCGCCATGGCGCTGCTGCCGCTCGCCGAATGGCTCACGCGAATCACCACCGATCTGCGGCTGCTGGAGCTGGCGGACCCGTCGCGGCCGCTGCTCAAGCGTCTCGCCACCGAAGCGCCCGGCACCTGGGCCCACAGTCTCCAAATGGCGAACCTCTGTGAAGTCGCGTGTAACGCAATCCAGGCCAACGGGCTGCTGGCCCGGGTCGGCTGCTATTATCACGATATCGGCAAGCTGGTGGGACCGCTCTACTTCGCCGAGAACCAGCAGGGAGGGCGCAATCCGCACGATGAGCTCAAGCCGGAGGACTCGGCGCGCATCATCCGCCAGCACGTGGTCTACGGCTTGGAGCTGGCCGACCAGGCCCGACTGCCCGAAGCAGTCCGCCGGTTCATCGCGGAGCACCATGGGACCAGCCGAATGGAGTATTTCTTCGAGCAGGCCCAGAAGCCCGACGGGACCAGCCCGGGCGACGAGAGCGCCTTCGAGTATCCTGGACCTCGGCCGCGGACCGCGGAGACCGCGGTCGCGATGATCGCCGATAGCGCCGAGGCAGCGGTTCGGGTGCTGGATGAGCCAACCCCTGAGCGAGTGAGGGAGGCAGTGGATTTTCTGGTCGCTCAGAAGATCGCGACCGGTCAGTTGCGGGACGCACCGCTCACGCTGCGGGACATGGACCGCGTGAGTCAGGAGTTAGCCCGCCAGCTGGCCGCTATGTACCATAGCCGCGTCGAATACCCGAGTGGTGCGGGTGGGATCACAGCCGACTTTGGCCGCGACTAGAAGATTGGGCGAGCGTCTGCCGGAGGTGCTTGTGAGTGGCCGCAGCAAGCTCTCCGCGACGCGGGTGCGACGGATCGTGCGGAAGGTGCTGGCCGCAGAGCGACGGCGGGCCGCCGTGTCGGTGACGTTCATCGGACCAGCCCGCATGCGGCGGCTCAACCGGGAGTATAAGAAGCATGACCGGCCGACCGACGTCATCTCGTTTCACTTACCGGGACCCGATGGAAGCCTGGCGGGAGACATCTACATCTGTCCCGCCGTCGCCCTGCGCGAAGCAAAGGCGGCCGGAGTGACTCAGGCCGAGGAGTTGGCTCGCCTCGTGATTCACGGCACCTTGCACGTGCTGGGTTACGACCATCCGGAAGGTCGCGGGCGTACCACCTCGGTCCTCTGGCGACGGCAGGAGCGATACCTGGAAGCGCTGACGTGATAGAAACCCTGCACTACTTCATCACTCCACTTGCCACCCTGATCTTCGCGTTCTGGGCGGCGTGGCTCTCCTTTGCCGGAGAGGCGGATGCGGACGTGCCCCACATCCTCGCGGATGAGCAGCCGACCGGTGAGAGTGGGCTGCCTCCAGCGCGGGCGCTCTACGTCGCACACCTCGCATTGCTGGTACTGGCGGGCGCCGCGGCGGGGATCGCCGAGTCGTGGTGGGCCCGACCTGCTGGTGGTGCACTCGCCCGGCTGCTTCTCGCTGTGGGGCTGGTCTGGATCGTCGGCAACATCTTGCCGCGCTTCCTGGCGTCCGTCGCGCCCGACTTACCGTCGCAGGCGCGGCCCTCTGCCATCCGCTCGCTGCGACTCCTGGCACCCGGCCTTCGTCTCGTCGCCTGGGCTGACCGAAAGATCCGCCCGGTCAAACGGCTGAAATATCGTGAATCCGGCGCCACCCGGCGGGACATGCTGCTCGGCCTCTTCTCCCTCGCCGACACCACCGTCGCCGAGGTGATGACACCGCGCATTGATATCATCGCGGTGGATGCCACTGCGACTCGCGATGAAGTGGTCGCGACACTCCAGGGCTCCGAGCACGCCCGCCTTCTGGTCTATGAGGAACACCCCGATGCGGTAATCGGCGTGCTCTACGCCAAAGACATGCTGGCCCAGTTGCCTGATGGCGACCATGCCGAGCCATGGAATACTCTGATCCGGCCGGCCGCGTATGTCCCGGAAGGGAAGACGCTCGATCGCCAGCTGCGCGACTTCCAGCGGGGCCCGAGCCATCTCGCCGTCGTGGTGGATGAATTCGGTGGTACCGCCGGCATCGTGACGTTGGAAGACATTCTCGAACAGATCGTAGGCGAGATCCAGGACGAACACGACACCGATGAGGCCATTCCGGTTCAGGAGCTCCCCGCGGGACGGCTCTCGGTCGAAGGCGGTGTGCCGCTCTCCGAGCTTGAGGCCATCCTCGGACACAGCTTCGGGCGGGATGACGTGACCACGGTCGGGGGCTTGATGCTCGACGCCTTCGGCCGGGTTCCTCGCTCCGGTGAAGCGGTCGCGGTAGATGGGATTCGCTTCGCGGTGGAGCAGGTGGCTCGCCGCAGGGTGAGACGAGTCCAGGTGGAGCGGCCCACCGCGCCAGCTACGGCTGAGGCAGAGGAGGCGGCCGAATGATCTGGATCGTCTTTTCCGTTGGCATCCTCCTCGCCGTTATCGGAGCCACCTCGAGTACCGCTCTGGTGTCCATGAGCCGTCTCGAACTGGTGCAGGCCGTCTCCCGTCAGCTCCGCGGAGGGCCCGGCTCACTCGCCTGGCTGGCCGAGATGGAGACCTACCTCGGCATTACCGCGGCACTCACAGCCCTGGGCATGACGATACTCGGCGTGGCGACGCCGGCGCTGTTTACAGGCGTAAGCCTGCTGGGATTCTTCGCGCTGATGATCCTCGTGGTCATCCCCGTCGTGCTGTTCGGCGGTTACCTGTTGCCGCGATGGGTGGCTCGCTCCAATCCGGAGGCGTTCCGCGCCGCGATCGTGCCGATACTGCGGCCGCTGTCCGCCCTCTTCACCCTGTTCCTCCCATCCCGGGCCGGGACCTCGAGCGCTGATCTCCGCACCATCTGGCGTCAGGGTGCGGCATCGGTCGCCGGCGGGGATGAGGAGTTGATCATGGTGGGCGGAGTGATGACCTTCTCCGAGCGTCCGGTGCGGGAGGTGATGACCCCACGCACCAACCTGGTGGCAATTCCAGAAGACGCGCCGCTGGACGAGATCGCGGCGGTCTTCGCTCAGAGCGGCTACAGCCGTCTTCCGGTCTACCGCGGCACGCTGGACGAGATCGTCGGGATGCTGCACGCCTTCGACCTCTTCAAGCTGCAGCCGGGAGACCGGCTCCCCATTCGGCCGGTGGCCAACGCGCCCGCCGGACGGAACTGCGGCGACCTGCTGCTCGACATGCAGCGGGAGCGGCGCCATCTCGCCGTGGTGCTCGACGAGTTCGGCGGAACACTTGGCATCGTCACCTTCGAGGACCTGCTCGAGGAGCTGGTTGGCGAAATCTTCGACGAGTTCGACGAAGGCGGCGGCGGGCCTGGTGGTGCGACGCCGACACTGTTTGAGACCGACGGCGCAACTCCGATCTCCGCCATCGAGGAGCGGTTCGATCGCAAGCTGCCCACCGCGACCAACAGCACCGTGGCCGGGCTTCTCGCCGAGCTGGCCGGACGGATTCCGGTGGCTGGTGAGCGCTTCATCATCCGGACCCTGCAGTTCGACGTGGTCCAGGCCTCGCCCACCAAAGTGGAGCGCGTGTTGATCCGTCTGGTGCCACCGCCTCCCGTGCTGCTGGCTCCGCCGCTCTCCGAGGACACCCGGAAGTGAATCCTTCGAAGATCGTCCAGTCTCTGCTCGGCCTCATCCGAGTGGGCGATCTCAAGCAGTTCCTCCTCCGCGCCGAGAAAACCGAGCCTGCCGATTTGGGAGACGTTCTGGCATCGCTGGACGACCAGGAGCGCCTCGCCGTCGTGAAGCAGCTGCCGCCCCGGCTTTCAGGGCGTGCGCTCCTCGAAATGCCCGACGAGACCCAGGCCGAGGAGACGCTGGTCGCCCTGGAGCCCGAGGCCGCAGGGGAAATCGTTGAGGAGCTCCCGGACGACGAAGCGGCGGACCTGGTCGGGGCACTGGACCCGGAGGATCAACAGCGGATCCTCGCCGAGGTCGAGGACCGGGCCGAAGTCGAGACGCTGCTCCGGTACGACCCGGAGACCGCGGGCGGAATCATGACCGCTCAGGTCGTGTCGGTGCGCGACACCAGCACGGCTGCCGAGGCGATCGAAGCCTTGCGACGTCAGGCCGAAGAAGTCGAGGATTTCCCCCACGTGTACGTGGTGGACGCGGACCGCAAGCTGGTCGGCGTACTGCCGCTCAAGGGACTGGTCATGAGTCCCGCCGAACGGCCGGTCCGTGAGTTCATGGAAGACGCCGATGTGCGGGTGGCGCCAGAGGAGGACCAGGAAGAGGTCGCCAAACTGATCAAGCGCTACGATGTAGCGGGTGTGCCGGTCGTGGATGTTGCGGGGCGGTTGCTGGGCCAAGTCACCTTCGACGACGTCATCGACGTGGTGGAGGAAGAACAGACCGAAGACATCCTTCGCTTCGGCGGCGTCTCGGCCGATGAGGAATTGGGCGCCAAGTGGACCACGGCGGTGCGGAGCCGGTTGCCGTGGCTCTTCGTCAACCTGCTCACGGCCTTCATCGCGGGTGCCGTCGTCTACCTGTTCAAAGACGCGGTGACCCGGACCGTGGCCCTGGCGGTGTGGATGCCGATCATCGCAGGAATGGGAGGCAACGCCGGTACCCAGGCGCTCGCGGTGACCGTGCGGCGTCTCGCGCTCGGGCTCATTCCGCCCGACCGGTTTTTCCGGGTGGTGGGGAAGGAGGTGCTGGTCGGGTTGGTGAATGGTCTTGCGATCGGCGTCACGGTATCGGTCGTCGCCGTGGTGATGGGTGGAGGTGCAGAATTGGGACTGGTGGTATTCCTCGCCATGTCTTGTAACCTCTTCGTCGCCGGGTTCGCTGGGGCGTTCATTCCGGTTCTGCTGGAGCGGCTCAAGGTGGATCCGGCGATCGCGTCGTCGATCTTCGTGACGACGTTTACGGATGTGTGTGGCTTCCTCCTTCTGCTGGGCCTGGCCGGGACTCTGCTGACGCGGTGAGGCCCGTTCGTAAGACACGATGGCCACGACCGACTTCAAATCCGTAACCGAGTACATCGCCGCTCAGCCCAAGGACGCCCGTCCGGTCCTGCGCCGGGTCCGCGGGATCATCCGTAGCGCCGTTCCCCGCGCGGTCGAGTACATCAGCTATCAGATGCCGACCTACAAGGTTCCGGAAGGCTCGTTCCTGGGGCTCGCGGGGTGGAAGGAGCACTACTCGCTCTATCCTGCCACAAGGGATCTCGTCGCGGCCATGAAAGGCGCTCTTACGCCCTACATGGCCAGCAAGAGCACGCTGCGCCTTTCGCTGTCAGATCCGGTGCCGGCCGGGCTGATCGCGCGGGTTGCGAAGTTCCGGGCCAAGGAGGTTGTGCGGCGGGCCAAGGCGAAGCAGGCGCTGAGGAAGAAAGCCACGTGAGGACTGCGCTCCCTCTCACCAGCCTCTGTGAGAGACGACTGACGCGATGAGTGCGCGCGCCATGCCCCTCTGGACCTGGCTCATCCCACTTTTGGCCCTCGTCGTGCTCGGCGTCGCGCTCGCGACGGGCGTGGGACCGATTGTGGTCCTCCTGTGCGGGGCAGCGTTGATCGGGTCGGTCCTCGTTGCCGTCCATCACGCGGAAGTCGTGGCGTACCGGGTGGGCGAGCCCCTCGGCACGCTGGTGCTCGCCTTAGCAGTGACAGCGATCGAGACGGCGCTCATCCTCTCCATGATGATTGCCGGCGGCGAGGAGATGGCGGTCCTGGCGCGCGACACGATCTATTCCGCGGTGATGATCATCTGCAACGGGGTAGTCGGTCTCTGCGTTCTGGTCGGCGGCCTGACCCACCGGGAGCAGACCTTTCGTGTCGAAGGCGCGGGAGGAGGGCTGGCGGCGCTGATCGTGATGGCGGCGCTTACCCTCGTGTTACCCGTGTTTACCATCACGACTGGTGCGGGAACCTACAGCACCTCACAACTGGCGTTCGTAGCGATCTCCTCGGGAGCGCTCTGGGCGATTTTCATCTTCGTCCAAACTGTGCGCCATCGCGACTATTTCATTCCCGTGACCGACCCGGCCAATCCGGAGGTGCAGGCCGAGCGACCGACGACGAAGGTGGCATGGGCGAGCTTCGGGTTGCTGCTGATATCGCTGGTGGCAGTGGTAGGGCTCGCCAAGATGCTTTCTCCCGCCATCGAAGGAGCCGTCGAGGCGGCTAACGCGCCGCGTACCGTGGTTGGTATCGTGATCGCGGCCCTGGTCCTGCTGCCGGAGACCTGGGCCGCGGTCCGCGCTGCGCGGGCGAATCGCATCCAAAGCAGCATGAACCTGGCGGTCGGCTCGGCGCTCGCCTCTATCGGCCTGACCGTCCCAATCGTGGTGGCGGCATCGATCGTCTTTCACCTGCCGCTGGTCCTGGGTCTCGGGCCCAAGGACATGGCGATGCTGGTGGTGACTTTCCTGGTGAGTGCGGTTACCCTCGGCACTGGGAGAACGTACATGATGCAGGGGGCGGTGCATCTGGTGCTGTTTGCGGCCTTCCTGTTTCTTGCGCTGGTGCCTTAGACCGTCAAGGCGCGAGGAGGGCCGGTATCATGGACACCGGCCCTCAGAAATTGTGCCTCAAGTGCGGTCAACGGGGGCGCTTGAGCCACGCGACGAGACCGATATGATCGCTCACGAAGATCCGGTGAAGTGGACCGGGGAGCATCTCTTCAGGCCTCAGCCCCAACCGCAAGATGATCCCGGTGACGGGATCCGCTTGACGCTCGAAACCCCGGGTCAGCACGAAATCGATCCGTTGATCCGGCACGCGGCTGGTAGTCAGTTCCGTGCTGTGGCAGCAGGTGTACCCCGCCTCATGACCCAGCACGGCCCAGACGTCCGCGAAGCCTGCCCCGGCCGCCACCTGATACATCGGCGAACCGGCAGGATCGTTGAGATCGCCAAGAATTACGGCTGGCCGATTCGTGCGGATCAGGCCGACGAGTTCCTGCATCTGGGCCGCTCGGAGCAGCGACAGGTCGATGGCGCCCACGTCGTCCTGGAGGTGGGTGGTTGCGACCCGGTAGTGTCGATCACGCACCGTCACTGGGACGAGGGTGAAGCCATAGGTGAGCGATACACCCGGCGCGATCGGTCCGACGTTGTTGCTGAAGTTCTGCGAGAGCACACCGTCTTCCACCCGCACCCCCGGACCGACCAGCGTTACGTCATAGTCTACCAGTTGCACGCCTGGAATCGGCGCAGCAGTAAAGTTCAGATTGCTCGCCGCCACCCGGTAGTCAAGATGACGCTTGGCCAGTGCGGACAGGATTTCCGGAAGGAAGTCTTCATGGGCGACGATGTGCGGTCCGCCGAGTGGAGTGAGGTCGAGATCGATATCGATCTTGGAGACTTCGACGATCCCCACCACGTCAGGCCGGGTCAAGGCGATTTCTCTGGCAAAGCCGTCCGCCCGGACGGTGAAGTCGGTTTCCTGCAGCGTCGCCACCGCCTGCAGCAGGGCAGGCACGTCGTCGCTGGGGTCGCTGGAAAGAAGGGCAGCGATCACGGCATCGACATCGGCTCCGACATAGATGTTGCGGCTCATGACCACGAGATCGTGGGAGAAGAGCGGCGGTACCTGAATGGACGACTGCTGGGTTTCGGCCCCGGTGGGGGCCGTTGCACTCTCCTGGGCACATCCAAGAGTGAGCAGTGCCAAACCGGAGCAAAGCCATCGGGTATGATTCTTCATAGTAGCCTCCTGGAAGAGCCCGAATTGCGGAAGGCTACCGAATGTAGGATCTGGTATTGTCAGGCAGCGTGAAAGCACGGTGAAGGGCTATTCAGCGTTATAGCAGTATGACTGTCTCGGTCCAGGGCTCCGGCGCCCGACACCTCCAAGCCAGCAAACCGGGAGCAGCAACCTGATCAAGCTACTCGCCTTACGTCGACCGGAGCAGCTCGCTGATCGTTGCCAGGTGATGATCGTCGTGCTCCGCGACGAAGAAGGCGAGGTCGAGAAGGCGCATCGGGGTCTTGAGGCGGGGGTGAAGGGCTGACCGGACCCAGTCGGCCTGGTCGGCGCCCTCGAACTGTGTCACCAAATCCGCTCGTGCCGTACGGAACTCAGAGAGAATCTCCCGCAGTGGGCGATCGTTGTGGTGAGCTTCGAAGCTCTTGCGATTCTCCAGGTCGCCTGGCTCCAGTTCCGCTTCCCTACCGCCAGATCATGCACTCGCGTCATCCAGAGCGGTTCGAGATCCAACAAGTGTCCTGCGTTCTCCTGGATCGACCAGCGGTCTCCAATTCTCGTGGTCAGCCGAGCAACGGAAACTTCTGACAGGCGATCGGTGAGCCGAGCAGGTGTGCCGCGAAGGCGTTCGATCAATCCGGGCGCCGCAGCGACTGGCAGATCAAACGTGAACTGGCGTTGGAACCAGGGTTGACGGGAACCATGGGAGCTCAGGTTGAGGTCGTGGTGTCGGGTCCCACCACCGTGCTTGAAGGTCCACAATGTCGTAGTGCTCGACCCCTTCCGGCAATTCCAGCAAGGCGGCTTTCC
This sequence comes from Gemmatimonadales bacterium, assembly GCA_036558125.1. Taxonomy (GTDB): domain Bacteria; phylum Gemmatimonadota; class Gemmatimonadetes; order Gemmatimonadales; family GWC2-71-9; genus DATBGE01. The sequence goes on along the minus strand of DATBGE010000174.1, from coordinate 2,150 downwards.
TCCGGGTAGTACTTCGGGCGCTCGGGGTCACCACCTGTGCACTCGACCAGCGCCTCCATGGAATCCCAGAATGACACGAACATGAACTCGACCGTGTCCGAGACAGGCCGGCGGAGCAGGATCCAACCCCGATTGCCCGGCACGTCACCGTAGTCGGGGTACGCCATCTCCTTGAGGAACGTTGGTACCCGTCGGCTTTGGGCGGGCTGGTTCGACCGCGCCAGACGCGAATGATCATTGCTCCTCCTTAGTTGGGAGAAAGGAGAAAGGTGAAAGGAGAAGGGAGACAGGTGACCTGCCGGCTCGCAAAAACGAAACGGGCGTGAGGATGGTCCCCACGCCCGCTCACTGTTTACCGCGCTACCGCCTTACCGCCCTATCCCCTCCCTCACCGGAGTGACCTCAACCCAGTCCGCACCTCTTCCACGAACAATTCCGGCTGTTCCCAGGCCGCAAAGTGGCCGCCCTTGGGGAGCTCGTTGAAGTGGATGAGATTGCGGTAGGCGCGCTCGGTCCAACTCCGGGGAGCTTGGTAGACCTCTTCAGGGAAAACGCTTACGGCAGCCGGAACCGAGATGTTGTAGTCGTTGAAGAAGGCCCCCTTGTATTCCACATAGAGACGAGCACTGGATACGCCTGTGTTCGTCAACCAGGAGAGCGTGATGTTGTCGAGGATGTCGTCCCGGGTCAGGTCGCCGTAAGGCTCCCCATCGACAAAGAGTCTCACGAGGTGCCCGTAGCTGGCCACATCGTGGTCGATCATCCAGGCGGCAAGGGCGACGGGTGAGTCCGCCAACCCGTACAGGGTTTGCGGGTGTGCGGCCATCATGATTTGCGTAGGGACGTGCTGGTAAAGGAAGGCCATCTGGTCGTATGCCCGCCGCTCCTCGGCCGAGAGACCGGCCGGCGGCGGCCCGCCAGACTGAAGCGCTTTCGAAACCTCAGGGGGCGCGGCACCGGAGAAGTTCACATGGATGCCGATCAACTCCGGGGGTGCCTGTTGAGCCATCAGGTTCGTGACGAACCCACCCCAATCACCACCTTGCGCCGCGAATCGGCTGTACCCGAGGCGCTTCATCAGCTCCACCCACGCCTGTGCCATGCGCGCGGGGTCCCAACCGGGCGTCGTGGGCTTGCCTGAAAACCCGTAGCCGGCCATCGAGGGGATCACCACGTGGAAGGCGTCCGACGCGCTGGCGCCGTGAGCCGTGGGGTTGGTCAGCGGATCGATGATCTTCAGCTGCTCGATGGGCGAGCCAGGCCACCCGTGGGTGACGATGAGCGGCAGGGCATTCTCATGTTTTGAACGAATGTGCATGAAATGAATGTCGAGCCCGTCGATCTCGGTGAGGAAATTGGGGTAGGAGTTCAGCTTCGCCTCGACCTTGCGCCAGTCATAGTCCGCCGCCCAGTAGCGCGCCAGCGCCTGCATCAGCGCGAGTTGTACTCCTTGGGACCCATCGGGAACCGTCTCCCGTTCAGGCCACTTGGTCGCGTTGATCCGGGTGCGCAACTCGATGAGGTCCGCCTCGGGAAAACTGATCTGCAAGGGACGAACAGCGACCTTTTCAGTGGCCGTCTGGGGGGCGGTTTGAGTAATCGTAGCCATAGGCGCTTCTCCATAAGCGAAATCGCAGTAAGAGATAGGGTAGTCGGGTGATCCGATATGTGGGGGTTTCCTTTCTCAGCGTGAATTGGGGATTCACAGTACAACGGGGTCCCGATGGCGGCCATTGGACGATGGTCCCATCGGTAGCCTCTCACTCAGACAGCGTGATTGAGAGACTCAGAGGACTTCTTCGATGAGGTGCACCGGTCCATCGGCCCTGATCTGTCCGCTGCCAACCGCGAGCAGCCGGTTCAAAAAGGAATACTTCGCGTCCCCCGTCTCGAAGCGGGGTGTGGTGCGAAAGTAGGGAGCCCCCGTCACGCCGTCATCACGGATCCCTTCGAATGTCATGTGGATCAGGGCGCCGTCGTCGGTCTCCAGGGTGACCCGCAGGTCGAGGTCGATGACGCCGTCCGAGCGTTTGACCGTCCAATCGTCTCCCCCCGGCAGCACCCTGCCACGAAGCCTCTCACCCTCGAAGGAGCCACCGGTTATCGGAAAGGTGACCCGCCCGCCGCGGGGGACGGCGCCGATGTCCTGG
>DATBGE010000173.1:0-13991 GCA_036558125.1 Gemmatimonadales bacterium | reverse complement strand
GATACCGGGACCACGCTTGGCCAGGAACTTGGCGACGGGACTGTCGGGGGTGCGCGGCTCCAGAAGCTCGACCTCGGTGTCCCCGAAGTGCAGTGAGACGATCATCGCCCCATCGGACATCTGGGGCCGGCCGGGGGCGAGACCAAGGACCTCGGTATAAAAGGTAAGGGCTGCGGTGATGTCCTCCACCGCGATGCCGACATGGGCGATCCTGGGGCTGGAAATCAGGGGAGCCTCCCGGGGAGGATATCACAGGTGGCGTCCGGCCTACGGGGCGGGCGCAAGTATCCGGTAGTGGAAAGGATCATAACGAATGTCGAGCAGCAACGTCACGCATGTAACCGACGAGTCGTTCCCCGCCCAGGTGGAGCAGAGCGAGGGCCTCACGCTGGTGGACTTCTGGGCCGCCTGGTGCGGACCCTGCGTCGCCATCGCTCCGGCCATCGACCAGCTGGCGGACGAACTGGTCGGCAAGGTGAAGATCGCGAAGCTGGACACCGATGCCAACCAGCGGACCGCGATCCGGTTCAACGTGCGGTCGATTCCCAGCATCCTGTTCTTCGTGAACGGCAAGCACGTGGACACGGTCGTCGGCGGCCACCCGTCCAGCATCAAGAACGTCCTCACCGGGAAGATTCAACAGCATAGCGGGGAGACGGTCAAGAAGTAACTGAGTACCGCGTACCGAGTACCGAGTGGGTGGGAAGTGAAAGGTGAGAAGGCAGAAGAGGTGGGTAGGAGGCCGGCTTGAGCCTGGCATTCCTGCCCACCTTTGTTGTCATTGCGAGGGCGCGGAACGCGCCCGAAGCAATCTCTCCCAGCGTGAGATTGCTTCGGTCGCTGCGCTCCCTCGCAATGACGAAACCCGTGGGCCCAGGCAGACTTACTAATACGGTCGCCCCAGATCTCGGCCCATGTCACGCCACGTCGGATTCATCTCCTCAATTAGCTGAATCTTTCTCTTTCGGGACCCACCCTTCAGTTGTTTTTCGCGGAGGATCGCTGCGGCAGGATCTTGGTGAACCTCGTACCAGACCAGCCGATCGGTGTGGTAGCGCTTGGTGAAGGACGACCTAATGCCCGCAAGGTGCTGGGCGAGGCGAAATCGGAGATCTCGTGTCACACCGGTGTAGAGGACACTCCGGTCACGTTCGTCAGGATGTAGACGAAATAGTACCGTCGGCCCGGCATGACACGAAGCTGGCGAGTCCCGTTCAACCAAGCGTCAAGACAGCAGATGGTCTCCCGACGGTTGGGGCGGGTGAGATTGCTTCGGTCGCTGCGCTCCCTCGCAATGACAAAAGCCTGACCACCGTTCACCGTTCACCCTTCTCCCGCCCTCCGCTACCTTTCCCCCATGGCCGCCACGCTTTACGTCGTCGCGACGCCGCTGGGGAATCTCGGTGACCTCACCCTCCGCGCCCGCGAGCTGCTCCGGACGGTTGAGGTCGTGGCCGCCGAGGATACGAGACGGGTTCGCGGGCTCCTCGCCCATCTGGACGCCCATCCCAAGGTCCTGAGTTTCCACGCCCACTCTCCCGCCCGCCGGCAGGAAACCGTGCTCGAAATCCTCGGCGACGGACGCTCGGTGGCTCTCGTGACCGATGCTGGGACACCGGGCATCAGCGATCCTGGTGCGGAGCTTGTTGCCGTCGTGCGCGAAGCCGGGTTTCCTGTCGTCCCCCTGCCAGGACCATCTGCCGTCGGGACTGCGCTCTCTGCCGCCGGGCTTCCCGCGGATCGCTACCTGTTCCTCGGCTTTATTCCTCGGAAGGGGAAGGAACGCGCTCGGCTCCTGCAGCAGGCTCTGTCGTCGGAATGGACCGTGGTGTTCTACGAGGCGCCGAACCGGCTGACTGAATTGCTGGGCGACCTGGCGAAGCAGCAGCCCGAGCGCCGGGTGGTGGTAGCTCGGGAGCTGACCAAGCTGCACGAAGAGTTCAAGGCCGGAACCGCCGCCGAGACACTCGCGTACTATGAAGGCACTCCACCGCGAGGCGAGGTCACCGTTGTTCTGGAAGGGAACGGCAAGCCGGTCGAGCCGCTCTCAACCGACGACGTTGCGGCTCGCGCCGTCCGGCTCCTCGCCGAAGGGCTCACCCGGAAGGCGGCGGTACAGCAGCTCATGAAGGAAACCATGATTTCGCGGAACGAGGCGTATCGGATCGTGATGGAGACACCGTGAAAGGCGGGACGGCGGCAGGGCGGTTAGGCGGCAGGTGCATGCTCGCCGCCTTGGCGCTCCTCTCTGCAACGGCGTTGTCACTCGAGGCGCAGGCCGCCGAGGCTCGCATGCCGGGCACCATGACGATCGGGCGCCTGCACTACGACGGCGGAGGAGACTGGTACGCCAACCCTTCCAGCCTGCCCAATCTCCTCGCCGCGATTGCGTCTCGCACCTCGCTCCGGGTCGCCCCCAAAGAACGTGTCGTCACCCTGAGCGGTGACGACTTATGGGATGTCCCGTACATCCATATGACGGGGCACGGCAACGTGCACTTCAGCGACCAGGATTTGGAGCGGCTGCGGCGCTACCTGCGCAATGGCGGATTTCTCCACGCCGACGACAACTACGGCATGGACCAGTCGATTCGGAGAGAGCTGGCTCGGCTCTTCCCCGATCATCCCCTGGTCGAAGTGCCGCTGAATCACCCGATCTATCACCTGATCTACGATTTTCCCAAGGGCCTGCCCAAGATTCATGAGCACGATGGCAAGCCGGCTCAGGGGTTCGGCATCTTCCTCGATGGCAGACTCGCGGTTTACTACACATACCAGTGCGATCTGGGCGACGGCTGGGAGGACTTCGAAGTCCATCATGATCCACCGGAGAAGCACGAGGCGGCGTTGCGCATGGGCGTGAATCTCTTCGCCTACGCTGTGGGGTACGGCGGGTGACCGGCTCTCCCACCGCGCAGGCGCTGCACCGTTTGGCGAAGCCGCTCAAGCGGCTCGACAGCCTTGCGTGGCTGGGGTTCGGCGTGGGTGGTGCGCTCCTCGTCTTGGGACTTCTCTCCTGGGCGGCGCGCCTCGGCTGGTACCAGGAGCCCACCTGGGTGCTGACCGCCTGGGCGGCGGCGAGCGGTGTCGCTCTCGCGATGCTGGGCCGGGGATGGCGGAAGCATCGGGAGCTCACACCCCGGTTGGTCGCGGGTTGGCTCGAGAGTCGCGGGCACCGGCGCGGGTCGCTCACCGGTCATCTTGAGGCTTCGGTAGCCGGAACCAGTTCGGAGCTGCGCCAGCTCGCCGATCAACGCTCGGCGGCCGCGCTCCAGGATCTCGCCGAGCAGGAACTGCTTCCTTATCACCAGAGCTTCCAGCGTCGAGCGATACAGGGTGGCGGTGCGGTGCTGGCCGGACTGACGCTGCTCTGGTCGGCCGGACCCACTCATGGTCCCGCGGCTCTCTTGTTCAAGCCCCGCGCGGCCTGGAGTGCTGCTACCGCGCCGGTTCAAATAAGCCTGTCGCGGGACGAAGCCGATCGCGGCGCCACGATCCAGGTCTCGATGCAGGCCCTGGGTCGCCGCCAGGCGATTCTCTGGACTCGGGCCCCGGGAGAGGTATGGCGCGGTCAGGGTATCAAGCTCGATTCGCTGGGAATGGCCACCAGGGATATCGGACCGCTCGAGTCCGATCTCTTCCTCCGTCTCACCAGCGGCGGCCGCGGTTCCGACACCCTGCAGGTCCACATCCGGATACCCGCGTTCCTCGGCCGGCTTGCGGTTACCGCGCGCTATCCGTCGTACCTCGGACTCGAGGATGAGCCGATTTCGACCGAGGGAGACACGGTCTACGTACCAGCGGGAACCCGACTGGAGACGCGGGGTGAAGCCACCGCGGACTTAAACACAGCTAGCTGGACCTCCGGCGGATACCGCGCCCCGCTCAATACCAACGGGGCGAAATTCGTCGGGGTCTTCACGCCCAGTGGCACTCGCCGGTACACCCTCGATCTCGCGACTGCGTCGGGTCAGCCGTTGTCGGGAGACACGGTTCACATGGCAATCGTCGCCGTGCCCGACAGTGTGCCGCGGGTCGAGGTGCCGGTTCCAGGAGTCGACACGGTGGCGCCGCTCTCTCTCCGAGTGCCGCTGGTGGTGGATGCCCAGGACGATCACGGTGTACGAAGCGTCGTCGTCGAGAGCCGACGCATCAGCCGGCTGGGATTCACCGATCCTCCCGCGACCGAGATCATCCCGCTCCCCGAGGCCGACCAGCAGCGCGCCATCGTCGGCTTCGAGCTGAACTTGAACCAGCGCGGTCTCCTCCCGGGCGACACCATTCGCTACTTCGTCACCGCGGCAGACAACGCCCCGGAGCCGAACCAGGCTCGCTCGAAAGAGTTCGTGCTCCGCCTGCCTACGCTGAGCGAGGTGCGTCAGGCGACTCGCCAGGCATCGGAATCGGTCTCGGGGCGGATAGACAGTCTCGCTGCGGCGAGCCGGCAGCTGGAGCGGGCGACCGAGGACCTCTCTCAGGAGCGTCCCCGCAATCAAGGGGACAACGCCGAAGCAGGAAATACCAACGAGTCTCTCTCCTTCGAAGCGGCGAAGCGGGCCGAGGCGGTCGCGGCGTCTCAGGAACAGCTTCAGAAACAACTCGAAGAGGTGAAGAGCGCCATCGAGACGCTGGAGAAGAGCGCGCAGGCTGCGGGGCTCGCCGATCCGGAGTGGCAGAAGCGTCTGCAGGAAATCCGCGAGCAGCTGGATCGTGCGATGACGCCTGAGCTCAGAGAACAGCTCGCCGAGTTGCAGAAGGCGCTCAAGGATCTGGATTCGGAGAGGACTCAGGAAGCGCTGAAGGATCTGGCCAAGGCCCAGCAGGAGATGCGGGAAGCGCTGGAGCGGAGCAAGGAGCTGTTCCGCCGGGCGGCCCTCGAGGGCGATCTTGCCAACCTCACCGCGGAATCCAAGGAACTGTCCCAGGCGCAGCAGCAGTGGAACCAACAGGTGGAGACGGCGGACTCCACCCGCTCGGCTGCGGAAGAAGCGGCCCTCGCGGCGCGGGCCGATTCCCTCTCTGCGGCCCTGGAGAAGACCGGCGAGCAACTGACCCAGGAAGGCCGCCAGGAGGCCATGCAGCAGATGGCCGAGCGCGCGTCGCAGGCCGGCAAGCAGATGAAACAGGCTCGCCAGTCGGCATCGGCCGGACAGCGGAGTCAGGCCAGGCAGCAGGGGCAGAAGGCGTCGGAGGAGTTGGACCCGTTGAGCGACGACCTTCAGGAAGAGCGGAAGAATCTGGCCCAGCAGTGGCAGGCCGATGTGGCTCAGGCGCTCGATCGCTCGCTGGCGGAAACGAGCCGTCTGGCGGAGCGCGAGCTGGACGTGAATCAAGCACTCCAGCGCGGCGATGCCTCGGCCGAGGTGCGGGCGGAGCAGGGAGCCCTGGAAGAAGGTGTGGACCGGCTGCTGGATCAGGTAAAGGACATCAGCGGCAAGAACGCCTTGGTCTCCCAGCAGAGCGCTGTCGCTCTCGCGGCCGCGAAAGACCAGATGCGTCGTGCCCGCGAGGCCCTGGCCAACGCGGCGCCCAACGCACGCGAAGGCGCCGCGCGCACGGGTGAAGCGGTGGATGCGCTCAACGCGGCCTCATATAGTCTGCTTCGCAGCAAGAGCGCAGTGCAGGGCGCCGGATCGGGCTCGGGATTGGCGGAGGCGCTGGAACAAATGAACCAGATGGCGTCGCAGCAGGGCCAATTGAGCCAGCAGGCCGGCGGAATGCTCCCGATGCCGGGTGGTGCCGGCGCGCTGTCGGAACAGATCAGGGCGCTCGGTGCCCAGCAACGTGCTCTGGCCGAGCGATTGGAAAGGATGCGGGCCGGCGGGAACCTGCCCGGCACCGCGGAGATGGCGGACGAAGGAAAGGATCTGGCTCGGCGCCTCGAGGCGGGACGACTCGATCGGCAGACGGTCGAGCGGCAGGAGCGTTTGTTCCGCCGCATGCTGGACGCCGGCCGGACGCTCCAGGGGCAGGACGAAGATGAACGGAAGGAGCGGCAGAGCACGACCGCTAGCGACGACAGCGTCCACCTGCCGCCTGCACTGCGTTCCCTGCTTCAGGGCAACGACGCTGCGCTGCGGGTCCCTTCCTGGGAGGCGATGCAGAGCCTGAGCCCGTCGGAGCGGCGGCTGGTGGTGGAGTACTTCCGGAGGCTGTCGGAGCAGGGCGGAGCGGAAAAGAAGTGAACGGTTCACTGTTCACCTTCTTGGTGCTACTCCTGTCCTTCCTGACACCTGGAATCCTCCGGGGTCAAGGAGAGTCTCTAACTCGCGCCTTCGACCTCGAGCGCCGCGGCAGTTTCGCCCAGGCCGCAGATATCTACCGTTCGGTTCTCGCAACTCAGCCCGGTGAAGTGTCCGCTCTGCTTGGCTTGGAGCGCTCCCTCGTCCCCCTTAACCGGCTGCCGGAAATCCTTCCTCAGGTCCGAGCCGCGCTCGCAGCCAATCCCACAGGGGCGCCGATCTATGGCGTCGCTCTCCGGGCCTACTCCGCCGCCAACCAGCTCGACAGTCTGCAATCCGCGGTTGAGCAATGGGCCAAGGTGGCGCCGGGCGACGAGACCCCGTTCCGGGAGTGGGGTGCGGCCGCCCTGGCGCGGCATGATCGTTCGACCGCGAGGAAGGCGTACACCATCGGGCGGGAGAAGCTGGGACGTCCCGATGCCTTGGCTGCCGAAGTGGCCCAGCTTGCGATCATGGATGAGGATTGGAGCGGAGCCGCCAGAGAATGGGCTCGTGCCACCAAGGCCATGCCGGGCTATAGACCCTCTGCCATCAGCTCCCTCTCCGAAGCGCCGAGGAAGGCCCACGACGACATCCTGAAGCAGCTCGACAAGGAAGACTCTCCCGAAGCGACCCGTCTGGCGGTTGCCTTGCGCGCTCGCTGGGGAGATCCGCTTGGTGCCTTCAACTCTCTGATGGAAAATCTTCCGGAAGGCACGGCTCCGGCGATCGAGGCATTGCAGCAGTTCCTGGAGCAGGCCCGCACCCAGAGCACACCTGACGCGTACAAGGCGCAGGGAAAGGCACTCGAGGAACTGGCCGAGCGCTGGTCGGGCGCACCGCAGAAAGCCCGGTATCGTCTCGACGCCGCTCGCGCCTACGCCGCCGCCGGTGACCGCGCGTCTGCTCGGCGAATGCTGACCATGATCGCGGAAGACCCGGTCAATGCGCCGACGGTCACTGCAGGAGCATCGGCGACCTTGATCGGGCTCCTGGTAGACGAGGGCAAGCTCGATGAAGCCTCCAACCGGCTGGAGGAGTACCGCAGCGTGCTGCCGGTGGACGAATACCAGGATCTGAAACGGGACATCGCCCTGGGTTATGGGCGGACCGGTGCGCCGGATCGTGGGTTATCGCTGCTTGCCGCCGACAGCACGGTGGAGGGAATGGCCGCGGTCGGACGCATTCAACTCTATCGGGGCGACATCAAGGGGGCATCCGACGCCTTCCGCGCCGCCGGGCCCTTTGCCGGAGACCGGGCTCAGGCCACCGAGCGCGCTGCACTTCTCGCGGTACTCCAGCCGATCGAAGCCGAATCGCTTCCGGCTTTGGGATCGGCATTCGCGAAGCTCGATTCGGGCGACAGCGTTCACGCCGCGGCCGCCTTCGAGAAGCTGGCGGCCGATCTCCCTCCCACTGGAGGCGGCGCGGAGCTGAAGCTTCTGGCCGGTCGAATCGAGGCGGCGCAGAACCAGCCAGTCGTAGCCGAGCAGCTGTTTCGCGCGGCGATCGTGAAGGACGCTCCCGCCACGGCGGCCGCGGCATCGCTGGAGCTTAGTCGCCTGCTGATGGATCAGGACCGCGCTCCCGAGGCGGCTATTATGCTGGAACGGATGATTCTCGATTATCCTACCAGCGCCTTGGTGCCTCAGGCGCGACGGCTGCTCGATCAGGCGCGGGGAGCGACGCCGAAGACATGAAGCGGAGAGAGTTCCTTAGGAAAGCGGGCAAGGCGGGCGGGGCGGGCATGGCGGCCAACTGGTTGGTCTCGATCCCGACCTTCCCGCGGTTCGCTGCTCCCTGGTATCTCATCCCGATGGACGACGCGCAGTCGGATCACCTCAAGGCCTATGGGGTGACCTATCGGGTTCTCGAGCGGGGGAGCCGAGCCGAGTGGTTCCTCAACTATCGCGGCGGGTCGTTCCTGGTGCCGGGTGAGGTGGGCACCGATCGGGACGCGGCCCTGGCCGGAGTGACGCTGGAGCCGCTCGACGAAAACCGGCTGCTCTCGATTCGGGCTCAGATCCAGCAGGAAAACATGGACGCGGTGCCGCTGGAGAAGCCGCCCAAGGTCGCGGTGTACGTCACACCCGGCGCCTCGCCCTGGGACGACGCGGTCACCATGGCGCTCAACTACGCCGGCATCAACTTCGAGAAGATCTGGGACCCTGAAGTCGCCACCAAGGGACTCAAGAAGTACGACTGGCTGCATCTCCACCACGAGGACTTTACCGGCCAGTACTCCAAGTTCTTCCTGAACTACTCGGGCGCGCCCTGGCTCACCGACATGGTCCAGCGCAATCAGGCGACGGCCAAGGCCCTCGGTTTTCCCAACGTGCCCGCGGAGAAGCGGGCGGTGGCGCAGGAGATCAGGGCGTTTGTGGATCGGGGCGGATTCCTCTTCGCCATGTGCACCGCGACCGAGACCCTCGACCTGGCGCTGGCCAGTGCCAATACCGACATCGCCGCGGCTTATGCGGACGGGACGCCGATGGCGCCCGACGCAGCGAGTCACATGGACTGGACCCAGTCCCTCGCCTTCCAGAATGCCCAGCTCGAGCTGAGCCCCAACGTGCCGGCCTTCTCCGACATCGACGGCCACCAGGTGAACTCGCCGGAGCGGCGCCAGCCGCTTGGTGCGTTCAAGCTCTTCGGCTTCAGCGCCAAGATCGATCCGGTCGCCACGATGCTGGTGCAGAACCACCGGGACGTGATCCCCGATTTCTACGGCCTCACCACTTCGTTTACCAAGCGCACCCTGAAGCCTGCGGTAACGGTCCTGGCGGACGAGACCGGGGCGTCCTGGGTCAAGTACATCCACGGCGAATTGGGCCAGGGCACCTGGACCTTCTACGGCGGCCACGATCCCGAAGACCCGCAGCACCAGATCGGCGATCCTCCAACCGACCTCTCCCTCCACCCTCATTCTCCGGGCTATCGGCTGATTCTGAACAACGTGTTGTTCCCAGCGGCGAAGAAGAAGGAACTGAAGACGTGATTGTTTAGTGCCTTAAGCCATAAGCCCTAGGCCATAAGCATACGGGCCTAAGGCTTACGGCTTAAGGCGACTAAATTGCTCTACAATGTCGAGAATCCCCCAACATCTCCAAGCCGCACTAAGCAGTGAAATCACGGCCGCTGGCGGTCGGGAGGTCTCGTTTGTTGCCCAACTGGGACAAGATGGCGAGATCACGGCTGTGCGGGCCGTAGCGCGCGGAACGGTCGAGATGGTGCTTGCCCTCCCGGGCACAGCGCAGCGGGGGGAGATGATGCTCCACAATCATCCCAGCGGCGTGCTGGAACCGTCCATTGCCGATCTGAGTGTCGCCGCGCGGCTACACGACGGAGGCGTGGGGTTCGGCATCATCAACAACAGCGCAACCGAGCTCTATGTCGTGGTCGAAGTGCCCAAGGGACGGGCCCAACAGAAGCTCGACGCGTTGGGAGTGGTGAACACGCTGGGAGAACGGGGTCCCGTTGCCCATTGCATGGGACAATACGAAGATCGGCCCAGTCAGCGTGACATGACTGCTTACATCACCGACGCGTACAACGAGGGCGGGGTGGTCCTGCTCGAAGCCGGTACCGGGGTAGGGAAGTCCTTCGCCTACCTGGTTCCTGCCCTGGCGTGGGCGCAGGCCAACGGTGAGCGCACGGTCGTGAGCACCAACACGATCAACCTCCAGGAACAGCTGGTCGGCAAGGATCTGCCACTCCTGCGGGACGCTCTCTCGACCGAACAGCACGCGCCGACCTTCGCCCTCCTCAAGGGCTGGCGGAACTATCTCTGTCTCTCCCGGCTTCACGCCGCGATCGGCGCTCAGCGGTCACTACTCGAGCCGGACAAGTACGACGAGATTCGGAGCCTTGCCGAGTGGGCCGGCCACACTGCCGACGGCACCCTGGCCGACCTGGCGGTCCCTCCATCATCCGAAGTCTGGGACGAGGTCAGCGCCGAAGCCGATCTCTGCACCCGTCTCCAGTGCCCCCACTTCGAGGCCTGTTTCCTGTTTCGTGCGCGACGCCTCGCGGCGGAAGCGGACATCGTGGTGGTCAACCATCATCTGCTCTCCGCCGACCTCGCGGTTCGCCAGGTGCAGGACAACTGGACCGAGGCCGCCGTCCTGCCGCCCTATCGCCGCTTGATTCTCGATGAGGCTCATCATCTGGAAGACGTCGCGGCCTCTCACCTGGGTATTCAGGTCAGCAGCCGTGGTCTGCGCCGTCTCCTGGGGAGACTGGAACGCAACGGCAAGGGATTGCTGCCGACTCTGGCGCACGAGCTGACCTTCCAGGGCGATCTCCTGAGCCGGGCGAGCCTCGACCTGCTGCGGGGGAAACTGCTCCCGGCGCTCTTCGACGCGCGGCGGGCCACCGACGAGCTGCTACTTCGCCTGCACGCTCGACTGGAATCGGAACCGGGCGGCGTCCTGCGTCTGGGCGATGACTTCGCCAGCGACCCGGTCTGGTCCCAGGGGCTCTCGGTTGATCTCGAAGCCTCGCTCGGCGCCTTCCGCGGAATCCGTGACAGTATCGAGACGATCGTTGATCGCCTGACCGGCGCCAGTCCCTCGGAACGGCGGGATCAGCTGCTCCAGGAGTTGCGTGGCGTGATGCGGAGGATGGAGGGCGCGTCCGACGGGCTCAATCGAACCCTTCGTCCGGCCGCCGGCGGGCCGCCGATGGTGCGCTGGATGGAACGCACCGGACCCAAGGGTCAGCAGGTGGCGCTGGCGGCCGTGCCGCTCGACCTCGCCCCGATTCTTCGTGAGCTGCTCTTCGAGCGGGTGGATACCGTCGCTCTGACCAGTGCTACGCTCGCCGCCGGCGGCGATTTCAACTTCCTGGAGTCGCGCCTCGGCCTCAGCGGCGAGCCGACTCTGGTGAGCACTCGCGAGATCCTCCCATCGCCGTTCGACTTCGGCGCTCAATGCCTCTTTGGGATCCCCGCTGACGTCCCCGATCCCCGGGAAGACGAGCAGGGACACTCTGCCGCCGCGGTGCAGATCGTTCACGACCTGGCCTGGGCTGCGGACGGTGGACTATTTGTCCTGTTCACCAGCCACGCCGCGTTGCGACGGGTAGCACGCGAAGTCCGCCACATGGTGGGCGAACGGTGGCCACTTCTGGTGCAAGGTGAAGCACCGCGCGATGCGCTGCTCCGCCGTTTTCGGGAGAGCGGGCAGGCGATCCTGTTCGGCACCGATTCGTTCTGGGAAGGTGTCGACGTTCCCGGTCGAGCGCTCCGGGCCTTGGTCCTCACCAAGCTACCTTTCAAGGTGCCTTCCGAGCCGCTTACCGCCGCTCGACTCGAGCGGTTGGCAGAGCAGGGCGAGGACGGCTTCATGAACTACCTTCTGCCCCACGCCGCGCTCAAGCTGAAGCAGGGCTTCGGCCGGCTGATCCGCAGGCGGACCGATGTGGGTGTGGTGGTGCTGCTGGACCGGCGAGTGCTTACCAAGCGATACGGGTCCCTCGTGCTGGGAGGACTTCCACCAGCCGATCGAGTGGTGGGTCCGTGGCGCGATGTCCGCATCAGGATCGAGGATTTTTTCGCCCGTCACGGGATCGGAGCCAGTGTATGAGCGGGGTGCGTCCGTCGAAGATCATCGGCGTGGGCCGAAACTATCGCGCGCACGCCCAGGAGCTGGGCAACGAGATGCCGGCGCAGCCGATTCTCTTCTTCAAGCCCCCCTCGTCCCTGATCGGTGACGGCGAGGTCATCGTGCTGCCTTCGGTCTCGCAGCGCGTCGAGTTCGAGGCGGAGATCGGCATCGTGGCCGGCGCCCGGCTCCGGAATCTGACCGTCGAAGAGGCGGAGGCCGCTCCCCTCGGCTTCGTTTGTGTCAACGACGTGACGGCGCGCGATCTCCAGAAGGTGGACGGCCAATGGGGACGGGCCAAAGGATTCGACACCTTCTGTCCAGTCGGTTCCCGCGTGATTCACGGTGCCGACTGGCGGACCCTGGAAATCATCGGCAGGCTTAACGGGGTCGAGCGCCAGCGCGCACGGGCCACCGACATGGCGTTCTCGATCCCGATGCTGGTCTCGTTCATCAGCCGGGTCATGACCATCGAGCCCGGCGACCTGATCGCCACCGGCACGCCGGCCGGAACGGCACCGATGAAGTCGGGCGATATCGTGGAGGTGGAGATTCCGGGAGTGGGCGTACTCAAGAACCCGGTACGATAGGTCTTGGGAGAACGATGCTGCTGCCGCGCAGGTCGGAGTTTTCCTGGATTGCTGTCGTCGTCACTCTGGCGGTGCACAGCCTGCTGCTCTTCGTGGTCATCGAGGGGCGGCTTCCGGACGTCCCCAAGCGGCAACATCTGATCGCCCTGCCGCCCGAGCTGGACCAGGTTCGCGCCTACCCCATGCCCTATTCGGCGCCGCGCCCCTTCATCGGCAAGGGCATATCGAAGGCACCCCTGCCGCCCGCCAATCCGCTCCCAGTCAAGGCGCCAACCGTTCCACTTCGGGTTGTCGAGACACCGACCAGCCCCGACACCGTGGTGCCGCATGCCAGGTATGGGAAGCTGATTCCCGACCTGGGAGACGGACGCCTCTGGGTGCGCCCGCTGCCCCTTCCGCCCAGGGAGCTGGCCAAGCGGCTGGACAAGTCCAACGCCGAGCTGGTGGACAGCGCCGTAACGCAGATCATCCAGGCGTTCCTCGATTCCGTGGGGGCGGCGCCGGGTGCCGAGAGCGCGGAGCTTCCGGACTGGACCAAAGAGGTGGACGGGCTCAAGTTCGGGTTGGACTCGAAGAACATCTACATCGCGGGCCTCAAGATTCCGGCGGCGGTGCTGGCGTTGTTGCCGATCCCGGCCGCCACGAACCAGCAGAACGCGTTCAAGCGGGACGGGATTATCTACGACGATCTCCGTCGGGCGGTTCAGCGGGCTCAGACGATGGATGACTTCAAGGACGCGATCAGGAAGCTCAGAGAACAGCGGCAGCGGGAGTTGGAGTTCGAGCGGGCTCAGCGGGAAGACCCGGATTCTCTGGCGGTACAGGAAGAACCAAAACAACAATGAAACTCGTTGATACCGAAGAGACAATTGTCCTGGTCACCGGCTCCGACATCCGGGCCGAGGAGCGGGATCGCCCCACGGCGTACCGGCTCAAGGCCGAGGTGGATCGAAGGGGAGACGGGCAGGCCTTCCGCCGTGCCGTGGTCGTGGGAGACGTGTGGTATCTCGAAAACCGGATCTTCCATCTCAATCCGACGATCGCGATCGGCGGGCCGGGAGTGAACAACCTGAGCGATCAGTTGCTGCAGACGCTGCCCGCGGTCTGGACCCAGGACCAGCGGCTCTTCGTGCACGCCGATTTCGATGGAGACTTGAAGCGGGCCTGCCTCTGGGGCGCCGACGCCGCGGCCACGGCGGGTGCGGTGGAATACTTCGCGACTCAGGGCATTCTCGACGATCTGCTGCGGCGGATCTGGCGGTTTCGCTCCGGTGTACTGGTGTGACGATCAGGGAGGCACGACGGTCCCGTCGGGTTTGAGGCGGGCGCCGGTACCGGGGAAGTCCAAGGCGGTTACCCGATTGATCAACTCGGTCCCCTGGGAAGTTGAATCGGGGGCCGGCCCCTCGCCCGGGACTTGGATCAGAGGGACCATCCTCGCGCTCTCGAACTTTCCATCGGCAGCCAGACCCAACTGCAGCACCGCGGTGACTCCCAGCGGGCCCGCCAGGTTGAATCCCTTGTAAGTCGCGAAGTTCCCCAGCGAATAGAAGATCGGTCTTCCCTTGTAGAACTCG
>DATBGE010000172.1:0-30888 GCA_036558125.1 Gemmatimonadales bacterium | reverse complement strand
CTGTTGTGGGCCCGGCTCAACTCGCGCTTCGTGTGGTTCGCGGTGCTCGCCACCCTGTGGATGGGCGGGATCGGGTTCATCGATGACTATCTGAAGATCGTCCAGGGCAAGTCCCGCGGACTGGTGGCCAAGTGGAAGCTGGTGGGGCAGGTCTCATTCGGGGTGGTGCTGGGGACACTGCTGGTCTTCTTCCCGGTTGTGCCCACCGAGACCATGCCGGCCGCGGCGACCACGGTTCCTTTCTTCAAGTTCGTGATCGTGACCTTCGCCTGGTGGCTGTACGTCGCCTTCGTCACGGTGGTGATCACCGGTAGCAGCAACGCGGTGAACCTGACCGATGGTCTCGATGGATTGGCGACCGGGCTCTCCGCCATCGCCGCCGCCGCCTTCGCGTTCTTCGCCTATGTCCTCGGCCGCACCGACACGACCACCTACCTGAACCTGTTCTACCTGCCGGGTGCCGGTGAGTTGACGATCTTCTGTACCGCCCTGACCGGTGCCTGCCTGGGATTCCTCTGGTTCAATTCGCACCCGGCCCAGGTTTTCATGGGGGACACGGGTAGCCTCGCCCTGGGAGGGGCCTTCGGCACCGTCGCGATTCTGCTGAAAGCGGAGTTCCTGCTGTTTCTGATCGGCGGGGTCTTCGTGGCGGAGGCGATCTCGGTGATTCTTCAGACCAGCGTCTACAAGTGGTTCAAACGGACGAGAGGGAAGGAATACGCCGACGCCCACAAGGTCTTTCGAATGGCGCCGCTCCATCATCACTTCGAAAAACTCGGCTGGCACGAGAGCACCGTGGTGACGCGCTTCTACATCCTGGGGATCTTCTGCGCCATGGTGGCTCTCGCCACCCTGAAGTTGCGGTGAGCTTCGAACGCTGGCGCGGAACCGGGCGGGAGGTCGCCGTGCTTGGCCTGGCACGGAGTGGTATGGCCGCGGCGTTGCTGCTTCGGCGCGAAGGGATTCCGGTCTATGCGTCTGATCGGGCGGACGAGGCGGACGAGGCGGTTGGGGCGGACGGTCTAAGGCGGTTGGGAGAAGCCGGAGTCGAGGTGCAGCTGGGCGGGCACGACCTCAAGCGGATCGAGAGGGCGGGGCTGGTGGTGGTTTCGCCCGGGATTCCGCCGAACGCTCCGCCAGTCATGACGGCTCGGGCCGCGGGAGTCGAGGTCGTCTCCGAGGTCGACGTGGGATATCACGCGCTTCCGGCGGTCAAGTACGCGGCCATCACCGGTACCAACGGCAAGACCACGACGACCGCGCTCACAGGGCATTTGCTCCAGAGCGCCGGCCTCAAGGCCGTCGCGGCGGGGAATATCGGCCGGCCCCTCTCGCAGGTTGCGCTCGACAATGATCGCCCCGAGTGGATCGCGCTCGAATTGTCTTCGTTTCAGCTGCACGACACACATGACCTCGTGCCCGCCGTTGGAGCCATGACGAACCTGGCCCCGGATCACCTCGACCGTTACGCCACACTCGAGGAGTATTACGCCGACAAGGACCGGCTCTACGTGCATGCGACCGCGGCTTCCTGCTGGGTGACCAACGGGGATGACGCCGAGGTGGAGCGCCGTTCAGCGGCGGTTGCGGGCACGCACCTGCGATTCCGGTTGCGCGAGCGAGCCGAGGCCTGGTACGATCGCAGCAAGGAGGCGCTGATTCTGCGGGACGCGCCGCTCCTTCCTCGCGCCGATTTCCCGCTGCTGGGCGAGCACAACGTCGCCAACGCGTTGGCGGCATCGCTCGTGGCATGGCGGGCGGGCGGCAGTCCGGCGCGGATCGCGGCCGGGCTGCGCACCTTCCGCGCGTTGCCGCATCGGATGGAGCCGATCCGAACGGTGAACGGGGTGTTGTGGATCAATGACTCCAAGGCAACCAACGTGGCCTCGACCACAGTGGCGGTTCAGGCGCTCGAGCAACCCTTCATCCTGCTACTCGGCGGGCGCCACAAGGGCGAGCCCTACACCGTGCTGGCCAAGGCAGCAGGCGACCGCTGCCGGGCGGTCATCGCCTTCGGTGAGTCCCGTGACCTGGTGACCCAGGATCTCAAGGAATTGATGCCGGTGACTCGGGCAGGCACCGACTTCGGAGAAGTCATGGAGCTGGCGCGGCGACTGGCCCGGCCGGGAGACGCGGTGCTGCTTTCGCCCGCCTGCTCCAGCTATGACATGTTCAAGAACTATGAGGATCGAGGCGCGCAGTTCCGCGCCGCCGTGGAGGCCATGTGAACGAACTGCGCTGGGAGACTCGACTCTTGGCCGTGGTGGCCGCGACCCTCGTCGTCTTCGGCATTGCGATGACCTACGGCGCGTCCAGTCTGGTTCGAACGAAGGATGGCGGTGTCGCAGGTGGTGCCTTCGCCCTGACCCAGCTCACCGGCGCGCTCCTTGGTGGCGTGCTCATGCTGACGATGGCGCGGATCGATTATCGACGGCTTCGCCCTCTGGCCTGGCCGCTCCTGCTCGTCACCATCTTCTTCCTGTTCATCCCGATTCTTCCATTCACCCGGAGCATCTCCCCGGTCATCAACGGCGCACGCCGCTGGGTCCAGCTGGGTCCGATCAACTTCCAGCCCTCGGAGCTGGCGCGTCTCGCGGTGATCCTCTGGTGCGCCATGCTGGCCGCGAAGAAGGGGGAGCAGGTGCGGCAATTCAAGAAGGGCGTCCTGCCCTTCGTCGTCGTGCTGGGTTTCGTCTCGCTCCTGATCGTGCTGCAGCCCAATCTCTCGATGGCGACGCTCGTGGCTCTGCTGGGCGGCATCGTGCTGTTTACCGCCGGCGCCAAGATCGGCCACTTCCTGGTGCTGGGGTTCGTCGCGGTGCTTCTCGTCTTTCAGAAGATCCACGACGCGCAGTATCGGCTCGCCCGGTTTACCGCCTTCATGAGTTCGGGCGACTCGCCCGATGCGGCCTCCAGCCAAATCCACCAGTCGTTCGTTGGGATCGGCTCGGGCGGGCTCTTCGGCGTCGGTTTCGGACAGGGGCAACAGGGGTTCGGCTATCTCCCCTACGCCTACTCCGATTTCATCTTCAGCTCGATCGGTGAGGAATGGGGCTTCATCGGTGTTCTTTTGATCGTGCTGCTCTTCGCTTTGTTCTGCTGGCTCGGATTCCGAATCGCCCGCACCGCCGAGGATCCTTTCGGCCAGTATCTCGCGACCGGTCTCACGGCTGCGGTCGGACTCACGGCTTTCATGCACATGGCGGTGACCTTGGGCATGATGCCGACGACCGGCTTGACGCTTCCCTTCATCTCCTACGGTCGCTCGAGTCTCGTGGTAACGCTGATGGGCACCGGCATCCTTCTCAGCGTCGGGAGAATGCGGGGCAAGCCGGCTCGGCGGAACGGCGGCTCTGCGGCTCGGCCACCAGTTTCTGTCTGAGCCGCGAACCAGATTCGTGACGTCCCCAGCCGCCGAGCCGCTGCGACCGAGCGACCCTCGAGCCGTCGTCTTCATCGCCGGAGGCGGGACCGGTGGCCACCTCATGCCGGCACTCGCGATCGCCGAGGAGCTGCGACGCAGACGGCCTGATTTGGAGCCGGTCCTGCTCGGTGCTCAACGTGGCCTCGAGGCGACCCTTCTCCCCCAACGTACCTTCCGGTACCACCTTCTCCCCGTCGAACCGATTTACCGGCGCCAGTGGTGGAAGAATTTTCGCTGGCCACTGATCGCGCTGAACCTGAGGCGGGAGCTCATCAGGCTATTCGAGACCGAGCAACCGGTCGCCGTTATCGGAACCGGCGGATATGCGTCCGGCCCCTGCGTCTGGTTCGCGGCGCGGCGCGGAATCCCTACCGCCATTCAAGAACAGAACGCCTTCCCCGGGATTGCCACGCGGCAGTTGAGCCGGATGGTCCGCCACGTGTACCTGGGGCTGCCAGAAGCGCGGGCCAGGTTGAAGCTCGGACGGGAGACTCAAGTCTTCGACACCGGCAATCCGATCATTCCTCCCGATCCTTCCCGCCGGGTGGCCGCCGCGGCTCGATTGGGCGTGGTCGGGGGGAAGCCGGTCCTGCTCGTCACCGGAGGCAGTCAGGGGTCGCTCGCGATCAACGAAACGGTCGGGGCATGGATCGAAAGCGGCGGGGCGAAGGACATCGTGGTGCTCTGGGCGACCGGGAAGGGCAGCTATCCCCAGTTCGCTGCGCTCCATCAACCTCCCGCCGTAAAGGTCTTCGATTTCATCGATCCGATGGCCGATGCGTACTCGGTGGCCGACCTCGTCGTCGCACGGGCGGGGATGATGACTGGTGCCGAACTTTGCGCCTGGGGACTGCCATCGATTCTGATCCCCCTCCCGAGTGCCGCCGCGGACCACCAGACCAAAAACGCTGAGGCGCTCGCCGCGGCCGGGGCCGCGAAGATGCTCCGTCAGCGGGACCTCACCGTGGCATCGTTCGCCCAGTCCGTCGGTGGCCTGCTGCACGATCAAAACCGCCGACTCGAGATGGGCCAAGCCGCCTTGGCCCGCGGGAAACCCCACGCTCTGGACTCGATTCTGTCACATCTTTTGACGCTTTTTTGAGTCCGGCGGGCTTTCGCAAATGCTGTATTGATTTTACATTAGCCTTCCAACCATGGATTTGTTCGACCCCAGCAATCCTCGTCCCGTCCATTTCATGGGAATCGGTGGTGCCGGCATGAGCGCCTTGGCGCTCGTGGCGCGCCGGCGAGGGGTTTCGGTCACCGGCTGCGACCCCGATCCGAGCGGTGCCGCTGACGTGGCGGCACTCGGCGCCGACGTCTTTACCGGACACGATCCGAAGCATGTCGAGGGTGCGCGAGCGGTGGTGGTGACGGCCGCAGTCGCACCCGACCATCCTGAACTGGCCCGGGCCCACGCGCTGGGAGTGCCGGTTGTGCCGCGGAAAAAGGCCTTGGCAGACCTGGTACAAGGCGGCACGGTCGTCGGGATCTCCGGAACCCACGGGAAGTCCACTACGACCGTCATGACGACCGAGGCATTAACCGCGGCGGGCCTGGCGCCGACCGGCATTGCCGGGGGCCGGGTGAACGAGTGGGGAGGCAACGCGAAGCCGGGTGGAGACCGGCTTTTTGTTGTGGAGTCGGACGAGTACGATCAGGCCTTTCTCGCGCTGACTCCATCGGTGGCCGTGGTTAACAACGTCGAGGCCGATCATCTCGAGTGTTACGGTTCGCTGGAGGCCTTGGAGCAGGCGTTCGTGACCTTCGCGGGGCGCGCGGGCCGGGTCCTGATCGGAGCCGACGATGAAGGAGCGGGTCGAGTCGCGGCACAGCTCCCTCGTGAGCGGGTCTGGCGCTTCGGGCTGGGGACAGCCGACCTGAGGCTTTCAGCGATCGAACAGAGTCCAACCGGGAGCCGCGCTTCGCTCAGTCTTCCCGACCGGCCGGCGGTTACCCTGAGACTTCAGGTTCCCGGTGTCCACAACCTGCGCAATGCTGCCGCGGCAGTCGGCGTGGTCGTAGCGCTGGGCGGGAAGCTGGAACCGGCGCTCGAGGCGCTGGCGCGCTATCGCGGATTGGGGCGCCGGTTCGAACGGTTGGGAGAGGTGCGAGGGATCGCAGTGGTTGACGACTACGCCCACCACCCCTCGGAGCTCGAGGCCACTCTCGCCGCGGCACGGCAAGCCTTTCCGGGTCGCCGGCTGCTCGCGGTCTTCCAGCCACACCTCTACTCCAGGACGGCACAACACGGCGTGGCTATGGGCCGAGCCCTGGCCGCTGCCGATCTGGTGATTGTCACCTCGATCTACCCGGCGCGAGAGCAACCGATTCCCGGTGTCACCGCCGCCTCGGTAGCCGACGCGGCGCGCGATGCGGGAGCGAGGGTGATCTACGAGCCGGACCGGGGGCGGGTCGGTGAACGGATTCACGAAATCGTACGCGAGGGCGATGTCGTCATCACCCTTGGCGCCGGCGATATCACCCGGGTCGGGCGGGAACTCGCCCAGTGGCTGAACGCCGCCTGAAGCCCGGCTGGAAAATCCTCGGCGCGCTCCTTCTGGGCGTGGTGCTCTGGCTTGCGCTGCCTCCGCTTCTCGGTGGCCTCGAGTTCTTCCGGATCCGGCAGGTCGAGGTGCGCGGTCTCAAGAACCTCGAGGCCTCGACGGTGGTGAACGCGCTCAAGCTTCGTTCCCAGGCCAGCGTGTTCGACCAGGTGGGTCCGCTCCAGCGCAGGGTGCAGGCGATGCCCGGTGTGGTTCACGCCGACGTGAGCCGCATGCCGCCCGGTACGCTGCGGGTCACGGTCGAAGAGGCAGTCCCTGTAGCGCTGGTGCCGAGTAGCAACAGACTCAAGGCAGTGGACGCTACGGGTAAGGTGCTGCCTTTCGATGCGACCGTCGGCGCCGAGGATCTGCCACTCATCCGGCAGCCCGATTCTCTGGTGACCCGGTTCCTCGCGCGGCTGCAGGATGTGGACGCTACCCTGTACGGCCGAGTGGTGTCGGGTTGGCGCGTGCAAAAGGACGTTGTGATCCAGGTGGACAATCAACGATACTGGTTCCGGCCAGATGCGACAGCGGAGGACATTCGGGCGGTGACGGCGGTGGCGCAGGACCTGGCGCGCAAAGGGCGGTCGTTCGCGGAGCTCGATGGTCGCTTCGCGGGATACGTCGTCGTCCGCTGGAAGGCTGCGTGAGCGGTCCCCAGCAGCGGTTGGTAGCGGCGGTGGACCTGGGAACCACGAAAGTGGCTGCCGTCATTGCCGACGTCTCGGGCGATGCGCAGCATCCCAACGCGCGGATCCTCGGCGTCGGGGTGGAGCGGAGCGCCGGTGTCCGCCGCGGCGTGGTGCGCGACATCGAAGCGAGCACCCGCGCCATTTCCAAGGCTATGCACGACGCGGAGCGGATGGCCGGTGTTGAGGTCGGTACGGTGTACTGCGGGCTGGCGGGGGAGCACGTGGCGGGGCAAAACTCGAGCGGGGTGGTGTCGATCACCGGCGGGGAGATTCGCACTGGTGATGTCGCCCGGGTGAACGACGTGGCCAGCAGCGTCCCCCTGGGCCGGGAGCATGAGCTGCTGCACGCCATCCCGCAGGACTACCTGGTGGATCTCCAGCCCGGCATCAGCGAACCGATCGGGATGACCGGCTCCCGGCTCGACGCTCAGGTCTATCTGGTCACCGTTCTCTCGAGCGTGCCCCAGAATCTCCGGAAGTGCGTCGAAGGAGCCGGGTACCACGTCGCTGAATTCGTGCTGGAGCCGCTGGCCGCGTCACTCGCGGTGCTGACTCCCGACGAGCGGGAGCTGGGAACGGCCCTGGTCGAGCTGGGAGGCGGATCCACCAACGTTGCTATCTTTCACGGCGGGAAGATCCGTCACACCGGATCGCTGCCGTTCGCCGGGGGCCACGTCACCAACGACATCGTGCACGGGCTCCAGGTTACGCAGATGGATGCCGAGAAGCTCAAGCAACGGCATGGTGCGGCCTTCGAACCGCTGGTTCCCGAAAGCGACGTCATCGAGTTGCCGAGTACGCCGGGGCAGGGAAGCCGCAGTGCCCACCGGCGAGTCCTTGCGCACATCATGCACGCGCGGATTCAGGAAATGCTGGAGTTCGCCAACGACGAGATCGCCCGGGCCGGCTACCAGCAGCGGCTGCCCGCGGGCGTGGTGCTGACGGGCGGTGGCGCGCTGGTCCCCGGAGTGGTGGAGCTGGGTCGCGAGGTCTTCGCGATGCCGGTCCGGATCGGGGTTCCGGGTGAGGGACTGACCGGCCTTACCGACAGCGTCGAGTCTCCCCGGTTCGCGGTTCCCGCCGGGCTCGCGCTCTACGGGGCCAAGCAGGTGTTGCAGGGAAGCGCCTTCGGAGCTGGTGGCCGGAGGTCGCAGTCGATCGAGAAGTGGGTCACACCGGTGAAACGCTGGCTCCAGGACTTTTTCTGAGGTGATGGTATGGGACACCCCATGATCTTCGAGCTGGAAGATTCCGGAGCGCAGAGTGCACGGATGAAAGTGATCGGCGTTGGCGGCGGGGGAGGCAACGCCGTCAATCGCATGATCGAGGAGCAGCTCCGCGGAGTGGACTTCGTTTCGGTCAACACCGACTCGCAGGCGCTGGCTGCCTCCAAGTCGGATGTGAAGATCCAGATCGGGAGGAAGCTCACCAAGGGACTGGGCGCCGGCGCCCGGCCTGAAATCGGGCGACAGGCCATCGAGGAGAACCGCGAGGAAGTGCTCGAGGTACTCGATGGCTGCGACCTGGTCTTCATCACCTGCGGCATGGGCGGCGGAACCGGCACCGGCGCTGCCCCGATCATCGCCCAGATGGCACGTGACCTTGGCGCCCTCGCCGTAGGCATCGTGACCAAGCCCTTCCTCTTCGAGGGCAAGAAGCGGATGAAGCAGGCCGAGATGGGCATCGCCGACATGCGGAAGAGTGTCGACACCATGATCGTGGTGCCCAACGAACGGCTCCTCGCGGTGGTCGGGAAGGGGATTCCCTTCCAGGATTCGCTCAAGAAGGCCGATGAAGTCCTGCTTCAGGCGACGCAGGGCATCGCCGACCTCATCACCCGCACCGGCATCATCAACGTGGACTTCGCCGACGTCCGCACCATCATGCAGAACGGTGGGGCGGCGCTGATGGGAACCGGGATCGGCCGGGGAGATAACCGGGCCATGGAAGCGGCCCAGCAGGCCATTTCGAGCCCGCTCCTCGACAACGTCTCCATCGCCGGTGCCTACGGCGTCCTGATCAACGTCACCGGCGGTAACGACCTGACCCTTGCGGAAGTGACGCATATAGGCGAAATCGTTCAGGATGCGGCGGGGGAGGAGGCCGAAACCATCTTCGGCGCTACCAACGATCCCGCCATGGCAGGGGAAATTCGGGTGACGGTGATCGCCACCGGGTTCGATCGCGCGGAGCAGGCCGCTCCGGTGGCGACCAGCCCGGGCAACAAGCCGGCCTCGGGAGTCATCAACTTCCCGACCGGCAAGCGCCTCACGACGCCGCCCCCGCCGCCGCAGCAGGTAGCACCCAAGCCCGAACCACGGCGTCCGCCGGGAGCATCTACCGAGGTGCCCGAGATGGAGATTCCGACGTTTATCCGGAGGCAGATGGACTAGGTGTCAGGTGTCAGGTGCGAGGTGTCAGGGGGGTGGCAGGAAATACCTCCCTGACCTCCCCTGACCCCTGACGCCTGATCCCTGACACCTCAACATGCCCCGCCTCCGCTTCCTCCTTGCCCTCGCCGTCCTTCTGGCCGCTGCTGTCTTCACGGCGCGGGATCAGTGGCCATGGCCGCGGCCGGTCATGCAGGCGCCGGCGGTGGTGGCGGACATCTTCACAGAGACCGTGGATACCCTTCGTCTCGGCGAAACGGTATCGGAGCTTTTCTCCCGGCAAGGAGTGAAGAGTTTCATGCTCGCGAGCGCGGCCGACCAGGCTGTGTTCGATCTCCGGAGACTGCGGGCGGGGCTGGTCTTCAACTTCCGCAGGAAGCTCACCGACAGCCTGCCTTCACAGGTGGTCGTGCGCACCGGGCCGGAGCAGCGGGTGAACTTGCAGTTTGTGGTCAACGGGTGGACCGCGGTGGCCGAGTCGATTCCCTGGCTGCCCGAGGTCGTCGCCGTGGAAGGGCCGATCGATAACTCGTTGTACGAGGCGCTCGACTCGGATATCCCCGACACGCTGCTGGATGGAGGAGACCGGGTGGCGCTGGCCTGGGACCTCGCGGACATCTACGCCTGGCAGGTCGATTTCTCCCGCGATATTCGTCCCGGCGATCACTTCCGGATCCTGGTTGAGCGGCTGGTGTCTCCCGACGGAGAGACCCGCTTCGGGAAAGTCGTTGCCGGAGACCTTACCGTCGGCGGCCAGGCCTATTCGGCTTACTGGTTCGGCGCAGCCGACGGACGAGTCGGCTACTACGACGAGTCGGGCCGCAGCCTCCGTCGCGCATTCCTCAGAGCGCCGCTCCAGTTCCGACGGATTTCCTCCCGCCTGAGCAGCGCTCGACGTCATCCGATCCTCGGTACCGTGCGACGTCACGAGGGCACCGACTACGCCGCAGATCCCGGCACTCCGGTCATGGCGGCGGGCGACGGTACGATCACGCAGATGGGATGGTCCGGTGGCTACGGCAACCTGGTGGAGGTCCGTCACCCGAACAGCATCACTACCCGCTACGGTCATCTCCAGGGATTCAAGCGTGGGCTGCGGGTCGGACAACGGGTAAACCAGGGCGACGTCCTGGGGTATGTGGGCTCCACCGGTCTCGCCACGGGACCTCATCTCCACTACGAGTTCCGGGTCTCCGGCGTCTCGCGCGATCCGGCGCGGGTAGACTTCGGCTCCGGAGAGCCGGTTCCTCCCGCCTCCCGCGCGGCGTTCGAACAGGAGCGGGCTCGCTTGAGCGCCCTTCTCCATCCCATGCCCGGTCCGGCCATCGCGGTAGCGCGCTGAACCGCGGGCGACTCCCGCGCTACGCTCTCGGCAGTTTCAGTGGATCTCCTCCCAGCAATCGATATTCGCGGCGGCCGCGTCGTCCGTCTGAGCCAGGGCGAGGCATCCACGAGTGTTACCTATGGTGACGATCCGGTTGCCCAGGCCGAGGCCTTTATCGAGGCGGGAGTCGGCTGGATCCACGTGGTGGATCTCGATCGCGCCTTCGGGAAGGGAGACAACACCGAAGTCGTGCATGGGCTCACCGCTAGGGTGGGCCGGCGTGTGAATCTTGAGGTGAGCGGAGGCTTGCGCACCCGGGAGGCGGTTCGAGCCGTGCTCGACGCCGGGGCTGCCAGAGTAGTGGTCAGCACGGCGGCAATAACGTCCCAGTCGTTCCTTCCCGATCTGATCGGGGAGGTCGGGGCGGATGCGATCGCGATCGGGCTCGATGGCCGGCGCGGCATTGTCGCGATTCGGGGATGGACTGAATCGACCGGAGAAAAGGTCGAAGACGTGGCCCGACGGGTCATTGCCGACGGTGCGCGAACGATCATCTACACCGATGTGGACCGGGATGGAATGCTGAACGGCCCGGACATCGCGGGAGCGGTCAAGCTTCAGCGACTGGGTGCTCGGGTCATAGCGAGCGGCGGCGTGTCGAAACTCGACGACCTTCGTGCCGTCAGGGCGGCAGGGCTCGCCGGTGCCATCGTCGGGCGGGCCATCTACGAGAGCCGCTTTACCGTCGCGGAGGCGCTGGCATGTTGCTGAACGGCGAGCCATGACGTTCGCGCTCGTCATCCTGATTGCGGTGGCCCTCGCCGGGCTTACCTACCTGTGGCTGGAGCGGGTGGGAGCCAAGGCGTGGCCCGCGATCGCCTGCCGGGCGGTTGCCTGGGCGGCGCTGGGTGTCCTGTTGGTGAACCTGACCTGCGCACTCCCGGCTTCGGCGCTCAAGCCGATCGTGCTCTTTGATGGTAGCCTCAGCATGGGCGGAACCGGGGGCCGTTGGCGCGAAGCGCTGGACACCGCGAAAACCCTGGGCGACGTCCGCTGGTTCGGCGATGAAGCGGGCGCACCCGACACGACGCCCTCGGCGGGGCGCTCGCTGCTGGGCCCGGCTCTGGTGTCCGCCGCCGCCTCGGGCCGGCCGGTCATCGTGGTGAGCGACGGCGAAGTGGAGGACGTGAGCGACGTTTCGCCTCAACTGCTGTCGCGAGCCGGAGTCCGGACCTTTCCGCGCCAGCCGGCGAACGATGTCGCGCTCACTCGGGTCAGCGGCCCGGCGCTCGCCACGGTGGGAGACACCATCACGGTCGGAGTCGAGGTGCAGGTGTTCGGCACGGCGCCTCGCGACAGCCTCACGCTCGAGCTCCGCAGCGGCCGCCAGCTCCTTCTCCGTCGCCGGATCGGCGCCTCAACCGGCGGCGTGGTTGATCGTTCGTTCAGTCTTCCCACCACCGGACTCCCTGGCGGTGACCACGTCATCGAAGCCCGCCTGGTCAACCTCAACGACGCCGAGCCGAGAGATGACGCGCGGCTCTGGTTGCTCCGAATCGCGCCGACCCCCGGCGTGGTGCTGATCGCGAGCCCCGGCGATTGGGATGCCCGGTTTCTCTATCGCTCCATTCGGGATGTCGCCCAACTCCCGGTGCGCGGCTACGTCCGGCTGGAGCCTGGAAGCTGGCGAGCCATGGAAACTCTGGCCCCGGCCTCGAGCGAGGATGTGGCGCAGAGTGCCCGTCGCGCCGATCTGCTGGTGATCAAGGGAAGCGCTCCGGAGTTGATGCGAAACAGTCGCGCGCGAGGCATGTGGCTCTGGCCCAGCGGAGAAACCGGTGAGGCTATGATCGCCGCCGACTGGTACGTCTCGGCGGGTGTCGCGTCGCCCATCGCGGGAGCGCTGGTCGGATTGCCAGTGGATTCGTTTCCGCCACTGAGCGCGATCACACCGATCGAGCCGGGTCCGAGTGACTGGGTCGCTCTCACGGTTCAGGAGAGCCGCCGCGGAGCCGAGCGGCCGGTGTTCACCGGCAGTCAGACCGGATCAACCCGGCGAGTGCTGACGGCGGCAGATGGTTTATGGCGCTGGTCGTTCCGGGGCGGGTCGAGCGAGCAAGGCTACCGCTCCCTCGTCGCCGCGACCGTGAGCTGGCTGCTCGGCGCCGCTGATTCGTCGGGTGTCAAAGCCAAGCCAGTGCGCACGGTCGTGGCGAACGCACGGCCTCTCGTGTTCGAGTGGACCGGGGCGGGAGGCCCGCAGCCTCTCGCGGTGCAGTTCAGCGACTCGGCGGGGCAACGCAGCGACACCCTGCGGTTCGATGGCTCCGGCCGTGCCGAAGTCAGACTACCCGTCGGTACCTATCGCTACAGACTCGAGAGCTCGGGCGAGGGCACCGTGGCGGTTGAGCAGTACTCCGATGAGTGGTTGCCCCGGGCCGTGACCCTGCAGGACCACCCGGTCTCGGGGAAATCGGCCAACGCCTCCACCAACGCTCGGCAATGGCTGTGGCTGTTCGGCCTGTGCATTACCGGCCTGGCCGGGGAGTGGTGGACGAGGCGACGCTTGGGGTTGAGATAGTAGTCAGGGACGCTGCCATAAGCCGTAGGCCATAAGCCGTGGGGCTTAAGGCCTATGGCTTAGGGCTTAAGGCACCCCCCCTTAGGTTTCTGCTATGACTGGAAGAATCGGCGACGCCCCCAAGCTCGGCCTCTGGAGCCGGATCAAACGCATCGCGACCACCGATGTGGGCGCGCTCATGCGTGGGATGAATGCGGCCGATCTCGAGGCGATGGAGCAGGTGCTCCTGGAGGCGGATTTCGGGGTCAAGGCGACCGTCGAGCTTACCCAGGCGCTTGAAGAAAGAGTGCGCAAGGGGTCGCTCAAAACCGAGAACGACCTTCGTCGCGAGTTGACCGAGCGAATCGCCGGATTGCTGGCCGGCCCGCCGAATCCGGAGCGAATCGCGGTCGGCGAGGGGCCCGGTCCCACCGTGATTCTCTTCATCGGTGTCAACGGAGTGGGGAAGACGACGAGCGTCGCCAAGCTTGCGCGTCGCTTGACCAGGGAAGGACGCAAGGTGCTGCTGGCCGCCGCCGATACCTACCGGGCCGGCGCAATTCCGCAGCTCCAGGCCTGGGGCGAGCGGCTCAAGATCCCCACCGTCTCGGGCGCTCCGGGTGGCGATCCCGCCGCCGTCGCCTTCGACGCGATCGAGGCCGCTGACAAACGCGGGAGCGACACCCTCCTCATCGATACCGCGGGACGACTCCACACCCAGGAGGGGCTGATGGACGAGCTCCGCAAGGTGGTGCGGGTGATCGCCCGTCGTCGTCCCGGCGCTCCGCACGAGACTCTACTCGTCCTCGATGCCTCGGTGGGACAGAACGCGGTGCAGCAGGGCAAACTCTTCCAGAAGGCCGTCGAGCCCACCGGCATCATCGTGACCAAGCTGGATGGAACTGCGCGGGGCGGCGCAGTCGTGGCACTCCGTCGCGAGCTCGATCTCCCCATCCGATTCCTCGGCGTTGGGGAACAGGCCGAGGACCTTCAGCCCTTTGATCCTCGGGCTTATGCGGAGCGGCTTCTGACTTAAGTACCTAGTGCCGAATACCTGGTACCGAATATCCAGCACCTAGGTATCCGATGAACCGACATCAGGTGCCCACCATTAGAGTCCACGCAGCAGCAATCCTCAGTACTCGGTACTCGGTACTCGGTACTAGGTACTAGGTACTAGGTACATGACTCTCCGCCTCGACACCCCGGTCAAGTTCCTGAAGGGCATCGGCGAACGGCGGGCTGAGGCGTTCGCAAGACTGGGTGTGCACACGGCGGGAGACCTGCTGTGGCACATTCCCTTCCGCTATCTCGACGCATCCACCATTACGCCGCTGGCCAAGGCCCGGGTGGGAGACGAGGTCGCCTGCATCGGGCAGGTCGTCGCCAAACGCTTGCTGCCGACCAGGCGCGGGCTCCGAATCTTCCACGCCGTGCTCAAGGACGAGAGCGGACTGCTCGAGTGTGCCTGGCCCGGTCAGGCATTTCTCGATCGGACCATCGAAGTGGGACAAACGCTTCTGGTCTCAGGCCCCGTCCGCTTCTATCACGGGCGCCAGCTTGCCCCGCGAGAGTTCGTCATCCTTGCCGACCAGGATTCCGATGGCGATGAATCGCTCGGCGGCCGAGTGCTCCCGGTCTATCCCGCGACTGAAGGGCTGAGCCACAAGACGATCCGCGGGCTGGTCAACCGGCACCTCGACGAGCTGGTCCGTCTCGCGCCCGACGTTCTTCCCGATACGTTTCGAGGCAACGGGCTTCCATCGCTGCCCGAAGCGCTGGAGGCGGTTCATCGTCCCGACTCCCTCGAGCACGCCGAGCAGGGCCGTCGCCGTCTCGCTTTCGATGAATTGCTGGATCTGCAACTGATGCTTGCCCGGGCTCGCCTGATCGCCAAGCGGGGACGGAGCGGGGTCGCCTTTCAAATCCGGCACGACCTGACACGTGGTCTGGCCCAATCGCTTCCCTGGAAGCTGACCGGCGATCAGAAACGGGCCATTCGCGAGATCACCGCGGACATGACCTCGCCGGAACGCATGCATCGGATCCTCATGGGTGACGTGGGGACCGGAAAGACTGTAGTTGCTCTGTTCGCCATGTTGCTCGCCCTGGAGAACGGCTACCAGGCCGCCCTCATGGCCCCGACCGAGCTGCTGGCTGAGCAGCATGGCGCGACGCTGACCGAGTTGCTCGCGCCCTTGCGGATCCGTCCCGAGCTCCTGCTGGGCCGGCTTACGAACGCCGAGAAGGCCGATCGCCGGAGCCGGCTCTCCAACGGAAGTCTCCGGCTGGTGGTGGGCACCCATGCGCTGGTTCAGGAGAGCGTGTCCTTCCAACGGCTGGGTCTTGTTGTCATCGATGAACAGCATCGCTTCGGTGTCGAGCAGCGAGCCGCGCTGGTCGCCAAGGGTGCTGCCCCCGACGTGCTGCTGCTCACCGCGACCCCGATACCTCGTTCGCTCGCCCTCACCCGCTTCGGGGATCTCGATCTCTCCGCGATCAAAGCGCGACCGCCTGGCCGGGGCAAGGTGAAGACCGGGGTCCGTACCGCGAAGCAGCGGGATCAGGCATTCGCCTTTGTGCGAGAACAATGTCTCGCGGGACGGCAGGCCTACATCGTCTTGCCGGTGATCGAGGAAACCGAGCGAGCCGACCTGCGGGCGGCGACCACCATGGCCGAGTTGTTGAAGGAGAAGTGGAAGGACCTGACGGTGGGCCTGGTGCACGGGCGGCTCAAGCCCGAAGAACGGGATCTCGAGATGCGGCGCTTCCGCGCGGGCGAGCTCCAGGTCCTCGTTGCCACGACGGTGATCGAGGTCGGTATCGACGTGCCGAACGCCACGGTGATGCTCATCGAACACCCGGAGCGGTTCGGCCTGGCCCAACTTCACCAGCTGAGAGGGAGAGTCGGCCGCGGATCCTCCGAGAGCTTCTGTATTCTCCTCACCGATGGCTCGCCGGCGCCCCGGCTCAAGGCCTTCGCCGCTACCGAGGATGGATTCAAGATCGCCGAGCTGGATCTCCAGGAGCGCAAGATGGGTGACCTGATCGGTGCTCGGCAGGCCGGGAGTTTCGATCTGAAGTTGGCGCGCCTACCGGATGACGGGGATTTGCTGGAACAGACGATGGAGATCGCGAGGACTCTTCTGGAAGGGGACCCGCTGCTGGTCCAGAAGCGCCATGCCGCGTTGAAACAGCGGGCGCTGGGAAGGTATCCGAGGGCGGTGGAGTTGTTTCGGACGGGCTAGGGAAATGGAGGAATGATGAATGGCGGAATGGCGGAATGGCGGACTGGCGGAATGCTGGAGGCGACTTCTCTGTACGCGCTACGCGCTACGCGGTACTCGGTACTCGGTACTCGGTACTCCTTCAGAACGCCACCCTGAACCCCAACCTCGTCTGATCCCCCACCACACTCACCTCCGGCTCGAACGGAATGTTCTTGGGAGGATTCTTCGGTCGGGTCAGCTCCCATACGAACAGAGCGGCTGAACCGAGTAGCGTCGCTTCCCCGCCGAAGAGCCAGGCCCGGGCCTGGTCGTCGTAGTGCAGCGAGGTTTGATAGAGGTCTTCCGCCACCGGATCCTCGTACTTGCCATCGGAACCGCGGGTGCAGCGGGACGGATCAGAGAAGCAGAGCTGCTTGAGATCGTCGTAGCTCTCGTCGGCCTTGTCATGGGTATTGGCCGCCTTGATGCTCATCCCGGCGGAGAGTCCCAGCAGCAGGAACTTGCCGTACTTCACGTAGAAAGGTGACGAGTGGTGTTGGTACAGGGAATCCGCCGGAGCCTGCGCCGCCAGCGGAGCGCCGGCCATTACCGCGCCAGACAGAGCTGCAATCAAACAGCGACTGCCCCAGCTCATATGCCGTACCGGGAGAGTTGCCCTTCGGCGCCGACACCGAAGAGAGTCGAGTCATTCATCAGGAACGGCGCCACCTCGACCGGGCGCCCGACGCGAACCTTCCAAGCCTCCGTCCCGGTGGAGTCGATGGCGTGGATATCGCCATCCGCTGCGCCCACGAGAATCCAGTCCTTCAGGAAGACCGGTTCGGTCGTGACCGGCAGGTCGAGGGCCGCGATGCGCTCCAGGGTCGGCTCGCCATTAAGCTGGACGCGAAAGATCGTGCCGATCCGGGTCGCGACGATCAAGGTGTCTCCCCTCACCGCTGGAGACTGGAGCACGGGAGCATCCACCCGGAGCCGCCATTTGGTGCGCAGCGTGGCGCGGTCTACGGCGATAATGGCCGAGTCGGCGGTGACGCCGATGACCTCGCTGTCCCGCTCGACCCATTCGGAGACGAAGATCCCCGGCGAGCGGATCCGCGCATTCACATGCCCGTTCTGGCGCTCCACCAGGAACAGCGAGTCCATGGACGCCACGAGGAGGTTGTGCTGGTCCGCCGCCACCGGCGGCAGTCGAGTCCGGCCAAGGTGGGTGTGCCATTGGACCTTGCCTTTGTCCGGATCGAGTGCCAGCAGGTTCCCCTGCCGATTGATTACGAACAACTGCCCATCGATCAGGCGAAGCGGGACGTCCACGTAGCCGGTTCCCGTGGTCCACTCTTTCCCGCCGCTGGTCGGATGCACCGCGTGGACCTGGCCTCCGGGCTGATCGGTCGCGACGTAGACCAGCGTTGGAGAACGCAGAACGCCGGCGTTCCCCGGTCCGGAAAGGCGGATCACCCAGCGATTCTTGCCCGATGCGAGGTCCACCGCGGTGAGACGGCGATCGGTGCCCGTGACGTAGATACAGAGACTGTCGACGGCCATCGGTCCACTGGGTCCCCGCACGGAATGGCGGCTCCAGACCTGAGTGAGCGGGGTGTTGGCCACCGGGACCGGCATTGAGAGCGTGGGAGGCGTAAAGTCCGGCTCGGGACGATATCCGGTGCAGGCCGCGTTGACGCTCCCCACCAGCAGCGCTAGACTCCACGCCCCCAACCGAACGCGCTTCCATCCTTCAGCCGAACGCTCATGACGATTGCCCGGATCGAGGATCTGAAACTGCACGTGGGACAGCCGGTAACGGTCAATGGCTGGGTGACCACGACCCGTTCCAGCGGCAAGATCGCCTTTGTCGTGTTGCGCGACGGAAGCGGCCTGGTTCAGTGCGTTCTGGCGAAGAAAGAGGTGCCCGAGGAGACCTGGAATCGCTTCCAGGTCCTTACCCAGGAGACCAGTGTTGCGGCGACCGGTACCGTGCGGGCCGATGCCCGCAGTCCCGGCGGATTCGAGTTGCAGTTGTCGCAGATTGAGATCCTGGGACCGAGCGTGGACTATCCCATCACTCCTAAAGAGCATGGGACGAGCTACCTGTTCGAGCATAGACATCTCTGGCTCCGGAGCTCACGCCAGGCCGCCATCGCCCGGGTGCGGCACGAAGTCATCCAGGCGATCCGGGACTTCTTCTACAATAACGGTTTCACGCTGGTCGATACCCCGATCCTGACCGGGTCCATCGGGGAGCAGGCCGGGGAATTGTTCAGCACCGATTACTTCGAGCTGGGCAAGGCCTATCTCGCCCAGACCGGGCAGCTCTACGTCGAAGCCGCCGCCGCTGCACTCGGCAAGGTCTACTGTTTCGGTCCCACGTTCCGCGCGGAAAAGTCCAAGACTCGCAGGCATCTTACGGAGTTCTGGATGGTCGAGCCCGAGGTCGCGTTCAACGATTCTGATGCCAACATGAAGCTTCAGGAACAGTTCATCAGCTACATCGTGGAACGGGCCCTGGAACGGCGCCAGGAGGAGCTCAGGCTGCTGGAGCGCGACTTCGCACCGCTGGAAAAGATTCGCCCCCCGTTCCCGCGGATTTCTTATACCGAGGCCGTCGCCCGGCTCAACGCACTCGGTTCCGACATGACCTGGGGCGCAGACCTGGGCGGCGACGACGAGACCCTTCTGGCCAAGGAACACGAAAAGCCGCTGTTTGTGTTCAACTACCCGAAGCAAATCAAAGCCTTCTACATGAAGGAGAATCCCGACGATCCCCGGACCGTGCTCAACAACGACTGTCTGGCGCCGGAAGGCTATGGCGAGATCATCGGTGGCTCACAGCGCGAAGACAACTACGACCGCCTGCTCGCCCGGATAAAGGAGCAGGGCCTCGACCCCGATGCCTACCGCTGGTATCTCGACCTGAGGAAATACGGAACCTTCGTGCACTCGGGCTTCGGACTCGGCGTCGAGCGGACGGTGGCCTGGATCTGCGGCGTGCCGCACGTGAGGGAGTGCATTGCGTTCCCGCGGCAGGTGCATCGGATCTATCCGTAGCAAATTGGCAATTGGTAATTTGTAATTGGTAATTGGTAATTGGTAATTGATAATTGAAGTCGCGATTCCAATTACCAATTCAATTATCAATTACCAATTATCAATTACAAATTTCCCTTCGCCTCCTCCCACAACTCATCCAGCTTCTCCAGCCCGGCGGTAGACATGTCGATGCCGCGCTGGGTCGCGAGGCGCTCGACGGCCTCGAAGCGAGAGCGGAATTTCCGGTTGGCGCGATCCAGCGCCGTGTGAGGCTGAACCCGGAGCTTGCGAGCCAGGTTGATGACGGCGAAGAGCAGGTCGCCTATCTCGTCAACGACGGCGTCCGCCGCTGGTGAACCGATCGGCTCTCCCGTCGCCTCGGGTCCCGTTTCCCGTGGCTCCGTGGCTTCCCGCCGTTCCGCCATTCCGCCATTCCGCCATTCATCCTTCCCCGCTCCCGCCCCGACCGCCGCTTCCACTTCCTCAATCTCTTCTTTCACCTTCGCCAACGGCCCTGACGCGTCAGGCCAGTCGAAGCCGACGGTCGCGGCGCGCTCCTGAAGCCGATAGGCAAGCAGAAGTCCGGGCAGGGCAGGGGGCAACCCGGCCAAGACCCCCTCCCGCCTTTCCCGCCCCTCCCGCCCTTCCCGCTTCTTCAAGGTCTCCCACCGCTCGGCCGGCCCGAGATCGAAAAGATGCGGGTGACGGCGCTTCATCTTTTTCTCGAGGTCGTCGGCGATCTGATCGGCGGTGAACTCGCCGTGCTCGTCTGCAAGGACGAGTTGCCAGGCCAGGTGGAGCAGCAGATCCGCGACCTCGTCCCGGATCGCGCTGCGATCGTTGTCGCTCAAGGCCTGGTCCAGCTCGAAGACCTCCTCGACCAGGTAAGGCCGCAGGGTTTCCCGGGTCTGAACCCGATCCCAGGGGCACCGCCGGCGAAGGTCCCGGACCATCGCGACAGCACGTCCAAGCGCTGAATTCTCTTGCATTTATCCTCCTTGCCCGATAGAATACCCGCCGGCCAAGAACGATGTCAATTCCGGACGAGACGGCGCGGGCATGGGCCGAAGTCAGCCTCGATGCCCTGGTCGCCAACGCCCGCACGGTAGCCGGAATCTCCGGCGCCCGCCTGCTCCCCATGGTCAAAGCGAACGCGTACGGCCTCGGTGCGGCGATGGTCGCCCGGGCGCTCGAGGCGGTCGACCCGTGGGGGTTTGGTGTCGCCACGGTAGAGGAAGGATCTTCCCTTCGCGCCGCTGGCATCACCCGACCCATCCTGGTCTTTGCACCGCTCCATCCACGTCTCATCTCCCGTTACCTGGCCCAGGACCTTCGCCCGACGATCAGCGACCTTAATGCGCTGGACGGCTGGAGCGCAGAGGGCAGCAATCCGTTTCATGTCGAAGTCGACACCGGAATGTCGCGAACCGGGTTCCGCTGGGATGATCGATCGGACTGGCAGAATCGGCTGCGCAGCGCTCCGGGATTGGAAGGTGTGTTCACCCATTTCTATGCCGCCGAGAGTGACAGCAGGTCGGTGGACACCCAATGGGAGCGGCTCCAGCAGGTTGTAGCGTCGCTGCCGGGGAAGGGGGTCCTGGTCCACGCAGCCAACAGCGCCGCGGCCCTTCGTGGTCGTGCGTATGCCGGTGATCTTGTTCGCCCCGGCATTTTTCTTTACGGTGGCGACGCGGGAGGCCCCACGCCTCAACCCGTGGTCAAGTTGCGCGCGCGTGTCGTGGCAACCCGCCGGATCAAACCCGGCGACACTGTGAGCTACGGCGCTACCTGGACCGCCCCGGCCGAGACCCTGATCGCGACACTCGGCATCGGGTACGCCGATGGAATACCGCGCAGCCTGGGTAATTCCGGCATTGTTGAGTTGAACGGGAAACTCGCGCCGGTGGTGGGGCGAGTGACCATGGATTTCACCATGGTCGCCTGCGATGGTTCGTGTGATGTGGGAGACGTGGCGACGGTTTATGGCGGACTGGTCTCGCTGGACCAGCAGGCTCAACGGGCGGGCACCATCTCTTACGAATTACTCACATCCATCGGCGCGCGACTGCCGCGCTACTACGTCTGAACGCGCCGGATCACGATCGAGACGATGAACCCACATTTTGCTTCGCTGGTTACCGGCCTCGCCTACCAGGCCGATCAGGCTCTCAACGGGAATATCCCTCCGCATCCCGGAGGGGAGCCGGTCAACGCCCGCGAAGTCGCGCGCACGCTGATCGACACCCTGGGGATGCTGGCAGAGAAAACCGCGGGACAGCTCGACGAGGACGAGACAAAGTTGCTCACTGGAGCCCTCACCGCTTTGCGGTTCCGGTTTGTCTCCACGGAGAAGAAAAATTGATGATTGCCGATGAGACGCGCCGCCCTGATCGTCCTTGACGGCGTCGGTATCGGTCCCTCCCCGGACACGGACCAGTACGGCGATACCGGCAGCGACTCGCTGGGTAACGTCTCGCGAGCGGCAGGCGGGCTCTCGCTGCCTCATCTCGAGGCGTTGGGCCTCGGCTGCTGTGCTCCACTCGCCGGCCTGCGCGCGGTGGAGCAACCGGGGGCCGCGTGGGGAATCGCCCGGCCGATCAGCGCCGGGAAAGACAGCACCACCGGCCATTGGGAGCTTTGTGGGCTCGTCATCGACCAGCCGTTCCCGACCTACCCGAATGGCTTCCCTCAAGCCTTCCTCGATGAATTCTCGGGGCGGACCGGGCGTTCGGTGCTGGGCAATCGGCCCGCGTCCGGAACCGCGATCATCGACGAACTCGGCGCCGAACACCTGCGTACCGGCGCCTGGATCCTCTACACGTCGGCGGACAGCGTATGCCAGATTGCGGCGCACGAATCGGTGGTTTCGCTTCAGGAACTTTACCAGGCTTGTCGAGTAGCGCGCGAGCTGCTCACCGGGCCTGATGGAGTCGCCCGCGTGATAGCGCGGCCCTTCGTCGGATCCTCGGGCGCTTGGCAGCGCACCGCCCATCGAAAAGACTTCAGTCTCCCGCCGCCGGGCCCCACCCTGCTTGATCACCTGGCCGACGCGTACATCCCCCGGATCGGGATCGGGAAGGTGGACGATCTCTTCGCCGGACGGGCGATTACCAGCATTCACATGGCCCGTAACGCCGAGGCGTATCAGGGAATCATCTCGGCACTGCGCACGATGTCGCGCGGGCTGTTGCTCGCCAATGTGATTGAATTCGACCAGACCTGGGGCCACCGGAATGACCTCTCCGGATACGTGGCGGGGCTCCGGGAACTCGACGCAGCGATCCCCCATTTGCTGGCGCCTGTACGGGAGGACGACCTCGTTATCTTTACCGCCGATCATGGGAATGACCCGACGACCCCGTCGACCGATCATTCCCGCGAGGTGGTGCCGGTGCTGGTGTACGGCCCGCGTATACGCCGGCGTCCCCTTGGAGTACGCTCGACGTTTGCGGACATCGGGCAGACGGTCGCAGAATTTCTCGGCGCGGCGCCCCTGCCGGCCGGCCGATCGTTCCTGACGGAGATCTGGGATGGATGACGTCCTCCTGCGAGCTGCACGCGAGGCGCAGGCGCGGGCGTATTGCCCCTACTCACGCTTCGCGGTGGGTGCGGCACTCGAGGCCGAGGACGGGCGGATCTTCGCCGGCTGCAATGTAGAAAATGCGTCATTCGGTCTCACCCAGTGCGCCGAGCGCGCGGCGGTTACTGCGGCGGTTGCCGGAGGAGCCAGACGCTTTCGTCGTTTGGTGCTGGTAACCGAAGCCGAGCCTCCGTCGCCCCCCTGTGGAGCGTGCCGGCAGGTGCTGCTCGAGTTCGGGAAGGACTTGCAGATAGAGAGCGTGGGGCCCGCCAGCCGGCGAGAATGGCTGCTTTCGGCATTGCTGCCCGAGCCATTCGACGGCGGCCTCCTCGGTCGGTGAACCTTGTTCGGAAAGACGGAATGGGACTGAAGAAGCTCCTGGTAGCCTGGGTCATTGTGGCACTGATCGTGGCTGCCTGTCAGGAACAGCTGACCGCGCCGGCCGACTGTCCCGCTCTTTGTCCGGGTGGCTACGTCATTCGGGATACGGTGCTCGACCCGATCCCCGACGCCGACAGCAGCTTCGAGGGATACGTGCTCCCGGGGCAGGGGACCACCATTCGAGTCTCGAATGGGCTTCCCGCCAGCGAAGACCGCGGCATCATCCGCTTCAATAACCGTCCGGATTCATTGCTCCTTCGCGATACGCTGCGAACCTACACCGTCGACTCGGCGTCGATCGAGTTCACCATCACCCGCCGCGATACGACCGTCACCGGCCTCAAGATGTATCTCTATCGCCTGCCGGCGACGATCGACACCTCGGCTACCTTCGCCCAGGTGGCTCCCGACCTCACTCCGGCGAACTTGCTGGACAGTGTCCTGGTGGACGACACCGCGGATACTCCTCGGATCAGGGTGGTGTTCAAGGACACCACGACCTACAAGGTGGATATTCCCGCGGCGGACAGCGGAGTTCTGGCGATCGGCCTGGCGATGGCGGCTGCTTCGCCGACAGGGGTGCGGATCGGCACCATTCTGACCGGCTCTGCGGCGCCGGTCTTCACCAGCTTCGTCAACGCAAACATCGCGGATACCACTCTGCAGAAGCGGTCGATCCTGCTTAACCCGAAGTTCAGCGACTTCGTCTCCCAGAATCCGCCGACTCTCGATCCCGACTTGCTCACGACCGGCGGCGCTCCGAGTGCCAGGTCGCTGCTCCGGTTCGACTGGCCCGACTTCATTCGGGATTCGGGGCAACTGGTTCGGGTGACTCTCGAGCTGATTCCCACGGCCCCGATGAACGGCCTGCCCAACGACCCGGCGTTCCTCGAGGCGCGCATTGTCCTGTCCGACCTCGGAGCGAAGAGCGTGCTCTCCCAGAGCACTTTTGCAGAATTTGAGATACCGGAGGCATCGTCCGACACGGTGAACTTCGAAATCGTCTCGCTGTTGAGTGCGTGGCAGACGATTCCGACCATCCCTCACGCGCTGTCCCTCTCCCTCACGCCTGAGGGGAGCAGCTTCACCCGGGCGACGTTCGGCTCGACCCGAACGCCTGGCCTGAAACCGCGTCTCAAGGTGACCTACGCAGTGCCCTTCCGCTTCGCGAGGCCCTGAGTGCGCATCCCCATGTGGCGGGCCGCATCTCTTCTCGCGCTCGTGGCACTGAGCGGAGCCGTCGATCTCCAGGCCCAGTCCTCCATGTTCGGAACTCGAGCAGTGGGCTACCCCAGTCGCTGGTTGAGCGCGAGAGCGCGCGGCACCGCCGGCGCCTTCGGCATCTTTGACCCCTTCTCGGGAATCAACCCGGCGGCGCTGAGCCAATCCACCCGTGTTGCGGTCAACTTCGTGGCGACTCCCGCCCGGCGGCATTGGGAGACCCCGATCGGTGAGGCCACGCTGAAGGAGACCCGCTTCCCGATGGCGGGTCTGGTCGGGCCTATCCCCAAGCACCCGTTCTGGCTGGGGATCAATTTCGGGAGCTACGCCGACCGGGATTTCCGGCTCTTCACCAGCGACACCATCCAGATCCAGGCTCCGCCCGTGGGCCCGATCGATAGCGCGGTGGTGTTCGACACCCTGCAGTCGCTGGGCGGGATGAACGAGATCCGCCTCGCCGTCGCTTATGACAAGCTGCGAGGGACCTCACTCGGCGGCGCATTCTATCTCTTGACCGGGTCCAGCCGCATCGACGCCCGGCGCAGCTTCGACGACTCGGCCTTCGCTCATATCCGGCAGACCGCCGAATTGTCCTTCTCCGGCGTCGGCTTTGCCGTGGGAATCGTGCAGCAGGTGACCCGGGGCTTCCGGGTCGCGGCGTCGGTGCGCTCCGATGGAAACGCCACCATCAAGCAGGACTCGAGCGAGACGGCATCCGGGCACATCGATCTGCCCTATACCTTCGCCGGCGGCATGGAGCTCACCATCAGCAAGAAGCTGACAGCGGCGGCTCAAGGGGTCTATCGGACCTGGTCGGGTGCCAACAGCGATCTCATCAAGTTGGGAGGCATAGGCTCGGTCAATAGCTATGACATTTCCCTGGGCGCGGAATACATCAGGGATCTGAAGCGTCCGGCCCAGCTACCGATCCGCTTCGGTGTAAGGTATGCGAGGTTGCCATTCCCTCTGGCCACGTCGGGGAATGCCGAGGAATTCAGCCTGACCGGTGGAACCGGGTTGCGCTTCGCGAAGGACCGAGCCGGAGTGGACTTCGGCCTGGAGCAGGCGTGGCGGAAGCAGGACGGGGGCTACAAGGAATCGGCGCTGATGCTGTCGGTCGGCGTCACCGTCCAGCCCTGACGGGCCGTTTCGCGTTTTCCGTCCGATGCCTCCATCTTTCCCCCCGATGAAGCGCGTCTACATCGAAACCTACGGCTGCCAGATGAACGTGGCGGACACCGAGATCATGCTCAGTGTCCTCCAGCGGGAGGGCTTCGCCCAGACCGAGACGCCGGAGGGCGCCGACCTTCTCCTAGTCAACACCTGCGCGGTGCGGGACAATGCCGAGCAGCGGGTAATCGGGCGGCTGGGCGAATTGCAGCGCTACAAGCCGGCGGGAGGAGTCCTGGGCGTGGTGGGCTGCATGGCGCAGCGGCTTGGGCCGGTTCTGCTGGAACGGGTCCCCAAGGTGGATATCGTCGCCGGGCCCGACGCCTATCGGAATCTTCCCGCTCTCATCGCCGCGGCCTCAGCCGGACAGCGTACCAGCGATACCCAGTTCCGCAGCTGGGAGCACTACGAAGACGTCCCGCCGGTCCGGGAGACGACCGCGAGTGCGTTCGTTACCGTCCAGCGCGGCTGCGATTACAAGTGCACCTTCTGCATCGTTCCGTATACCCGCGGACCCGAGCGTAGCCGTAAACTCGAGGAGGTGGTTCGGGAAGTCGCCGGCCTGGTCGAACAGGGGACCAGTGAGGTCACACTCCTTGGGCAGACGGTCAACAGCTATTCCGACGGGGTACACGACTTCGCCGATCTGCTTCGCGCCGTCGGGGCGGTGGACGGGATTCGCCGGCTGCGCTTCACCAGTCCCTATCCGACCGACTTCACCGACCGGGTCATCGAGGCGATGGCCACGGTGCCGGCGGTCTGCGAGCATGTCCATCTCCCGGTGCAGAGCGGCTCCAACGCGGTGCTCCGTCGCATGCTGCGCCGCTACACCCGGGAACGGTATCTCGAGGTGGTTGCCCAGCTCCGGGCGGCCATTCCCGGGATCACCTTCTCCACCGATATCATCGTCGGGTTCCCCGGAGAAACCGAGGAGCAATTCGAGGAGACCCTCTCCCTGGTGGCCGAGGCGGATTTCGACGACGCCTACACCTTCAAGTATTCGGTGCGGGAGGGAACTCCCGCGGTTCGGATACCGGGCCACATCGCGGACGAAGCGGCGGGAGAACGGCTCGAGCGGCTCATCGCCGCAGTGCGCAATCAGGCGCGACG
Organism: Gemmatimonadales bacterium; assembly: GCA_036558125.1. Taxonomy (GTDB): domain Bacteria; phylum Gemmatimonadota; class Gemmatimonadetes; order Gemmatimonadales; family GWC2-71-9; genus DATBGE01. The sequence goes on along the minus strand of DATBGE010000172.1, from coordinate 4,233 downwards.
CAAGAACATGGGACGGGTCGGCACGGTACACGAGATTCTCGTCGAGCGTCCGGCACGCCGCGGCGGCCTGCTCCTCGGCAGGACCCGCACCAATCTCCTCGCCCTGGTGGACTTGCCCCCCGAGGCCATCGGGCAATACCATCAGGTCCAGCTCACCGGCACCACGGGATCCACCTTCACCGGAGCGGTCGCTAGGCCGTCCCTGGCGGTGCTATGATCCGCAACCTGGTCGAAGAGCACGCCCGCGAGCTTTATGCGGAAATCCGGGGCCGGTTTCCCGATTTCTGCGGCTGCGACACCTGCGCACAGGACGTGTTGATCTATGCGCTGAACCGATTGCCCCCCCGGTATGTCGGCGGCAGAGAAGGTGCGGTGGTCACCGAGGTAAACCTGGACAAGGACCAGAACCGGGCCGCGATCGAGGTCGCCATCATGGAGGGAATCCGGAAGGTGACATTGGCTCCCCGCTGCGAGAGGAGACGCACCAGGAAAGCCTGAGGGAGCGGTCGCGGTGAGGCCGCGGCCAGTCATCCTGCTTACGGTTGCCTACGGGGCCGGTCTCGCGACCGGCCTCGCGCGTTTTGTGGATCCGTGGACGCTGATTCCGCTCTTGATCGTCGCGGTCATAGGGAGGAGGACACTCAGCGGGTTCGTGTGTCTCGCCGCAGCTCTTGGTTGTGCCGCGGGCGCACTCGCCAAGTGGGAGGACGGCCTCAGTTGCACGGCACGGCTGCCGAGTGTCGGTGTGAGCCTCACGGTGGTCCTGGAAGAGCCGGTCTCTGAGAGTGGGGGAGTGGGTTTGGCCTCGCCGGTTGACGCCGGGTGCCACGGGGTCATCGCGGTCCGCTGGCCGGTCGGCTCCGCCGCTACAGCCGGATCCAGGCTTCGAATTACGGGACGATGGATCAAGGATCCCGAATCGGGGATTCGGCCCGGTGGTTTATTCCTGGTTCAGAAGAGCAGCACAGTCGCCGGTAGCCCCTCATTGCCGCAGCGGCTCAAGTCCTGGATCAGGCAGACCTCGTCAGCGCTCTACGGTACCCGGGCCGGAATCGTGGATGCCCTGGTGCTGAATGCCCGGGGTGGCATGAGCCAGGAGCTGCGCGACCAATACGCTCAGTCGGGTTTGGTTCACATCCTTTCGATTTCCGGTTTTCACGTCGGATTGATCGCCGCGTGGGTGTTGTTGCTGCTACGCGGCGTCGGGGTCGCCCGAATCCCGGCAATGCTGGGTGCCGCGGCCGTCAGTGTTCTCTATGTCCTGTTTCTCGGCTGGCCTCCTCCAGCCGCCCGCGCGGCCGCACTCGCCACCTTGCTTGCGTTGTGTCGCGCCCGGCAACGGCAACCACAGACTCAGGCACTGCTCGCGGCGACTTGCCTCGGCGTCATGGTTATCGATCCCTGGTCCGTGCTGGATCTCAGCACCTGGCTTTCGGCCGGAGCGTTGTGGGGTGCGGTGACCTTTGGGCGCTGGAGCGATCGGGCGCTGGGCAGCGGGTGGTGGTGGCGCATGCTGAGCTCCTCTCTCGGCGCGACCCTGGCCACCGCCCCGATCACCGCCGGCGCGTTCGGCACGGTCTCCCTCGCCGGGATCATCCTCAACTTCCTGGCGATTCCGCTTGCGGCAATCGCGGTCCCGGGGATACTGGCCAGTCTCATCATGACCCCGCTCTCCCCTCACGTCGCGGCGTCGCTGGCAACCGGCTCGGGTCTCGCTTTGGAGGGACTGGATCTGCTCGCGAGGTGGGGATCCAAATGGCCCGGGGCCTGTGTCTGGCTCCCGGCCGAGTGGAAATCCAGCCTGCCGTGGCTCGTGGTGCTGGCGGTCGCGTTGTGGGGAATGGCGGGTGGAACCACCGCGACTGAAGCGTTGCGTCGCTGGGCGCTGACTCTGGTATGTGCCATATGGGCCGGGAACTTCGCGGCGCTCTACGACGCTCGCAGTGACAACCGCTCCGATTTGACGTTACATTTTCTCGATGTAGGGCAGGGCGATGCCGCCGTCCTGCGCACGCCCGGCGGCCACTGGGTGGTGGTAGATGCGGGTCCCCGATCGGACAAATGGGATGCGGGGCGGCGGGTCGTGGCGCCGTATCTGGCCCGACATCGTGCCGCGCGGATCGACGTGCTGGTCATTTCTCACGCCCACGCGGATCATCTCGGCGGCGTGCCCGCACTGCTCGATCGCTATGATCCCGCTCTCATCCTCGAGCCCGCCGAGCCGGTGCATGATCCGCTGTACCTCGAGTTCCTCGACCGGGTCGCGGCGCACGGCCTGGTATGGCGCTCCGGCCGTCCGGGCGATCACTTCGAGGTGGACGGTGTGCGCTTCTCGGTGCTCCATCCCGATACCGGCTGGACGCACTGGCGGGAGGACCTGAACGAAGATTCCCTCGTCCTCCTGGTCGAGTACGGAGCGTTCCAGGCGCTCTTCGCGGGAGACGCGGGGGTCGTCGCCGAATCGCTGCTGATTGGTCGCGCGGGAGCGGTGGACCTCCTCAAAGTGGGCCATCACGGGTCGCGCACCGCAAGCGGCGACGCTTGGCTCGACCGGCTCCAGGCCAAGGCCGCGGTGCTGAGCGTGGGGAAGATCAACCGGTATGGTCACCCCCATCCGGAAACGCTCGAACGGCTGGCCCGTCACGGCATAGCGATCTGGCGCACCGATCGCGACGGCACTGTAGACGTGGAAACCGACGGCCGCGTCATGACCCTGCGCGGCAGGGGTCGCACCGAGCGGTATGATGTGACCGACCCAACGCACTGAACTTGCTCACCCCAATCCCTACGGTCTCGTGATCAGCACCAGCCGCGTTACCACAATCGAGCGGTTCATCCTCGACCAGGAGCACAAGTATCCCGAGGCGACCGGCGAGCTGTCGAACCTGCTCTATGACATCGCGTTGGCGACCAAGATCATCGCCGGCGCAATCCGGCGGGCCGGCCTGGTGAACATCCTGGGCAGTGCCGGGACCACCAACATTCAGGACGAGGAACAGCAGAAGCTCGACGTCTTCGCCAATGAGACCATGACCAACTCGCTCAATCACACCGGGCGAGTCTGTGTCATGGCATCGGAAGAAGACGAACAGATCATCCCGGTCCCGGAACAGTATCCGGCCGGGAAGTACGCGGTGCTCTACGATCCTCTGGACGGCTCCTCCAACATCGATGTCAACGGCGCCGTCGGCACCATTTTCAGCATTTATCGCCGAGTGACGACCGAGGGGCGCGGGAGCGAGGCCGATGTGCTGCAGCCGGGGTGCAAGCAGATCTCGGCGGGCTATGTGATCTACGGCTCGAGCACGATGCTGGTGTACACCACGGGACAAGGCGTCGCCGGGTTCACCCTCGATCCGACGATTGGGGAATTTCTGCTTTCCCACCCTCGCATCGTCATCCCCCGAGTCGGGAAGTACTACAGTGTCAACGAGAGCAACTTCGCCCGATGGAACAAGGGGATCCAAACCGCCGTCCGCGGCTTCCACGGGGATCGGCCCCAGGAGATGAAGGGCAAGAACAGCCGCTACATCGGGTCACTTGTGGCGGACTTTCACCGGAACCTGATCGCCGGAGGAGTATTCCTCTATCCCGCCGACACCAAGAACACCAAGGGCAAGCTGCGCCTGCTCTACGAGTGCTCGCCCATGGCCTTCATCGCCGAGCAGGCCGAAGGCTCGGCCACCGATGGGGTCAACCGGATCCTCGATATCGTGCCGAGTGCCTTGCACCAACGTACTCCACTGGTGATCGGATCACGGGAGGATGTGGGGTACGTGGCGGATACGCTAAGAAAGGTCGGGGAGTGAGGCGATGGTCGGTCGATTGTCATTCCGAGCGCAGCGAGGAATCTCGATACCGGCCCTTCGTTGAAGGTTGGCATTGAGATTCCTCGGTCGCTCCGCTCCCTCGGAATGACAGCACTGCGTTCCTCTTAAACAGACTACTCACCTCCGACTTCCCGATGCCCCCAGCCCGCAAGACCATCTACGATCCGAAAGACTCTCCCGGCGACGCTACCGCGCCGGGAAATTTCCCGTTTACCCGCGGGATCTATCCCGGCATGTACACCGAGCGGCTCTGGACCATGCGGCAGTACGCCGGGTTCGGAACCGCCGAGGAGACCAATGCGCGGTTTCGTCATCTGCTCGCGGCGGGACAAAGCGGATTGTCCACTGCGTTCGATCTCCCGACCCAGATGGGCTACGACTCCGACCATCCCATGGCGGAGGG
>DATBGE010000171.1:0-22328 GCA_036558125.1 Gemmatimonadales bacterium | reverse complement strand
GAGCACGACCGAGGTGACAAAGTCTCCGAGCCCCGTGACGAAGGCGAGTGTCGCCCCTGCCGAGATCGCCGGCCGCAACAATGGCAAGGTCACCCGCCACAGCCTGCGCCATTGTCCCGCGCCGAGAGAGGCCGCCGCTTCGTCGAGTGAAGGATCGAGGGCCCGGAACCCGGCGAGGATGGAGCGGCTGCTGATGGGCAGATTCCGGACGAGATAGGCGAGTGGCAGCAGCCAGACCGTTCCGATCAGGACCACTCGGCCCGCCAGCGGAGCATGAACGCTGAACATCGTCGCCAGCGCAATCGCAAACACCGTCCCCGGCACTACCCAGGGGAGACCGAGCGCTGCCTCGAGCGCGGGACCGAGCGACGACCGCCGGCGGACCACGAGCATCCCTGCGGCGAGCGCGATCGCCAGGGCCGCCAATGTCGAGCCTCCCGCCATCCACAGACTGTTGACCAGCGGACGGAGGCGCTCCGGTTCGCTGAACAGTGCGGTGTAGTTGGACGTGGTGTAGGCGGGAGGAAGGAGCTGCGTGGTCCATGTTCCGATCGGAACGAAGGACAGAAGAAGCAGGGTGAGATGGGGCAGCAAGAGCAGAACCGCAAACACCCATCCCCCAACTGTCGCTGCAATGCGGACTGCAGGGCTCTCGATGTGACGCCGCTCGGGAGCGGTACCCTTCTGTCCTCGAGTCCCGGTTTGCCTCGCACTGTCCCTGAGAAACCAGAGTCCCGCGAGCGCCACCAGGCTCAGGGCGACAGTCTGCACCATCGCCATACCGTAGTCGCCGTTGAGCCGAGTGAAGACGATCTGGGTCGGCATCACCCGGAACCCGCCACCGAAGATGTAGGGCGCACTGAAAGAGGCCAGCGCGGTCATGAAGGTGAGCAAGGCCGCACCGAGGAGCGAAGGTGCCAGCAGCGGGACGACCACGCGTCGCATCAGGCGCCACCGTCCCGCGCCCAGCGACGCGGCCGCTTCGAGCATCGCGGGATCGAGGCGGGCGAGACCGGCCCGGGTCAGCAGGTAGAAGTAGACGTACATCGAGTAGGCGTGGACCAGGAGGATCGCCCAGGCGCCCTGGAGACGCCAAGGGGCTTCCTCCAGTCCGAAAACTGTTTGAACCAGTCGAGCGGCGAACCCCGTCTCACCATACAGGAAGAGAAAGGCGACCACGCCAACGAGCGGCGGGAGTACAACTGGCAGCGCCACCAGTGCTCCCAGGACGCGGCGTCCGGGGAAGGTGAACCACTCGAACAGAAAGGCGAGCGGAATCCCGATCAGGGCGCAGAGCGCGACACTCGCCACCGAGATCCAGACGCTGTTCCCGAGCGCATGCCACTCGCGCGGCTCGGAGAGGAATCGCTGGACATAGGCCAGAGTCCAGCCCTGTGGCGAATGGACGCTCTCGGTGGCTACCAGGATCAAGGGATAGACCACGAGCCAGACGACGAGCAGCAGCAATCCCAGCGTCGCCACACGAGACCGGGAGTGGCTCTGACTCATCGTTCGGCGGCGGGAAAGAGGTGCAGTCCGCGCTCGGCGGGCTCGATGCCGACCACGGTGTCGGGTCGAGCGGCCTCGGGCAATCCCTCGACTTCGATCGAGCGTCCGTCGGACAGCTGCACCGTGTAGTATGCGCTGGCGCCGGTGAAGCGCCGTTCGACCACTCGGCCGGTAACCGTTCCATTCCCCGGGACGCCGAGTCGCATCGCCTCGGGCCGGGCAATGAGCAACGCCCTGGTTCCGACCGGGAGATTCGCGCCGAAGGGAAGCCTCCAGGAGCCGCCCGCGACACCAATCACCGTGTGGCCCGCGCTCTGTTCTGTCACGGTGACCTCGAGCGCGCTGGAACGCCCCACGAACCCCGCTACGAAGGGATTGGCCGGCTCGGAGTACAACTGATCGGGATTACCCACCTGCTCTACTCTGCCAGCTCGAAGCACCGCGACGATCTGTCCCAGGTCGAAGGCTTCGTCCTGCTCGTGGGTGACGATGACGGTGGTGATACCCACCCGCTCGATGACGCCCCGGATTTCCCGGCGGGTCCGCTCACGAAGGGTGGGATCCAGATTGGAGAGAGGCTCATCGAGCAGAAGGACGCGTGGCTCGGGTGCTATCGCGCGCGCCAGCGCGACGCGTTGCTGCTGTCCCCCCGAGAGTTCTCCCACCCGGCGCCGTTCGTATCCCTCCAGCTCCACCAGGCGAAGCGATTCCGCGATGCGACTCCGCAGCGCCTCGCCTTTGACGCCGAGCGATTCGAGACCGAAGGCGATGTTCTCGCCGACGTCGAGATGGGGAAAGAGCGCGTAGTGCTGGAAGACCATGCCGAACCGGCGAGCGGCGGGAGGCACCCGGGTGACATCCTCGCCATCCACCACGATGCGTCCCGAATCGGGCGTCTCGAACCCGGCCAGGAGCCGCAGGGTCGTGGTCTTTCCACTCCCACTGGGCCCCAGCAGCGCCAGCACCTGACCTCGACTCAACTCGATGGAGACGCCGTCCGCGGCGATGGTTTCGCCGAAGCGCTTGCTCACCCCATCGAGGATGAGATACGGGGGCTTCACCGCAGCGGTCACGGCTTCCATTTCCCCGACCCTCGCACGTGCTGATCCCAGTAGGTCATCCAGTCGCCGCCCTTACTGGCCAAGAGGTCCCAGTCCATCGGCGCCACCTTCATCTCCTGCTCGACCTCCGCCACCCATTGAGGCACCGAATCGGGCGGGAGATCGAGTCGAGCGGGCAGTCGGAACACCTTCCGCGCGGTCAGCAGTTGTCCCTCGACGCTGCCCACGAACTCGATATACATCTTCGCCGCTTCGGGATGCTTGGCACCGCGCACCAGGGCCACGGCGTCATCGATCACCACCGTCCCGCTCGAGGGAAAGGTGTAGCCGAAGGGCATGCCCTTGGAGCGGCTGATCAGGATATCCGGAAGGTCCCACAGGGTCACCAACCCCTCCTGGCGGGCCAGTTTCTCGTCGAGCAGTGCCGGGTTCAAGGCGTAGGTCCGGGTCTGCGCGTCGAGCTTGCGCAACCACGCCATCGCGCGCGAAGTGTCGCCGGTCTCCTCGATGCTCCGTTCGATGATGAGACCCCAGATGGCCCGCATGGTCCCGCTCGCGACCGGATCGCGGATCAGCACCCGATCGTGCCAGCGCGGCGCCAGCACATCATCCCAGTCCTTGGGTGCCTCGCTGGCCGAAACCGCCGTCGAGTTGTACGCGATGATGGCCGGCGTCCGATAGACCGGAAAGTATTGCTCTCCTCCGGTGTTGGGGACCGACGATGCCCAGCTGGGCCGGTAGTTGGCCAGGAGCGATTCGGCGGCACCCCGCTGGAAGATGGTGGTCGGTCCCCCGAACCACACATCGGCCTGGGGATTCACCTTCTCGAAACGCAGGCGCTCGAGAATTTCCTGGCTCCCGAGATCGAGCCAGCGGACATCAATGTCGGGATGGAGGGCTTCGAAGGCCTTCTCGATCAGAATGAGCTGGTCGCGGCCGTGGGGAGAATAGACCGTGATGGGAATGCGATGGTCGCGTCCGCAACTCAGGACGGCGCCCAGAAAGAGGAGAGTGAACGGTGAACGGTGAACGGTGAACGGTCCGTGTACCCACGCCTCACGGCGCACGACTGCCAGCCTTCACTTCGGCGAGGGCGAGAAGATTCGCGAACAACCTGAAGGCGCCAGGCACTCCGGCGGGAAGCTGCCGGAAGAAGCTCAGGCCGGTGTAGACGTAGGTCCCCGTCCCCACCTTGGCGATGAGCAGCCCACCCTCGAGCGCCGGGTCACCCGGATCGTGCATCGACAGCACCGGGTGATACTGGGCGTCCCACGAGTGGGCGAAATAGAGGCCTCGCTCCTGAACCCAGCCGGCCCAGTCACTCTTGCCGATGCGATTGGGGCGAAGCAGGACCGGCGAGACTGGCTGGACAGCGGTTACCTCGGCCGTTTCGTCGGTCACGCGGTCATGCCCGCCGAGAAGAGCGGTCCCGCCTACCGACGGCGAGCCACGTTGTGTCGTGGAGACGGTCGTCGTCCCCGGAGCTCGGCTCCCCACCGTGAGCGGATAGGGCGCGTAGTCGTTCAGGAAGAAGGCGTACTGCTGGTACTGCACCACCACGAGCCCGCCCTTCTTCGCAAAGGCGAGCAGGTTGTCGTTGTTCCCCGGCAAATCGGGGTCGGTTTCGTACGCCCGGGGACCGACCACGATCGCACGGAAACCCGAGAGATCGATCCGGTCGAGCGCCTTTCCATCGATCAGCTCCACTTTGATGCCGACGGTCTGCAACGCCTCAGGAATCCGATCGGCGGCGCCTCGGATGTACCCGATGTGGGCAACAGGGGGCAGCGTGAGGCTGGCGACATCGACCGTCGCCTTTGCTTGCCGGTAATAGGTTCGGGGCCTGATGTGCGAATAGGCGATGGTGAAACTGCCGCCGTCGTAGCGGTTGCCCGCGTTGTCCTGCGCAACGGCGAAGAGCTCGTAAGAACCGGCTGCGAGCTTTTGAGGTGGGCGCACCGTGAAGGTGAAGCTGGCCCGCTCGCCCTCCCGGCTGAACTGGAACGGCTGCGCCGGCGGAGCGCTCCACCCCTGGGGGACGCTCAGCGACAGCTTGCCGCTCGTCGAGTCGCGGGCCCCGTGAGTCAGCGTCACCACGAACTTCCGGGCACCGCTCCCCAGCGGCCAGAGTTCGGTCTCCGGTTGCAGCTTCACGTCAATTCGAGAAACGACGTTGACCGGCGAGCGAACTTCGCCGCGGGCCTGATCGTTGGTGCGGTACACCACTTCCCGCGGCAGATATCCGAGGTCGGATCCCAGCGGGACCTGCGCCTCGACCTTGAATGGAGGAGTCTCGAACGGCAGACCCCAGCTGGAACGATCCGCCGGGTCCCAGCGATAGAGATCTCCGTCCCGTGGCTCACGCAGGAAGTACGGTGTGGTCGGCTTCCACTTGTCGGGGACTTTCACCCGCAGCCGTGCCGAGGCGACCGTACCGGGCGCCAGCTGGCCGCCGCCTTTGTTCAGGGGCTGCCAGCCCGAATCGCCGAGGCCGAGGCAGGTCCCGCGGTGAATCGCCATCGGGACCGCGACGCTGGTGGCCGAATCGACGTCGAGACGCCAACCCAGTGAGGGAGACACAAAGCAGAGATCCACCGCCTGCGCCGCCGGACCGGCATTCCACACCGACGCCGTCGCCCTGAACTCCTGACCGGGAACGACGCTGGAGTCGTCGCTGTAGGCATCGACCAGGAGATTGGAGCTCCGAGCGATCGCGTCGCTCAGCCGGCTCGTCTCGCCTTCGAAGTCTTCTTCCGGCCCGGTCTGCCTGATCAGCTTTGCCGCATCTGAAAGATCGGCGCGGGCCGAGATGAGCAGAGCCGGAACCTTGGCCGCTTCGGTCGGCGAGATCGCCGCCCGCGCCTCGGCCAGCTTCGCGTTGTAGCTCTTTAGCGTGCGAGCGAGATTCGCCTTATCGGTCGCCTTGAGGGTGAGCGCATCGGGGGTTCCGGCCAGCGTCGTGTCGATCCCCTCGAAGATCCCAGCGGTTCCCTTCCCCGTGCGGTCCTTGATCAACGCCAGCCGTATCACCGAGGGCCCGATGTGCTGCAGCTGACCCATGTCCTGCGAGCGGTGGAGGCTCCTGCCCCGCATCGCGATCTGGTGGAACGACTGGCCCACCGCGGGATCCAGGGTGCCGCCCTGGAGGGTGATCGTCGTAGCGGCGGAATCGAACCGGGCGCTGCGGTAGAGTTTGAGCGGAGTCCAGGGAGCAAATCCCTCTTCCGTGAACAACTCGGGAAAGCGCGTCGAGTCTCCCGCGATCTCGAACGCTTGTGAAGCGGCCCAACCGGCGGCCTGGTGCTGGCCATGACCATCCCGCGGCGTGCCCGAGAAAATTGAAACGATGACCTGGGGACGGAACCGGCGGACGATGCGCACCACGTCCTTGAGGACGCTGTCCTTGGGCCAGTGATCCCAGGTGTCGTCCAGGGACTTGGAGAACCCGAAATCATAGGCCCGGGTGAAGAACTGCTGAGCGCCGTCGAGCTGTCTCGCCGCCAGTAATTCTTCACTCCTCAGCAGACCCAGCTCCTCCCCCAGCTCCTCGCCGATCAGGTTCTGTCCGCCTTCACCCCGGTTCAGTGAGAGATAGCCCGCGGCGGCGCCCATGCCCCGGACCAGCACGGTCAGCAGCTCGGTGTCCTCGTCGTCCGGGTGGGCACCGATCAGGAGCACCCGTTTGTATTGCCCCACCAGGCGGAGCTGTTGTTCCAATGCGGGCAAGCCCCCGGTGGACGGGGGCTGGAGTTGAGCAACGAGGGGCTGAATGAAGGCCTGCGCGGCGAGGACGAGGACTGCCGCACGCAGGGATCGCAGGAGCACGGGGGCCGTCAGGTCAGGTTACAGCGCAAGCTAACCGGCCTCCGCGAGCGGAGAAAGGACGTTCCGACCTGACCTGTCAGGCGCCGAGCGGCTCGCGCTTGAGCGCCTGACTGAGTTCTGGATAGCGCTTCCAGAGGTAGACGCCCATGACGGCGGTGGCGAGCAGATTGGCCCCGAGCACCCAGAGCAGCGGGAACAGCTTGCTCACTTCGTCGGTCACGGTCTGCAGGACGACGTAGAACGCCACTTCGAAACAGACGAACAGAATGACAAGGGCGATCAGGACGGCCGGCTCGCGGGCGCAAACCCGAACCAGCATGGTGACCAGGAATCCGAAGGCGAGAAAGGCGAGGAAGTGGACGGCCGTATAGAGAATCACCGCGGCGAAGTCGATATGGGTCGTGTCCGGCGTCGAGGAGCCGAAGATCAGCACCTGCCCGAGGACACTGGGCGTAAGCAGGGGCTTGCCGTGGAAGAGGTCACGCAGCAGAAAGAGAACGGCGACTGCAGTCCCGCCGAGAAATCCGGTATCGGTTGCTTCACCCCAGACCGAATGCCGTTGCTCCATCGGTCCCTCCTGACCAGCGAGAGGGCTGAATCAGGCGTCCGGTCGCCGGTCAGGAAAACCGGGCGCATTCATGAGATAGTGGCGTCCGACGATGGGAGCAAGGGGTTGTAGGCGGGTGCCCGTTACTCGTTCTTCCGGCCGATCACGAAAGCGGAGACGAACATGACGAGGGCGGAGAACAAGAGGAGGGAGGCGAAGAGCTGAAAGGTATTTCGCAGCAGCAGGATCATCCCGACGGAGACGAGAATCGTCCCGCCCCCGCGCAGGATCTCGTCCAAGTTCTTCCACTTCGTGTGCCGGCCCCAATTGACGGCGGGAATGAACCCGGCGACTCCCAGCGCCAGGATCGCCACCCAGATCCAGATCCAATACGTGCCGCCGAAGATCACGCGGGCTCCCTGGTATCACGGTGGGCGCTGCAATTGGGACAGGGACACTGGGCCAACAGGCGCTCGAAGGTGTAGATCCCGGTGCCGTGACCGTCGCTCCATTCCACCTTGATGCCATAGGCTCCGACCAGTGCCACACTCAGGGGACGGACATCTGCGTCGATGGTCCCGGGATCAAGGAGCGGGCGTCCGGTCATCTCCTCAATGCAGGCGGCACAGGGGCAAGCCAGCCGCAACGGCCGGGCCGGAAAGAATCCGGCATGGCCCGTGGTATCCCACTCGAGGATGATCCCGTCATCGCGCCGGGTGATCGCGTGAGGGACTACAGTCGTTTTGGTCATCGCCCTGCCGCGGTTTATACTTGGACCAACCAAACCCGCAACTCGGCTCCGTCAGGCTTATGTCATCCAACCGTCCCGATCCGTTCTCGGTCCGCTCCACCATCCAGCTGGGCTCCGACCGCGCCACCGTGTTTCACCTGCCGGCCCTGGAACGTCAGGGCGTGGGGCGGCTCGACCGGTTGCCCTTCTCGATCCGCGTCCTGCTCGAAAATGCATTGCGCTTTGCGGGGCGTGGCATCGTCACCGACGTCCATGTCCGCCACTTGGCCACCTGGAGTCCCTCCGGTGCGGCACAAGGCGAGATCCCCTTCATGCCGGCCCGTGTAGTCCTGCAGGACTTCACCGGCGTACCCTGCGTAGTCGACCTCGCGGCCATGCGTGATGCCATGGCCGAGATGAAGGGAAACCCTGACAAGATCAATCCGATCGTCCCGTGCGACCTGGTGATCGACCACTCGGTCCAAGTGGACTTCTTCGGATCGCCTGACGCCTACCAGCGCAACGTGGAGCTCGAGTTCGAGCGCAACCACGAGCGCTATCAGTTACTCAAGTTCGCCCAACGCGCCTTTCACAACTTTCGGGTGGTCCCGCCGGGGACCGGAATCGTCCACCAGGTCAATCTCGAATACCTGGCACCCGTGGTCCAGCTTCGGGAGCAGCACGGGGAGCTAACAGCCTACCCGGATACCCTGGTTGGCACCGACTCCCATACCACCATGATCAACGGGCTCGGCGTACTGGGCTGGGGCGTGGGGGGAATCGAGGCGGAGGCCGTGATGCTGGGCCAGCCTTACTTCATGCTGATCCCCGAAGTTGTCGGTATGAAGCTTACCGGCGGATTGCCGGCCGGCACTACCGCCACGGATCTGGTCCTCACGGCCACGGAGATGCTACGCAAGAAGGGCGTAGTGGACAAGTTCGTGGAATTCTATGGACCAGGTCTTTCCAGCCTGGGCCTCGCGGATCGCGCGACCATCGCCAACATGGCGCCGGAATATGGGGCCACGATGGGATTCTTCCCGGTGGACGCGGAGACGCTGCGATATCTCCAACGGACCGGGCGGGACCGCTCCATAGTGGAGCGGGTGGAACGGTACTGCAAGGAGCAGGGACTCTTCCGTACCGACGCAACTCCCGATCCGGAGTTCAGTTCCAGCCTGGACCTCGACCTTTCGAAGGTCGTGCCCAGCCTGGCGGGACCGCGGCGGCCGCAGGATCGGGTGCCGCTCTCGCAGCTCAAACAGAATTTCTACGTCTCGTTGCCCGAGCTGATGACCGCCTCGGTGCCCCAGGACCGACGCGAGCTGGCCGAGGCTAACTACTCCCGTTGGGTGAACGAGGGCGGGGGCGGCACCATTACCACGGCTGCGGAGAGTCCCCCGGTCGCGCGGCCGGTCGTGAACGGAGAAGCCTGCGAGCTGCGCGACGGCTCTGTGGTAATCGCGGCCATCACCAGCTGCACCAACACCTCGAACCCATCCGTGATGATGGGTGCCGCCCTCCTCGCGAAAAAGGCGGTGGAGCGCGGCCTCAGCTCGCGGCCCTGGGTCAAGACGTCCATGGCGCCGGGGTCACGTGTCGTCACCGAATATCTGAAGGCGTCGGGCCTGCTCCCGTATCTCGACAAGCTGAATTTCCAGGTGGTGGGATACGGCTGCACCACCTGTATCGGCAACTCCGGCCCGCTTTCGGAGCCCATCGCGACCGCGATCGACGAACACTCCCTCGTCGCCGCCGCGGTGCTCTCCGGCAACCGGAACTTCGAGGCGCGAGTGCATCCCCAGGTACGGGCCAACTATCTCGCCTCGCCGCTTCTGGTGGTTGCCTTTGCGCTCGCCGGGCGAATTGACATCGACTTGGAAGACGAACCATTGGGGACCGGTAAGGACGGGAAGCCGGTCTTCCTGCGCGACATCTGGCCAACCGCGGCCGAAGTCAACGACGCGATGGCCGCGGCGCTGAAACCGGCGCTCTTCCAGGACAAGTACGCCTCGGTCTTCGACGGCGATGCGGTCTGGCAGAAACTGCCGGTGCCGGAAGGCAGCCGTTACGCCTGGGATCCAAAGTCCACCTATGTGCAGGATCCGCCGTTCTTCCGGCAGCTTCCCGCCGACCCGCCCCCGCTCAAGGACATTCAGAGCGCCCGAGTGCTCGCCGTGCTAGGCGACTCGGTCACCACCGATCACATCTCTCCCGCCGGCGCCATTCCCAGGAACGGACCAGCGGGCCGCTATCTGACGGATCACGGAGTGCCCCACTCCGAATGGAACACCTTCGGCGCCCGCCGCGGGAACCACGAGGTGATGATGCGGGGTACCTTCGGCAATGTGCGGATCAAGAATGCCCTGGTCCCCGACAAGGAGGGCAACTGGACCCTGCACTTCCCGACCGGCGAGGTGATCTCGATTTACGACGCTGCGATGCGCTATATCGAGGCTGGTACGCCGCTCGTCATTCTCACCGGAAAGGAGTACGGCACCGGCTCGAGCCGCGACTGGGCCGCTAAGGGACCGTCTCTACTTGGCGTGAAGGCGGTGATCGCCGAGAGCTACGAGCGAATTCATCGGAGCAACCTAGTGGGCATGGGCGTGCTGCCGCTGGCCTATGAGCCGGGAACCACCCGGGCAACGCTGGGACTTACGGGCAAGGAGTCGTTTTCCATCAGCGGTATCGCCCAGGGGCTCGCTCCCGGCGGGAAAGTCACCGTCACGGCGACGAGCGAAGACGGCAAGAAGACCACCTTCCCCGCCGTGGTCCGGCTCAATTCACAGGTTGAGCTCGACTATTACCGGAACGGTGGAATTCTGCAGAGGGTGCTCAGGATGTTTGCGAGGGGAGAAGCGTGAGGGGAACGGGAGAAGGGGGGAACGGGAGAACGGGAGAACGGGGGAACGGGAATGCAGGGACGGTGGACAGGAAGAAACAAAGCCCTCCGAAGAACTCGGAGGGCTTCGTCTTATGGGAACGCCCGTTCCCCCGTTCACTACGACTACGCCACCAAGTCCTTCAACCGCTGTCCCTGATCCCCCTCACGGAGGCGGGTGAGAGCGCGGTCACGGAGCTGACGAATCCGCTCCCGGGTGACACCCATCATGCGGCCGATCTCCTCGAGCGTCCGGCTGTTGCCATCATCCAGCCCGAAGTAGAGCCGGAGGACCTTGGCATCCCGCGGCGGAAGGGTCGCCAGTGCCGCCTCGATGTCGTGGGTCTGACTGTTCGCGATGGCCGAGCTGTCGGTGCCTTCCTGATCAAGCGCGGTGAAGCGCTCGATCCGCTCGCTGGAATCTCCGTCCCGCGTGGGATGATCGAGCCGAACCGCTTCGGTGTTCAGGGCGCCCAGGCTGCGAACCGCCTCCACCGTCAGGCCCGTGGCGCGAGCCAGTTCCTCGGTGGTGGGCATCCGCCCCAGCCGGTCCTTGAGCAGGGTCGTGGTGCGGCCCAGACGACTCAAATCGGCGGTACGGTTGAGCGGCACCCTGACCGGGCGGCCATGGCGCGCGATTGCCGCCTGGACCGCCTGCCGAATCCACCAGACCGCGTAGGAGATGAACTTCACCCCCCGGTCCGGATCGAACTTCCGGGCGGCGGTCATCAATCCGAGGTTCCCCTCGCCGATCAGGTCGACCAGGGGGACGCCACGATTCTGGAACTTCTTGGCGACCGACACCACGAACCGAACGTTGTGGCGGGCCAGCTTTTCCTGCGCCGCGATGTTGCCCCGGAATGCCTTCCTCGCCAGGGCCATCTCTTCGTCCCGACTCAACAGGGGGACTCGGCTGATTTCATCCAGGTACAGATCGAGACTCTCACGCCCTTCGTCCACCGCCTTCGCGATCTGGGCGGGACGAACCTGACGCCGCTTCCGGCGTGGCTGAATCGTCACTTGGCTCTCACCTCCTCAGGCCCTCTCTTGCCGCCCCGTCCGGGGAGGTGCCAAAAGAGGACGCCAAATATAAAGACATTTACCCCTAAAAATCAAAAAATCGCTTCAAGTTGCTGCCACTACTATAGTTATGCAATTAGGGACTGACTCACTAGGGATTTACAAACCTTGAACAGTTGCCGAGTCCCCCATATGATCGCCTTTGAGCCCCGTTTCCTCGTCGTAAGGCGGCTCAGCAAAGGGACGCCCGCCCCATGGGCCATTGCACGTTCAAGATGTCCTCAGGTCCGAAAACGTCGCAGTGCGCGACCCCACGAAATCGGCCCATGCAGACCGACCCTGCTTACGAACTACTGCGCAATTTTGCCTCTCCCGTAGTCGCAATCACGTCCGCGTGGAGCGGTCGAACCAATGGGATGATTTCCGACAGTGTTGTCCGGGCCTCGATTTCACCCAAAGTCCCTCGGCTTTCGGTGAACATCCACAAGTGGCATCTGAGCCATGAATTCATCTGGCAAAGCGGCCTGTTGACGATCCATCTGCTGCATCGCGGCCAGTTTGACCTGGTGCACCGGCTGGGTTTCGTGAGCGGTCGCGACAAGGACAAGCTGGCCGAAATCCCCCATCGCATCGGGGTCACCGAGGTGCCGGTTCTGGAGGAGTGCTACGCCGCCTTCGAGTGCCGGGTGATCAACACGATGGATGTGGGCTACGCCACCACCTTCCTGGTGGACGTCGTTCAAACCACCCGGGGGAAGGGCGAGGAAGTCCTCAGCGCGAGCTTCTTCCGCTCGGCGATGCCAGAAGCTTGGCGCGAGGAATTCCTCGCCAACTACAGGGTTGCCCAGGAGGAGAGCGAGAGAGAGCGAGAGATCAAGGACGTTATCTGGAAAAAGCGTGAGGAGTGAGGAGTGAGAAGCGCCTCCGATCACACCAAAGCCCTCCGGTTGGAGGAGGGCTTCGTGTTATGGGAACCACTTCTGACTTCTTACTTGTCTTACTGGTGCTGCATCATGTCTCCCATATCCATCGGCTTCTCGGTGATCGAGGACTTGGCGCCGGTGCCGTTACCGACCAAAAGGACTTCTTCCGATTTGTCAGGGAAGTTGGCTTTGACCAGCCCGAAGGCGACCTCCTTGGAGACCCACACTTCACCGCTCGACTTGCTGTCTTTGTAATGCGCGGTCTTGAAAGTGCCGGCGGGCACGGTGATGGACTCGTCTCCCACCTTGTTCCAGTTGGCGCAGTCGCGAAGTGCCGCGGTGGTCGGACTGTCGCTGATGTGGCTCCGCATCATTGAGAGCATCTGGTCGTTCGCCTTCATAGCAGGCTTGCCCTCGGTCTTCATCACCATCCCCTGGATGTTGCCGGGCTCGTAAGGGAACGCGGGCACCAGAACCTGGAGGATGCCGCCCTGGCCGCCGGGGCCGGTTCGTGATCCCTGCATCTCGATCCAGTAGAGATCCTTCCCATCCTTCTGTTCGGTGCCGATCGCGGCCAGCTTCAACTTGCCGTCCTTCGACTGCCACTCCGACCATCCGCCGACAGTCGGGGTCCGGTTGTATTCGGCACAGGAGTTCTGGGCCGCCGCCGGGGCCGCGGCGAGCGTGACAGCCAGTCCAGCGAGAATGAGAGCGCGCTGCATGAGCTGATCTCCGAGTAAAACGGGCCTGGGATGCATGAAACGATCGTCCTCAAATCTACTCAGTGCATCCCGCTCCCGCCTGACAACTGCTTCACCAGCTCCCCAATCACGTTTTTCGCGTCCCCAAACAGCATCCAGGTCCGGTCGGAGAAGTAGAGCTCGTTATCGATGCCGGCGAAACCGGGATTCTTGCTGCGCTTGATGGCGAACACCGTCCTGGCCTTGTCCGCATCGATAATCGGCATGCCGTAGATGGGACTGGTCTTGTCGGTCCGGGCCGCGGGATTCACCACGTCGTTGGCTCCGACCACGAGTGCCACGTCGCACTGAGGCATGTCGGGATTGATTTCATCCATCTCCACCAGGTCGGTGTACGGAATATCCGCCTCGGCGAGTAGCACATTCATGTGCCCCGGCATCCGGCCGGCCACCGGATGGATCGCGAACTTGACCGTGATCCCCCGCTTCTTGAGCTGATCGTAGA
Source organism: Gemmatimonadales bacterium (assembly GCA_036558125.1). GTDB lineage: Bacteria > Gemmatimonadota > Gemmatimonadetes > Gemmatimonadales > GWC2-71-9 > DATBGE01. The sequence continues at coordinate 8,623 of DATBGE010000171.1, read as the reverse complement.
GCTCTCTCACCCTGTGCTGTGCCTGGGCCACCGCCATGCCGTATCCCGGAATGACGACCACCAGGTTGGCCTGCTCCAGCACCTGGGCTGCTCCTTCGATGCTTTCCGCCTTGTAGACCTTGGCCTCCCCACCCGCCTGGAGCTGCTGGACCTGCCCGAAGGCGCCAAACAACACATTGGTGAACGACCGGTTCATCGCCTTGCACATGATGATCGCCAGGATGAGCCCGCTCGATCCGTCCAGCGCACCGGCGGTGATCAGCAGCTTGTTGTCGAGCACGAAGCCCATCGCGACGGCGGAGAGGCCGGCGTACGAGTTCAGGATCGCGATGACCGTAGGCATGTCGGCGCCGCCGATCGGAATGATCAGCAGGATGCCGAAGAGCAGCGCCATCGCGATGATCGCGGGAAAGAGCCGAGGGGCCCAGTCCGCCGCGGGGTGAAGCACCAGCGCGATGCCCAGTGCGACGGCGACCGCGAGCAGCGCCAGGTTGATGATGTTCTGGAAGGGATAGGTGACCGGTCGCTGGGGGACCCACTTCACTTCCTGGAGTTTTCCGGCCGCCATCAGACTGCCGGTGAAGGTCAGAAATCCCAGGATAATCTCGACGATGATCGCGACCATCCGGAACGCGGTCAGGTTTTCGGGTCCTTCGGAGAGCCAGAGGTAGTACTTCGCGGTTCCGACGAGGCCCGCGGCGAGACCGCCAAACGCGTGAGACAGGGCGGTTCGCTGCGGCACTGCGGTGAGCGGCACCCGGGCCAGCGGAATCCCGACTGCGAACCCGGCGATGATCGGGAAAATGATCCAGGCGTGATTCACCACTTCGGGCTGGGCCCAGGTAACCGCCACCGCGACGACCATGGCGGCGACCCCGGCATACACGCCGTTTCGCGCCGTCGCCGGGGTGTTCATCCAATGCAGGGCGAAGATGAACAGGACCGTGGCGAGGATGTAAGCCAGCTGAACGACGGCCTGGCTCATGACTGCTCTCCCGCGGCGGGCTTCCGCTCGGTCTTGAACATCTTGAGCATGCGATCGGTGATCAAGAAGCCGCTCACGATGTTGGTCATCGAGGCGAACAGCGCGATGGCGCCGAGGATCCGGATCTTGAGGGGATACTCGGCGCCGGCCACGATGATCGAGCCCACCACGGCGATGGCGGAGATGGCGTTGGTGATCGACATCAGGGGTGTGTGGAGCAACCGGGACACTCGGCGGATCACACCCAGCCCGATGAACGAGGCCAGGACGAACACGAAGAGCATCGACCAGAAGTCGAGGGCAGGAGGTGCGGCTTCGGGCGTCATACCGGCGCTTTCTCCAGGGCTTCCCTGGTGCGGGCGTTACGCACTTCACCCTCGTGGGTGATCAGCGCGCCCTGCTGGATGTCGTCGTTGAAGTCGAGTTGGAACGCCTTGTCTTTGGTGAAGGCCTGGATGAAGGCGGTCAGGTTCCGGGAGAAAAGCAGGCTGGCATGATTGGGCATGGTGGCCGGGAGATTGAGCGGGGCCATGATCGTGACACCGTTGACCGAGACGGTTTCACCCGGGCGGGACAGCTCGCAGTTGCCGCCGCCGTCCGCCGCGAGATCCACGACGATGGAGCCCGGCTTCATCGATTGCACCATCTCGGCAGTCAGCAGCTTGGGCGCGAAAACGCCACCGATGAGGGCGGTCGTGATTACGACGTCCGACTGGGCGCACTGCTCGGCCAGGAGCTGGCGTTGGCGGTCCTTGTCCTCCTGGGACAGCTCCTTCGCGTACCCTCCTCCGGCCGCTGCACTTTCCTTGAGCTCGATGCCGACATACTTGGCGCCCACGCTCTCGATCTGCTCCTTGACCTCGGGCCGCACGTCGGTGGCGAGCACGTTGGCGCCGAGCCGACGCGCGGTCGCGATGGCCTGAAGGCCGGCGACGGCCGCGCCGATCACGAACACCTTGGCGGGGAACACCATTCCTGCCGCCGTGGTAAGCATGGGGAAATAACGATTGAGCTGAGACGCTGCGAGCAGCACTCCCTTGTAGCCGGAGATGCTGGCCATGGACGACAGAGTGTCCATGGACTGGGCCCGAGTGGTCCGGGGAATCGCGTCGGTGGAGAAGGCGGTGACCTTCCGCGCGGCGAGCGCTTTCACCGCCGCGAGATTGCGCAGCGGCATGAGCGAGCCGAGGTAAATCGAGCCGGGCCGGAGCCAGAAGGCTTCGTCGCGTCCTGAGGCGGGCAGAGCCGGCGGAGTCACCTTGAGCAGGAGGTCGGCCGAGCCGAAAAGGGTCGCGGCATCGCCCACTGGAACGGCACCGCTGTCCTTGTAGGCCGCATCGAGAAACCCCGCCGCCACTCCCGCACCGTTCTCGACCGCGACCTCATACCCCAACTGCACCAGCTTCTTGCACGACTCGGGCACCAGGGCAACACGAGCCTCGCCCGGTTGAACTTCTCTGGGCACTCCGATTCGCATTCGTCCTCTGGGATAAAACGGAAGGGGAATCTACAGGAGCCCGGGACGCCCCGTGAGGGGCGTTGTGTCATTCTAAAGCGCGGCTCATAACTTGGGCAGCTTGATGCCGCCGGGAAGGCCGCCGGTGTAGCGCTTGAGTTGGGCCTCGAGCAGCTTCTGCGCATCATCGAGCTGCTTCTGGTCCAATCCCAGCTGCTGGGCCGCCTGACCTTTCAATCCGTCCACCTTCGCCTCCAGCGGTCCCACCTTATCGGCGACGATCTTGTCCACCGCCGCCTTGGCTTTGGCCTCGCCTTTGGCCAGCTCTTCGCCCGCGATGGCGCGGAGCTGGTTGGCGATCGCGTTGTCCAGGTTTGAACTGACTTTCAGCGTTGGGGCGCTGACGGTCCCGCCCAGCTCCGCGTTCACCGTGAGCTGATTGAGCCCCGACACTACCCGCCAGATGGTGTTTTCCACCAATCCGAAGCTCGCCGCACTCGCGGAATCGGCAGCCCACTCAGCATGGTTGGCCTGGATGCTCCAGGTGCCGGAGATCCGGTCTCCCGTCAGGGCGAAGCTGAAATCGCCGTTGCCGACTCCGGGCGTGACCGAGAAGGGCAGACCGGGAACGCTCAATTGGGGCAATGGGACGCCTTGCAGCCTGGCCTCGGCCTGATCCTTCGATACCTCGCCGACGTGGTCCGAGAGGCCTTTCAACTCGACCACGAGCGGTGTGGCGAGAGCAACCTTGCCGCTCGCCTCGAGAGTTGCCGGCTTGCCGTAGAGTGCGGGCTGAGTGGTGAGACCGGTGAGAACAGCCTTGAATTGCCCTTTGGAAGTGTCCGGCCCGAAGGCGAAATCAATGTCGCCCCGCTCCAGCAGGAACTTGGGATACTCGTGTTCCTTGGGGAAATCCACCGTGGTGCCCGCCATGCGGAGTCGCTTGGGGCCGGGCCGGTTGAGCGGCCGCAGTCCCGGCGGCAGATACCGCTGCGCGAGCTGCGCGTAATACAGGGCCTTCTGGAAGTAATCCAGGCTCGGCTGGCCGAAAAGGGCCTGACTGATCTCAGGGGCCGAGACCAGCGGAAGGTTGAGCAATCCTCTGGCGAAGGCGTAGTCGCGCTGCCGCGCCTCGTCCACGTCCTTCAGTCCCTGATTGAGGGTCACCACTGCGGTGTTGACGTTCTTCTGCAGGTCTTCGATCTGCTTCCTGGTCTGTTCGATCTGGTCGATGTTTCGCTTGACGTCCGTCACCGCTGCGGCGACACCGGTGACACCGAGCTTCGCCGGATCGGTCTTGGCCAGCCGGTTCGCGAGGGTGGTAGCCGAGTCGACGACCGGCTTCACCTGAATGGACTGGAACGTCTGGGTGAGCGCCTGCCGGGTCGAATCGGCCGTTGCGCCAAGCGCCTCCGCCGCCTTCACGGTACCGAGCTGGGTGGGATCGAGGACCAGGCTCTTCACCGTGTCCACCCGCTGCATCGCGATCTTGGGCAGCGCGAAGTTCTGCTTGGCCCAATCCTGAGTCTGCTCCCAGAGCTTGCGCGACGGGCTGTCCTTGGGAGCGGGGCGCGCGGGAGTCTTGCGCGTCGTGCCGAATCGAAGGCCCGAAAGCGTCAGCCGCTCGATTACGACCTTCTTTTCCACCGCGGGCAGCGCCACGAGATCCGCCGTGATGGCCCTGGCCTCGATGAGGTTCTTCTTCGGATCGCTGGGATTGGCGATCTGCAGCCCTCCCATGTCCATCGCCGCGTCGGTCTCCCGGAGCTGGAACGAGGCGAGATCGAGCTCGGTTCCCAGAGTCGAAGAGCCGACGTCCTCGATCTGGGTGCGGATGATCCGGTCGGCGAAGATGATCCAGAGCACCGCCACCAGGGCCAGGAACAGCACCACCGGGATGATCGCCTTCCAGCGGAAGATCTTGGTCGCCATCAGCTCTCCGGGTCGAACAGCCGGTAGAGGTTGTACAGCTTGGACGCGGTGACCGCCTGATAGAGCTTGGAGCGGCGGACCATGTCACCGATCGTCGCGCGGTACCTGGCAATCCCCCATCGGGCCAGGAAGTAGATCGGAATCGCGAGGACGAGCCAGGAGACAAAGCTTCCGAGGACGACCGAGTTGTTGAAGTTGGTAAAGGGGACGATCGGAGTGTTGAACCAGACGGTCCACATCGACCGAAGTCCCGGCGAGTTCAGCAGGCCCAGTCCCACCCGATGAAAGATGGGATCCAGCGCGAAACCGAGCGGCGTGAAGAGAGCTATCCCCAGCATGCCTCCGCCGAAAGAGACATTGAGCAGCGCGATCAGCGAGATGATCGCCAGGTTGTGCAGGTTGAGGAGCGGGGTCAGTCCGATGCACGCACCCAGCGCCATACCCGCAGCGACCTGTCTTGGCGTCCCCTCCGAGTGGAGCGTCTTGAAGATCGACTGAATGATCTTGAGAATCGCGAGCATTGGGGAAGGTAGGCGGGGATGGCGGAATGGCGGTAGGGCGGGGAGGCGGGAAGTGCTATCGCCTTCCCGCCTCTCGAGGCAGGGGATACACTTCCCGCCCTATGCCATCAACAAGACAACCGCTCGAAGTTCACAAGTTCGGCGGGGCGTCACTGGCCGACCCGGCGGCGATTCGACGCGCCATTGCCATTCTTGCGAAGCGTCCGGGGCGGCGGGTGATCGTCGTTTCGGCGATGGCCGGCGTCACCGACTCGTTGCTGACGGCTGCGGCCAAGGCCCAGCGGGGCGATGTCACGAGCGCCCTCGAGACCGCGGCCTCCCTCCGAGAGCGTCATCGGGCGGCCGCCCGCGCCCTGATCCGGGCCGGCGCCGAGCGAAATGAACTGATCGCCTTCATCGACGCGCAGTGCGCGGAGCTGGAGGGCCTGGCCCGCGGGCTCGCCATACTCCGGGAGCTCACCGCGCGCACCGCAGACTTCGTGGTCGCCCGAGGCGAGCGGCTCAGTGCGAGACTCGTCGCCGCGGCCCTGGCGGCCGCCGGCCAGCCTACTCGCTACGTCGATGCCCTCGAGGTGGTGCGTACCGATGGGCATTTCGGGAATGCGTCTCCCGACCTCGAGGCGACCGACAAGGCGATGACCAAGGTCTTCCGCCCCCTCATCGCCAAGGGAATTACCCCCGTGGTGCCCGGCTTTCTCGGCGCCACTCCCGATGGCGAAGTAGTCACCATGGGACGAGGGGGCTCGGACCTGACGGCTGCGTTGGTGGGCCGAGCCCTCGGGGCGACCCAGGTGAATCTCTGGAAAGACGTTCCCGGCCTGCTCACGGCCGATCCCAGGGTCGTGCCCGACGCGCGGGTGATGCCGCAGCTCAATGTGAGGGAGGCGGCGGAGCTGGCGTACTACGGCGCCCGGGTACTGCATCCGAGGGCGCTCATTCCAATTATCGGACGCAAACTCCCGATCTGGGTGCGGCCTTTCGGGGACCCGGAGTTTCCGGGTACGGAAGTCTCCGAGCGGGAGACCGGACTCGAGGTACCGGTAAAGGCGCTCTCCGGCGCACCGGGTCAGGCGTTGCTCACGGTCGAGGGAAATGGGATGATCGGGGTCCCCGGTGTCGCGGCGCGGACCTTCGCTGCGCTGCAACGGGAAAGAATTTCAGTTTCCCTGATCTCCCAGGCATCCTCGGAGCACTCCATCTGTCTCACCGTCCCCCAGGCGAGCGGAGACCGCGCCAAGCGCTGCCTCGAGGCCGCGTTCCGGGAGGAGATCGCCCACCGGGAAATTGATGGGGTCCAGTTGAAGCCCGGGGTCGCCACTATCGCCGTCGTCGGCCTCGGCATGCACGGGACCCGCGGTGTCGCCGCCCGGGTCTTCACCGCCCTCTCGGCGGCCGGGATCAACGTGATCGCGATCGCGCAGGGTTCGTCGGAGCTGAATATCTCCGTCGTGGTGGAAGACGCCGATGCAGCGGCCGCACAGCGTGCGATTCACTCGGCGTTCCAACTCTCCAAGGTTGGCGGTGGCTCTGCCGCCCCGCGCGACCGGATCGACGTCTTCATCCTCGGCTTTGGCCAGATCGGGCGCGCGCTGGGAGAGATGGTGGCCGATCTTCCGGAGAGGGGGCCGAGAATCCGGGTCGTCGGGATTTCCGATCGCAGCGGATACGTCTTCGATCCCGAGGGGATCAGCACTCGACGTCTCGACGCCATCGCACGGGAGAAACGCAGCGGGCACTCTCTCCGCCGGCTCGAAGGTGGGCGGTCCGGTTCCGCGGCGGAGGCGGTCGAGGCGGTGAGCCGGCACGCTCTGTCTCGTCCAGTTCTGGTGGACGTGACCGCCGACGACACCGGCCCTGCCCTCAAGGCGGCACTCACCCACGGGATGGACCTGGTCCTCGCGAACAAGCGGCCCCTTGCAGGCTCGACTGACGACGTGGACAAGTTGTTCGCTCTGGCCCGGAGCCAGGGCCGACGGGTGCGCTATGAGGCGACCGTAGGCGCGGGATTGCCGGTGATGGACACCCTCGCCAAGCTGGTCGAAACCGGCGACTCGATCGTGCGCATCGAAGGATGCGTCTCTGGTACGCTGGGATTCCTGCTCTCCGGCATGGAACGGGGCCGCCGCTTCTCTGAAATCCTGAGAGAGGCAGTGGCCAAGGGCTACAGCGAGCCCGACCCTCGGGACGATCTCTCGGGCGCCGATGTCGCACGTAAGGCGCTCATCCTGGGACGCTTGATCGGGTTCCGGGGCGAGCCCCGCGCGGTAGGAGTCGAATCGCTGGTTCCCCAGGCGGCCCGAAACATGGAGCTCAAGCCGTTCCTCGCCCGCCTGGAGAACTGGGATGCGGAGTGGCAGCAACGCATCGCCGCCGCCCGTTCCCGGGACAAGGTGCTCCGCTATGTGGCAAGCGTCTCTCCCGAGCGGATTCGAGTTGCTCTGACGCCGGTTCCTCGCGAGGGACCGTTCGGATCGCTTCAGGGAACCGACAACCAGATCGTATTCACTACAACGCGCTACACCGATCACCCGCTGGTAATCCGGGGACCAGGCGCGGGGCCGGTGGTGACCGCGGCGGGCGTGCTGAATGACGTGCTTGCGCTCGCGCGAAGGTCGAGATGAACGGGAGAACTGTAGTCCGCGCCTTCGCCCCGGGATCGGTGGGGAACATCGGTCCGGGACTCGATATCATGGGCCTGGCACTCACCGGTCCGGGAGATACGGTCGAGGCCAGGGTCGGCACGGCAGCGGGTGTCACCGTTGCAGACGCGGGCCATCCCGACCTACCAGTCGATCCGACGCTCAACACCGCCGCGCTGGCCGCGGGGGCAGTGGCCAGGCTGGCCGGGAAGCCCGAGGCGTCGATCGAGCTGAGAATCACCAAGGGTCTCCCACTCTCTGGTGGACAAGGCGGAAGCGCAGCATCGGCGGTGGCAGGAGCGGTCGCCGCGAATGCACTGCTGGGGGCCGGCCTCTCTCATCTGGGTCTACTCGAAGCGGCACTCACGGCTGAGATGGTCGTGGCCGGTACCCATCTCGACAACATCCTCCCTTCCCTGCTCGGCGGAATCGTGCTGGTGCGAGACGAGGCGAGCAGAGACTTCATCCGGCTCCGAGTCCCGGAGCAGCTTCGGGTCGTCCTCGCTCATCCGGCTCAGCAGCTCAAGACCAAAGAGGGCCGATCGGTGCTCCCGGCTTCGCTCTCGCGGGCCGATGCCTTGTATCAGGCAGCACAGGTCGCCGCGATGACGGCCGCGTTCGTGAGCGGCGAGCTGGGGTTGCTCCGGCGCGCGGTGGATGATCGCATTGCCGAGCCGGCTCGGGCAGCGCTGCTTCCCGGGTTCAGGGAGGCGAAGGCTGCTGCACTCGGCGCCGGTGCCTTGGGCTGTTCTATCTCGGGTAGTGGGCCCACAAGCTTCGCCTTCGCCGACAGCGACCAGCAGGCGGCGCGAGTGGCTCAGGCCATGGCGGACGCCTACCGGAAGGCCGGCATCGCCTGTTCCACTCGAATCGAGAGAATCAGCGTCGAAGGCGCGCGGGTGCTGCACGGAACGGAAACCGGATCATGAGCACGTGGCAGCAATGCTCGGCATGCGGATCTCGGATGAGCGAGCTCGATCCCCGGGTACGCTGCGATTGCGGCGGCCTCCTCGAAGTACACCACGACCCGCCGGCGCTGCGAGCAGCGGAGCTTCGCGCGCTCTTCGACGAGCGATGGAACCTGAGAGTG
>DATBGE010000170.1:0-12522 GCA_036558125.1 Gemmatimonadales bacterium | reverse complement strand
GTCGCACAAGCTGCAGGCCGATCGGCCGTCTGGCAAGCGATTCAGCGGTCCTGAGAACGCCGGACGAATTTGAGTCCAGACCAGATATCGGTGAGGGCGCAGACCTTCAGGCTTCCTTTGAAGGGCGGTCAGGGCGGTCAGGGCGGTCAGGGCGGTCAAGGCGGTCAAGGCGGTCAAGGCGGTCAAGGCGGTCAAGGCGGACGACGCGGACGATGCAGTCGTTGTCTCGCAAGGTTGAATAGTCATTCAGCCGTCTCATCTGAGCCGACCGCCTTGTCCGCCTCGTGCGCGCTTGACCGCCCTACTGCAACCCTTCGAGGTACTCCTTCGGTAACCCCACCTTTTCTGCCACCGCGCGCAGCTTTGCGGCGTAGTCCGGGTTGCGTTCGCTGGGGAGGGGAGGCTCGCGGAGGTTGTAGCAGAGGGCCGCTACCTGGCCGCCACCGGCGAGGCGAGCGAGCACGGCCTGCGGCCGGTAGGCCTGAACGGTGGGATCGGCGTAAAGGCGCTCGACCTCCTCCAGCGAGAGCGACATGACGATCCCGTAGACCTTGCCCTTCTCATCGGGCACCAGTGCTGCGCGCTGACCGATCCTCAAGGCCAGTCCGCTGACGGATGCCATCTCCGCATTGCGCGGCGACAGGCCTTTAGACTCGAGAAGGCCCTGGTCCATGAACAGCCCGTAGAAGAACACCTCAGTGCGGCGGGAACTCATTGGGGAGATTGAAGGATTGAGGGATTGAGGAATTTTGAGGATCGAGGATGTGGCCTTTCAATCCCTCAATCCCAATCTCCAATTCCTCTCATCAGTATTCTCCACCAAATACGATCACATAGCCGTTCGGGTCGCACACCTCGAATTCCCAATCGCCGTACGGCTGCTGCTTCAGTTTCATCTTGATGAACGGCTCGCCCTTGACCTGCTGGTAGAGAGCGTTGACTCCTCGCATTCTGAAATAGGCATCCCATAATCCCTCAGGACGGAGCGCCGAGAGGTCGGGCTTTCGGTAGTCCAACGTACCAACGGGTGGTTTCTGCGACGTCTTCGGCGAGAAAGGTGGGGACTGCCGAGAGCATCCGGACTTCGGTGCCGCGTTCGGCCGTGGTGTGCGCCATGGTTAACCCACCTATTCGGTCCCCAGCAACGCCTGCCACTGCGGCAGACCAGAGAGGGTGAGGTACTGGCGGACCACCGCATCGCGTTGAGCGGCACTGAGGCCGTGGCTCGAGCCCTCGAGATCCTGCTGCATGAAGACTTCGAACTGGTTCATGCGCTCCCGCGCGCAACCGGCACACAGGTTTCCGTACGAGGTGCCCATCAGGACGAAAGTGAAGGGAACACCTTCGCTCTCTACGGCCTGCTGAGTCTTGCAATCATTACACAACATCGGATCACCTCGAATCTGTGAGGCCCTTGCGGGATGAGGCACGGGAGATGTACAGCGGGGCGGGATGGCTCACCGAAGGCGACTAGTGAGAGCTACTCTCTGCGGCTCGAATCTGCAAGCCGCTATCGCGGGCCGCCGGCTAGCTCGGAGACGCCGGTTCCGGGGCGCGACCCATGTGCAGAGCGACGAGTTGCCATCCCAGCTTCCCACCGGGAACGTAGACTGCGGTGTATCTCCGCTGCACCGCGTTCTCTTTCCCATTAAAGGTGAAGGCCCAATCGGCCAGGCCGGTGACGATGCCGACACCCTGGTAGAGATCCACTCGCACCTCGGAGGTCCTGAAGTGGTGCATCACGAGGCCGGGCGCCGGCCGGATGTGCTCCAGCTCCATGACCTTGTCCTTGACCTGCCCGTCGGTGCTGGTCATGACCATCCGGTCGCTCATGAGAGAAATGGCGAGGGCGGTGTCGTGGGTGGCGTAGCTCCGGGCCCAGGCGCTGTCCATGGCGCGCAGGGCTTGTTCGTCCTTTTGCGCTAAGAGGGCAGGCACCGGGGCGACCAGCAGGAATAGGACGATAGCGGTTGCTCTGAGAAGTGTGTGCATGGGAGTACGCCTGTCCGTTTCAGGATGTCACTCGAGCGTTGTAGGCATTCGACCGACTTGCGTGCCCCGATCACGCGAGGGTTAACTATTGACAACCTCAACATTCAAATCACCATGTCAATGAAGAACGTCATGCTCAGTGGCGCACTGGGCTCGCTGCTGCTCTTCAGCACTGCTTCCGCTCCCCAGGCTTCACCTGCTGCTGTCCACCTCACGATCGCGACCCTCCACGCGGCCGCCCTCACCACGCCCACTGGATCCGGCGATTCGGAGGATGCCCCGTACCTCCTGGTCTCGATGCTTGGTCCGGGGGTAGAGACCTCCAGTCTCCACCTGCCGGCCACCGGTCACCTCAGCATCCATCTCGATGAAGCGATCGGTGCCAGTCCGCTGACGGATCTCAGCCTCCAACCGGGAGACAGCGTACGGCTTATGGTGTCGGTGCTCGAGGGCAAACAGGTCCGCCTCTCGGACGAGACCCGGGCCGCTGCCAACTCGATCAAGGCGCTGGGGCGGCCTTCGGCCGACCGTGCCTCCGCCCTCGCCACCGCCCTCACCCCGGTGACTCAGCCAGACGCTCACTGGCTCGGCTCGGCAGCGCTTCTGGTGACCAACGAGAACGGCGCCATCTACTGGCGCGGGCTCGACTGCATCGCGACCTGCAAGGTGTTGAACCAGCCGGCCGGCACGGCGCTCGAGTCCGGAGCGAAGCCGGTTGCCGGGGTGGTCGAGCTGACTGGAGGAGGCGGGACTTATCACCTTCAGCTCCAGAGCCAGCGCGCGTCGTGATCCGATCGCGGCGCCAGCGCTAGGTCTTCTCCGAGGTGTAGATCTTGTTCACGATCTTCCATGCTCCATCGAAGCGAACCAGGGAGAGATAGTCGATGTAGCGCGAGCCGGGGTAATTCTCGACGACCTTGACGCTGGCGATATCACGGGTGACCTCGAGGGCCTCAATCTTGAGATCGCCCTTTTCTTCCTTCCCCGCCGAGCCGGCGAACATCGCATACCACTGAGATTGGGTGAGCTGGCCCAGGCCACCCTTCTTGTCGACGAAAAAGAGCTTGGCGTCGGGCCAGAACGCCTTCTTCAGGCTCTCGACGTCGTTGAACTTGAGGCCGTGCAGGTAGGACTCGACCACCGCGCGGACCTGGGCTTCATCGCTGGTAGGGGAGTTCTGGGCCGTGAGCGGGGTGGTGATGAGCGCGAGGAGGATGAAGGCGCTGGCGCGACTGGGCATGGCGGATCCTCTCTGGAGATGCCTCTCTGACGTAAGGCGGGGAGGTTTGGTTGCGTCAGTATGGACCTCGCTCTCTGGCTGTGAGGATCCGTCCGTCGGGTAGTTCTACCGTTACCGAACCTTTGGCGAATCGAAGCCGACTCCGGTTGCCGCTGACCGGGTCGAAGCCGGTGAAATGGACCGTGTCCTGGGGAAAGAACATCAGTTCGGTCGGGACACCGAGTTGATTGGATTCCGCGTAGAGATACCCAGATCCGGCGCGCAGTTGGAGGGAATCCATACCCGAGCGGTAGAGTCTTGCCTGTCTTGCCAGCGCGCCGACCGGAAGCGAGACGACTTGGGGGAGGGGAGGACCAGGATTGTCGAAGGCCAGTGCCGAGAGGGTGCGGTTCAAGGTCCGGCGCCAGCGTTGCCGGAGATTGTTGCTCGCCCAGATGATGGTCACGCGCTCGCGCGGGTAGTGCAACATATCTGACGCGAAGTCGTCAGAGCCTCCACCCTTGTGAATCAAGGGCCTTCCAGCCGAGTCGGTCGTCACGTGCCAGCCGTAGGCTTCTTGGGAGGGCGGTTTCGGTGGGGAGAAGAGAAGGCGGTGTTGCGGTGTGGGTAGCAGGCTGTCGCCTTGAACGGCGAGAAGCCAGCGATACACATCACCCACCGTAGCCCACACCCCTCCAGCCCCACGAGTTCCCCAGACGTACGGGTTCGGAGGTCCCGGCTGAAGCTGTGCCGGAGTGCCGACGTAGCCCCGGGCGAAGCGCGGATCGCCCTGCGGCAGCCGGTCACGAAAGGTTGCACTGCGCATCCCCGCCGGTTTGAAGAGGTAAGCCACCAGGTAATCCTCGTACGAGCCACCAGTCACCTGCTCTATAATGGCCGCGAGCAGCGAATAGCCCGCATTGGTGTAGCGGTACTGCTCTCCTGGTGGTGATTCTCTCGGCGTTTGCTTGACGTCCTTCACAAAAGCGTCTCGACTGTCTCCCGCCAAGTCTGCTCCCGCTTCGATCAGACCGGCGGTGTGACTCGCCAATTGCTCGATGGTTGCCCCCTGCTTCACCGCGGGAAAGGGACCGAGGTATCGCTCCACGGAGTCGGTGACGTGGAGGCGGCCGGCGGCATCGAGCTGCAGGATGGCGACGCCGGTGAACATCTTGGTCATCGAGTTCAGCTCGAAGCGCGTGGCTGCGCCGTTCGGTATCCTGCGTTCCGCGTCCGCCAGGCCGTAACCCTTGAGGAGGGCGATCTTGCCGTCGCGGACCACGAGGACGCTGCCCCAGAACCCGTATTCGGCGAAGCGGGTGAGTTGAGCGTCGAGCTTGGTGCCGAGGGCGCCGACGACGCGTTCTTGCTCGAGCGTGTCAGACGGGGAAGGTGATTGTGCCAGCGAGAGCACTAACGGGAAGGTGAGGGCGAGGTTGAGCATTCTCAACGATCGTGCTGGTCAGGTTCGATCACTTCGGTCGTCCTCGCTGGCAGCGATACACCTTTCGCCATTCCTTCCGGGCCTCCTCGAGGGAGAGTCCATTCCACCGCTCCGCAAGATGGGCTGGAATATTTCGCCGACAATTTCCGCACTGGATCGTCTCCAGGACCCCTGCCCAGGGATCGGTGCCAATCAAGCGAGGATCTGGTGAAATATGAGCGACTATCCCAGCCTCGCCGGACCCGCACTCCGGGCAAATGAACGGCTGGTCGTCCATTCGAGTCCTATGGAGCCAGGGCTACTTCAACACCGTCGCAAATGCCTTCGGGCCCTCGCCCCGAAAAATCGTCATATGCGTCAGGTCCGGCCTCGGCTCGTAGTACAGGGTGAGACCGGCCGGCGCCGATTTGAGCGTTGCCGCAAGGTTCGCTGTGTTGGCCACGATATCCTCATCGACGGCTGACGACAGGAAGAGGGTCCGCTTGGTGCCTTTCAGGTTCTTGAGCTTGGAATCCGCAGAAGTCACCAGCTCTGCCCGGTTCCACCAAAGGCTGGGGTCCAACGCGATGTATCTCTGAAACAGGTTGGGTTCCAACAGAAAAGTCTCCACGATCCAGAGCCCGGCGAGCGACTCACCCACGATCGTGGTCTCCTCGGTAGTGCGGTAACGGGCCTTCACCTCCGGGAGGAACTCGTCTCGGAAGAACCGACGAAAGGCGGCCGACCCGCCAACGTGGGGTGCGATGGTACTGTCCTTCCCCACAGTGGTGGGGCCGGTCAGGTCGCGGCGCCGTTCAGTGTTCTCGATGCCCACGACCAGCACCGGCCGGATCACCTCCAGGCGGATCAGTGAATCGACCGTGTTCACCACATGGGGGAAATCCTCCTCCAGTCCGCCGTCCAGCATAAAGAGCACCGGATACGCGACCCCAGGCGCCGTCTCATAGCCCGCTGGAGTGTACACGTTCACCAGCCGTCGCTCCGCGAGGACCTTGGAGTCGATGGTGAAGCCTTGATGGGGTGGTATCGGATCCGGTGCGGGATCGCTGCTGGATGTCTGGGCCGCGAGGGGTGCGGTCGTGAGCAGGAATGCAATTATGAGATGGTTCGTAGTCACTGGTCGTGAAGTCAGGCTTTCTGTTCTGAAAAATCTAAGGCTTCGCTCCAATATCGCCCAGCCTCCGCTTCGCCTCTCCGTTGGCCGTATCCCGCTTGATCGCTTCCCGGAATGCGTTGGCAGCTGAGGTGGTGTCGCCCTTCATCAGATAAATGTTGCCTTGGAAGACCGCCATCCCGGACGAGCCGGGGAAGAAACCCGCGTTGAACTGGAGCAGCGAAAAGGCGTCGTCGAACTTCCCGGCTTGACCCAGCCTGAACGCTGCCATGTTGAGGGACTGCTCACCAAAGTCGTAGGAGTCCCTGCCGAAGTACTTCTGTCGCAATGCCTGATAGGCCCGGATGCTCGAGTCGGCCCCGCCGGCGCTCGCTGCTTCGGTCATCACCTGGTAGAGCGGTTCGGGCCGAGACACGCCGCGATGGCAGGTGCGGCAGGTGACGACGACGGCGGAGTCCGGTCGTTCAGGGATCGTATCGATGCGATGGTTGATCTCCTCCACCATCCGCATCATCTGTCGTGCCACCAGCTTCATCCGCTTCTTGTCGCTGGCGAAGTCGGTCTTCTCGAGCGGTGTCCCTTCTTCCCCCTCGTGGCAGGTATGGCAACGAACCCCCAGCATGGAGGTGAAGTTGCGCATGGTGCCGATCACCTGAGTGACCGGCGTGTTGTGGGGAATGACCTTGGTGTTGATGAGCGAATCAGGCGGCCATTTACCGGGAGCCTGGGCGGCGAGGGGAGTGGTGACGAGGATGATGGCGAGCAGACGAAGGTGCATGAGGACCTTGGTTGGGCGACAAGGCGACAGGCGACGCCGACACCTAACGATTGGTCGCCTTACGGCGGGGCCGCTGCTTCGCCGAGACTGATCGAATAATGAGGCTGCCGCGCCCCTTGGATGGTAAAGGCGTCCTGGCCTTGGCGATCGCAGCCTTGATGAGCGCCTCCACGGCGGGTCGGGCCAGGACCTCGACCGAGTCTACGCGAATGAAGCGCGTCTGGTTTCCCGATCCCAGCAGGATTTTCTGGGGATCCGGGAGGCTGGCGCCGTGGATGAAGCAGAGTCCCACCCCCTTGGCGGCGCCGGTAAGCGAGAGGATCGCCTCCGATGGCCTCTCGGTCGGGCCGTAGCCGATCACGAAGAAGTTGTAGTTGTCGTAGACCAGTTCGTGGGCGGTGGGGAGCCGTTTCCGAAGCGCCTTACGCGCCGCCCGGATCAACGCCTGCTGGGCGGGCTCGAACTTGTCGATGAACCCCTTGAGTCGCGTTTCCGCGTCCAGAGAAGGGCGCTTCCTGTTGGCGGCCGTTTTCATGCCACCTCGTACTCGCTCTGTACCAGCCCTCCGGCCAGCTGGCGGGTCGAGACGTGTTTCACCGGGATATCGTGGGGAACAGGGCCAAAGAGCGAAATACCAACACCGATCACCACCGGGACCCGGGTGATGACCATTCTGGTGATGAGTCCGGCGGCGAGAAACTGTTGAACGGTCTGTCCGCCATCCACATAGAGATGCTTGAAACCTCGAGCCTCGAGTGTGGCTACAATGTCGACCGGATTTCCTGAGAGGTGCTCCACCCGGGCGCCGGCCGGAGCGGTGGCGAGGGGTCGGGAACTGAGGACGAAGACGGGTTTCTCCTTGTAGAACCACTCCTTGAACCCCAGGACCGTCTCGTAGGTCTTGCGGCCGATGACCAAGGCATCCACTGACGCGATGAAGGCCTCGTAGCCGTGCTCCTCGCCACCACCTTCCGGCAGGAAATCGAACTTGCCATCGGGTCGGGCAATGAACCCATCCAGACTGGTTCCAACGAAGACCGATGCTTTCACAGGCATGGTGTCAGGCTCCGACTCGACCGGGCTCGCGCGGTCTCAGGCGGTAGCTCATCGGGGAGCAACCCAGCTGGCGGCGAAGTATCCCGATCTGGCCCAGGTGGTAGCTCTCGTGCTGCGCCAGGAATGCCAGGGCGCCGAGTAGAGTGCCGTCGGAACCGGGGAGCCTTTGGGATGACTCCCGGGCCAGCTGGGCGGTGTCGAGCCGTTCGATGGGAACGGCGATGTGTGCCGAGATTCGCTCCCAGTGAGCGCGCAGCTCGTCGAGGGAAGGAAGCGGTCCCGCCTGCTCCAGTGTCCGCGCCTTGCTGAAGGCTTGCGAGAAGGGGGAGGGGAGTGGCTCCCCCATGAGCTGCGCCATGAGGTGGCGGGTCTCGGACAGATGCGCCACGAGAAAGGCGATGCTGTTGACCGGTGGCTCTCCGCGCGCCCGCGCCCGCCGATCATCGAGGTCCTCGATGCAGTTGAGGACGAGCTCGGTGTTGAGGCGAAAGATCGAGGCGAGCGGGGTGATTGAGGGATGCATGGCGACGAGGTGTCAGGTGTCAGGGGTCAGGGGCAGCTGTCAGAGAAGACCGTTCGGACCAATCAGACGAGGGAATTGGATAGCGCTGACACCTGGCACCTCACACCTGACACCTTCCCGCTTCCTTCAACTATCCCTTCTCCACAAACCGATAGCTCCCATGACTGTCATAGTCGATCCCATGCTTCGCCATGAGCCGCTGGATCTGTCGCAAGTCACCTCGGGTGTGCGGACTCGCGACGCCGTCGCCGAGGGGGGTGAAGGTGTGCAGCAGCGTTTCTTCGACACAGCTACTCAAGCTCATGCGCTTGTACTCGGCGAGATCCCGCAACACCGCGGCGAGTCGACGTTCGAGGCGCAGAGGAACATCAACCCGCTCGATCGCGATCGAAGGGCCATCGTTGTAGGTCGGTTGGCCGAACGTCAGGCGATAGCCGTGGAGATCACGAACGGTGTAATCTCGCAACCCATAGGGGCGGTCGCCGGGTGGTACCACGATCTCGACGCCACGTGCTCGCTGGAATTCAAACAGCTCGTCGGCGGCGCCGATCCGGAAGTACACCTCGCACCCCTGTGGGGCCGGTGTGCCCTGGTTCAAGAAGAGTTGCACCTTGTCGAGGTTCACACCAGCGAAGGTCGGCGGATCTCCCCAGGTGAACCCCAGTTCAAAGGCGAGCTTGGTAGTGTAGAAATCCACCGCGGCGAGGATGTCGGTCACCATCAGGGCGGGGTGTTGCTGGTCGCAATCAACCTGGGGGGCGACTGGGTTGCTCATGGAGCGTCCTTCCATCGGGGCCGAAAGCCTATACGGATTCCTGGATGATCTGTTCCCATGTCAGGCCCGCCAGGCCCAGGAAGCCCATCACTTCCTGCTTCGTCCTGAACACCTCGACATTGCGGGTCTCGCCATCCTGGTAGGCGCGGAAGGCCTTGAACATGCGGCCATATCCGTAGGCTTCGTCGGTGGGCGCCAGAATGGCGAATTTCGAGGCCGAGTTGCTCGAATCCATCCTCGAGGCCACCTCGGCCAATTGGCGGATCCGCGCGGCGGATGGCGGAACAATCTTCTGGACCTCCGTCATATCCATCAGTTCGTCGTAGCCGGCAACGTCCTTCCGGGACCAAATGGTCTTCTGGTAGGTGAACACGTCCTGGTCGGTCAGGGTTCCATGTCCGGAGGCGAGAACGACCCGACGGAGGTGATTGATGCGACAGGAAATCGGCATGCGACATGGACTCGGTGGGGGACGGGTACTGCTCCAAGCTGTGGAAATCCCTCCCCTCCGCGCAAGCCCGAAAGAGCTGCCCGCCCGGCGAAGTGGATCCAGTTCTTGAGATTAGTTGGGGCTCAGGGAGCTCTGAATCCACCAACCGCCGCTTTCCCCAGAAAAATGAAGATTACGAGGATCAGGAGCTGGGTCACCACGAAGGGAGGCTCTTTCTGAGTCGGCGCGAGCGAGATCATCGCTGGAACCTTCCGGAAGAGCTGCACCATGAGCACGAACACATTGAAGTAGAGTGCGACGACCGAGGTGATGACGAAGGTCTTGCGCCATCCTCCGGCCAGGTGTTTCAGGTAGCGCGCGATGGCGGCAAGAGGGAGAATGACGAGCGAGAGGGCGCCCAGAATGTGGGAGGGCATCAAAACAGCAAACGGAAAACCGAACCCGGTGAGATTGGCGAGAAACGTCGTGACCAGATAAAGCCCGATCCACCCGTCGAGCTGCTTCCCCGACATGAAGCCGCCCACCACGACCAGGCCGGCGAAGATGCCGATCATGCTCAAGACGGTATGGATCAGGGTGAAGGTTGCGAGGTCGAAGATCACGGGCCCCCGGCAAGATGAGATTGAGACTGCTATTCCAGATTTTCCTGCACGAAATGCGGGCTCAGGTGGACGTCGCACTGGATCAGCGGCGTCTCGCCGATGTTGACGAAGGTGTGAATCTCGCCCGCCTTGACGACCAGGATGTCTCCCGGCCCTGCCTGGTGGTCCTTTCCATCGACGGTCCAGCGAGCCCATCCCTCCCGTACGAAGACCACCTTGTCATACGGATGGCGATGCAGCTGCGGTCCCCGACCCGGTGGGGCGTTTACGAGAAAGGCCGAAATCGCGACGTCGTCGTGCTCTGCTCCCACGAACTGATGTGACATCCCCACCAAGGGAAGCTGATCCTGCCGGACGATGTGCATGGTGTCCCTCCTGGCTGGCATGATCAGCCGAGTCGGATCATGCGTCCCATCCAACCGTCGGTCTGTCGTAAGGTGAAGGAGGAAATTCGATCGCACAAGGAAGGTGAAGGCACGAAGCCATCGAGTCGGCGTGACAAGGTCTTGCGCCGAGAGAGGCGGTGTTCTTAGCTTGTATCCTCCAAAGGATCGGCGTTCGGGCCGGTCCCCTTGTCGCGAGGCGAAGGGAGCCTCGAGATGAAGGCGTGATCGCACCTCCTCGTGGAGGACAGCGACACGCCTTTTGCGTTTGTTCTCGCCGCGGTTCGAGCGATCCGCAGTAAAGGGATGCCGTGCGCCTCGCCCAAGATCCCGTGGGGAGGCCTGCGCCCCGCGTCAAGGTGACTTCCCGATCGGATAACACTCACGACACACAGGGAGCTCAACAATGGCACTTGCCACCATGCAGGACCTATTCATAGAACAACTCAAGGATCTCTACAGCGCGGAGAAGCAGCTGGTCCAGGCGCTGCCAAAGATGGCCAAGGCCGCGACCACCCCCGAGCTGGTCCGGGCGATCACTGATCACTTAGACCAGACCCAGAACCATGTCTCGCGGCTGGAACAGTGCTTCGAGCATCTCAACGCCTCGAGCCGGGGGAAGCGCTGCAAAGGCATGGAAGGACTGATCGAGGAGGGGAAGGAAACGATCGAGGAAGCAGGCGAGGCCGTGGTAAAGGACGCTGGTCTGATCGCCGCCGCCCAACGGGTGGAACATTACGAGATCTCCGGATACGGTACCGCGAAGACCATGGCCTCCCTGCTGGGTCTCGATGATGTTGCCGACCTGCTCGAGGAGACGCTCGGCGAGGAGGAGGAGGCCGATAAACTCCTGAGCCAGATCGCCATGGACCAGGTGAATCCTCAGGCATTGTCGGTGGGGAATGGAGGAAGGGTGAAGCAGGAGGACGAGTCCGAGGACGAGGATGAGAGTGAGGAAATGGAATCACGCTCTCGGTCCTCCAAGGCGTCGCAGCGGCGGCGTTGACCCCTCGCTGGAGGCGGCGGGACGGTGAGTCCCGTCGCCTTCGGTCTCCTGATGTCCTCCCGTCTCTCGGCCTACCCAGGCGCAGAGCGGTTTCTGCCGGATCGGATCTCGCTTCCGGCCCTGCGCGAAGCGGCCCGGAAGTGCCGGGGGTGCCCGCTCTACCGCGACGCGACCCAGACGGTCTTCGGGTCAGGCCGTCGCTCGGCGCATCTCATGCTCGTGGGAGAGCAACCCGGCGACGAGGAGGATAAGGCGGGACTGCCGTTCGTCGGACCGGCGGGACGCGTACTCGACGAAGCTCTCGAGGCGGCAGGGATCGATCGGCTCGATGTGTACATCACCAACGTTGTCAAACACTTCAAGCACCTGATCAAGGGCTGGCGACGCTGGCACAAGAAGCCGAACAAGCGGGACATCGACGCCTGCCGGGCGTGGATCGAGAAGGAAATCGAGGTGGTCCAGCCGCAAGTACTTGTCTGCCTGGGCGCAACCGCGGCCCAAGCGTTACTGGGTCCATCCGTCAGGGTGACGGTAGACCATGGATGCGACCTGCCGACGCCTCTGGCTGCACATGCGCTGGTGACGATTCATCCTTCGGCCGTTCTGCGGCAGCCAACGGATGAGGAGCGTCGTCGAGCGCTCCGGACGCTGACGGCGGACCTCAAGCGCGCGGCGGAACTTGTCTGATCTCGTCGCGATGGTAGAGCCTCCGCAGCTCTTCCTTCGCTTTTCGAGGCCTCGCCGTTGGGTGGCGGAAAGGGTCGTGCCGGGGCGCGATTGATATAGAAGGTGAGCATGGACATACCACAGCATAGTTCGGGATCGCGCGGTGGTACCTGGGACAAAACTCACGACCTCTGCCCAATACGTTCCTGCACTTGTGCGGAAGTCAACACGGGCAGCACCTCGAAGTCCACGATATCCCGCCAGTTGTCCATCCACTGGTTGAGCAGGCCGCGGTCGTCGCACTCCATGATCTGGTAGCAGGTGGTCAGATCTTCCGTAATCCAGCTTCCAACGTAGATGAGACCGGCCGGAGCCATGCGGCCGCGATCGCGGAAACGCTGATAGACCGGGGCGGGGTCACCGTTGCGGAACCGTTCGATGACGAGGTACTGCATCAAGGACCTGGTTGAAGAATTGATTCGATTGTTCGTGCAAGATGAATCGGCGGCGCGT
>DATBGE010000169.1:0-5738 GCA_036558125.1 Gemmatimonadales bacterium | reverse complement strand
CTCCGGGTTCACGATGTACCGGGTGATCTACCAGGGCGACCAGATCAGCGAACTCCGAAACAACAGCCTGGGCAATCAGGACCGGCTGGTATACGTCTACAACAGCGTGGGTCGACTCATTGGGATCAACTATGTCCGTCCAGATAGTGTGGTCTTCACCCGGCTGTCGCTCTCCCTGGTAAACGGGAAGCTTTCCAGTCTCAGGCGGTTCCGGCTGATTGACGGCGCCTTTGTGATCGACAAGGCCATGAATTTCTCCTACTACGCCGACGGCAACCTGGAGGAGCTTACCGAGGTTCGACCGGAGATCCCGGGGCTGCAGCCCGAAACGATCACGTTCGACCGGTTCGAGCAGTACGACAACAAGATCAACGTCGATGGCTTCGGGCTGCTCCACGACGAGTTCTTCGATCACCTGGTGCTGTTACCGGGCGTGCAGCTGCAGAAGGGGAATCCCGCGCGGGTCACCCACACGGGAGACGGCACCAACTACCGGGTCGACAACGTCTACCGCTACGATGACCAGGATCGGCCGCTCAGTTCGACGGGAGATTTTGTGTACCTGAACGGGCCGGATGCGGGGAAGCATTTCAGGACGGGGGCGACGTTTACGTATTACTGAACCAAACCCCTGTCCCCCTTCCCTCCCGCCTTCGCCTCCCTCCTCAGCATCTCTGGCCCCTGCCCTCCGCCACTAGTAACCTTAGGCCTTCTCTCCCCAGAATGGCGCATGGTTCGGCCGACCAGCCGGACCGATGCCGGACTAAGACCGACGCTCAGCACCATTGACCATCGATCAACGACTCTCCAGCGCGTTTGGTGATCGCTACCGCATCGAGCGAGAGCTCGGTGCCGGCGGCATGGCGACGGTGTATCTCGCCGAGGATATCAAACATCATCGCAGGGTAGCGCTGAAGGTTCTGCGGCCCGAACTGGCTCACGCCCTTGGGCCCGAGCGCTTCCTGCGCGAGATCGCGACCACGGCCAACCTGCACCATCCCCACATCCTCCCGTTGTACGACTCGGGGCAGACGCCGGACGAATCCGGCGCTTTCCTCTATTACGTGATGCCCTTTGTCGAAGGCGAATCGCTGCGCGACCGATTGAAGCGGGAGAAGCAGCTCCCACTTGATGATGCGCTGCGCGTCGCCCGCGAAGTGGCGGATGCCCTGAGTTACGCCCATGCGCACCGGGTGATCCACCGCGACATCAAGCCGGAGAACATCCTGCTCGAGAGTGGCCACGCCCTGGTAGCGGACTTTGGCATCGCGCGGGCGCTGAGCGACGCCGACGGCAACCGGCTCACCGATACCGGGCTCGCGATAGGGACGCCGGCGTACATGAGCCCAGAGCAGGCCGCGGGAGAGCGGGACCTTGATGGGCGGAGCGATCTCTACGCCCTCGGCTGCGTGCTTTACGAGATGCTGTCCGGCCAGCCGCCGTTCACCGGCCCGACCGTTCAGAGCATTGTTCACCAGCATCTGAGCGCAACCCCACCTCCGATCACCCAACTCCGACCCGCGGTGCCTGGCGTGGTCGCGGCAGCCCTCGAGCGCGCCCTGGCCAAGAACCCGGCCGACCGTTTCAACCCAGTCGGTCAGTTCGCCGAGGTGCTGGCGACTCCGCAGCCCCTCCCGGCTCCTGCGGCTCCCCCGGTCTCGCGGCGGCGCCTGTTGGTCGGCGGCCTCGTTGTCGCCGGTATCCTCGCTTTGGCCGTGCTGCTCAGCCTGCGCCTGGGTCACCACAATTCCTCGCTCACCATCGGACAGACGGTGCAGGTCACCCGCGATCCGGGGCTGGAGATCGATCCCGCGCTCTCGCCCGATGGCAGTCTGGTCGCCTACGCCGCCGGTTCGCCCACCCGCATGCAGATCTTCGTGCGTCAGGTGAGTGGCGGGCGCACCATAGCGCTCACCGCCGACTCCTCTCAGGGTTACCGCTGGCCCAGGTGGTCACCGGACGGGTCGCGAATCGCTTTTCAGGGCGATGCCGGGATCGCGGTGGTGCCGGCGCTGGGCGGGCAACCACAGCTGGTAGTGCGACTCGAGGCTCAGCCTGGGGAGTCGATCACCAGCGCCTTCACCCGGCTCGCCGGCTTCGCGTGGTCGCCCGACGGGCGTCGCATCGCCTACAGCACCGGCATCGGCACTGACATCACCGTCGTCCCGGTCGACGGAGGTTCCGGAACCCACCTCACCGGTGTGCGCGACGTGCACTCCCTCGCCTGGTCTCCCGACGGCACCCGGCTCGCGGGCGTCTCGGGTAATCCCGTCTTCAACTTTGGCGGCGCCTACCTCGGCAACGAGCTGGCCACTTCGATCTGGATAATCCCCCTGAACGGCCACGCTCCCATCCGGGTGACCGATGAGCAGCATCTCAACGTGAGCCCGCAGTGGGGCCCCGGCGGGCGGCAACTGTTCTGGGTCACGGATCGGGGTGGGAGCCGGGATGTTTATCAAATCCGGCTCAGCGCGGCGGGGACTCCAGTCGGGGAGGCGGAGCGGCTCACCACCGGGGCGGACCCTCACACCATCAGCCTCTCCGCCAATGGACGACAGCTGGCCTACGCGCGGTTTCGCACCTTTTCGAACATCTGGTCCATACCGGTTCCGACCAGGGGAGCGGTATCGATTGACGCGGCTCGACCGGTGACGACCGGAGACCAGACAATCGAGGAGGTCGATGTTTCCAGGGATGGGCGGTGGCTGCTGTTCAACTCGGACCGCAGTGGCAGCTTCCAGATTTACAAGAGGCCGACGACCGGAGGAGACGCGATTCAGCTCACCACCGACACCGCGGGTGCCTACAGCGCGTCCTGGTCTCCGGACGGGAACCAGATCGCATTTCACTCCATGCGAACCGGCAATCGCGACCTGTACACGATGGCGTCCGATGGATCCGGGCTGGTACAGCGCACCAGCAACCAGGCGCACGAGCTCGACCCGACGTGGTCGCCCGATGGGCGAGACCTGCTGGCGGAGGTCATCCCTGCCGAGGAGGCTGCCGGAGCCTCGGACTTCCTCGCGGCCTCGACCTTCGTTCTCGTACCGCTCGATGGGGGCGCGATGAAGACGATCGCAGTCCCGGGCGATTTCGCCCGCTGGTCACCGAAGGAGGACCTGATCGCGTTTCACAGCGTCGCGGGCCTGGGGCTGTTGTCTTCCACTGGAGCATCGCACCTGCTGGTGCCCAACTCTGCGACGGGCGAGGAAGCCTTCTTCTCCGCGTGGTCGCCCGATGGCAAGACCGTCTATTACGTGGCCAAGGGACCACACGGCTCGTCGATCCGGGCGGTCCCGGCGACGGGTGGCGTCTCCCGGCTGCTGGTGCGATTCGACGATCCCACCCGCCAGCATATCAAGTACGGCTTCAGCACGGACGGGCGGACCTTCTACTTCACGGTCGGCTCGCAGGAGAGCGATATCTGGGTAGCGGGGCTGGAGGCGCGGTGAGGCGGACAACGGCGGCGGACCGGCGGACCGGCGGACCAACAGCGGCGGACGAACGGCGGGGTCGCTGGTTGACAGGTCGGTGACCGCCCGGTAGCTCTGAGGAGGCGCTCAGGCGGAGCTCCTCTATTCCAACACGTTGTGATGTTTCTGCGCGACTCGCTGGGAACTCAGTGCTGGGTTTCTTGCCGGCATTGTCCTTGACCCTGGCATGCGGTGCGGTGGGTGGCACGGCCCCGACCACCCTCGCGATCACCAACAAGATCTCGAGCCTGGGGGCCGGGCAGACCTATGAATTCGATATCGCCGAGGATCATGCCCAGGGCGCTGGATTCACCCTCCAGCTGAGCGGCGCCGGCACACTGGTAAGGACCGGCACCACCGCCACCTACGTCGCTCCTTCGGTTCCGCCGCAGCCCAATTCCGTCACCGTGACGGCTACAGCAGCCAACGGCTCCGGCGCCTCGGACTTCGACACCTTCACGATCACCGCGGCTGCCGGAGCGGTGATCAGCATCTCACCGAGTACCTTCACGGTGACCGCCGGCGGCTCGCCTGTGACGCTGAATATCTCGGTGGCGCAGGATGACCCGACGGCGACTTTCTTTGACGGGGTCAGTGGCTCGCCCGACTGTAACGGGCCGTGCGGCTCACTCGGCCCGATCAGCGGGATCGCAGGGGGAGGCGCCTATACGGTGGAGTACACTCCGCCCGCATCGGTGCGGGAGGAAACGCAACAGCGAGTTGAAGTCCTTTTTTCGAACCGACCCAATTCGATCCGGGGCGTGTCCTTTGTGACCATCAAACCGTAGCGGACGAACGGCGGCGAACGAACAGCGGCGGACGAACAGCGGCGGACAAGAAGCGCGGACGAACAGCGGCGGACCGGCGGCGGAGGCCGGTGCTTACTCCATTACTGCATCAAAGAACGCTTCCAAGTCAATAACTAACGGATCATCAGCCTGAGGAGTCTTCCACTCGATCCTGCCGGAAAGAATTTCCGGCCGCTCGTCGGAGGGACGCCAACGTTCGACCACTCGGGCGTCGAGATCCAGAATCCAATATTCGGTAACGCCTGCCCCCTGGTAGAGCGCCCGTTTGGTCCACCGGTCGGCCCGCGCGGTGCTCCGGGAGAGGACTTCGATCGCCAGCGACAGGGTGCGGATCTCACTCCACTCCCTGGGCCGGCGGCCCTCAACCATCGGGACCACGAAAATGTCGGGTTGGACCAGGTCACGATCGCTGAACTGGATGTCAGCCGGGGAGATCATCACTTCGCCGAGGCGATGGCGGGTCACGAACTCGGTCAACAGGAGAGCCAGCGCCAACACAGCCCGCTGGTGCAGCAGGCCCGGGGCCGGTGTCACCAGTAACCGCCCGTTGACCACTTCATAGCGCTGTCCATCAGTCGGAAGCGCTCGAACTTTGGCGGCGGTCCAGGCAGCGTTGAGCTGTGGCATGCCCATAATGTGGGACTCCCGGACGAGAGGATGCAACTCGGCATCCGCCAAGGTACGCCTTCGCTGGTCGAGGTCTGGTCTCAATTCAGCGCGGGTGGATGTCGGCAAAACGGCGGACCGGCGGACGGAACAGCGACCTTTCCTCTTGATCGTCGCTTGACGCGGTTCTCCAAGATTTGCAGACGGAACCGTAGCCCCTTGCTGCCAACACCTCACCCTTATCGAAAGGACTCGATATGCGCTCGCGATCCTGTCTCCTCGTGGCCTTTGGTCTTGTGCTGTCCGGCTGTTATCACGCAACGATCGAGACCGGTGCCAAGCCGTCCACCGTCACGATTGAACACAAATGGGCGTCGGGCTGGATCTACGGCCTGGTCCCCCCCAAGACCGTCGAGACGGCTGCCAAGTGCACCACGGGTGTCAGCCGAGTCGAGACCCAAGAGAGCTTCGTGAACGGGTTGGTCGGGATTCTGACCTTGGGTATCTATACCCCGATGGAGATTGACGTGACCTGCGCGGAAGGAGCAGCGGAAGCGGAAGGAGCGACGTCCCTGCTGGTTCCTGATTCGGCGTCGGTCGCGACCTGGCAGGCGGCAATCAACGCGGCGGCGGCGAAGTCGGAGGTCGAGGGGCGCCCGGTGTATGTGCAGGTGGTGAGGTAACCTCAACCCCGTCCCCCTCTCCCACCTAACCCCCTGTCCCCCTTCCCTCTTGGGAAGGGGGGACGCCACCCGAGGCATCTCGTTATCCGGCCGAAGGCCGCTTCCATCAATAAAGGTCGGGTCATTTGCGAGGAGCCTGCGAAGCAGGCGACGAGGCAACCTCAACC
>DATBGE010000168.1:0-14092 GCA_036558125.1 Gemmatimonadales bacterium | reverse complement strand
GCCTGCAAGGGAGACCAGATCAACAGTTGCCGCATCAAGCCGTCGCCCGGGCCACCGCTGGCCATCAACACGATCAGGTTGCGCAACCAGGTGCCGGCGAAGAACACGGCACCGTTCACCATCAGGTTATCCGCGAAAAATACTGCCCTGCCCCAGGCAGTGAGATAGCCCACCACCGTGTGGGCCAGGGCGCCGGCCCCGAAACGGGCTGGGGTGAGCGAGTCGCCCAGGACGCCGATGATGAATCCCATTACGGCCGCGGCTCCCGGCCGGCTTCGAATCGAGAAGACCAGCAACGCCAGCAGGAGGAAATCCGGGGCCGACTCCGGGTGGCCCAGCCGCGGCCGCAGCGTGAAGTGCAGCAGCAGCAGGAGGCCGAGCGCGAGCAGCAGCCGCCTGCGATCGGAGCGCAGGATGATCACGGGAGCGAGTCCGGATGAAACGCGGGTGCGACCGATTCCGGACCGGGTTTGCGCAGGATGAGAACGTGGGTCACTAGCTCCGGGTTGGCCGCGGGGCGAATGAGATAGACCCGTTCCCACCCGGCGGCTTCCTCGGCGTGGCTGATTACCGTCCCCACCGGAAGGCCCGGGGGATACACTCCGCCAAGGCCGGAGGTGACGACCGGGGTTCCGGTCGCGATCGAGTCACGGTAGGCGACACCACGGAGCTGGAGCAGCATTTCGCTGCCGGAGATCTGCACCGATGGTGCCACAATGCCGAAGACCTCTCCGGGGACTGCGTATGCGCTGGCCCTGAACTCCGGATGGGCCCAGGTCATTGCGACGCTCTGGTCCTTCTCCACCGTCCGCACCACTCCGATCAGGCCTTCTGGCGAGACGACGGGATCGAAGGGATGCACCCCGGCGTCGGAACCCACCGAGAGGATCAGAGTACGTCCATCGGTCGGCAGTGACTGGTGCAGGACCTCGGCCGCGACGTACGGGGTGGTAAGGCGTTGTCCAAGATCGAGCAGCGCCCGGAGCCGGGCATTCTCTTCCTCGAGTGCCGGCAGCGCCTGGACGAGGATGGCGGCCGAATCGTGGGCGGCGCGGAGATTTTCCACCACCGCGCGGCTGGTGCGTGATTCCTCGGCGCGCTTCTGCAGCCACAGGAAGGGAACCAGGATGGTCTGGCGGACGCCGCTGGCGATGGCGTCGCCGACGGCGGGAGGGGCCGAGAGCGCTCCCACCGACAATCCCACACACACGAGGAGCAGGAGGGTATCCTGGCGGGAGAGCGAACGATCCGTCCCCACCATGATCAGAGCGAGAGGACGCTGCGGTACTTTTCGAAGTCGTCGAGGATCCGGCCCGCCCCGCGAACCACACACGTCAGGGGATCTTCGTCGACATGGATCGGCAGCCCGGTCTCCTGCGCCAGCAGGATGTCCAGCCCCCGGATCAGCGCGCCGCCGCCGGTCATGATGATACCACGGTCTACGATGTCGCTCGCGAGCTCGGGCGGCGTGATTTCGAGCGCGCGCCGCACCGCGTCCACGATCTGCTGAATCGGCTCCTGCACCGCCTCCCGGATTTCACTCGAATGGACTCGCACGGTCTTCGGAATGCCGGAGACGAGGTCGCGGCCCTTCACTTCCATCTCCCGCTCTTCGCCCACCGGAGCGGCGGAGCCGATCTTGATCTTGATCGCTTCCGCCGTCGGCTCGCCGACGAGAAGGTTGTAGTTCTTCCGCATGAACTGCACGATCGCCTGATCGAGCTCATCCCCACCGACACGGATCGACGTATCGGACACGATGCCCGAGAGTGCGATCACCGCGATTTCGGTAGTCCCTCCGCCGATGTCGATCACCATGTTGCCGGTCGGCGTCTCGACCGGCAGGCCCACGCCGATCGCCGCGGCCATCGGTTCGGCCACCATGTGCACCTGCTTGGCGCCGGCGGTCTCCGCCGAGTCGCGCACCGCGCGCCGCTCCACCTCGGTGATGCCGGACGGCACGCACACGATCACCTTGGGGCGCACTTTGAAAACATGTTTGTCGATGATTTGCTTCAGGAAGTAGCGCAACATCTTCTCGGTCACGTCGAAGTCGGCGATCACGCCGTCCTTCAGTGGACGCACCGCGACGATGTTGTCTGGTGTGCGGCCCAACATGCGCTTCGCTTCAAGCCCGTAGCCCTTCGGTCGTCCCGAAGATTTTTCAATCGCGACAACAGACGGCTCGTTCAGGACGATGCCTTCGCCCTTTACGTACACCAGCGTGTTCGCGGTGCCGAGATCGACAGCGATCTCGTTGGCGGGCAGAAAAGCGCCAAATTTTAGCTGAGAAAACTTCATCAGGAGCCAAGGAGACGGGTTGGTGCGCGTAAGCTAACGAGGCCTGTAAGATGGGACAAGACGGCAAGTTAGCTTGGCCCCGTCGGTGCGCTGGGTCACCAAGGGTGCCCCAGGTCACCCCACCAACCGTCCAGTTCCGGTACTGCCGAATCCCCCCTCCCCCCGAGTTGAAGTCGGCAGCTCCTCCACCTCCCGGAAGGCCGCATCGGCCACCCGGGCGAAGACCAACTGGGCGATTCGCATCCCCCGCGTCACCTGAAAAGGCTCCCGGCTCAGGTTGATCAAGGCAATCATCAGCTCGCCGCGATAATCGCTATCGATCGTGGCCGGAGTATTGGGCAAACTGATGCCGTGCTTCAGCGCCAAGCCGGATCGGGGCCTTACCTGGCACTCATACCCTGCCGGAATCGCCAGCCGAAAGCCGGTCCGGAAGAGCTTTCTCTCCAGCGGGGCCAGCTCGCCGTCGTCGGCGCTGACCACGTCGTAGCCGGCGGCGCCTTCGGTCGCCCGATTGGGGACGCTGAGACCTTCGCCGTGTGGCAGACGGGTGAATTGGATGTCGATCATTTTGGAATTGGCGGGAGGGCGGAAAGGCGGGATGGCGGGAGGTTGAATCGACCGCCTTACCGCCTTCCCGCCTTACCGCCGTCTAGAGGACCGAATCGACGGAGCTGAGCGGCAACCCAAACGCCTCCGCCACCCCCGGATACACCACTTTGCCCTCGACCACGTTGAGGCCGAGTCTGAGGGACGGGTCGGCGGCGCAGGCCTTCTTCCAACCGAGCTTCGCGAGTTTGAGTCCGTAGGGAAGCGTCGCGTTGGTCAGGGCGAGGGTAGAGGTTCGGGGGACGCCGCCTGGCATGTTGGCCACGGCGTAGTGCAGGATCCCATCTACGAAGTAAGTCGGATCCTCGTGGGTCGTGGGCTTGATGGTCTCGACGCAACCGCCCTGGTCCACCGCGACGTCCACGATCACCGAGCCGGGCTTCATCAGCTTGAGGTCAGCCCGCTTGACCAGGTGCGGAGCCTTGGCACCGGGCAGCAGGACGGCTCCCACCACGAGGTCGGCGCGACGGATGCAGGAAAGAATGTTGTGCCGGTTGGAGTAGGCGGTGTCGACGTTGGCCGGCAGCACATCGTCCAGGTAGCGCAGCCGGTCGAGCGAGATATCGAGAATCGTGACGTGTGCGCCGAGGCCTGCGGCCATCTTCGCGGCGTTGATGCCGACGACGCCACCCCCGATGATGACCACTTCGCCCGGGGCCACACCGGGCACCCCGCCGAGCAGAATGCCACTTCCGCCGAAGACCTTCTCCAGGTACTTGGCCCCCTCCTGCACCGCCATGCGGCCGGCGACTTCAGACATGGGGGTAAGCAGCGGAAGCTCGCCACTCGCCAGCTGGACGGTTTCGTAGGCCACCGCGATGGCGCCCGACTTCACCACCGCCCTGGTCAGGGCCTCGTCCGCGGCGAAGTGGAAGTAGGTGTAGATCACCTGGCCGGCCCGCATCCGGGGATACTCCACCGCGATCGGCTCCTTGACCTTGGCGATCATCTCCGCCTTAGCCCAGACCTCATCGGCGGTCGGGAGTATCTTCGCGCCCGCCTCGACATAGGCCTCGTCGGGGAACCCGCTGCCGACTCCGGCACTCTTCTCCACGTAGACCGCATGTCCCTGTCCGACAAACGATTCGGCGCCGGCAGGTACCAGCGCAATCCGGTTCTCGTTGGTTTTGATTTCCTTGGGGACGCCGATGATCATGGGTCGACCTGGGTGAACGGTGAACGGTGATCGGTGATCGGTGATCGGTGAACGGTGATCGGTGAACAGTGATGGATAGTAGAAACCGGGGAGCCGGCCCCGTTCACCGTTTACCGCTTACTGCTGTTCCGGTCCCAGCCTTACAACCGTCTGTCTATCCGGATCGAAATACTCAGCTGTCAACGCCGCGACGTCAGCCACGGTCACCGCGTCGATCTCAGCCAGGAGCGCCTCCAGATTGCGATAGGGCTCGCCGTGTAGAGTGATGCTGGCCAGTCGGTTCATCCGGGCGAGCGGGCTCTCCAGCGACAGCATCAACTGCCCCTTGAGCTGCTGCTTGCCGGATTGCAGCTCATCAGAAGGCAGCCCTTCGCTTGCGAGCTTGCGATACTCTACCCGAATTGCCTCCTCCGCCTTCGCCGCGGTCGCGGGCTGGGTCCCGACGTAGACTCCCGCCACGCCGGCGGTCTGGAAGAACTGCTGGTAGGCATAGACTCCATAGGCCAAGCCCAGTTCTTCCCGGATCACCTGGAACAGGCGGCTCGACATCCCGCCCCCGAACAGGTTGGTCACGATCGAGAGAGCGAACCGGCGCCGGTCTCGATAGGGAAAGGTGTCGGAGCCGAAGACCAGGTGAGTCTGGTTCGAGTCCCGCGCGATGCTGAAGTCGCCGCCCCGGACTGCCGGCACCGATGGCACGGGGGGGAGCGGCGGCTCGGCGCTCCCGCCGCTGAACCAGCCTTCTTTGTCGAGCAATTCGAGGACCCGATCATGCTGGAGACAGCCCGCGGCCGCAACCACGCAGTTGCCGCGATAGTATCCGGCCCGATGCAGCGCCTGGAGATCGCCCGCGCCCAGGGCACTGACCGTGTCTCGGGTGCCGAGGATCGAGTAACCGTAGGGGTGTGCGGGCCAGAGGCGGTCGGAGAAGAGCTCGAACACCATATCGTCGGGCGTGTCCTCGACCGTGGAGAT
Source organism: Gemmatimonadales bacterium (assembly GCA_036558125.1). GTDB lineage: Bacteria > Gemmatimonadota > Gemmatimonadetes > Gemmatimonadales > GWC2-71-9 > DATBGE01. The sequence continues at coordinate 9,054 of DATBGE010000168.1, read as the reverse complement.
CTCCTCCAGCACGACGTTCCGCTCCAGATCGAGATCACTCGCCCGGAGCAGCGGCCGGTGGACCAGGTCGGTCAGGACATCAACGGCCCGGGGAAGATCCTGATCGAGAACGTGGGCTTGGTAGTGAGTGTGGTCGCGGCTGGTGTAGGCGTCGAGGGATCCGCCTCTGACTTCGAGCTCGAGGGCGAGCTCCCTGGCATTTCGCCGTTCGGTCCCCTTGAACACCATGTGCTCGAGGAGGTGCGAAACGCCCATCTTGGCGCGCGGCTCGTGAGCGCTCGCCGACCTGACCCAGACGCCGATCGCGGCCGAGCGGACACCCGGGAGGACCTCGGTGAGAACCGTGAGGCCGTTGGGTGCCCGTGTGCTGTGGAGCCCGGAATCGAGCTGGACGGTTTCCACGCCGGTGCTACTCCTTCGTGAGGAGCGCCTTCCGCGACAGCCTCATCCGGCCCTTCTCGTCCACCTCGAGCAGCTTCACCTTTACGATGTCGCCCTTCTTGACCACGTCTTCGGTCTTCTCGGTGCGACCGTGCTGCAGCTCGCTGATGTGGAGCAGGCCTTCGACTCCGGGCATGATTTCGACGAAGGCGCCGAAAGCGGTCGTGCTCTTGACCGGGCCCTCGTACACCTTGCCGACTTCGGGCTCTTCCACCATGGAAGCGATCATCTGGCGGGCCTTCTCCCCCGCTTCACCGCCGACGGCGGCGATCGTCACCAGGCCGGAATCCTCAATGCTGATCTTGGCTCCGGTCTGATCCTGAATGCCGCGGATGGTCTTGCCCTTGGGGCCGATGATGTCGCCGATCTTGTCCGGCTTCACCATCATCGTGAGGATTCGCGGCGCGTACTTCGAGAGGTCGGGCCGTGGGGTCGCCAGCGCCTTCTCCATCTCGGACAGGATGTGCATCCGGCCCTTCCGCGCCTTCTCCAGCGCCTCCTCCATGATCTTGAGGTCGAGGCCCTCGATCTTGATGTCCATCTGAATCGAAGTGATGCCCCGGGTAGTGCCGGCCACCTTGAAGTCCATGTCGCCCAGGTGATCCTCTGAGCCCAGGATGTCGGTGAGGATGGCGACCTTCTTTCCTTCCTTGATCAGCCCCATGGCGACACCGGCACAAGGCGCCTTGATCGGCACGCCCGCATCCATCAGCGCCAGCGTCCCGCCGCAAACGGTCGCCATCGAGGACGAGCCGTTCGATTCGAGGATCTCCGAGACGACCCGCAGCGTGTAGGGGAACTTCTCGTAATCGGGCAGCAGCGGCTGCAACGCCCGCTCGGCCAGAGCCCCGTGCCCGATCTCCCGGCGGCTGGTCCCGCGAACCGCCTTCACTTCACCGGTCGAGTAGGGCGGGAAGTTGTAGTGCAGCATGAACGACTTGGTGGCTTCACCAGCGTGATCGATGCTGTCGATCCGCTGCTCGTCATCGGCGGTGCCGAGGGTGACGGCCACGAGGGCCTGGGTCTCACCCCGCTGGAAGAGCGCCGAGCCGTGAGTACGAGGGAGGAAACCGGTCTCGATCGAGATGGGGCGCACCGTGTCGGTGTCCCGCCCGTCCACCCGCTCGCCTTTATCGAGCACCTGAGCGCGCATTACCCGGTATTCGATTTCCTCGAGCTGGTTGGCGACCGCCCTGGTGGCTTCGGGGTACTCCGTCGCCAGTGCCTGCAGCGTCTTCTGCTTCAGGGTCTCGGCGTTGGCGGCGCGGGCATGCTTGTCCTTCGCGTTGATGACTTTCGCCATCTCGGCCTCGGCCAGCTCGACGACACGCCCGACCAGCGCCTCATCCGGGGCATCCTTCGTCCAGCTGAGCTTATCCTTCGCGGCCTTGGAAATGACCTTCTGCTCGTGGCCCAACATCTCCTTGATGCCCTTCTGTGCCACCTTGAGCGCCTCGAGCATCTCGGCCTCGGACACCTCGAGCGCGCCGCCTTCGACCATCACGATCGAATCGCTGCTGCCGCTGACCGTCACGTCCACGCTCGAGAATTCGAGCTGCTGGAAAGTCGGATTGAGGATCCAGTTGCCGTCCACCCGGCCGACCCGGACGGCGGCGAGCGGTCCGTTCCATGGTACCGGCGAGATGCTCAGTGCCGTCGAGGCGGCAACGACGCCGAGCACGTCGGCATCGTTTTCCTGATCGGCGGAGAGGACGGTCACGAAGACCTGGACTTCGTTCTTGAAGCCCTCGGGAAAAAGCGGGCGGATCGAGCGATCGATCACCCGGCTCGCGAGGATCTCCTTGTCCGACGGCCGCCCCTCCCGCTTGAGGAACCCACCCGGGATCTTGCCCGCGGCGTAGGTCTTTTCGCGATATTCGACGGTGAGCGGGAAAAACGGGAGCGAGGAGCCGGTGGGAGCGACGGTGATAGCGGCGAGGACCGCGGTATCACCGAACTGGAGGAAGGCCGATCCAGCGGCCTGCTTGGCCAGGCGCCCGGTTTCGAGAATGAGCGGGCGGCCCGCAAACGTGGTTTCAATCCTGTGTACAGTCACAACTTGGTTTCTTTCCTGGTGAGAAGCGCCCAAAAGCGTCGAGGGCGTCCCGACTTGCCGGTCGAGACGCCCCTGGCCCTTGATATCGCCCTAGTGTCGGAGTCCCAATGCGTCGATCAGGGTCCGGTAGGTCGCGAGATCGTTCTGCTTGAGGTAGTTGAGGAGCCGACGGCGGGTGCCGACCATCTTGAGCAAACCCCGGCGACCATGGTGATCCTTGGGGTGGTTGCGGAAATGATCGGTCAGTGAGTTGATCCGCTCGGTCAGGAGCGAGATCTGCACTTTGGCAGAACCGGTATCGCTGTCGTGGAGCCGCTGCTTGGCGATGATCGCCTGCTTGTCAAAGCCCATTCCTCGTGTATCCTCTTGCGGTGTAGCGAGGGCCCGTGTCGTGTCTGCTATTCGTAAGTAGCACAACAAAATAACCCCTCGCCAACCTCACCGGCAACCCCGCATGCAGACCGACCCACCAGCCCCTGGAACCCTACTGGGTCGCTACCAACTCAACGAACTCCAGGGTCAAGGAGGGTTCGCCTGGGTATACCACGCCCGGCGCGACGACGGTAAGTCATTTGCTGTCAAAGTGTTAAAGCACCGCTATGGCTCAGACCCCGCCTTCGAAAGCCGGTTTCGGCAAGAGGCCTCTCTCGCCGCCGGGTTACGGCATCCCAACATCGTTCACATCGAAGAGGTTGGGGCCGAGGGTGGCATGGTGTTCTTCGTCATGGACCTCTATCCCGACAACCTCGCCGCGCGGAACCAGCGGCAACCGGTGATGGCAGAATCGGACGTGGTCCCCATCGCGATCGGAGTCGCGGAAGCGCTCGCCTTTGCGCACGCCCAGGAGGTCGTGCATCGCGATATCAAGCCCGACAACATCCTGTTTGCTGAAGACGGAAGAGCGGTTCTCACCGATTTCGGCGTTGCCCGCGCGGTGAGCGGATATGTGGCGGCGACCGGATTCAACATGACGATCGGCACCCCGGCCTACATCTCCCCGGAGCAGGCGCAGGGGCGGGCTCTGGACGGGCGCTCGGATCTCTATTCGTTGGGGATCACACTCTACCGCGCCACGACTGGAGATGTGCCCTTCAGGTCGAAGGATTGGTTCGAGCTCGCGCGCATGCACGTGGAGACATCGCCGGAACCGCTCCGATCGCGACGGCCGGAGATCACCAGGCGATTCGAGCGCATCATCCTCAGACTGCTCGCCAAACATCCGGACGACCGCTACCCCAGTGCCCGGGAGCTGATCGACGATCTGAGCGACATCGCCGCCAAGACCCGGCCGACTGGCGAGATCAAGGTGCAGTCGGGTTATCTGAGGGATTCGAAGGCCGCGCCAGTGGCGTCGGAGAGGAAGAAGTGGTGGAAGTGGTGGGGAAGCAGCAGGGAGTAGGGAGTAGGGAGTAGGGTGTAGAGCACGGCAGAATCAATCTATCGTGTACGCCACTCGCCCCCACGCCCCACAACCTACTCCCTATTTCCTACTCCCTTGCTTTGGGTGGCGCTAGCGCCGAAGCGGCCGGGGCAATCGCCTCGGTGACCGACTGATCGACCCGATACACCACACCGCCACTATCGGGGCGAAGCCAGAATCCGGCGGCAGTGGAATCGAGTGCTACGGAGAGCAGTGTAGCACCGACACCGTTGCTGACCCGGACACTGCGCCACGGCTTGGCATGGAGCAGCGTGTCGGCGAGTGCGGGATTGGCAAAAGCCATCGCGCGGAGGTCAGCAAATGCCGCGGTGAAGCGAGTCGCGGCGGCACTGTCCGGCGTCCCCGTTCCCCCCGACTTGAACTTCCAAACCCCATCTTTCACGACGGTGAACTTCCCGGAAGCCCGGGTGACGGTGATCTCCTTGATGCTGTCCGCCGGCACTTTGGCGATCTGCTTGTCGCGCCACTCATCGGCCGCACGGCCCGCCATCTCCGCCCACCTGGCGTGGGAGAGATACACCTCGGGCGACTCCAGGCGGCGAACGTAGATCCCTTCGAAGTCGGGCCCGCGGTTCCCGACCACCAGGGTCGCCACCGTCTTAGCGCCGGCCTGCAGCGCCACCTTCCGCCCGGCACTGTCGACGCCGAGTCGCTGGTGCAGTGCTTCGCTCTGGGCGGCGATATCGCTCCTGGCATTGGTATCCGCGAGAGCGGTAAACCAGGTCGTCATTTCCGCGGGTGCCGCGGTCCACCCGTTCACCGTCCATCCGGTCGTGGATTTGACCAACACCACCGAGTCGGCGCCCTTGCGGATGTCGATCCGGTTGATAGACGCGCTGTCGAGCGGCGGCAGCGCCAGGCGCGACGGACGCTCCTGCCGTGACTTCTTCGCCACGGCGAGCGCACCCCAGAGCGCGATCGCGCCGAGCAGCACCAGCGCGATCCGCAGCAGCTGTTTGGCACTCATGCGGCCTCCGGTGCGGGCGAGAGCTGCCGGTACGGCTGCAGCGCCCGCCGCCGGCGACGGAGAAGATGAAAGGTGCCGCCCAGCATGATCAACACCGGCAGCAGAATGACGTTGGCGTACTTCACACCCTCGCGCAGCGCGGCACTGGAGTACACCAGCGGGGGAGGCCGGCGGTCACGGCTGCGAATGGCGATAAGCGCCTCGTCCTGGGCCAGCCAGTCGATCGCGTTCAGGGTGAAGACCACGTTCGCCGTGGCGCGAGAGGCATAACGGTCGGACACAAAATCAGAGCTGCCGACGACGGCCACTCGTCCCTTGGGCGCCGTGCTGTCCTTCGCCGACGGCGAAGAAGTGGCAGCGAGAATGCGGGTCTTGAGATCGACCGGCGGGAATTCCCGGGTCGGCGAAATATCCACTTCCTGCTCCGCGATACCAGCCGCATTGCTGGTGACCAAGAGCGGCGTCACCGAACCCTTGGCGCCGGTCGTGTCGATGCTGCTGGTCCAGGGCAGGAACACCTCACCCACGCTCTCACCGATGACGCTGCCCGTTGGCCTCGCGCGGAGCCACAGCGGATAGGGCTGCAGTACTTGCCCCATGTCGCTCGGCAACGGCACGATCTGGTTGGCGGCGAGATCGTAGACCATGTCGGCGCGGATCTGCAGCCCATAGGGCTTGAGGAGATCGTTCCACACCGGCGCCCGGGTCATGGCCCGGGGAACCTGGGGCGAGACCTCGGCGCCTGGGGCCAGCACCAGGACACTGCCGCCCCGATTCAGGAAGGCGCGGAGTCTGGCAAGTGTAGGAGCCGGCAGCGAGTCGGGAGATCCCGTGAGGATCATGGTGGAGAGATCCGCGGCAGGCTGGGTCGAGTCCGCCAGGGAGACGTCCCGGACGTCGTAGCTCTTTTTGAGCTGCTCTTCAAGCACACTGAATCCCGTCCCCTGACGCTGGTAATCCGGCGCGGCGACGATGCCTACAGCCGGCTTCTTGGCTCGAGTGAGTGCCCGAATCGAGGAGACGAGCCGGTACTCCAGATCATCCGTATGCTGGATGAAGGGGATCTGCTCCACACCGTCGGCATACTGCATCGCGAGGCCGAAGTATCCCTCCTTCACCTGGAGCTCGGCCTTCCCCACCACGTTGAACTGCACTGGCTGAATTCCCAGCGACTGCGCCTCGCTACGGATCGCCGGATCCTCGGCAGGATCGCGCTCGATGACCCGGATTTTCCCCTTGCCGGCTGCACGCAGGTCCGAGAGCAGGTCGTCCAGATCGCGCTGCATCAGTGCGACTTCGGACGGAAGCTCCTTGGACGCGAACACCTTGATCGTGACGATGTCCTGCAGACTGCCGGCGATTTGCCGAGTGGCCTTGTTCAGCGTGTAGGCCCGTCCCGGCGTCAGATCGAGGCGCCCGCCGATGTAACTGCCCAGCAGATTTACGACGACGAGAGTGCCGACCAGGAGTAATGTGCCAAGCTGGAGCCGCCCGCGAGCGCTGCTCCTCGGGGCAAGCTTGCGTCCCATGAGGGCAGCGTAAGCGAGAACAAGAAAGACTCCGGCCAGCGAGACGAAATACACCGCGTCGCGCAGATCAATTACGCCGCGGCCCATGTTGTCGAAGTGGGAAAGCACGCCCAACCGGGCCGCCACGGCACCGAGCTGGGGCGGGAGCCCGACGATGAGCGGGTTGAGTCCCACCAGGATCAGGATGAAGCAGACCGCCAGCGCCGCGATGAACGCCGTGATCTGGCTTCGAGTAAGACACGAGGCCCAGACCCCCACTCCAGCGAGCCCGGCCGCGAGCAGCAGCGAGCCGACGTACTGGGCCACGATCGGGCCCCACTGCAGGTCGGCGCCAACGGCCAGCGCGAGCGGAATGGGCAGGGTACAGACTAGCGCCACGCCGAGGAAGAGCACGGTGCCGAGGTACTTCCCCAGCAGCAGCTCGAGCTCGGTGAGCGGCTGCGAGAGAATGACCTCGAGTAAACCGGTTCTGGTATCCTCCGCCAGGCTCCGCATCGTCACAGCGGGAACGAAGAACAGATAGAGCCAGGGCAGGAGATCCAACATCGGGCGGAGCGATGCCGCGCTCGAGAGGAATGCCTGCCTGAAGAACAGGAACGAATTGGCGACGATGAACACGACCAGCAGGACATAGCCGGTCGGCGTGTCGAACATCGCCTTGAGCTCACGCCGGGCTACGGTCCAGACCGCCTTCATGCGGCCTCCCCGGTAGCGGTGAGCTGGCGGAACAGATCTTCCAGGCTCCCGGCTTCCTGATGCAATTCGTACAGGGTCCATCCCCGCGATGAAGCCAGCCGGAAGATCTCCGGCCGGAGATCCTGTTCCGCGCTCGCGGTAAGAATCAGGCTCACTCGTCCTTCCTTTTCCTGCTGCGGCGCGCATTCCTGAACCCCGGGAAGCGCCGCGAGTCCTTCGGCAACACCTTGCCCCGACGCCTCGACCGAGATGCGGACCTCGCCACCCGCCCGGCTGACCAGGTCGGAGACTGGCCCGTCCGCCGCGATCTTGCCCCGGTTGATGATGAGCAGCCGGGAGCAGGTGTATTGAACCTCCGAGAGGATGTGAGTCGAGAGGAGAACCGTCCGGTCCTGTCCCAGGTCGTTGATGAGGCGCCGGATTTCCACTCGCTGGTTGGGATCGAGGCCTTCGGTCGGCTCGTCCAGCACCAGCAGATCGGGCTGGGGGAGAATGGCGGCCGCGAGCCCGACCCGCTGCTTGTATCCTTTCGACAGCTCTCCGATGGGGCGATAAAAGACCTGGTCAATGCCCGTGGACGCGACCGCCTGGTCCGTGGCGCGCCGGCGCCCGGGGCCTTCCAGGTCTCGAAGCCGGGCGACGAACGCCAGGTATTCGGCCACCAGCATGTCGCCGTAGAGCGGATTGTTCTCCGGCAGGTATCCGACTCGACGCTTTGCCTCACACCCTGCTTCGGAGAGCAGTTTGCCGTCGAACGTGATGCGGCCCTGATCGGGCTCGTGGAATTGGGTAATCATCCGCATCGTGGTGGACTTCCCTGCCCCATTGGGACCGAGAAATCCGACGACCTGACCGCGATCCACCGAGAAGGAGACCGCGTCGACTGCGGGGATACCGTTGAAGCGCTTGGTGACCTGATCGAGTGCGAGAAGCGTCATGATGCGGAGTAGCCGGTTCCTCGTGAGGGACAAAATGTCATCAGGGACAATCTGGCGCGCCAGTCCGGACGGAACATCACTCGGCCCAACGTCTTATAGCCGCTGGACGAGGCGAAGCGCCCCTCTGTGCACCCGCTGTGCCACGCCTAGACAGTCTCGATAACCGCTTGCGTCGTACTGGCCCGGCTCGGGGCGCTGACCGTGAGCTGAAGTTCACCGGCCAGCGCGGAGAGGCCGTGTACTTCCGCCGAGATCGCTCCGAGCGTCGTGCTCTGTTCCTCGGCCAGGGCGGCGACCTGCTGGCTCGCCGCGGCGCTCTGTTGGGCGAAGGAGGCGACACCTTCGATCCCCTCGCTCACCAGATCCATGCTGCGCGATACGCCACTCGCGGCCTCGTTGATCTCTTCAATCCGACCGACGACCAGGGCGACCGAATCGGAGATGCGGCTGAAGCCCTGATCGTTGCTGCGGGCGGCCTCGAGTCCCGCATTGGTCTCCTTCTCCACCCGTTCGAGCATCTCGACCGCCGCCGCCATCTGCTCCCGGGTTTCCGCGATCAGCTTACCGATACTGTCCGAGGATTCCCTCGTCTCCTTCGCGAGCGTCTTGATCTCGGCGGCGACAACCCTGAAGCCGCGACCGTGCGTACCTGCGCGTGCGGCCTCGATCGCGGCGTTGAGGGCGAGGAGGTTGGTCTGGATCGCCACTTCCTTGCTGAACTCGACGACCTGGTTGATACGGTCGGCCTGGGCGCCGAGCGATCGGATCACGGTGGATGCCTCGGCGACAGTCTGACGCACGCCGGTTCCGACCGCGAGCGCCTGCGATGCGGCGACGTGACCCTGCTGGGCCGCGGTGCGAGCGCTGCGGGATTTCTCGGCGGCGGCGGTGACTCTCTCACCAATCGCCTCGATGTAGCGTCGCACCGCAGTCACCTGCTCATTTACCTCGGCCGCCTTCTGACTCATCTCGGTTGATCCGCGCGA
>DATBGE010000167.1:0-24317 GCA_036558125.1 Gemmatimonadales bacterium | reverse complement strand
GATGGAATACTCTAGGGGCAGTCTTGGGCGCCGTGGTTGCCGAGACCCTGCTCATCGGGACCCTGGGGATTCACGGATCGGGACTCCTGGCAGGCTCACTCAATTTGCTGGCAGCCCTCGTCGTTGGATTGCTCTATCGATCGCTCGGTAATCAGAGCACCTCGACCGTCTCGGAGCCCGCCCCGATCCACCTGATGGCAGGGCCGTGGCTCGGAGCGGCGTTTCTCTCCGGCTTCGCACTCCTGGCGCTGGAAGTCATCTGGTTCCGCTTCCTGCTCCTCTTCGTAACCGGCACGACGCTCTCTTTCGCAGTCATGCTGGCGGTTGTGCTTGCGGGTATCGCACTGGGCGGGCTCGCGGCCTCGCGCTGGCTCCGTCTCGACCATGACGGCTTCCGCTACGCGGTCGCGGTGGCAGCCGCGTCCGGCCTATTGTGTGCGGTCTCCTATAGGGCCTTCCCCTGGATCGTAGCGCCGTTCGGCAGCAAGGAGATCAGCGGCTTTTTCGCCGTGCTCAGGGTCTCGGTGCCGCTCATGCTCCCCGTCTCCTTTCTCTCCGGAGTTTTCTTCACCCTCGCGGGGTCCGCGATGCGCCGGAACTATCCGTCGGCCGCGGCGGCCACCGGCGTCCTGACCTTCGCCAACACCACGGGTGCCGCGTTGGGCGCATTTGCCGGCGGCTTTCTGTTGCTTCCTCGGCTCGGCATGGAAGCATCCTTCTTCCTGATCGCGGTGTTGTATGGGGTGATCGGCTTGGCGGTTTTCGCTCGGGGCCAGATCCCGCGGCAACTGCTGTATCCGATCGCGGGAGCCTGGCTCCTGGCTCTGGTGCTGTTCCCCTGGGGCGCCATGCAGCACCGGTTCTTGATGACCGCGGCGGGACGCTGGGCCGGTTCTCGCGAGTGGCGGCTGGCGGGACTGCGCGAAGGCCTCGACGCGACGGTCATGTACGTGGAGGAACTCATCTTTGGGCAGGCACACCAGGACTATCGTCTGGTGACCAACTCCCTGTCCATGTCGACCACGGAATTCGGCGCGCGACGGTACATGAAATTGTACGTCTATCTGCCGGTCGCGGTGCATCCCGACCTTCAGAGCGCGCTCCTCATCAGCTACGGTGTGGGATCCACCGCCAAGGCACTGACTGAGACCAGCTCTCTGAGAAAGATCGATGTCGTCGACATCTCCCGCGACGTACTCGAGATGAACTCCATCGTCTACCCCGATTCCCAGTCCAATCCGCTCCACGATCCTCGGGTCACGGTTCACGTCGAAGACGGCCGGTACTTTCTGCAAACGACCGACCGGACGTTTGACCTCATTACCGGAGAGCCGCCACCACCTCAGATCGCAACGGTCGTGAATCTCTATACCCGGGAGTACTTCCAACGGATGTACGACCGGCTGAACGATGGCGGGTTCGTCACCTACTGGCTTCCTCTGCACTCCCTGAGCGACCAGAGCGCCAAGGCCATCATCAGGGCGTTCCTCGAGGTCTTCCCCGACGCGTCGCTCTGGCACGGCCGGCTGGAGGACGTGATGCTGGCCGGCAGCCGGAACGCCCAGGGACCGGTCTCGGCCGATTGGTTCGAGCGCCAGTGGAGGGAGCCCCGGATCGCCGAGGAGATGAAGGCGCTCGGCTTGGAGTCGCCCGAACAAGTGGGGGCTCTGTTCATCGGTGATGCGGAGTATCTGAAAGCGCTGACTCGTGACACGCCGCCCCTGGTCGACAACTTTCCCAAGCGCATTCTCCCCGACTCCCGCGTCGGGGTTGGGTCGAGCAAGCTCTTTCTCAGCCTCCTGGACACCGAGCAAGCCCAGGAGCGCTTCCTTGCGAGTCCTCTCATCGGACACCTGTGGCCCAAACCGCTCATCGAGCGCACTATCCCCTACTTCGCCACCGAAAGCCTGGTCAACGGCCTCCTCGATTTCTCCGTCCCTCCGGTGACCAGGAATCCTCGAGATCTGCAATTCCTCATCACCCAAACGACGCTGACCGCGCCAATCCTCTGGTACATGGGTAGCACTTCGGATCTGCAGCGCACCATGGGAAGCCTGAGCCCCGAGGAGCGGGCCCAACCGATCTGGCAGTACCAGTTGGGAGCAGGCCTCTTCTCGGAGCGCCGATTCGACGAGGCGCAAGAGCCACTGCGCCAGGCGGAGCAACGCCCAGCACTATTTGCCACGGCGAGACTGTTCCGGATCTACGCGCTCTGCCTTTCGCGGCGATTCGGAGAGGCTGGCCCCCTTGCCACCGAAACGCACGATACGCTGGGGAATGACCCGCGCTTCGACCCGTGGTGGGCATTCCTGGAGCAGACCTGTCACTCCTAGGCTCTCCAAGGAGAGATTGGCGCGGCGGCAACCGATACCGCTCCGGACTGGAATGATGCGCCGGATATCGGCCAGAAAACCAGCTCTGGGCCAAGTGCGAACGATGGTTTGGATTCTTCAGTGAGATGGGTGGGTTCAGCTGGGTGAGTTGGACTAACTGATCTGGAAGCCATAAGCCATAAGCCTTAGGCCATAAGCTCCGCATCATCTAGGCGCCTGGCTATGGCTCATGGCTAACGGCTGACGGCTTAACGGCTACAAATACGACCACCACCAACCGCGCCCACCCTGTTTCCTGATGCCGAACCAGCGACAGAGCGGGTAGAGCCCTACGACTACGGCGATCCAGACCAGGTAGATCACCGGCAACCCATAGCCGTAAGTGCTGGGGTACTGCCGGAAGACCCTGGCCATCTCGCCGACCGAATATCCCTGCAGTACACCGCCGGCGATCGCTGCCAGATGAATGACGTACAAGTGAGCCAGATAGTAGAAGAGCGGGACCTGGCCGAAGACCCGGAGCCACTCCGCGACTGGACCGCGCAACCGCTCCAGGAATGCCAATCCCACCAGCGCGGGGCCCAGGGTGATTAGCAGGAACTGTAGCGACGCGGGATACTTGGTCACGTTGATGAACGAGAGTGCCGTCATCACGCCGTGCCGCTGGGGGCTCCACATGGTAGGATCACCGTAGACATTCAGCATTCTCAGCCCCAGGAATCCCGCGATCATCGCGAGTCCCAGGCGGACCAGGGTCCGTTGCCGCTGATCGGCCGGCAGGTCGAGGACCGGACCGAGGAGGTAGCCGAGCGCCATGACGCCGATCCAGGGCAGCAGCGGATAGGTCACGAACACGGGAAGACCCGGGAGCTGACCCTGGACGTGGAGCACCCTCCACAGTGTCTCCAGACTCCCTGCATCCAGCGGCGTGATCCCATCCAGCAGGTTATGTCCGGCGATGATAGCGACCGCAATAACCAGGATGGCCGATCGGGGAAGGTAGACCAGTCCGGCCAGCGCGATCATCGAGATTCCGATGGCCCAGATCACCTGGGCCCGTAATCCGAGCTCCCAGCGAAGGTTGAAGTACCAGCCGAACGAGACGAGGGTGAACTCGAGCAACACCAGCCATAGGCCACGCTTGAGCAGGAAGCCGGCGAGTTCACTCCTGCTCCTCCGACGCCCAGCGAGCCAGGCGCTGGTCCCCGCGAGCAGAATGAAGGTGGGCGCGCAGAAATGGGTGACCCAGCGAGTGAGAAACAACGCGGCCGTGGTCTGGGTCAGATCGGTCGCATCGAATCGCGCCGACGTGAAATAGTCTCGGACGTGATCCAGAGCCATGACGACCATGACCAGGCCACGCAACATGTCCACCGAGCTCAGGCGCTTGCTGCCAGCGATGGCCGCAACGGGGCGGGCCGGTGAACGCGCGGGGATTGTGGCGAGGCTCACGGTCTTCCTCTTCAGGCCAACTCGCCGGCAACAGTAGCGGTGGGTTGCTGAGGGAGCTATTTGGTCGCCGTGAACTTGGGTGTAGGAATTCGGCTTACGTCGTGTGAGGTAGATGGGAAAAGAAAAAGCTCCGCAACGCGGTCGTTGCAGAGCTCAATCTTCAATCCATCGGGACGGCGGGATTCGAACCCGCGACCCCCTGAACCCCATGGAGCTGTGAAATGGCCTTGGGACGTTGAAGCGCGCGAACCACAACTCTTTAGCATATGGAGGATGTGAACGGGAGAGAGCATTTTCGCGCGTTTTGCTTCCCGCTACATCCACCACGTCAACCGAACAGCTGAACCCCCCGGAAGCACAGGGGCTTCGCCATCAGCGAGTACCCAAGTCCCTGAAGACGACCTTTGGACCGTCGCCTGTTCGTCATTACTGAGGCGCGACGCGACTCTTCTCTTACCCGTGCCGACCCTTCAACCAACCCTCAAAATCAAGAGGGGTTTATAGATATCTCCCCCAACTTGTCAGTCCCCTCTTGCGATCGATCAATTTTCCGACCATGATGGTCGCGGTTCCCCGATCACAACCAGTTGTGAGCTCGTACACTTCGCCCGCAGGTGAAGCGCGGGTCGTAAGGCAGTGTTTAGTCGGTCAAGGCACATGCGAGGTCGCATCACGTTCATCGCGGATTTCCAGACAGTGCCGCAAGGCCGTGACTCGTTGTTCTTCCGGATGATCGACCCCGTCGCCATCCGCAGCGGCTACGCCGCTGTTGTACCCAGTGTCACAGCCTACGCGATCGGCTGGATTGGCGATGCGGTTGCGTCACTGGGTGACACGCCGGATGTATGCATAAGCACGCTCCTGAACGCCTACGAGGCCCACCACATCTTCTCGGACGAGACCTTGGGTTCCCACAGCTGCGAGGTGTGCCCACCGACCCTCCCCCAGCGTGGCTACTATCATCCCTTCGCCTGGAAAGGTCGGCAGGCGAAGCTGTATGGCCACGGGCACTATCTTGTTCGCTACGGTAGGTCCCTCTTCGTCTCTCCGGCGCTGATTCTCCACTACATCGTCGACCATCAATACCGACCGCCGGAGGCGTTCATCGAAGCCGTGGTCAGCGGTAGGATACTCACCAAAGGCGACTGCGAGTTCATCCCGGACGATGAGACGCGTTGGGAGCGCTTGCGCCGCTACATGCGGCGGTGGTTGCCACTCTCCGCGCAGGGCGCGCCCGCATGAATGTGTGCGCACACGCTGCCTAACCAGCGCTTGCAGCTGGCGGGCACTGGGGTTGTCGAAGGAAAGCCATCCAGTTGTGAACGCGGCCCTGTTGCTGGCGATCGCGCGTTAGCGAAGGCACATTCAAGGCATCCCATTCCCAAGGCCCGACCGTGACCGACGTGACGGCCTCCTCGTTAGCCGACGCGCTTCGCGATCGCTACACGATCGAGCGCGAGCTCGGGCGCGGTGGCATGGCCACGGTCTATCTCGCGCAGGACCTCCGCCATCAACGCCAGGTAGCTCTCAAGGTTCTTCGGGCAGAGCTTGCCGCGACACTCGGCTCCGATCGGTTCCTCCAGGAAGTACGCATCGCTGCCAATCTCCAACATCCCCACATCCTTCCGGTCCACGACTCAGGGGAGGCGGGCGGGTTTCTCTATTACGTCATGCCGTTCGTCGAGGGTCAGTCCCTCCGCGAACGACTCGTGAAGGAAGGCGAGCTCCCGGTGCTCGAAGCAGTGCGCCTGCTGCGCGACGTGGCCGACGCCTTAGCCGCCGCTCATGCCAAGGGAGTTGTGCACCGGGACATCAAGCCCGAGAACATCATGCTCTCGGGCCGACACGCTCTGGTGGCTGACTTCGGCGTGGCCAAAGCGGTAACGGAAGCAACCGGGAGACACGCGCTAACGACGGCAGGTGTTGCCCTGGGAACTCCGACTTACATGGCCCCGGAGCAGGCGGCAGCTGATCCGCACGTCGACCACCGGGCTGATATCTATGCTCTTGGTGTCACCGCCTACGAGCTGCTCACCGGCCTGCCGCCTTTCGTGGGTCTCACGCCGCAGACCATTCTCGCAGCCCACTTGACCCAAACGCCGATACCGATCACCGAACGGCGGCCCACGATTCCGCAGCCCTTAGCTCAGCTCATCATGCGCTGTCTTGCCAAGAAGCCGGCGGATAGGCCGCAAAACGCAGACGACATTCTTTCGGTGCTTGAGGCTGCCGCGACGCCGAGTGGGGGCGTGACACCAACGGACACGCGTCCGATTCCCGCTCAGGCACCGGGAAGGCGTCGGACGTGGCTCGTCGGTGGTGGAGTCGTGGCGTCGCTGGCCCTCGGACTAGTTCTCTGGCGCACGTCACATGTCGGCGCCGCTCATCCACTCGATCAGAATCTGGTGGCCGTCCTCCCATTTCGAGTTGCGGGGGCGGATCCGTCTCTCCAATACCTGCGCCAAGGGATGGTGGACCTGCTGCAAGCCAAGCTTACCGGTAGCGGCGGACCACGAGCCGCAGATGCCAGATCTGTCCTCGCGGCGGTGCGAGATGCGGGAGGGAGCGAATCAGTGGATCTCGCGGCGGATGCTTTACCTGGTGTCGCTCGGCGGATCGGCGCGGGGCGCATCCTCCAAGGGAGCGTCGTGGGCCCGGCCGACCATGTCGTGATGAGCGCTACACTACTCGACATGCCTACTGGGCGGACCTTGGCGCAGACCAGCGTCGAGGGTTCAAAGGACAGTCTCTTTCAGATGGTGGACCACCTCACAGCCCAGATTCTGGCGCTGGGCGCCGGCGCGGGCTCGAACCAGCTGAGCGCTCTCACCACCACGAGCCTGGACGCGCTCAGATTGTATCTCGATGGCGTCGTCGCCTCTCGCCGTGGGGCGTATCCCGTAGCCACGCCAATCCTTGAGCGCGCCGTACAGCTCGACTCCACTTTCGCCCTCGCGCTTTCCGAGTTGATCGAATCGGCTGGATGGGCCCCGGGCGCCATGGACATGGACCGTGTGTCTCGACTTGCCTGGCGTTATCGCGATCGGCTGAGTCCACGCGATCAGGCGTTCTTGGAAATCCGGCTTGGCTCCCGGTATCCCAAGTGGACGACTTGGACCCAATCAATCGCCGACTGCGAGCGAGCGGTGCTGGCCATGCCAGAAAGCCCCGACGCCTGGTTTTACCTGGGTGATTACCTCTTCCACGGGGGCGCAACAGCTGATCTTCCTGATCATCAGGCGCGGGCCCAGAAGGCATTCGAGGAGGCATTCCGTCGCGATTCCCTCTACGGGGGCCCGATCTATCATCTCTCCAGCCTGGCCTTCCTGGCCGGTGACAGCGCTGCTCTCCGCCGTTGGACCGCACGGTCACTCGCGCTTGACACGACATATGCGGACTTTCTGCGCTGGAACCTGCTCTCCGGGACTCGCGACGACCGGGGGATTAAGGGATTGTTAGCACGTCCCGATTCTGTCTCGCTGGATACCTGGAGGCTATTGTTCGCGTTCAATGCCCTGGATAGCGTCACACTCTCCCACCAGGACGAGTTACTCGCCCGCATCTGGCGTGGAAGCGGGAATTCGGACGACAGGACCCGAGCCGCTGTTTATCAAGTGGTGGCCGCGTTCAATCGCGGCCGATCGGCATTGGCGGACCAGTGGCTCGACACCCTGCGCTACCTCAGTCCTGACGCATGGGCGGTTTTCTCGCCCGTCAGGGAACTAGTCTCGGGTGGAGTGTCGAGGACCGACACCGCAGCGTTGCGGCAGGTCGATCCCAAGTTGCTGGAACTTTGGAAGCTCGGTCGGGGCGAGCTGACCGCCGGAGATAGGTACGTGGCGTTGGCCCGTGCCTCCGCCTTAAAGGATACGCTCGACAGCTTTGACCAGCGCTACGCCGCGTTGATTGAGGCGTGGACCGCGACACGACGCGGGGTTCCCCAAGCCCCTCTGCTTGCGGACGCGGCAGATTCGTTGTGGAGAGGGATCACGTACGAGTACGCTTGGCGGGGCGTCGACATCAAATGGCCCTCCATCTTGCTGGCGCAAACCTACGAGAGCCAGGGGAGGGTCGATAAAGCCTTGATCGCCGTCCGTCGGCGACTCTTGGAGCTAGGGGCCCCGTCGCCCAACTGGCTTGCAGAGTCCCTTAGGCTCGAGGGACGGCTGGCTCAGAAGTCCGGCGACCGTGCCGGAGCCATCCGAGCGTACCGGAACTACCTCCTGCTCCGCACCGACCCTGATCCTTCTTTCGTCCCCCAGCGTGACAGCGTGAAAGCCGAGCTGGCTGCGATCGGGGATCTGGAAGGCAAGCAGTGAGTGAAGCAAATCCCGATAGAGCTGAAAACCCGTGCGGTAGCTACAAAACGCGAATCGACACAGCCCCCAAGGGGTCGCGAAAAAGCCCCACAGCAGGACTCGCTGCAGGGCTAGTTCGTTACTCAATCGGGACGGCGGGATTCGAACCCGCGACCCCCTGAACCCCATTCAGGTGCGCTACCGGGCTGCGCTACGTCCCGTCAACAAATCAACGTTTCCTTTCGACCCCCTGACGACCCGGAGCCCGCGAACCGCGAAGCGGTGAGACGGCGAAGGGTCGAGACCGACCGAGCGATAGCGAGGGAGGTCAACCCCATTCAGGTGCGCTACCGGGCTGCGCTACGTCCCGGGATAGCTGTTAGCGATTAGCTGTTAGCTGTTCCGGTTCAACGGTACTCCTACGACGGGCGGGTAAGCTAGCGGCCCACCCCCAACCGGGGAAGTGCTCGAAATTCCCGAGGGTCGAATATCTTCCAATGGCAGCCCGCAGGCAGCTGGCCTGCGGATTCAAAGCGAATTCCGGCGGGATCTCCCCGCCTGCAGCCCTGCCAGGTCCCTATGTCTCGATTCCTGCTTTGCCTTGCTACGTCACTAGTGCTGATCGCCGCCTGCGGCTCAGGCACTCCCCCCAAAGGGCCCAACCCCGCCGTGGGAAGTATCAGCGCCACCGCATCGGTAGACTCCTCGACCGCCGATACGTCCGGCGCAGTCGTCAGGGTGGACAACCGCGCCTTTGACGACATGGCGATCTACGCCATCTACGCCTCGCAGCGCATCCGACTCGGCGTCGCGACGGGGAATAGCGTCACCGACCTGCGCGTTCTCCCCTTCATCGTGGCAACCGGTCCGGTATCGGTTCGATTCGCGGCCGATCCAATAGGAGGGACCAACCCCATCGTGACCGAGCCCATCACGGTCCAGAAGGGAGACATGGTGTCCCTGCTGATTCCCAGATTGTAGGCCCGGCCCAACTTCAGAGGGGTGTCGGGTATCATCATCCCCACATCCCCTCAATCTCTACATCCCGCTTTCCCCGCCATCCTGTACCGAGGCGTTCAGCGCCACCGCCAGCGCCGCGTCTCCGGAGATGAAATCCTTCCAGGCCAGCTCACGGCCTTTGCGCTTTCCTTTAACGGTGAGCAGCAGGCCCTGGGGAGAAATCGTCAGCACGTAGGCCTGGCCATCAATATCGATCTCGCGCTTGAGAGCCTTTTCGAGTTTGGTCATCATCGTGGTCCCGATAGGGGAAGCATTGGTGACGGACCCCGGAAAAGTGGGGCGATCACCCCGAGACGACAAGACTGCCTTTAGGCTGTATGACCCCTAAAGCCATGAGGCATAAGCCGTAAGACGTAGGCCCCAAGCCCTCTTCCCGACGTCGGCAGCGGCCGTACTTGACATTATACTGTGTAGCACATAGTATATGTCACACACTATACGTAACACAGTGTATCCATGACTCCTGATCTGATCGAAAACCTCCGCCTCGAGCTCCGCCGCGGCAGCCTCATCCTCGCGGTGTTGGCCGAGCTGCGCGCCGAGCAATACGGCTACACGCTGCGAAAGGCGCTGGAGGATCATGGACTGGCCATGGACGAGGGGACGCTCTATCCCCTGCTCCGCCGGCTGGAGACCCAGGGTCTCCTGGTCAGTGAGTGGCGCGAGCAGGACAAGCGGAACAAGCGGTTCTACAAACTCTCGCCCGACGGGCGAGCGGTGCTGAAGCAGCTCCAGACTGAGTGGAAGGAGATCGGCGAAGCACTGAACGGGATTCTCAAGGGATAAAGCCGTGACCACAATCGATCGCTACCTGCGCACCATCCGGTTCTGGCTTCCCCGGGACCAGCGCGACGATATCATCGCCGAGCTGTCGGAAGACCTCCACTCTCAGGTCGAGGAGCGCGAAGCCTCACTCGGCAGATCGATGACCGAAGCGGAGCTCGGCGCATTGCTCAAGCAGCGCGGAACCCCCATGGCAGTCGCGGCCCGCTACCTGCCGCAGCGCTATCTCATCGGGCCCGCGGTCTTTCCGATCTATCGCACAATCCTGGGCGGATGGCTGCTCTTTTATCTCCTCCCCGCGACGATCGTCGGCATGGTGCTCCTGCTTTCCCACGCAGGGATCTCATCTCTCACCTGGGGATCGCTGATCGGCTGGGTATTGCGGGTCGCGGCGTACGCCTTCGCGATCATGACCATGGTCTTCGCCATGATCGATCGGTCGCAGGCGAAAGTGGGCGGCGTGGTTGCATGGGAGAAGCGGAAGGCGGATCCGATGCGGGTCTCCCGCTTCGAGGCGGTCGCAGAAATCGTCCTCGCCGTAATCGCACTGCTTACCTGGGTCGGTCTCATTCCGGTCGGAAAGTTGGACGAGGTGACGTTCTCTCTCGGACCTGCTGCCAGGATTTTCTATTGGCCGGTAGCTCTATGGCTGGTATCCGGCCTGGTGATGGGTGTAGTTCAACTCCGCCACCAACGGTGGACTCAGGGGTTGGCAAAGGCACGCGCGAGCCAGACCGTTCTCGGCCTGGTGATTTTCGCCGGTATGCTGCTGGCCTGGATGGTTGATGGTGGCCTGGTGAGTGTTACGGGAGCCAATCTCTCCGTTGGGAAGATCGCCGAGGCCGAGAAATGGATGAGTATTACCTGGGCAGGGATATTGACTGGCTTCGTCGTCGGATTCCTGATCGCGACGATGAAGGATGTGCGCCGGCTTCGCCGAGTCAGTCTGCCGGAGTCGGAGATCTCTTCTTGAGCTGCAGAGTGGCGCGCGGCCAGCCCCGGGTTGAACCACAGAGCGCACCCTTCGAACGACCTGCGATCCCGGAGAAAGCTCTCCCGAGGCCAGCCTCGCGGGCGCAGGTAGGAGCAGGTCGCGGGCCAATTCGACCATTCAACCTAAGCTATTGTGTTGTTTACACTTACAATAATTTAGTCGGTGTCGAATGAAATCCTCGTCGCTGCGTGTTACCTGCAGTGCGGGCGGGATGGCGGTGGCCAGGGCGGCGGTCGGGGCGAACAGGGCGGACGAGGCGGACAGGCCGGGACGCCAGAGGTTACGAGATTTCAGGTCCCTCCCGCCTTCCCGCCCTACCGCCCTACCGCCGACTCGTTGTAGACTCCTCCCCGCTATTCCCTGTTCCCGGTTCCGCTGTGCCCGTTCACCGTTCACCGTTCCCTGTTCCGCTGTGCCCGTTCACCGTTCACCGTTCACCCGTCTCCCTTCTCCCTTCTCCCAACCACCCCATGCACCGTCGCACCTTCCTGCGGCACACCGGCGAAGCGGCCATCGCGTTCGGCATCCTGCGGAATCTCCCGGCCTGCACTGGGACTGGGAAAGCCGGCGCCGCCAAGGCCGACCAGGCGTTCCTTTCCCTCAGGGACCGCTATTTCCTGAAGGCACTCGAGCTGAACCCGGTGACGGCCACTTATCTCGGCGGGGACGGCTATCACCCGTCGCTCGCGAAGATCAACGGGCGGCTGCGCGATTACCGACTGCCGGCGCTGGGGGACGAAACGAACTTCTATCAGGGCATACAGAAGGAGCTCGAGGCGATCGATCCGACCAAGCTCACCTCGGTGAGCCGGGTGGATCACCAGGTGATGACGGCACAACTGCGCTTCATGCTCCACCAGCTCAAAGATCTGAAGCAGTACCAGCGGGCGATCGACTCTTATGTGGCCGAGCCGTTCCGTGGCGTGGACTGGCAGATGCAGGGCATGTCGGGTGGCTCGGAGGGGAGTCCGGAGCTGGGCACCGAAGAGGAGTGGGGATTGGTGGTGGAGCGGGTGCGCGCGATTCCTCCCTATCTCGAGGTAGCGAAAGCCAATCTCGAAGCGGGGAAGGCGGCGGGAAATGTTCCCGATCACCGCATGGTGGAGCGCGACGGGGTCAACGGGTCGAAGGCTAACACCGAATATTTCCGTACCACGCTTCAGGCAACTGCCAAGAACTTCCTCGGGAGCCGGCCCTTCGCTGCTGCAACCATGGGTGATCTCGAGTCCTCCGGCCGACAGGCGGCCGACGCCTGGGAAGACTTCGCGGCGTTCCTGCTCAAGACCTACGATCCCCAGGATGTCACCGACCACTTCAGCGCGGGTGAAAAGGAATACCAGTGGCGTCTGGAGAATGTCCTGCAGGAGAAGCGGACCGCGGCGCAACTGTGGGACTACGGTCTGGAGCAGACGACGCTCTACGAGACCAGGATCTTCGAGGTCGCCCAGGAAGTGGCGAAGGAAGCCGGACTCTCGCTTCCCTTCGGCACCGACGCGGAGAAGCGCGACGGGATCCGGGCGGTGATGGAGTTTCTCTCCAAGGATTCCCCGCGTAACGACGACGAGCTGCTCCAGTGGTACATCGACGCCGGCAAGCGAGCGGTGGAGTACGGAAGAGAGCACCAGCTGTTCGACATCCCGCAGGACTACCGGCTCGATGTCACGCCGACTCCACCTGTCCTCCGCAGCACGATTGACGCGGCCTACTACCCGGCGCCCCCATTCAAGAAAACCGGCGTAGGGCGCTTCTACCTCACGCCCACCGGCAATGATCCCGCGGCGCTCAAACTCAACAATCGCGCGTCCGTCGCCGATACCGCGGTCCACGAAGGTTTCCCGGGCCACGACTGGCACTACAAGTACATGAACCAGCATGCGGCCGAGATTTCCAATGTCCGATGGTTCACCCCGGGCGCGGTCGAGGATTCCTCCGCGATGTGGCTCGACTCCCAATCGACAGAAGGGTGGGCGCTGTATAGTGAGGAGCTGATGGCCGAGCCGGCGGAAGGGCATCCGCACGGGTTCTACTCGGCGGCCGAACATCTGTACGAGCTGCAGGGCCAGCTGTTGCGCGCGGTCCGGGTCCGGGTGGACACCGGCCTCCACACCGGCCGCATGACCTTCGCCGAGGCGGTGGACTTCTTCACCGAGCACGTGGCGTTCTATCCCAAGGCGGCTGCTTCGGTGGCAAGGGATGCGAAGGCCAAGGCGATCGTCGAGGGAGCGACTCGGGCCATTTACCGCTATTCGAAGTGGCCCACCCAGGCCATCACCTATAACCTGGGCAAGAATGCCATCCTCGCGTTACGCGAGCAGGTGCGCCAAAAGGAGGGAGACAAGTTCTCGGCCCGGGAGTTCCACGAGCGCTTCATGCGGCAAGGGCCGGTGCCAGTTGGGTACATGGCCGAGGAAGTGTTGAAGGGATAGGGAGAATTGAGAATTGAAAATTGAAAATTGAAGATTGATAAGGAGATCCAGCGCAGTGCATCACTCTTGTACAGTGTCCGGAAACACCGTCAAATAGCGTGAAAGGCGACAGCTAACGGCGCGTGGCATCCCTCATGCTTTCGTTGAAAGCTGGGGACGCGGGGTGGATGGGAGTACCCGCGAGGAGGAAAGGATGCCGTACGCGTTTGATGGCGACGATCGCTCGAACGAGGAGCCTTGGGAAACCACGGAAGCGTGGCGAGGGGACGTGCATCTCCCCGATGAGACTTCCTGGCTCGACGAGGAGACGTCGGACGGGACTATCGAGCAGGATGAAGTGGAAGAACACAACGGCTGGCGCGGGCATCAGCATTTCGCCGACTGGCCCGAGGAACTGGCGGGCCCGGAGTACTGGCTCTACAAGCGTATGGCTGAGTAGATAAGCCCTGAAGATCAAAAACCCCGCATCCGTTAACGGATCGCGGGGTTTTCAATTTTCAATCTGCAATCATCAATCTGCAATTTCTGTTGGCAGAGCCACTGGTCGGAATTGAACCGACGACCGCTCGATTACGAATCGAGAGCTCTACCCCTGAGCTACAGTGGCGGAAGACGCATGCCCTGGCGCGGATTCGAACCGCGACGCCTTTCGGCACTACCCCCTCAAGATAGCGTGTCTACCAGTTTCACCACCAGGGCGCGGGGCCAATCTTAGTGAGCGATCAGAGCCGACGCAACCCGATCGGCTCCCCGCACACCCGGCGCTATTTCACGTCGCTGAAGTAGGGGCTTCCGCTGATCGGGTTTCCGTCGAACATGATATCGATGCGGTCGGTCCCTTTGGAGATCGGGAGGTAGCTCGCGGAGTACGTGCCATCACCGTTGTCGTGCACGGTTGGGGTCGCGCTGTTCGTGCCACTCACGAAGATAGTGATGCGACTGGAGAACCCTCCGGTTTTGATGTCGTTGCCGAAGGCATCCCGGGTGTCGACCACGATATCGGTGAAGCGGAGCCGCCTGCCTTTGGGAACCTTGGCGTCCGTAGTCGCGGCGGCCGGAATCCCGGCGACCACGGTGATATCGACTTCGTCGTCCAACTGCACCGGCCCCGTCGAGGCGGTGACCCTCTTCGCTTCAGCTACCGTGGAGGAGAGAGAGCCGGTGATCTGCCCGTTCGCATCGGTGCGCTGAGTCGGCTGCGTAACGGTGTTACCGGAACCGCTGGCGGTAAGAGTGACCGCGAGACCCGCGAGCGGCAATCCCAGCGAGTCACGTATCGTCACCGTGACCACCGAGCTGCCGGTACCAGCTGTGATGGTGAGAGGATTGGCTGAGATCGATGAGAGAGAACCGCTGGCACCCTGTTGCACCAGCCGGATGTCGCTGGAGGTGACCGTCAGGTAACCGGGGGCCGCGAAGAGCAGGACGTAGTCTCCGGTGGGTCCAAGGAGGGATAGATCGGTGAAGGCGGCCTGCCCTGCCGCGTCCGTGCTTACCGTCGTCTGGCCGCTCAGCGTACCTCCCCCAGTCTGGACGGCGGCCGTCACTTGAACTCCGGAGATGGCGCGAGGCGCACCACCGGGATCGGCAAGCTGAATGGCCGGTTGCCGGGGGAACGGTACACTTTGACGGGCGGTGTCGGATGGCTGGGTTGCTACCTTGAGAATCGGAGGTGCGCCCGGTGTGGCCGTTGCCGTGAAGTCGATGGTAACCGCGGGTGCGGGATCCAAGGTCGCGACCAGATTCTGCTGGCCTGCTCCACCGCCGAGCGTCCAGGCCGTCTCGGCTCGACCCGTGCCGTTCGATACCGAGCTCTTCGGGTCAACTCCCCCGGCCCCCGGGGCCCAGGTCACTTTGATCCCCGAAACCGGATTGCCGTACTTATCGGTGACCGTGACGGCGACCATGTTCGGCAGGAGTTGGCCCGCCTCGGCCACTTGCCGGTCCCCCCCGGCCCGCTGCAGCGCCTTGGCGGCGGCGGGAAGCGCTGTCGCGGTGAATACCGCCGGGTGTGAAATACGGGTCGAATCGCCGGCTCCGATTTCCACGGATTGGGTACCCGACGTAGTACCGAGAACCCACCGGAAGGCGAGCCGCCCCCCATCATCGGTTCGCGGGGCGGCCGCGTCGATCCTTCCTCCATTGAGCAGGTTGGTCCCGATCGGCTGCCCCACAACCGGACGGCCCTGGGAGTCGGTGACCTTGATGATCAGGGAATCCTGCACTGCGTCGTCGACGATACCCTGCTGACCCTGCCCGGCTACGACCGCTACCAATGCCGGATCCCCCTGCCGAGGCAGGACGAGATCTTGTCCGCAACCTGAGGTGAGGAGGAGGAGAAAGGCAGGGAGCGCAGTGCGACGATCCATGCTGACCGGTCCCGCTACTCTATAATCCTACATTACTGGTAAACGGGCTGCCGCTGATCTGGCCACCGTCCAGGGTTATTGTGATCGTATCAGCCCCGGGGAGAACCGGCAAGTAGGAGGCCGTATAGGTCCCGTCACCGTTGTCGGTGACCGTGGCATTGGCGGTGTTAGCCCCGGATACCGTCACCTCCACGTCCGACCCCCCGGAAGTCAGGGCGTTCCCGAACTGGTCCCTCGCCTGAATAGTCATGACCGTGGTGACCAGAACGGTGCCATCGGGAACATTGGCCGTGGACTGAGCGGCGTCCGCCACGTCAGGGGTCCCCGTCGCAGTAAAGATCACGGGGCTTCCGGTCAGCCCGGTGGAAGTGGCGCTGAGCGTGTTGCTACCGGCCGTGGTGCCAAGGGTCCAGCTGCCCACCGCGGCCAGGCCGCTGTTGTCCGTGTTCTGGTTGTGCAGAGTGACGCTGCCTCCGCCGGACTCCACGGCGAAGTCCACGTCAACATTGGCGACCGCGTTGTTACTCACGTCCCTTACCCGCACGGTCGGCGGTGTAGTAACCTGCTGGCCAACCGTCGCGGACTGGTTGTTCCCCGCCTGCACCACGATCGAGACCGGATCCCCCGCGGTCAGGTTGATGATACTGGACGTCGCTCCGCCGAGACCCGGCGAGCTGAACGAGAGGGTACGGTTTCCGATCGTCCCGGTGATCTCCAGATCGGGGAAGGTGGCGACCCCGTTCACGTTCGTGTTGACGGTCACCGTGCTGCCTCCCAGCGATCCACCACCACTCGCGATGGAAGCCGTCACCGGCACACCGTTCTGACTCACCGGGTTATCCTGGGCATCCTCCAGCTGCAACACGGGTTGGGTCGCGAATGCGATCGCGTTCCGGGCGGTACTCGACGGCTGGGTAGTGATCGTGAAATGATCAGGAGCCCCGGTGAGACCGGTGGCGGTGAAGGTCACCGGACTACCAGTCAATCCGGTGGATGTCGCGGTCAGCGTGTTGCTGCCTGGCGTATTACCGAGGGTCCAGCTGGTGGCAGCGGCCAGGCCGTTCGTGCCGGTCGCGATCGGTGTCGTGGGCACGACGCTTCCGCCGCCCGAGGCGACCGCGAAGGTCACATTCACTCCGCCCACGGGATTCCCGCTCACGTCGCTCACCAGCACCCTGGGCGGCACCGGGACCGGTGTTCCCGCGTCCGCCGACTGGTTGTCACCAGCGCTTATGTCGATGTTGGTGGCCGAACCGGCGTTCAGGTCAATGATCGCCGAGGTGACCGAGGTCAGGCTTCCCGAGGTGAAGGTCAGGGTGTGGTTTCCTACCAGCCCGGTGATCCGGAGGTTGGTGAAGACAGCCTGACCGTTTGCGTCGGTGTTCACCGTCGTCGTACTACCCGTCAGCGAGCCCCCACCCGACGCGATGGCCACGGTCACCGGCACATTCGCCTGGCTCACCGCATTGTTCGAGTTGTCTCGAAGCTGGATCACCGGCTGCTGCCCGAAGACCACCGCATTCTGGGCTGAAGAGGACGGCTGGGTGGTAATGGTCAGCTTGGTCGCCGTCCCGGCCGTGCCCGTCGCGTCGAACGTGACCGGGCTGCCAGTGAGGCCGGTGGACGTTGCGGTGAGGCTGTTGGGACCTGCTGTCGCACCCAGAGTCCAACTGGTGACCGCGGCGTTGCCGTTCAGATCGGTCGTGACCGAGGTAGTCGGGATTACTGTTCCGCCACCCGAAGCCACGGCAAAGGTGACGCTCTCGCCGGAGACGGGATTACCACTCACGTCGGTGACCAGCACCTCCGGATCGATCGGGACGGCGGTGCCGGCAGTGGCGCTTTGGCCATCCCCCGCGCTGGCGGCGATGGTAGTCGCGCTGCCAGCATTGAGGTCAATGATCGCGGAGGTGACCGACGTCAGGCTTCCCGAGGTGAAGATCAGGGTGTGGTTCCCCACCAGTCCGGTAATCCGGAGGTTGGTGAAGATGGCCTGACCGTTTGCGTTGGTGTTCACCGTCGTCGTGCTACCCGTCAGCGAGCCCCCACCCGACGCGATGGCCACGGTAACCGGCACATTCGCCTGGCTCACCGCGTTGTTCGCGGCATCCCGAAGTTGAATCACCGGCTGCTGCGGGAAGGCGATCGCATTCTGGGCCGTGGCGGACGGTTGAGTGGTGATCGCAAGCTTCGTTGCCCCACCGGCACCCAGGTTGATTGTGGCCGACGTTACCCCGGTCAACCCAGTCGAGGTGAAGCGCAGTGTGTGAGCACCCGCCGGCCCGGTCAGCTCCAGATCGATGAAGGACGCAACCCCGCTGCCGTTAGTCGTCGCCGTTGCGGTGCCACTCAAGGTGGCGCCTCCCGACTGCACCGCGACATCGACGTCCACTCCGGCCTGACTCACAGCATTCCCGGCCCCGTCACGCAGCTGAATGACCGGTTGCTGTGGGAAGGGCACTCCGCTCCCGACGGTGGCCGAGGGCTGCGTCGTGATAGTCAGTTGAGACGCCTGGCCAGCCGTGACGTTGATCGAGCCCGAGGTGACGCTCGAGAGCCCGCTCGAACTGAAGGTCAGGGTCCGCGCTCCAACGAGACCGCTGATCGTGAGATCGGTAAAGACCCCCTGGCCGTTTGCGTTGGTGTTGATCGGGAAGGTGCCGCTCAGGGTACCCCCGCCGGTCGCGATCGCGGCGTTCACGGAAACATTGTTCTGAGTGACGTTGTTCCCGCTCTGGTCCTTGAGCTGTACGACCGGCTGGGTTGGGAAGTCGATACCGCTTTGTACGGTGCTCGAGGGCTGGGTAGTGATCGCGAGCTGAGTCGCCGAGCCCGGGGTGATGTTGATCGCCGACGACGTGGCGCTCACGAACCCGGTGGCCGAGAAGATCAGTGTCCGGGAACCGACCAGACCGGTGATCGCGAGATCGGTAAAGGTGGCGACACCGCTCGCGTTGGTGGTTGCGGTGGTGGTGCCGTTGAGGGTACCGCCGCCACTCACAATCGCGGCACTGATCACGACGCCGGGCTGGTTGACTGGATTGTTGCTCGCGTCACGCAGCCGAACGACCGGTTGCGTCGCGAAGTCGACGCCATTCTGCGCCGAAGCGCTGGGCTGGGTCTGGATACTCAGGACACTCCCGCCACCGGCGCCAAGTGCGATGATGTTGGAAACCGCGGCGGTCAGACCGGTGCCGCCAAACCTCAGCGTGAAATTGCCGGCGGGGCCGCTCAAGGTCAGGCCGCTGAAAGTGGCTTCGCCGCCAGCATCGGTTGTTGCAACGGTATTGATCAGCGAGCCGCCGGTTCCCGAGGCAATCGTTGCCGTAATCGATGTCCCGCCCTGGGAGACGGCGTTCCCCGCTCCGTCACGCAACTGCACAACCGGCTGGGTAGACAGCGCGACTCCGCTCGACGCCGTCGGCGGCGGCTGGACCGTGATGGTCACCTGATTTGCGGGACCGGGGTTCAGCGTAATCGGGTTGCTGGCCACTCCGGTGAGGCTGGCCGCGTCGTACTGCAGCGTGTAGCTGCCGACGGTTCCGGTAATCGTCAGGCCTGCGAAGGTCGCGAGACCGCCGGGGCTGGTCGTGGCGGTAGCGTTGGTGAGGGTACCGGTACCGGAGGCGAAGCTCGCGGTAATGGTGGTCCCCCCCTGACTCACACTGTTCCCCGCCGCATCCTGGATCTGGATTCTCGGCTGCACCACGATCGCGACTCCGCTTTGGGCTGTACCGGAAGGCTGCCGGTTCACACCCAGCTTGGCCGCGGTCCCCGCGCTCAGCGCGATGTTGTTGGAGGTGGCACCCGTCAGGCCGGTCGCAGCGAAGGAGAGCGTGTAGTTACCCACCACGCCGCTGATCGCGAGGTCAGTGAAGCTGGCAGCACCCGAGGCATTGGTCGCAACCGTGAGCGTCCCGGCGAGGGTGCCGCCGATGCTGACCGACGCGGTGATGTTCACATTGGCCTGCGACACGTTGTTCCCATTGCCATCGCGCAGCTGCACTACCGGCTGGCTGGCAATGTCGATCCCACTCTGCGCCGTGGTGCTCGGCTGCGTCGTGATGGCGAGCTGCGTGGCCGAACCGGTCGTTCCGGTCGCGGTGAAAGTGAGGGGCGATCCGCTGAGTCCTGCCGAGGTCGCGGTCATCGTGTTGGGTCCAGCCACGGCACCCAGAGTCCAGCCTCCAACCGTCGCAATTCCGCTGGCGTTCGTGGTCGCGTTGCCGCCGGTGACGCTCCCGCCTCCCGTTGCAACCGCGAAGGTCACGTTGCGGCCCGCGACCGGGTTTCCAGCCGCGTCAGTGACGAGGACCGCCGGATCAATCGGCACGGCCGTGCCTGCCGGCGCGCTCTGGGCATCACCCGCGCTCTTCGCGATGGTGGCGGCAGCGCCGGCCGACAGCGCAATGTTCGCTGACGTCACCTGAGTGAGACCGGTGGAGCGGAAAGTGAGGGTGTAGTTACCGATCAATCCACTCAGCGACAGTCCGCTGAACGTGGCGGCGCCACTCGCATTGGTCGTGGCACTTGCGGTCCCGCCCAGGGTGCCGCCGCTCGCGGTTACGGTCACCGAGACACCGGACTGGGCCACCGCGTTGCCATTCGCGTCACGCAGCTGAATCACCGGCTGAGCCGCGAATACTGCCCCGCTCTGCGCCGTGCTCGAGGGCTGGGTCGTGATTGAGAGCTGGGAGGCACCGGCCGCTGTGCCGGTCGCATTGAAACTGACTGGGTTGCCGGAGATCCCGCTCCCGGTTGCCGTGGCGGTGACGGTGTTCGTGCCGGCGAGAGGACCGACGGTCCAGTCGCTCACCGTGGCGACGCCGGAGGGATTGGTCGTCTGCGTCGCACCATTCAGGCTCCCGCCGCCCTGAGTAATGGCGAAGGTGACCGTGACGCCCGCGACAGGATTCCCCGCGCCGTCTTTGACCACGACCGAGGGCGGCGCGGTCACGGGTGTCCCCACCGGCGCCGATTGGCTCACCGGAGAAACGGCCGCGATCTGGGCCGCAGTCCCGGCAACGACGTTGAACGTGGAACTGGTGTCGCCGGTGAGTCCGCTGGTCGAGAAGAGCAGCGTGCGAGGACCGGCCAGGCCGCTTACCGAGAGGTTGGTGAAGGCCACCGAGCTGCCGCCGCCGGTACTGATACTTGTGGTGCCGCCCAGGGTGCCACCTCCACTGCGCAGCGTTGCGAAGATGATCTTGGTAATGGATGCCGGATTACCGGCCGCATCCTGGATCTGCACTATCGGTTGCTGCGCGAATGCGACCCCGCTCTGCACCTGGATTGAGGGCTGAGTGGTCACCACCAACTGGGTGGCCGCGCCCGCGGTCAGGCTGATGTTGCTCGAGGTGACGCCGGTGAGACTCGTCCCGCTGAAAGTCAGAGTGTAGGTCCCGACCGTTCCGGTGATCGACAGGTTGGTAAAGGTGGCCTTACCCCCTACGGTGGCAACCGTGGTGTTGCCGTTCAGAGTACCCGCGCTCGAGCTGGCGCTGATGGCTACACCGCTGGTCGTCAGGTCATTGCCATTCAGATCCTGCAGCTGGATCACCGGTTGCTGCGCCAATCGGGCTCCGCTCTGGGCGGTGCTCGATGGTTGGGTGTCCATCGCGAGCTTGCCGGCGCTGCCCGCCGTGCCCGTGGCGTGGAACGTCACGGGCGAGCCCGCCAATCCGGCCGACGTGGCAGTCAGAGTGTTGGGCCCGGCCACTGTTCCGAGAGTCCAGCCGCCGACAAGGGCGACGCCACTTGCGTCGGTGACCGCGTTGGCACCGCCGATTGATCCGCCGCCCGTCGCCACCGCAAACGTGACCGCGACACCCGCCACCGGATTCCCTGCACCATCAGTCACCAGAACCGCGGGATCTACCGCGACCTGCGAACCGGCTGTCGCGGTCTGGTTATCGCCCGCGTGAATGGCCAGCGTGGCCGCGGCACCCGCGGTGAGGTCGACATTGGCGCTGGCCTTGGTGAGACCCGTCGCCGAGAAGTCGAGAATCCGGGCACCGGCCGTGCCACTGATCGCGAGATTGGTGAAGGTCGCAACACCGCCCGCGGAGGTGTTCACCG
The DNA here is from genome assembly GCA_036558125.1 of Gemmatimonadales bacterium. GTDB lineage: Bacteria > Gemmatimonadota > Gemmatimonadetes > Gemmatimonadales > GWC2-71-9 > DATBGE01. Next base: position 2,564 of record DATBGE010000167.1, on the reverse strand, counting down.
TCACCGTGCCGCCCAGCGTACCTCCACCCGACGCAATTGAAGCAGTGACCGGAGTTCCCGACTGGGGAACTGGATTCCCGGTGCCGTCTTCAACCTGGAGGACGGGCTGCTGCGGGAAGGCGATGCCGCTTTGGGCGCTCGCCGATGGAGCTGTGACCACCACCAGGACCTTCGCGGGGCCCGCAGACAGCGTGATCGGGTCCGCAGTGACGGCGGGCTGAGTAGGACCTGCGAACTGCAGGGTGTAACCGCCCAGCGCGCCCGAAATTGTGAGCGCCGTAAAGGTCGCGACGCCGTTGGCATCGGTCTGGATAGTGATCGTCTGCTGACTCAGCACCCCACCCGGGCCGGTCAGAATGCCCGCGGTGATCGGAACGCCACTTTGATGCACTGGGTTCTGGGCGTCGTCGCGAAGTTGGATGACCGGTTGCTGTGCGAAGGGAACGCCGCTCTGGGCAGCGCTCGAAGGTTGGGTGGTAATCGTGACCTTGGTCGCGAGGCCTGCAGTGAGCGCGATCGAGGATGAGGTCACACCCGTCAGCGAGGGTGCGGTGAAGTCGAGCGTGTAGTTACCAGCTGATCCGGTGATCGAGAGGCCGCCGAAGGTTGCAAGCCCGGTGGCATCGGTCGCAGCGCTATCGGTGCCGCCCAGAGTCCCGCCAGTACTGACCGCGACGTGCACCATGACGCCGGCCTGCGCGACCGGATTGCCGGACCCATCCTGGATCTGCACGGCGGGCTGCTGAGCGAGCAACGACCCACTCTGCGCGGTGGCGGAGGGCTGGGTTGCCATGGCCAGCTTGGTGCCGGCACCGGCGCCGAGGGTGATCGACGTCGACGTGACGCTGCCCAGTCCGGGCGCGGTGAAACTCAGGGTTCGAGCGCCGGGCGCTCCGGTGATGGCGAGATCGGTGAAGGTCGCGAGACCCTGAGCGGTGGTGGTCGTGGTGGCGATGCCACTCAGAGTACCGCCGCCTGTCAGAATCGACGCCGTGACCGAGACGCCACTCGAGCTCACTGGATTGCCAGCTGCGTCCGCCACCTGGATTGCGGGCTGCTGGGCGAACGCGACCCCGCTCTGAGCCGAACTCGAAGGCTGCGTTGCGATAACCAGCTTGGCCGCCGGACCGGCGGACAGCACGATCGTTCCGGAGACCGCGGAGGCAAGACCGGTAGTCGTGAAAGTGAGGGTGTAGGAACCAACCGGGCCGGACAGCGCGAGCCCGCTGAAGGTCGCCGTGCCGTTCGTGTTCGTGTTAACCGTGAGATTCCCGCTCAGCGTGGCGCCACCACCCGTCACCGAGACCGTCACCGGCTTCCCGCTCTGCGCTACCGAATTCCCCAGCGCATCTTGCAGCTGAATGACCGGCTGAACCGCCAGCACGACGCCACTCTGCCCTGAAGTGGAGGGCTGGGTGGACATCGCCAGCTTGCTCGCGGCACCCGCCTGACCAGTGGCGTTGAAGAAGACCGGGCTGCCCTGCAGCGGGTTATTGCTCACGTCGAGCGCGCTCGCGGCGACGCTGTTGCTACCGGCGGTGGCGCCCAGGGTCCAATCGCTCAGTGTGGCAATGCCCGAGGCGTTGGTGGCGAGGGTCGTCGTGGTGCCGGAGGTAGTGCCGTCCGAAACGCTGCCGCCGCCCGCGGTAACCGTAAAGGTGACCGTCTCGCCCTGGACCGGGTTGCCGTTCGGGTCGGTGACCTTGACCGAGGGTGGTGCGCCCACCGGTGATCCGGCCGGACCAGACTGGGTCACGGTGGATACGGCAACGATCTTGGAAGGTTGAGCCGCGGTCGCCGTCGCCGTGAAGGTAACGGGGGTCAGATTGGCCGAGGCGGCGTTGACGGTGTTGGAACCGGCGGTGGGTCCGAGGATCCAACGCGTGAAGGCCTTACCATGGGTGTCGGTGACGCCGGTGGTCGGATTCACCGATCCACCGCCCGTGGCAACCGTCCAGAGAACTGTTTTGCCGGGCACCCCGTTGCCGCTCGCGTCCTTGACGATGACGACGATGGAATCAGTCAGCTCAACGCCAACCAGTCCGAATTGACCATCCGTGACCGGATCCTTGACCATCGCGGTGGCGGAACCGGCGCTGGCCGTGTGGGTGAAGACGACCGGCGATCCGTTCAAGCCTGCGGCATCGGCCTGTGCGCTCTGAGCTCCGGCGGTGTTGCCGAGCACTCGCTGGACGGCGGCCTGTCCGTTTGCGCCGGTGTTTACCGAGGACGCGCTGACGGTACCGCCGCCCAATGCGCTCCAGCTTACCGCGTACCCTGAGATGGGATTACCGAACTGGTCGGTGACCTTAACGACGAGCGAGTCGGCGAGGGCGGTGCCGACCTGGCCGGTCTGCTGATCTCCTTTGATTGCCGTGAGGTTGGCGGCAGGACCTGCGAGTGCGGTGGCGTGAAAAGTCTGCGTGAGGGGTTGGCCCGCGTCAGTCTTCACCTCCGCCTGTACGTCCTGGTTGCCTGCCGTATGTCCCAGTACCCACTTGCTTCGCGCACGGCCATCGGCGTCGGTCCTTGCAGTATCGGGGATCAGGTCACTGCCTGGATTC
>DATBGE010000166.1:0-27720 GCA_036558125.1 Gemmatimonadales bacterium | reverse complement strand
TTACGAAAGATGCCGAGCCGCTTGCTTCTACTCGTAGAGGGTTGCCTGACAAGTCAATTAGGTAGGCAACAACGACGAAACTGCAGATGGCCCACATTCCTGGAAAGGCGAGACTCTGAGACCAGGCGACAATACCAAATGCCGTCGCCAGGATCGAGACTCCGATCACGTAGGTCAGAATCTGGACGTCTTTCCGATTCATAGAAGAATTGGCAGGGCCCCGGCCCTTCCTATTTACGACCAAGTCTGGCCTTCACCCAGAGAAGTCACGCGGGCGAAGAACTCGATGACTTTCGCGAGCAAGCTGATGTGCAACATGAGCGTCTCCTTCGGACGAGTAGAAAAGGAACCCTCGGGAAGGGGCACGCCTCGCTATGGCGCACCTGACGCTCCGCTCTCAGTTGTCCGCTCGTCTCCGCTGATCCTGACACTGCATCCCTGCACCAACGAAGACCGGGGCCGCCTGCCGTTTTTTCCTTTCTGAAAGAAGGGTGGTCCCGCTCACACCTTCATTCCTGCATGCCTGCATCCTGCGTGGGACGCCGACGGGCCCGGCATCCCTTGACCGACGAGATGCGGCGGGCCCGCTGAATTTTGTCGCTACGACCTAACTGGGGCGCCGGGCCTCCGCCCAGCGGTTGGTCGCGTCGAGCACCGCGAATACCGCGGCGCGCTCCGCGCTCTCTTTGATCTCGGCCGTACCCATGAGCAATACCGCTTCGCGTCCACCGAGCCCCTGCACCGCCACCATCACGAACTCGCGGTCGAACGCCTCGACGATCTTGGACCCTTCGAGCGCCACCGAGTTGTCGGCCAGCAACTGGTCGAGCGCCGAAACTGCCGCCCGGGCCGCCGCCTCTACCCGGCTCCGCGGCGTGTCCGAGCTCTCTTCTTCGCCCACGGCCCTCGTCTCGCCGAACCCCAGCGTCACCTGGATCGAAATCCGATGGGGCCTCTTGCCCGGGGCGACGGTGAGCGAGTCGAACAGCGCGGCGCGCCGCATCGAGCGCTCCCGTACCGCGTCTCGCTCCAACGCCTCGATGGGCCGGACTTCGGCGGTCTGGGCAATGCTGATTTTACGATGATCTACCTTGAGCCCGAGCTGGGCCAGGAGAGCGGACTCTATATTGCGGACCAGTTGCTTCGCCTGCAAGCCCGACTGGGCCAGGATGTGGACCTCGCTGACCTCGCCGAGCGGAGTAGTGACCACCCGGGCCGAGAGCACCCCTTCCAGGCTGGTGAGCAGTTGCTCAGCCCGGCGGACGCCCCACGGATCCGGCGGACTCTCCAGCGGAGCCGGGCGCGAAGGGTCGGGTTGGCGGATCGGCGTCGAGGACAAGGTTCCGGCTAGCCTTTCATCGGTCTCAAGCGACCGCGTTACGTCCGTTGGCCTTGGCGTGGTACAGCGCGCGATCGGCCAGCACTAGCAAGTCCCCCTCGTGGGGGCGTCTCACATCATACTCGGCCACCCCGATGCTGGCGGTGACCAGGCCGACCGGGTAACCCAGCCGGCGCCCTACCCCTTCGATCCCAGCCCGAATCGCCTCGCCAACCCGATTGGCTCCCCCCAAATCGGTCCGGTTCAGCAGGACCACGAACTCGTCTCCACCGTAGCGGGCCGCCAGGTCCGACGCGCGAATGGCGCTCTTCAGCTCGGTCGCCACCGCACGAAGCACCGCGTTGCCCGCCTCGTGCCCGTACTGATCGTTCACCAGCTTGAAGTGGTCCAGATCGATGAACAGGACCGCGAACCCCTCCAGACTGCGCTTGCTTCGCTCGATTTCGTAACCCAGCCGGTCGTTCAGAACCTTGTACGCGGCGAGCCCGGTCAGGGTATCCACCGCCGCATCGCGCTGCGCCTCTTCGACCCGTCGAGCCTGGTAGGGCACGCACTGTTTGAGCGATGCCCGTCCCATGGCCGCCGCCTGGGCGAACGCGGCGCAGGTCTCGAATCCACAGGCCCGGCAGTCCCACGGTTTCCCGTGAGGTCCCAGACCGATCGCCTCGAGCACTTCTTCCACCCGGGCCGTATCGGCCCGGACGACGCGCGGCTGAATTTCGAAGACGGCTCCGTAGCTCGCGACCACGGCGTCGTCCACCACCGGCTGCCGGCTTCGCGGAGGTTCGCTGTTCTCCACCACCGATCGGCGCCAGAACAGCTCTTCCCGCGGACCCGAGAGGGGGTGATCCAGCCATCCCTCGTGGGACAGCAGATCCACGAAACCCAGGTCGAGCCGGTCGACCACGACCGCGCGCGACAGCCCGCGCAGCTCGCCTAATCCACGGAGCTTCCGGAACCGCTTGCTCGAGTGCCGAGCCTCTTCGAGGAGCGAGAGCGGCATCCCGCCCGCCAGGCTCAGGTGGCGACGATGCTCCGCGGGGACCCGGGCGTAGTGGGGGGGCTGCGCGAGTGGGCTCACACCGCGGAGCCGGAACAGCTGCTCCAGGTCCTGGAAGGTGATCGCCGAATCGAGCTCCTCTCGCCCGGCGGGCGGGCAGACCCCGGCGTATACCACCTCCAGCCCTTCGCCCCACTGCGCCCGCAGGTACCTCGCCTCCGCCAGCGCGGGCAACGTCACCGGCGCGAGGTAGGGAACCAGCTCCGGATAGTCTCTCCGGATCGCTTCCACCACCACCGGATCGGTGGAGCGGATCATGGTACCCCAGTCCTCCTCACGCCACAGCCTCAGGTACTCCGAGGCGACCAGCTCATCTCCCACGACACCGCGGGTCACCAGACGGAACCCGGCGGCGTAGCATGCGTTCACGATTTGCTCCGGCGCTGCCGGGTAGAAGTACGCCACGGCCTCCGGACTGAGGATCAACGCTCCTTCGCCTCGAGAGGCGACGGCGATAGCGCGACCCAGTTCACCAGTGACTTCTATCGCGTGATGCGGGCAAGCCGGAACGCAGAGCCCACAACGAATGCAGCTCTCGTCCACGATGCGTACCAGTGGATCCTGCACCTCGACCGCACCGGTCGGGCACACGCGTACGCAGGCCAAGCACGTGACGCAGGCCGACGGGTCAATCGAGAAAATCACCGTGCGAAACCCTGGTGCTGGATCGGGAAAATCCCGGGTTGCCGAATATGCGCCTCCATGACCCAACTGTCAAGAATCGTGAGCACGCAAATCCCCGTTCCGGCAGAACTTAGCTCGTTGACCTACTCCAAATTGTAAGCCTTGATTTTTCGGTACAGTGTGCGTTCGCCTATGCCCAGAACCTCCGCCGCTTTACGGCGATTTCCCCGGAACTGAGTAAGCGCCGCAGCGATGGCGGCTTTTTCGACTTCGGCCATGGTCATTCCCGGCCGGTAGACGATTTCCCCCTTTTCTTCCGGCTCGGATTCCGGCAAGACGTCTGCCACGGAGCTGTTTTGGCCAAGTTCAATAACCTGAACACGTTGCGGACGATCGTCCAAGCGGCGCCTCATCTCCTCGACCTGGAGGCGTAAGTCCATGAGGCTCCGGAGGATAAACTCCAATTCCTGGGTTGGCAGATCGCGACCTGTTGCTCCAATCCGCATGGGGAGCATCCGGCCAACCCCCTCCAGGATGTCGGCCGGGATGTCGGAGGCCCGGATCTCCCGACCCGGAGCCAGCACTACCATGGACTCGATGAGATTCCGAAGCTGGCGCACGTTGCCGGGCCAGGGCGCTTCGATCAGGAGGCTCATCGCCTCGGGAGTGATGCCGCGGAAGGGACGGTCGTGGGTCTTCGAGAATTCCCGGATGAAGCGTTTGACCAGAACCGGGATGTCGCTGCGCCGCTCGCGAAGGGGCGGGAGATAGATGTTGAGGACGTTGAGTCGGTAATACAGATCGTCCCTGAATTCCCCGAGCGAGGCGAGCTCCTTGAGGCTCGAGTTGGTGGCCGCGAGGACCCGAACGTCCACCTTGATCGGCTGCACCCCGCCCACCCGGAAGAAGGTCCGGGTCTCCAGTACCCGCAGGAGCTTCACCTGCACGCTGGCCGAGATCTCGCTGATCTCGTCGAGGAAGATGGTCCCGTTGTCGGCCAGCTCGAAGCGACCCAGCCTCCGCTCCGCCGCCCCAGTGAAGGCGCCCTTCTCGTGGCCGAACAGCTCCGACTCGAGCAGGGTCTCCGGCAATGCCGCGCAGTTGACCGGAATGAACGGCTTCCCTCGCCGGGGCGAGAGATCATGGATCGCCTTCGCGACCAATTCCTTTCCGGTGCCCGATTCTCCCTGGATCAGTACGGTACTGGAGACCGGAGCCATCTGCTCGATCCGGACCAGCAACTCCTGAATGGAGGCACTCTCTCCGGAGATGCCGGTACGCTGCTGCAGTTGGCGGCGGTCGACCAGTCGCTCGATCAGGGCTACCGTATCGGGCGGGTTGATCGGCTTGACCGCGACCTCGGTGACGTCCAGGCCCAAACCCTCCCGGTCGGTCTGGGCGGGATCGGTTGCCTCGAGCAGCGCCAGAGTCGAGACCTCCTCGTCCCGCGCCTGCGCCACCAGCTGTTGGGCCTGGGACTCGTGGACCGCACCGGTGAGCACCAGCAAGTCAGGATGCTCCTTCCGCAGTGCACCTCGCGCGTCATCCATCGGCGAGATCATCACGGTACGGTGCTGAGCAGCCTCGAGCGCGGCGTTGAGTCGCACCGCCGATTCGAGGTCGTCCATGGTGATGAGAATCTTGGAGGCCATGTGTACTCAGATTGCTGATTGCTGATTGCCGATTGCCGATTTGGCGCTCTTCAATCGGCAATCGGCAATCAGCAATTCTCAATGTTCGGGGTTCGTTCCTCGAATGAGACCCACCGCGTGGTCCACCAGGTCATCGAGAACCGCCAAACCGTCTCGAACACCGTTGGGACTCCCCGGCAGATTGACGATCAGCGTCTTCCCTCTGACGCCGGCCACGCCGCGAGCGAGTGCGGCGCGATGGAATCCGGGGTAGGCCGTCATCCGGAGCGCTTCGGCGATACCCGGCGCTTCCCGCTCGAGAAGGCTCTTCGTGACCTCGGGAGTCAGGTCACGCGGGCTCAAGCCGGTGCCACCGGTCGTGAGGATCAGGTCGGCCTGGTCGCGATCAGCCCATTGCGTGAGCGTCACGACGATGCGATCGGACTCATCGGGGACAAGATCTCGGGTGGTTACGACAAATCCCCGTTTCTTAGCCCAGTCGGCGATTGTATCACCCGATGTGTCGGCCCTTTGCCCGCGCGAACCGGCATCGGAGATCGTCAGAACAGCGACACGAATGGTCATGGCGGTTTGGCGGTTGGGCGGTAGGGCGGTCAGCGGAAACGACGGTCGTCCCGCCTTACCGCCTACTTCTTCACACTCCCACCGGTATAAAACGGCTTCTTCACCACCTCGGCCGGCTGCTTCTCACCCCGGATTTCCACCTCGAACCGGGTTCCGACTTTTGCCGCGGCCGCCGGGAGATAGGTGGTTCCAATGGGGATGCCGAGTGACGGACTCATGGTACCGCTTCGAACCAGGTCAACCTGCTCGCCGCCGTACCACACCGGGAAGCCGTGGCGGGGGACGTTGCGCTCCAGCATCCGGAAGCCCACCAGCTTCCTCTCGAGTCCCCGAAGCTTCTGGACCCGGAGGGCCTGGTCTCCAACGAACGGGGCGCCCTTCTCGAGCTTCACCACCCAGCCCAGGCCTGCTTCCAGCGGTGAAGTCGTGTCATCGATGTCGTTGCCGTAAAGCGCATATCCGACCTCGAGACGCAGCGTGTCGCGGGCGCCGAGACCGATCGGCGTGGCCTTTCCCGGACCGGTCAGCGCATCCCAGATCGCTCGCACGTCGTCGGAGCGGCAGTACAACTCGAAGCCGTCCTCTCCGGTGTAGCCAGTCCGCGAGATGAAGCAACCCTTCCCCGCCACCTTCCCGATGGCAAAGCGATAGTACCCGATGTCATTCAGGTTCTGGTCGCTGATCGGTGCGAGCAGCTTTTCCGATGCTGGACCCTGGAGAGCAATGAGCCCCACTTCATCGGAGATATTCCGGAGCCGGATGTTGCCACCCTTCACCTTCTGCGCAACGAGATGCTCCCAGTCCTTCTCGATGTTGGCGGCGTTCACCACCAGCATCACCTTGTCTTCAAACCGGTAGACTGTGCAGTCGTCGATGATGGTGCCCTTGTCGTTGAGCAGGGTGGAGTACTGCACCTGGCCGGTCTCCAGTGCTCCCACATCGTTTGAGGTGACACGATTGACGAACCCGTTGCGGTCGGGCCCGGTGACTTCGAATTCCCCCATATGGCAGACATCGAAGATTCCCGCGTGCTCCCGGACCGCCTTGTGTTCGGCCAGGATCCCGGACGGGTATTGGACCGGCATTTCCCATCCGGCGAAGGGCACCAGCCGGGCGAGGAGCTCACGATGCGCGTCGTAGAGCGGAGTGCGTTTCAGGGTCGTGGTATCGGACATTTAGGTATCAGGTATCAGGTATCAGGGGTCAGGGGTTCCGTGGAGTTTCCCTACCGTTGGCTACCCATCAGCATGGCCATCAGCGCCTTCTGCACGTGCAAACGGTTCTCCGCTTCATCCCATACTCTGGACTGCGGACCTTCGATCACTCCCTCGGTGACTTCCTCTCCCCGGTGGGCGGGGAGACAGTGCAGGAAGATTGCGTTGGGGTGGGCCAGGCCCATCAACTCCTCATCCACCGTGTAACCCTGGAAGGCGAGCGCCCTCGTTTCAGCCTCGCCCTCCTGCCCCATTGAGGCCCAGACGTCGGTCGTGATGACGTCGGCACCCTCGGCGGCCTCCTCCGGAAGTTCGGTAATGAGAAGGTGGGTGAGCTTGCTGTTGCGCTCGAAGATCTGGTGGTCGGGTTCGTAGCCCTCGGGGCAAGCGAGTCGGAGCTCGAAGCCCAACACGCCCGCCGCATCCATCCAGCTGTTCGCCATATTGTTTCCATCGCCGATCCAGGCGACCGATTTGCCGTTCCATCCGCCGAGGCTTTCTCGCACCGTCATCAGATCGGCGAGTACCTGACAGGGGTGTTGCAGGTCGGTCAATCCGTTGATGACCGGGACATCGGCGTAGCGCGCCAGCTCGACTACGTCGGCCTGGGCAAAGGTCCTGATCATGATCCCATGCACGTAGCGGGAGAGGACTCGCGCCATGTCCTTGATCGGCTCGCCCCGACCTAGCTGAATATCCCGAGCCGAGAGGAAGACCGCCTGACCGCCGAGTTGGTGGGCTCCCACTTCAAACGAAACGCGGGTGCGGGTTGAGCTCTTGGCGAAGACCATCGCGAGGGTCTGTCCCTCGAGCGGCCGGCTGCGATACTTCCCGCTCTTCATCTCCCCCGCCAGGTCCAACAGGAAGGAGAGTTCGGTCTTCGAGAGGTCTGGGATAGCGAGGAAATCGCGTTTGGTCATGCCTGCAGCGTGGAGAAAAGGGTCCGCCAAATTGGCAGAGGAAGGTAATGGGTCCGGAGGGTCCGGGGCAGGTGCCCCTTGGGCCGATGACTCTTGGCCATGAACTGCTTAGGGTTAGACAACTTCGGAGAGTAGCATGCCACCCTTCGACGCCCATGCCTTCGTCCTCACCACTGCCCTGATCGGCGGGGTGATCTTGCTTGCGAGCGCGGTGTCCGGGCTGCTCGAGAAGACCAACATCCCCCACGTCGCGGTCTTCCTGCTTCTGGGATTACTGCTTGGCCCTCACGGGCTGGGGTTGGTGGACTTCGGAATGCGTTCTAGTGCGCTCGGCGCAGTAGCCACTTTGAGCCTGGTGCTGGTGCTCTTCACCGACGCGCTGGGCATTAATCCGCAGGCGCTGAAGCAGCACCTCGGAGTCGCGGCAGTTCTTCTCGGACCAGGAACTCTGCTTACTGCAGCGATTATCGGGCTGGCCGCGGCGTGGCTACTCGGCTTCGGCCCGGCGCAAGCCGCGGTGCTTGGCGCGGCCCTCGCCTCAACCGATCCGGTCATGATGCGCGGATTGCTCCGCGGACCCGGAGTACGACCCGCGGCACGAACCGCTCTCGGCATCGAGAGCGGCCTCAACGACGCGGTGCTTCTGCCGATCGTCGTGATCGCCATGGCTTTCATGGGGGAGACGGCACCGACTCCATTTGGGCTGAGCCGAGTGGTGAGAGATGTGCTCATCATGGGGCCGGCTGCCGGTGTTGCGACCGGGTATCTCGCGGTACGGCTGCTCGAAGCCGTGAGAGGGCGCTATGGCGTCCGGCGGGACTACGAGTCGATGTACGTGCTCGGAGTTGCGTTCACCGCGTTCGCGATCGCGGAATCGCTCCACTCCAGCGGATTCATGGCCGCGTTCGCCGCGGGGCTCACGATAGACCTGGTGGATGTGGAGCTGTGTGACTGCTTCCACGATTACGGGGAAGCGACGTCCACGATGCTCCTGCTGTTCACCTTCGTTCTGCTCGGGTTGTCGCTGATCTGGACCGGCCTGTCGGTCACGTCGCCCCAGATGCTGGCGTTCGCGCTGTTGGCCCTCGTGGCCCGGTCACTCGTGTTGCTCGTTGCCCTTCCCCGAAGCGCCGTGGATGCCGAAAGCCGGAAGCTGGTAGTGTGGTTCGGCCCTCGTGGGCTGAGCTCACTGCTCCTGGTACTGCTCCCGATCTTCGCCGGAATCGAAGGAAGTGAGGCGTTGTTCGCGCCGGTAGCCACGGTGGTGCTGTTGTCGGTCGTGGTGCACGGAGGGATGCTCGCCTTGTGGGTTCGGAAGCTCGAGCCCGCAGCAGCGGGCGCATCAGTTGTGGGACAGGAAACACCGCTCGTTGCTCATTCGGAACTCATCACTTTCGATGAGCTCAAGCAATTGGAAGCAGCGGGAGTGCCCTATCGCCTGGTCGATGTCCGTTCCGTCGGGAGCTACGCCAGCTCCGATATCACCGCGCGCGGTTCAGTCCGGGTTGATCCCGACCGCCCGGTCGAGAGTGCCGCGGAGCTGGCCCTTCCCAAGCACGAGTGGCTGGTCGCCTACTGTGCCTGAAAGAGCGAAGCCACAAGCACCCGGGTGGTGCGAGAGCTGAAGCCGGCGGGTTGGACCAAGGCGAGGGCCCTGGTCGGCGGATGGGGGAAGTGGGTGGAGCTTGGGCTGCCGGTCGAGGCCAAGGGTTCAGGCGTGACGAGATCAGCGGCCGGCAGTTCGTGGCTGCGGCGAGCGGCCCAGAAGGAATGAGCGCGGGCGCGTTTCGCGACTGAAGTCGCTGCTCGGCAGAGCGTCACTGCATGACGCATGCATGTTGCACGGATCTCGCCTCCCCCCGTGGCGCAGCCACGGTCTGCCGAGCCTCGACATTAGTCGAGTGAATCCGAGCGTGACTCGCATCGCCTCACCGCGCTCCAAGCGCTCTCGCCGCCCGGGCGTAATCCTTCTGCTTGACCCACAGGATCATGCCGTAGCGCTTCCCTGCCGTCACGGCATCCGCTGCAACCACGTTGATCCGCTTCGCGCCGAGCTTGTCGAGCTGACGCGACACGGCACCTACCCGGTCGTCGCCCTGAACGACGAATCCTTTCTTGACCTTGCTCAATCGCCATCCATTGCGTCGAGCGACACGGCGCAGCCCCGACAGGTCATCGGTGACCAGATCCACCTGAGCCTTGCCGCCACGCCCGGGAAAGGCGGAGAAGGCCCGCAGGTTGACGTTCGCGCGTCGCAGCGCGGCGAGCACGCCGGCGCCCTGTCCTGAGCGATTGGGAATCATCACGTAGGCATAGCTGACCTTCTTCACGCGGTCTGACATACGATCTCCTTGGTTCAGGGCCTTGGTTCGGTCGTGAGTCGGTGCACTCCGCCGAGGGCCGACTGGAGGCGATCGAGGAGCTCCGGCAAGTCTCCTGATTTCTAGCGGGAATGCCGGAAAACTTCAGCCCCGCCAGCCTCAGCGCCGAATGACCACCCCAGGCCGCGCCCCGGTTGCGGCGCCGTTTTCGAACACGGGGATGCCATTTACCCACACAGTGACAATGCCGGTCGAGAGCTCGTGCGGCTTCTCGGTTGTTGCATTGTCGATCACGGCGTTGGGGTCGAAGAGTACCAGGTCCGCCGCTAAACCCGTCGCGATCCGCCCGCGATCGGTGAAGCCCATATGCTCCGCGGCAAGAGCAGTTGCCTTGTGAATCGCTTCGGTGAGCGGCATGACTTTCCGCTCTCGTACATAGCGGCCCAGAATGCGGGGATAGGTGCCGAAACCGCGGGGGTGCCCCCCTTCCAGCTCACCGTCAGTGCAGAAATTGGTGTGAGGCCAGCGCATCAGCCGCTCGATGTCGGGCTCGGTCATGCTGGTGCCGATCACACTCTCGTTCACACTGCCGTGTTGTTTCTCCAGCTCATGAATCCGTCGCACCAGCTCGATTAGCGCGGTCACCGAGTCCATCTTGAGCTGTTTGGCGGCATCGGCGACGGTGCGCCCCTGGAATTCCGGGGTGGGCTCATAGTGATCGAGCAGCAGCCCCTCGGGCGTGGATACCTGGGTTACGGCGAATTCGGCTGCCTTGCGGTCCTCGTAGTCGCGGTCGGGAAAGAGAACGGTCAGCGTGGAGTGCCAGTAGGGATAGGGATAGATGTCGGCGCTGATGTTTACACCGGCGGCGCGCGCCTCGTCCATGATCCGCACCAGGGTGTCCGCCTTTCCCCACAAGTCCCGCATCGCGAGCTTGATGTGGGACACCTGGACCGGCATGCCGGTTTCCTTGCCGATCGTGATCACTTCATTGAGAGCCTTCCAGAAATACCGGTCTTCGCTTCGGATGTGGCTGATGTAGCGCCCATGGTACGCGCCGGCTACTCGCGCCAACGCAAGAACTTCGGAAGGCGCCGAGTAGATCCCGGGATCGTATTCGAGACCGGTGGAGAGACCGAGCGCACCAGATGCCATCTCTTGCCGGAGGATGTAGGCCATTCGGCCCACCTCTTCCGCCGTGGCCTCGCGCTGGAAATGCTCTCCCATGACGATCTGCCGGATGGTGTTGTGGCCCGCGTAGGAGGCCACGTTCACCGCGACCGGGTTCTTTTCCAGTCCGGTGAAGAAGTCGCCCAGCGGATAGACCTCGCCGCCGTCCTGCCCAACGACCACGGTGGTGATCCCCTGGCTTACCGAACCCAGCGCATCGGCATGCTCCCGCACGCCTGCGTCGACCTCGCTGAACCCTTCGTCGGCGTGGCTGTGGGTGTCGATGAATCCGGGAGCGAGTGTCAGGCCGTGAGCCTCGACGACCAATTCTCCATTCTTTGACTGGAGGTCACCCAGATCTTCGATCCTACCGTCCCGGATCCGGACACTGCCCCGAACCGGCTTCGAACCAGTCCCGTCGTAAATCATCGCGTCGTGAATCAGGAACGCGGGTGGCGAGGGAGCGGTTTGGGCCGCAAGGCACAGCGGGAGGAGGCCAGCCGCAACAATTCCACGGCCGGCTGAGCGGAGCAGTTGTGATTTCATGTCTCAACGATACCGAGGAAATTGACGGGGGCGAAGGCCTGGGTAGCTTCCTCGCACCCCAATAATGACCGGAGACGTTGATGCGGCCCCTTCACCGCGTTGCTACCCTGCTGACCGCGCTTTGGATCCTACCCAGTCTTGTAGCGGCCCAAACGGTCTTCGTTCGCGCCGCCCGCATGCTGAACGTGCGCAGCGGACTGATGGAGAGTCCGGCGACTGTTGTCATCTCAGGTGACCGGATTCAGGCCGTCCGCGCCGAGCCGCCCGCCGATGCCAAGGTGATCGACCTGGGAGATATGACACTCCTGCCGGGTCTGACCGACATGCATGTGCATCTGACCGGCGATCTCGAAGGAGATTGGGTGCATCGGGACGTCACCGAGACTGCGATCGATGCGGCACTCCGCGGTGTGGTGAATGCCAGGAAGACACTCCTCGCCGGGTTCACGACCGTCCGGAACGTCGGTGCACCCGGCGGTTCCGACGTTAGCCTCATGCACGCGATCGACGCGGGATGGGTTATCGGACCGCGCATCGTCCCGGCCCGCGCCGCGATCGGAATCACCGGTGGCCACTGCGATGTGACGGGCTACGCACCCGGAATCGCAACGCAGGGCCCGGAGGACGGAGTTGCGGATGGCGTGGACCAGGCGCTCAAGGCCGTGCGCTACCAGATCAAGTATGGCGCCAAGGTCATCAAGATCTGCGCGACGGCCGGAGTGCTGTCCTTCGAGGGGCCGGTCGGAGCGCAGCAGCTCTCCGAGGATGAAATGCGGGCCATCGTACAGGAGGCGGCCCGGCACGGGCTCAAGGTGGCCGCCCATGCCCATGGCACCGAGGGGATCATCGCGGCCGTCAGGGCCGGCGTTGCCTCGATCGAGCACGGGTCGATGCTCAATGACGAGGCCATCGCCCTCATGAAGCAGAAGGGGACCTACCTCGTCCCGACCGCCTACCTGCTCACGGTGGTCGATCCAGCCAGGATGCCACCCGCTATCAAGGCGAAAATGGAGCAGATCATCCCCCTGGCGCAGGAGAGTCACCGCAAGGCGATTCGCGCCGGGGTGAAGATCGCCTTCGGTACCGACGCGGCGGTCTACCCTCACGGCGACAACGCCAAGGAATTCGCCGTCCTGGTCGGATATGGCATGAAGCCGCTCGACGCGATCCGGACTGCCACCCTCAACGCGGCCGATCTGCTTGGCGTCACCGATCGGGGCGAGATCGCACCTGGGAAGCTGGCTGATCTGATCGCGGTATCGGGGAACCCGCTCAACGATATCCATATGCTGGAGCAGGTTCGCTTCGTGATGAAGGGTGGAGTCGTGGTGAAGCAGGAGTAGGACGGGGACGGAGTACCCGGAATCCGGAACCCTAGACTAGAGGATATATCTCCGCAGATCGTCGTCATCGATGATCTTCGCCAGCTTCTCCCGAACCCGCTCGGCGTCGAACACGATGTGCTTCTCGGGATAGTTAGGCAACTCAAACAGAACCTCGTCCATCACGGAGGACATGACAGTATGGAGCCGTCGGGCACCGATGTTCTCCATCCGGTCGTTGGCCATGAACGCCAGCCGGGCAATTTCTCGCACGCCGTCGGGAGTCAGCTCAAGCGTCGCCCCCTCGGCGGCGACCAGCGCCTGGTATTGCCGAGTGAGGGCGTTCTCCGGCTCGGTCATGATCCGGACGAAGTCGTCTTCAGTCAGCGGTTGGAGCTCCACCCGAATCGGGAATCGCCCTTGTAACTCGGGGATCAGATCGGACGGTTTGGAGACGTGAAACGCACCCGCGGCGATGAACAGGATGTGATCGGTACGCACGTATCCGTAGCGGGTCTGAATGGTCGAACCCTCGACGATGGGGAGCAGGTCCCTCTGTACACCCTCGCGGGAGACGTCGGGCCCGGTCTGGGCCCGCTCGCCCGCGATCTTGTCGATCTCGTCGATGAAGAGAACACCGTGGTTCTCGACCCGGTCGAGCGCCTCGTTCACCACGTCATCCATGTCTACCAGCTTCTTGAGCTCTTCGTCCGCCAGGATCCTGCGTGCCTCGGGAAGCCGCACGGTACGGCGCTTCTTCCGTTTGGGCAGCATCTCCTGGAGCATTTCCATGAAATTGATGTCCTGACCCTCCATGCCCTGGGGAGGCTGCATGATCTCAAGCATCGGGAAAGCCTGCGGGGTCACATCCACTTCGACCTCGCGGTCGTCGAGCTGCCCCTCCTTCAGCATCCGGCGCAGCTTCTCCCGAGAGCGCTGGTGCCGCTCCTCCTCCGGGCCGGCCTGCTTTTCCTGTCGCGCCTGGCCGGCGGGGCCGACCACGAATATGCCGCTGGGTTCGGGCCCTCCCCCCCCTCCCGCCTTTCCCGCCGCTTCCGCCTTGGGAGGCGGTGGGGGGAGGAGAAGATCCAGCAACCGTTCGTCTGCCCGCTGTTCGGCGATGGGGTAGACATCGTCCTCCCGTTCATTCCGAACCATGCTGATCGCGGCGTCTACCAGGTCGCGGATCATGGATTCCGCATCCCGCCCCACGTAGCCCACCTCGGTGAACTTCGAGGCTTCAACCTTGATGAATGGCGCACCCGCGAGCCGGGCCAGCCGGCGCGCGATCTCGGTCTTCCCCACCCCGGTCGGGCCGATGAGGATGATGTTGTAAGGGGTGATCTCGTCCCGGATGGACTCGGGGGTCTGGGACCGGCGCCAGCGATTCCGGATGGCGATCGCGACCGCGCGCTTCGCGGCTTGCTGCCCCACGATGTAGCGATCCAACTCCGCCACGATCTGTGCCGGCGGCAATTCCTCAAGCCACGGGGGCTGGGGAGGAGGTTCCTCGGTGTGGGGGATGGGCAGGACGTCGGTCATGTAGTTCGAACTACCGGTTGCTAGCTCTTAGCTGTTAGCTGTTAGCTGCTTCGTGTAAGGGAAAGCTAATAGCTAATAGCTAACAGCTACTGCTACACTCCCAGTTCCAGGATCGTCAAGTTCCGATTGGTGTACACGCAAATATCCGCCGCGATTTCGAGCGACCGCTGCACCACGTCACGCGCCGAGAGTCCGGGGTCGGGAGCGAGCGCCCGTGCCGCCGCCAGGGCGTAGTTGCCGCCCGAGCCGATTGCAAGAACACCATCATCCGGCTCGATCAATTCTCCTGCCCCGCTCAGCAGGAAGGTGTGCTCCAGGTCCGCCACGATCAGCAGTGCCTCCAACCGGCGCAGAACCCGGTCGCTCCTCCAGTCCTTCGCGAGCTCGACCGATGCGCGAGGGAGATTTCCTGGGTACCGGTCGAGTTTCTCCTCGAATTTCTCATACAGGGTGATCGCGTCAGCCACCGATCCCGCGAACCCGGCCAATACTTTCCCACCCTTGAGGGCCCTGATCTTGTTGGCCTGCGCCTTGACGATGGTATCTCCAATCGACACCTGGCCGTCTCCGCCCATGGCGATCTTGCCGGCCTTGCGGACGGCGAGAATGGTGGTGGCGTGGTAACTGGTCATGGACACCTAAGCTCTCGGATGCGCCTGCTGGTACACCTGCTTCAGCCGTTCGACGCTGGTGTGAGTGTAGATCTGAGTCGTGCTCAAGCTCGAGTGACCGAGCAGCTCCTGCACCGCGCGAAGGTCGGCCCCCGCATCCAGCAGGTGGGTCGCGAAGGTGTGGCGGAGCGAGTGAACCCGCAAGCCATCGCCACCGACGGTTTCAAACGCCCGATGAATCAGTCGCTGCACGCTGCGCGGAGTGAGACGCCGTCCACCCCGACCCACGAACACCGCCTGCCGATCGGCCCCGGGTAACCGGACCGGACCCTGTCGAGCCTCAAGGTACCGCCGAAGCGCGCGGCTCGCCCGATTCCCCACCGGAACGATGCGTTCCTTCCTCCCCTTACCCCGCAGCTTCACCTGGTCGCTCAAGAGATCCAGGTCATCCAGATTGAGACCGGTGAGCTCGGAAAGGCGAGGCCCGCTGGAGTAGAACAACTCCAGCATCGCGAGGTCGCGCAAGGCAGCAAATTGATCGTCGCTGGCCCGCGCCTCCATGGCCTCGAACAAGGTGTCGGTCCGAGAGCGGTCGAGATATGTCGGGAGCTTCCGTCCCAGCTTCGGGGCCTTCGCAGCCCGCAGCAGCGGACTCTCGATCCCGTGCTCTCGCTGCAGATAACGGTAGAAGGCACGAACCGCCGAAAGCGCTCTCGCGACCGACCGTTTCGCCAGGCCACGCCGCTGCAATTCCCCGAGAAAGCCCCGCGCTCCCAGCCGATCCACCTTTTCCCAGCGGAATCGCGTCCCGTACTCCTTGAGACAGTATTGCTCGAAGGCCTCGAGATCCCGACCGTAGGCGCGCACCGTGTTGGGCGACTGCTGGCGCTGCTTCTCGAGATATTCGAGAAAGCTCCGAATCTGCTTGCGGCTCGGTGGCTCGGCCCTGGAGCGGCTCGGCAGGTTCATAGTTGAGATAACCAGGTCTGGAAGTCTCGCCGTGCGCGATCGACCAATGCCTGCTTCCTCGCCTCCTTCCCGCCTTTCCCGCCCCGCCCGCCCGGCATAGGCTCCAGCAGTCCAAAATTCGCATTCATCGGCTGGAAGTGATGAGGGTCCGCCTCTCGAAGGTAACGATAGAGGCCGCCGAGCATGGTGGTGACGGGAGGTACCGCGGACGAAAGACCGCGCAGCCGCCGCGAAAGATTGATCCCGGCGAGAAGACCGCTGCCCAGTGATTCGGTGTACCCCTCGACGCCGGTGAACTGACCCGCGAAGAAAAGCATGTCATCGTCCTTCGCGGTCAGCGCAGGACCCAGGCAGGCTGGACTGTTCACGTAGGCGTTCCG
The DNA here is from genome assembly GCA_036558125.1 of Gemmatimonadales bacterium. GTDB lineage: Bacteria > Gemmatimonadota > Gemmatimonadetes > Gemmatimonadales > GWC2-71-9 > DATBGE01. The sequence goes on along the minus strand of DATBGE010000166.1, from coordinate 11,486 downwards.
GTGAATGCTCCCGAAGCGCAGAAACTCCCCCTGCTCCAATCCGGGAATCATCCGGAAGACTCGTTGCTGTTCCGGGATTCTCAGTCGGGTCTGGAACCCGACCATGTTCCACATCTGCCCCGCCCGGTCTTCCCTGCGGAGCTGGACCACCGCATAGGGCTCACGACCATTTCGCGGATCCCGCAGGCCGACCGGTTTCATGGGGCCGAAGCGCAGTGTTTCCGGACCGCGTCGAGCCATCTCTTCGATCGGAAGGCACCCTTCGAAATAGGGGACCTTGTCGAAGTCGTGACCGCTGAACTGGTCCGCCGACACCAACTCCGAGATGAACGACTCGTATACGTCTCTGTCGAGTGGCGCATTGAGATAATCGTCTCCCTCTCCCTTGCCGTAGCGGGATAGCGCGTAGAGACGCTCGTGGTCGAGCGATTCGGCCGAGATGATCGGTGCAATGGCGTCATAGAATGCCAACGCCGCGCCGCCGAGCCGCCGGCTGATGGATTCGGCCAGACGATCCGAGGTAAGGGGGCCGGTCGCCACGACACCGGGAGACGGAAGGTCCGCGATTTCCTCGCGGCGCACCGTCACTCGCGGATGCGCGGACACCCGGTTGTGGACTTCCTGAGAGAACTGGTCGCGATCGACCGCGAGCGCGGCCCCGGCCGGAACACGGGCCAGGTCGGCGCATTGCAGCAGGAGGCTGCCCAAGTCGCGCAACTCGGCCTTGAGCAGGCCGTGCGCATTGCCAAGCTCGACCGATTTGAAGGAGTTGCTGCAGACCAGCTCGGCGAGACGATCAGTCTGATGGGCCGCGGTCCGGACTACGGGCCGCATCTCGCACAACGTGACCTCGATGCCCCGCTCGGCCAGGGCCCACGCTGCTTCGCAGCCGGCGAGGCCTCCACCGACTACGGTCGCTTTCACGTCGCGGCGGCCTCCTCGGCGTCCATCACTACCACCTTATGCCGGCATTTCAGGCAGGTGAGAGATTCTCCCTCGGCCTTGCTCACCTTCTTCTCCATGCCGACCCAGCCGCAATTGGGACATGCCTCCGGTACCGGACGGTTCCAGGTGGAGAAGTCGCAAGCCGGATACCGCACGCATCCCCAGAACGACTTGCCCCGCTTGGTGCGACGCTCCGCCAGATCCCCCTCGAGACACTTGGGGCACTTCATCCCCAGGGGAATCGAGCGAGTCCCCTTGCATTCGGGATAGCGGGTGCACGCGAGAAACTCGCCGAAGCGGCCGGTCTTGATCACCATCGGCGCGCCGCACAACTGGCACTTTTCGTCCGAGGGACGGTCCGGAGTTTTCTGCTTCTTGAGCGACTTCACGTAGTCGCACGACTTCTTGTAGTTCTCGCAGGCGAAGTAGGGCCCGAAGCGGCCGGTACGGAGCTCCACCTTGGCGCCGCACTTGGGACAGCGCTCGCGGGCCAGCTCTTCGGACTTGAGCCCGTGCGCCTCGGCAACGATGGCGCTCAGGTTCACGGCATCCAGGGCTTTCGTAAACGGCCCGTAGAAATCCTTCAGTACCTGCTGCCAGCCCAGCTCCCCTTCTTCGATCTTGTCGAGCTCCGTTTCCATCTCGGAGGTGAACTCGACATTGAAGATCGACGGGAAGCTGTCCACCATGATCCGCTCGACCGTCTCGCCCAGTTCGGTGGGCGAGAAGCGGCGCTGCTCCAGGCGCACGTATTCGCGCGCGGTGAGCGTACTGATGATCTGCGCGTAGGTAGAGGGTCGCCCGATGCCCAGGCGCTCGAGCTCCTTCACGAGACTCGCCTCCGAGAAGCGGGGCGGCGGCTCGGTGAAATGCTGGTTGGGGGTGATCTGACGGACTTCCACCCTGTCGCCCACGGCAAGCGGCGGTATGGGGGGCAGATCGTCCATCGACTTGCCTTCCTCGGCCTCGCGACCCTCGAGATAGAGCGTGTGATACCCGTCGAAGATCAGAACCGACCCCGTGGCACGCAGCAGGTACCGGCCGAGATCGAAGTCCACGACGGTGACATCGTACACCGCCGGGTTCATCTGAGAGGCCACGAACCGCTGCCAGATCAACTGATAGAGGCGGAACTGGTCGGGCTCGAGGTAGGGCTGTACCTGCTCGGGCCGGCGCCGGACATCGGTCGGGCGAATCGCCTCGTGCGCGTCCTGCGTACGTGCGGCCTTCGAGGTATACGCGTTAGGAGACTCAGGAAGGTAGGGCTTCGCATAGTTCGTCTCGATAAAGCCTCGTACCGCCGCGATCGCGGTGTCGGAGACCCGCACCGAGTCGGTCCGCATGTAGGTGATGAGACCCACCGGCCCCTCCTCACCTACGTCCACGCCTTCGTAGAGATCCTGTGCGGCCCGCATGGTCCGCCGGGAGGAGAAGCCCAGCTTCTTGGCCGCTTCCTGTTGCAGCGTGCTGGTCGTGAACGGAGCGCCTGGCCGCTTACGACGCTGTTTCTTTTCGACTTTGGAAACGATGAACGGAAGCTTTTCCAGCTCGGCGACGACCTGTTTCGCGTCCTTCTCGTTGGTCAGATGCGGATTGTGCCCATCGATCTTCTTCAGCTCCGCATCGAACGCCTGTCCGTTTTTGGCGCAAGCCGCTTCGATGGTCCAGTACTCCTGCGGCTTGAAGGCGCGAATCTCCCGTTCCCGCTCGACGATCAACCGGAGGGCAACGGTCTGCACCCGGCCGGCGGAGAGTCCGGTCTTGATACTGTGCCAGAGGATCGGGCTGGCCTTGTACCCAACCAGACGATCCAGAATCCGGCGCGCCTGTTGCGCCTTCACCTTGTCGTCGTCGATGACGCCCGGTTCGGCGACGGCCCTCTGAACCGCGTCTTTGGTGATCTCGTGGAAGAGGACCCGGTGCATCGGGGCATGGGTATCCAGCTGGTCGGCCACGTGCCAAGCGATCGCTTCACCCTCGCGATCCGGGTCCGTCGCCAGGTACACGGCACGCGCTGCCTTCGCCGCGTGCTTCAGCTCGTTCAGGGTCTTGGTCTTTCCTTTAATAGTGACGTACTCGGGCTGGAACCCGTTGTCGACATCGACACCGAGCTTCCTGGTAGGAAGGTCACGAACATGCCCGATCGTCGCTTTGACCTCGAAGCCGCGGCCGAGATACTTGCCGATGCTCTTCGCCTTGGTGGGGGATTCCACCACCACGAGCGCATCCCCCTTCCCTCCCACCGCATGGGTGGGTTCGGGCTTACGGGTGCGCTTCCGAGGCTTGGCGACCGCGGAGGGAACGTCCTTGCCGTTGCTTTCGGCGACCGGCTTGGTCGCGGCTTTCTTCCGCGACGTGCGCCGGGCCGCAGTCTTGGTCTTCTGCGTTGCCATGGCTCCTAAACTGACGACTTCGGTTCTCCGGAGGTACTACCCAGATCGCCCACAAGAAAACGCGGGACCGGGGGGGTTGGCAAGGAGAGAATTTCTAATCCATTGTCCTACATTGACTTAAGCTACCACCCTGCGCGGTCTTTCGCCAAAGCGACGATCTCATCCGCCAGTTGAGTCGCCGACTTGATGTCGGCTTTGACCTCGGCGTCAGCTTTGAGGTAGTACGGCTCCCGTTCCCTGAGCAGAGTCCGCATCCGCTCCGTGGTATCCTCTCCCACCAGCAGGGGTCGGATCCCCGAGGCCTCGGCTCGCTTGACGGCGACGATGACCATCGTCTTGAGATAGATGATCACGGATGCGGCCTGGGTCGCCTCGAGAGCGCCCGGCTGGGCAATCCAGCCTCCACCCGGCGCGATCACCGCTGGCGGCTTGCTCAGGGCACTCTCCATGGCCTCCCGCTCCAGCGCGCGGAACTTGATCTCCCCGTACTCGGCGAAGATCCGGCTCACCGGCATCTGCATCTTTCGCACAATGATGCTGTCGCAATCCACGAACTCGGCTCCCAGCCGTTCGGCTACGAGCTTTCCGACCGTGGTTTTCCCGGCCCCTGGAAGGCCAACCAGAACGATGTGCTTCTTCATGGCGACAGTGCTCCCCATCGGGCAGCCAGGTTCTGCAAATAGGCGGCGAAATTGCGGCGGATCTCCCCCAGAGAATCGCCGCCAAACTTCTCCAGAAACGCATCCGCCACGACCAGCGCGGTCAGCGCCTCCGCAATGACTCCCATAGCCGGTACGGCGGTAACGTCGGAGCGTTCGCTTTGCGCGTTGGCGGCCTTTCCGGTCGTCAGATCCACCGTCGGCAGCGGGGACATGAGGGTCGAAATTGGCTTCATGGCGACCCGGATGACCAACGGCTCGCCGGTGCTGACACCGCCCTCGAGTCCACCTGCATTGTTGCTGCGCCTGCGATATCCGCCACGAAGCGCGGGGTCTGGCGCTTTCTGGCCGGGAACCGCATCGGCATCGATCGGGTCATGTACTTCGGAACCCGGACGCCGGGCCGCTTCGAATCCCATCCCAATCTCGACCGCCTTGACGGCCGGGATCGACATCAGTGCGCCGGCGAGACGGCCATCAAGCTTCCGGTCCCAGTGCACGTGACTTCCCAGGCCCACCGGGAGTCCCCGTACCACGACCTGCGCTTCGCCGCCAAGGGTGTCGCCATCCTTCTTCGCCTGATCGATCCGGCGAATGATCTCGCCCTCGATCGTCCGATCGAGTACCCTGATCTCCGATTGATCGGCCGCCGGATTGAGCGGGACCGGGAGCGACGCTACCGGGGGAACCTGAATCCCGCCCAGCGACACGATGTGGCTTCCGATCTCTACTCCGAACTCGTCCAGCAGGCGGCGGGCGAGTGCGCCCGCGGCCACCCGGGCGGCGGTTTCACGCGCGCTGGCCCGCTCCAGGATGTCTCGAGCGTCCTGCCGGTCATACTTCAACACTCCGACCAGGTCGGCGTGGCCGGGTCGCGGCCTGGTGAGACGACGGCGCCTGACATCGCCAGGCGTTCCTTCGGCTGCCATGACTTCTTCCCAGTTCGCCCAGTCGCGGTTGGGGATCAGCATCGCGACGGGCGTGCCCAGGGTTTCTCCGGCCCGGACACCGCTCAGCCATTCGATACGGTCCCGCTCGATCTTCATCCGAGCGCCGCGGCCATATCCCATCATTCGGCGGCCCAGTTCCTGGTCTATCTGTTCAGCCACAACCGGCAGTCCCGCAGGGAGCCCTTCGACGACTGCTACGAGGGCTTTGCCATGGGACTCACCGGCCGTGAGAAACCGCAACGCCACTTCGATACCTCCCTATAGCATGCGAGCCCGACACGACGTCGGGCTCGCGTAGGTCCGGTCGCCCGGACGACACACCGGCAGGCTGCTCAGCTCCCGCCGTCGTCGATAATACGCGGCGTTATCAGAATAATCAGGTCGCGGCGATGCTCCTCATTGGAGGAGAACCCGAACAGCTTCCCGACGATCGGTAGATCGACCAGGAGCGGGATGCCAGAACGGATCTGGTTCACTTCGGTCACGGTAAGGCCACCAATTACCGCCGTTTCGCCATCGGCCACCAGCAGCTGGTTCTCGGCGTTCTGCTTTCTGATGGTGAAGCCCAGGTCGGCCGCGGCCAGAGTCCGGATGTCCGACCGCTCGGCGACGACCTTCATCAGCACCTGGCGGTTGTTGGTCACGTGCGGCGTGACCTTCAGCTTGATACCGGTTTCCTTGAAGTTCACCGTGGCCTTGGGCGGTCCGAGTTGGCCGCTCGTGCCGGAGCTCACGTCGACCACACGCACCGGGACGTCTTCGCCGACGTTGATGAAGGCTTCGCGGTTGTCCAGCGTGGTGATGAGCGGCTCCGCCTGCACGTCGGCCACTTCCACGCGCTGCAGCGCCTGAACGAAGGTCGTGAGGTCGAACCCGCCGATGGCGGTCCGCCACACTACTTCGAGCGCCGGGCTTACGATGAGCGCGTCGGCATTGGCAATGCCCGCCACCGACTGGCCACCGACCACGACTGTGTTCCTGTCGAACGGATCACCGGTCGAGGGATCGGTCCGTTGCACCAGCTTGTTGAAGAATACGTCGCTGCTCCCCAGGTCGTAGCGCAGGCCCAGGCTCTGCACGTCGGTCCGATCAACGAAGATGAGCTTCGACTGAATCGAGACTTGCGGGGTGCGGATATCGAGGTTCTTGACGAAATCCGCCACGTCGGCCACCCGGCTGCGGGTGTCGGTGACGATGAGTGAGTTGGAGGTCGTGTCGGCCACCACCTTGCCGCGCTTGGTCAGGATCGCGTTGACGCTACCCACGAGCGAGGAGGCGGTGACGTAATTGACCTGAACCAGTCGGGTCTGCAGCGGCTCGATGGAGTCGAGGGAGGCAATGGCGCCGGGCGAGTCGACCCGGATGATGCCGCCGGGCAGCTCGATCGCCTGAAGTCCCTGAGTGGCCAGGACGGCCGCGAAGGCCTCGGGCCAGGGTTGATTCTTGATTTCGGCCGAAACGGTTCCCTTGATGTCCTTGCCGAGGATGATGGTCTTCCCGGAAAACGCGGCGAAACCGGCGACCACGTCCGAGATGTCGGCCTTGTCCCAGGTCACGGTGATCCGGGGCTGCTGCTCCGCATGGGCGACCGCGACGACCGGAGCGGGCGGCGTGACCTCGGGCTCCGCAGCGGCCTGGCGGATATGCTCTGCCGGCGGCTTTAGATCGGAAGGCGCGGTGCTCGACCAGGCGAGGAAGCTCTGGTCCGAGCCGAAGCTGATCCGGACTGCGTCACCGTCGCGGTCAACGCGATAGTCGCGCTGATCGTCGAGGTAGATCGCGACCCGGACCACGTCGGGACGGAACTGGGAGTACCGAACGTCGGAGACGCCGGCGCGGTTGATGCCATCGTAGCTGGCGCCCGAGCCCGACAGTGTCGCGCCGAGGACGTCGATCACCAGACGGTTAGGCTCGCGGAGGACAAAGTCCTTGACCTCCACGGCCCCGCGAATGTTGATCACGATCTCCGCACGACCCGGAGTCGGGACCACGCTGACGGCGGTCACCTGGCCGGTTGGCGGCGGAGCCGCACGGCCGGGCGTCGCTCCGAAGAGCGCCGCAGTTGCGAGGGCGAAAAGAAGCTTACGCGTCATGGGGTCTCTGCCTCCCGTTTGCGCATCGACAGGGTCTCCTGTCGCTCGAAGCCAATGTCTTCCACCGTGAATACCACGTCCTGCTGCCGGATCTGTGCCACCTTGAGGCGGCCGACCTGGTCTCCTACCCGCAGCTTGTAGCGCTTACCCGAGTTCTTGTCTCGCAGCACCGCGACGCTGTTACTGGAGCGGCGCAGGTCGAGATAGATGCCCAGCAGGATCAGGTCGGAAAACTCCGGGCCGACCTTGGCCGTCGAGATCAGAGAGACGAAGGGATCGCGAGATCCGCCCGCGTAGGTGAAGGTCTCCCGCAGCACCTCGGTTTCCCGGGCCCGTGCGAGCGAATCGTTCCGGACGGAATCGGCCCCCGCGCGGCGCACCGAATCCTGGCGTGCCAGCTCGGCCTTGGTCTGGAGCGAGTCCTGTTTCGCCTGTTCCTTCGCCTTCCGCGCCGAGTCGGCCCGCTGCACCGCCAGCTGTTGAGGAGTGAGCTTCTGCGCCGCCGGGGCCTCCATCGTAGCGGCAGGCGCCGAGGCAAGATTCGCCGGTGGCTTGCCGCAAGCGGTGAGGACTTCGGGGCGGATCATGCCTTCGGGCGGCTTCACCGCGAGCTTCTTCTTGCCCGCCGCGGTCTTGCCCATATCCGTGATCACTGAATCGGAGCACGTCGTGTAGGCGACCCGCGCGAGCGAATCAGCCATCCGGGTGCTATCGCGTTTGGCGCGGACCGCCGCCAGGTCAACGGCGGCATCGGCCTCGTCGTTCTTCGCGCCGCCGCCACAGGCGGCCGCGAGGAGCACGAGGGCCAGGAGCGAGCGCCGCAGGGAATCAGGTGCCACTGGCTTCTCCCTCCGGGGTCGCGGTTTTGACGAAGGTGCGGATCTGGAAACGAGCTTCGAGCAGCGACCCGGTCGAATCGCCCAGAGCCTTGGCGCGGCCCAGATCGACGGTATTCAGGTTGAGATCCACAGGGACGATGATCCGCTGCAGGCTGGCCACGTCCGACAGGAATTCGCCGAGCTGGTCGTAGCGGCCCACCACGGAGTACTGGTACTTGTACGTCTCGAAAGGTGCGGGGCCCGGCTCCGGAGCCATCGGCATGAACTGGGCAACCTGCACCCCGCGGATCTTGGCGCGGGTGGAGATCTCGTCCATCAGATTGGCGACTTCGTTCCGATCCGGGACCAGCCGGCGCATCAGCTCGAGGCTCGCGCGATACCCCTCCAACCGGCGGCGCAGATCATCCACGCTGCCCTGCGCCAGAATCTTCTTGGCGCTGTCGGTCAGAGCCACGAGCGAGTCGATGGTCTTCTTCCGCGCGGCGATGGTGTCCTTCGACTGGGTGATGCCGGGGATGCCAAGCATCTCGAGACCGGTGCCCGAATACCCCATGTAGCCCAGCAGCAGGGCAACCAGGATGATCAGGAGCGGCGTTGTGCGCTGATTGCCGAGAGCGGCCATGCTTACCTCACCGACTGGCTGAGTGGCACGGTCCGGATATACGCCGAGTCCGCCTGCTTGAACGCGGCCTGGATCGTGAATTTGGTAACCGGGCGCTCCAGTTCGACCACCGTGCTGGCCTCGAGCGGCGTCACGTCCTGAAGCCAGGGCGACGCCTCGAGCTGACGGAGGAACCGGGTGTACGCCTGAAGGTCCATGGTGCGGCCTTCCATCTTGAACTGCATCGGCCGCTCCGTGGTGTCCGCCGAATCGGTGACGACCGCCAGTCCCTGGACCGCGAGCGAGGTGAGCCAGGTGTAGGGCGGTAGCGACTTGGCAACTTCATCCAGCACGTGGGGCCAGACGTAGCGGTTGCCGTCCACCGAGCGAATAGTGTGGATCTGGGCCAGAAGCGAGTCACGGATCGTCTCGGCGCGCCTCTTCTGCTGCAACAATCCCTCGAAGCGCTTGTGCTCGTCCTGGACCTGCTCCAGCCGCGGCTCCAGCGCAGCCAGCTCGCGCCGGGTCGAGATGAATCCCCAGATGAGGTATCCACCGACCACTACGCCGATCGCTGCCGCGGCCATGAGCATGGGGTCCTTGACGCGAGTCCCCAGCGACTTGAACCGCTCCAGGAATTCCTTGCCGCCGCCGCCGGCGCGCTTGCGCTTCTGTCCGGGACGGAGATTGACGGTGATCATCATGAGTGTGGCTCCGGGCCTCGGATCACGCCGCAGACCTGAGCGCCAGACCAATTGGCAGCATCAGGAGCGGTGAGACCTCGTCGATGTTCATCGTTTCAAAGACCCCATCTGCCACCCGCAGCCGCTCGACCGGGCTAGCCAGCTCCACCGGAAGGCGCAGCCGGTCTCCGAGCACCTTGTTCAGGCCGGGAATCCGACCACCGCCGCCCGTGAGCCAGAGCCGCCCGATACCGCCAGCCGACCGGCTGGCCGACTGAAGGAAGGCCGCCGCGCGCTCGATCCCGACTGCCAGCTCTTCGCCCCGGGTCTCGAGGAAGGGATCCAGGATCTCACTCCGCTCGAAGCCCTGCAGCAGCTGATCGGCTTCCTCGGCGGACAGGCCACGTTCCCGCTGAATGTCCTCCCGGAAGCGGCGGGTGCCGACTGGCAGGTCTCGGGTGAGCACGGGAACCCCGTCCTCGAGGATGTTGATGTTGGTCATTTCGTGGCCGATGTTCACCAGGCCGACCACGCCCCTCATGGCATCGGGGTAGTTCACTTCGAAGGCGTTGTGCAACGCAAAGGCGTCCACGTCGATGACCGCCGGGGTAAGCCCCGCCTCGGCCAGCAACGCCACCTTGTTCTCGACCAGTTCACGCTTGGCGGCCACCAGGAGCACGGTCATCTGGAGCCCCTCACCGGCGGGATCCAGGATCTGGAAGTCGAGCTCGACGTTCTCCATATCGAAGGGAACGTGCTGCTCGGCTTCCCAGCGGATCACTTCGCGGGCTTCAGCCTCGCGCATGCGGTCCATCGCGATCTTCTTGATGATCACGTCGCGTCCACCGACGGCGATCACCACCTGTTTGGCTTTGATTCCTGCCGAAGCCATCAGGCCCTTGATCGCGTCAGCCACGATCCCGGGGTCCATGACCTCACCTTCGACGATCGCGTCATCCACCACGCTGGTGTACGCCACCTTGGTGAGGACGGGATCGCCGGCGCCATGGGAAATGGCCACGAGCTTGATCAGCCCGGAGCCAATATCCAGCGCAACGGTCGTCTTCTTTCTGCTGAAGAGGCCCATAGTTGCCCGGCAAACTTGAGGTGGAAACGGTAGGCTACGCTATTACACGAGCCTGGTTTTGTCAAGCTTCTAAAACACTTTAAGTCAGTTTTGCCAAGCTCTTAATTCAACAGGCTTTACGTATTCAGTGATGAGACAGAGCTTGAAGCAATCAATCGACGCGAGACAGCACAAACTCTGACACCAAACCTGGTACTGCACACCGCTGTCATGACACTGCTCGAACCTGCTTTTCTTACTTCGTCGCCAAGCCTTTGAGAGTTCGTTATCGCCTGGCTTTGAAGGCTTCCGGGGGAAGCCTCCTCCTGCTCATTGCGCGATGCCTTTGCAGCTAGTCATACGCAGCGCGGTTGAGGGGGCAACCCAAGTGCCACTCCCCCGAAATAGTGCCGTAACTGATTGCAATATCACGTCTTAGGGATGTGATCCGGGGCACGAACTCAACCCGAAAAGCAGCGAATGCCTCTTGGAAATTGCCGGAAGTGCCTTATCCCGAAGGAGTTGTGCAAGACCAAAATCGGGGGCGGAAATGACGACGGCGACAGAGCACGCTCCGTCGTCTTCCAGCCTGTTGCTCTCTTTTCTAGTCCTACCAGCAGGCCGGAACCTCTGCCTCGGTGACGAACGGGTTCGGGGCGGTCCACGTCGGACCAATGAAGATCCCGCAGTAGAATGCTTCCATTGCAGGCACCAGTCTCACCAGATCCGATTTCATCGACTCCACGATTGCCTCTCGCTGAGCTGGAGACACGTCCGTGGCCGCCTTGCAGGCGGCCACGGTGAGGCCCACCACGATGTCGCTCAGCAGAGACCAAAGTCCCGCTCCGTGGTCTGGCGGTGCTAGAAAAAGAAGAAGGCGGCGGATCGCTCCGCCGCCTCCCTCGAGCTTCTGGTGCCGCCCGACCTTACCAGCAGGCCGGGGCGCCTTCCTGAGTCACCGCGGCGTTCGGGGCATTCGCCACCGGACCGGTGAAGATGCCGCAGTTCTTCGGGTTGTTGGTCACGGCGGGGTTCGTCATCGTGGCCTTCCAGCCCGATGCGTTGATGTAGCCCAGGACCAGGACGTTCCCTGTGCTCGGCACGAACGACACCTTGCCGGCGCCGGCGACACCGTTGACCTGGTTACCGTTGATCACGGCACCCGCGTAGTCGTTGTTATCCGAGAAGAACGCTTCCTGCGCCGTCACCAGGTTCCGCAGGTCCGACTTCATGGACGCCACGATCGCCTTCTGCTTG
>DATBGE010000165.1:0-11750 GCA_036558125.1 Gemmatimonadales bacterium | reverse complement strand
GGCAAGGTCTGAGGTCCAAGGTCTAAGGTCTAGAGAAGATGACTGGGTTTAGCCCTTCGGCCTTAGACCCTCGACCCATCGACTTTAGACTTTCGACCTAAGACCCTGGACCTTAGACCCTAGTCCTTCAATATCTCCCTCGCGGCATTATACCCACACGCTCCCATCACGCCCCCACCCGGATGCGTCGCGGCGCCACACATGTAGAGCCCCTTGATCGGCGTTCGGTAATCGGCGTAGCCCGGGACCGGTCGCATGAATGAAAGACTGGAGAGCGACATCGTGCCCTGCATGATGTTGCCGCCGGTCAGCCCGAAGCGGGTCTCGAGATCGGCCGGAGCGAGGACCTGGTAGTTGATCACCGCTTTCCGGAAATTGGGAGCGTATTCCGTCATGAGGTCGATGCAGCGCTCCGCGTAACGCTTCTTGTTCTCCTCCAGCGTCCCCGCGTCAGCAGCGAGCTTGTAGGGGAAGTACTGGGTGAACATCGACATCACGTGCTGGCCCTTGGGTGCCACGGTATCGTCCAGCGAGCTGGGAATGGTGGCCTCGACGATCGGACTGTCGGAGATATAGCCGTACTTGGCGCGGTCGAAGGCCTTCTCGATGTAATCGCGGGTAGGACAGAGGTGGATCGTACCGCGGTGCTGAGGTCCGGCGGTATTGCCGGGCAGACAGGTGAAGTTGGGTACCTCTGACAGCGCCAGGTTCACCTTGCAGCTCGCGCTCGCGTAATCGAGATGACGGACCGAATCGGCGAAGTCGGTCGGCAGCTCCTTGGGATCCATCAGCTGCAGGAAGGTGACGTGGGCATCGACTGAGGACACGACCTTCGAGGCCCGAAGCTCGGTGCCATCCTTGAGCGCCACGCCAACCGCACGCCCACCGTTAGTGAGAATCCGGGCAACCGGAGCATTCACCTTGATCTCGGCACCTTTTTCTCTTGCGGCAGACGCGATCGCGTTACTGAGTCCGCCCATCCCGCCCCGCACGTAACCCCACACTCCACGGACCCCATCGCACTCACCCATCACATGGTGGAACAGCACATAGGCTGTCCCCGGCATCGACGGAGTGGCGAACGCGCCGATGATGGCGTCCGTCGCAATCGTCGCCTTGACCTCTTCCGATTCGAACCAGCGATCGAGAATCGGATTGGCCGCGCCAGTGAGAATTTCGACCGCCTTCTGCCCGTCGGTGCCGAGTTTCTTGAAGGCGAGTCCCAGCTTGAGCAACTGAATCAGATTGCCCGGTGCCATGGACCAGGGATTGGGCGGAGTCTGGACCAGCGTCGGCTCCAGGAAGTCGGCGACCCGCTCCAGCATCGCCTCATACCTGGGAAGCGCCTCGGCGTCCTTCTTCGAGAACTTGGAGACTTCCCGGTGGGTCATCTCCTTGTCGGGACCCATGAGGAGATAGCGCCCGTCCGGAAACGGCGTGAAGCTGGACGGGCTCCTGGGCAACATGGCGAAGCCGTGCCGCTTGAGCTCCAGGTCGCGAATGATCTCGGGGCGGAAAAGACTGTTGACGTAACTGGCGGTCGAGACTTTGAAGCCGGGCCACAACTCTTCAGTCACGGCGCAACCGCCGACCAGCTCGCGCCGCTCCAGCACCAGCACCTTGCGACCGGCGCGGGCGAGATACGCGGCGGTGACCAAGCCATTGTGGCCACCGCCGATGATGATGGCATCGTATTGATTGGACATCGGAGTCCTTCGAAATCGAATGGTGAATGCCAGTAAATGTGCCATAAGCCGTAAGCCTTAAGCCAAACTGCCTAAGGCTTATGGCTTAAGGCTTAAGGCTGTTCACCATTCATCCTTATCGAGCCGGAGACCGATCCCGCGGCTGCAGAAAGTAAAAGGGATCATCGCTGGGAGAAGCTAACTCGGGGGCGGATTGGCGCAACGGGGGAGAATTGCCCATTGCCGATTGCTGATTGCCGATTGATGAGGGGCGCCTCCAGTTCCAATTTTCAATTGTCAATTATCAATTTTCAATCTTCCGTCTTGTCTCGCATCAACCTCGCCCACACGAAAATCACCACGACCGAAACCGCAAAAATCACAGTGCCGATCGCGTTCACCTCCGGGGTGATGCCGCGGCGGAGCTGGCCCCAGATCTGCAGCGGCAGGGTGTTCTGCCGGCCAATGAGGAAGAAGGTCACCGCGATTTCGTCGAGACTCAGGGTGAATACCAGGAGTCCGGCTCCGAGCACCGCGGAGCGGATGTTGGGCAGGGTGACGAGCCAGAAGGTCTGCCATTCGCTGGCGTAGAGGTCCTGACTCGCTTCTTCGAGCGCGCGATCGAAGCGCTGCAACCGGGCGAAGACCTGAGTCACAACGACCGAGGTCAGCGCCGCACCATGGCCCAGCACGACGGGCCAGCCGGGAATGATCGGAAACCCACTCGAAAGGCTCAGTCCGATAAACGAGAAGTAGGTGAGAAGAGCGACTCCGGTGATGATGCCGGGGAGAATCAGCGGCAGAAGAACCAGCCGGCGGAACGCAGTCTTCCCGGGGAACTCGAGCCGGTCGAGGGCGAATGCACCCGGCACACCAACCACGAGGGCAATCATCACCGCCAGGAACGCCAGCTTCGCGCTCGCCAATGTTGCCGCAATCATCCCCCGGTCGTGCGCCAGATCCACAAACCAATGGAGCGTGAACGGCTTGAAGGGCCACGCCACGATGCTCGAGTCGTGGAAGGCGTAGAGCACCACGACCACGAGTGGGAGATAAATGAATGCGAAAACCAGAGCTCCCGTGGTCCAGAGGCCGCGACTCCACCAGTCAGAAGCGGCTCGGCGGCTCGGCGGCGGGACGGCTCGGCGGATTGGCTCGGCAGCCGCTGTCATTTGCGGAGGCCTCCCGCTCCTACCGCGCCGACCGCGGTCTCCTGCCGTCGAGCTGGCGTGCCGGCGTAGTTCATCGCCGTCTCGATCTTGTTGGCCAGCCAGAGCAGGACGAAGGTCAGGACCAGCATCACCACCGAGACGGCCGCGCCGAGGGGCCAGTTGAAGGCCACACCGAAGAGACTCACCACGAGGTTCGATACCATCAGCGCGCTGTCGTTGCCGCCCAGGAGTCCCGGGGCGATGAAGTCACCCATGCTGAGCACGAAGCTGAAGGTGCAGCCCGCGACCACACCGGGAAGTGAGAGCGGAAGCACCACGTGCCGGAAGGTCTGCCAGCGGCTGGCGTAAAGGTCCTGGCTCGCTTCCTTCAACGCCGGAGGGATCGCTTCGAGCACGGCGTAGATCGGCATCAGGGTGAATGGTGTGTAGATGTGAATCAGCGCGATGATCACCGCCCACTTGCTGTAGAGCAGGAAGGTGACCGGCTGATCTATCAGGTGAGCCCACTGCAGAAAGCCGTTGAGGATTCCCTCCTGGCCCAGGATGATCTTCCAGGCGTACGCCCGCACGAGGTAGCTGACCCAGAGCGGAATGATCACCGCCATATACATCAGGTTACGGTGCCGTTTGACCTTGAATGCCAGGAGGTAGGCCAGCGGATAGGCGAGCAGCAGGGCGGCGATAGTGACCCGTGCCGCAATGCCGGCGGAGAAGAGGATCGTATTGGGATAGAGCGGCGTGCCGAAGAGCCGGCGATAGTTCTCCAGCGTCAGCTCGTGGGTGAGCCTGCCATTGGTAAGCCGGAAGAACGAGTGGGCGAACAGGAAGAGATAGGGCAGCAACAACAGGACGGTCACAAATCCGACCGGCAGTCCTGCTCCTATGAAGGTGCGAACGCCGGGCCGCGCCCTGACCCAGTCGAGCCAGTCTGGCTTCGGGGCCCGGCGGATTGGCGGCTCGGCGGGAAGACTAGTCGCCGACACAGCGTCCCCGCTCCGGCGGCCAGGTGACCGTGAGTGTTGCCCCGCGCTCCGGCACCGTACGCTCCACCGGCCAGTGGAGAACCAGGTTCCCGCCGCCCTCGATCGTTGTGTGTACTCGAGTGATCACTCCGGTGAACACGGCGTCGACCACCGTCACCGGAAGACCGCCCTGTCCATCTCCATTCGAGGGGTACACGTGCTCCGGTCGGACCGCGAGCCAGGCCGGTTTCCCTTCGACCCAGGACGGAGTCGCGTTCGCTTCGAAGTCTCTACCCGCAATCGTCAATCGAGCTGCCGAACCGCCGAGTCGCCGAGCCGCGGTGGCCGCCAACAGATTGGTCTCCCCAATAAAGTCCGCGACATAGCGGGAGACCGGCTCCTCATACATCTCCCGCGGTCCGCTCAGTTGCTCGATCTTCCCGTTCCGCATCAGGGCGATGCGGTCCGACATGGTAAGCGCCTCTTCCTGGTCGTGGGTCACGTAGATAAAGGTGATCCCGAGGCGCTTGTTGAGCTGCTTCAACTCCAGTTGCATTTCCTTGCGCAGCTTGAGATCCAGGGCGCCTAGCGGTTCATCAAGCAGGAGGACCCGGGGACGATTGACCAGCGCACGAGCCAGCGCCACCCGTTGCTGTTGTCCACCGGACAGCTGGCGCGGGGCCCGTTCTCCCAGGTGACCCAGCTGGACCATTTGCAACGCCTCCTCCACTCGCTTGGCGATTTCCGGCTTCGCCACTCCCTTCATGCGCAGGCCGTACCCCACGTTGTCCCGCACACTCATGTGAGGAAACAGCGCGTAGCTCTGGAAAACGGTGTTGATGTCCCGCTTGAAAGGAGGGAGCGGCGTGATCGACGTGCCTTCCATCAGGATCTCGCCGGATGTCGGTCGCTCGAATCCGGCGATCATCCGCAGCGTCGTGGTCTTTCCCGAACCCGACGCGCCGAGGAAAGTCAGGAACTCTCCGGCCGCAATATCGAGCGAGAGATCATCGACGGCCGTGAAGGTGTCGAAGCGTTTGGTGAGGTGGTTGAGCTGGAGGATTGATGAGATGTTGTGACTCTGGGCAATAGGTTGTGGGGCGTGGGTGGTGGGTGGTGGGGGACCAAGCATCAAGGTCCCACCCCCGCTACCCACCACCCACTACCTACCACCGACTATCGACTATCGACTACTTCGCCGCCTTCACCTCATTCCACACTTCCTGATACTTGTCCCGCCGCGGGCTCCACTGCCAGAAATTGACCTTGGTGCCGTACTCGGCGATGTCCCGCTGGGTCCCCACCTGCTGGGGTGACATGTAGGCCTTGGCCCCCGGGCTGGCCACGATGTAGTTGGTCACATCGGCCATCAGCTTCTGAGTGAAGGGCTGCGAGGCGTACTCCAGCCAGGCGTACGCCGCATTGAGATTGGTCGCTCCGGAAGTGAGCACCCAGTGATCGGCCCAGGCGGTGGTGCCTTCCTTGGGAATCACCTCTCCAGCCGGGAAGCCGGCTCCGCGAAGCTGAGCGGTCATGAGCGGCCAGCCTTCTCCGGCCACGATCTCCCCGCTTTGGAACAATTGGGTCATGTCGCCCGCAGTGGACCAGTACTTCCGGACATTCGGCTTGAGCTCCAGCGCCTTCGCCTTGACCTTCGCGAGGTCTTCGTCGGAGAGGTTGTACAGTTTGCTGCGATCGTTCGGATCGTCGAGGCCCAGGGTCTGGGCCACCATCCACAGCGTCGCAATGTCGTCCTGCAGCGACAGCTTCCCGCGATACTTCTTGTCCCACAGCTCGGACCACGAGGTCGGGGCCGGCGTCACCTTGGCCGTGTCGTAGATCAACGGATTCGGGCCGAACGCCCACGGCAGACCGAAGACCAGCGAGTCCTTGCGGGCCATGGTCAAGCCGCGGAAGCTGGCCATGAGATCGCCGTAGCTGGGGAGCCGCTTCATATCGAGCGGCTGGGCGAGATTCGCCTCGATGATCTGGGTGATCGCGTCGCTCGAGGGCGAGACCAGATCGATGGTCTGTGCGCCACCGGCCCGAAGCTTGGCCACCAGCTCGTCGCTCGACTGCATGTAGGTGGCGTTCACCTTCACACCGCAGGCGTCTTCGAACGGCTTCGAGAAGAGCGTGTCGGTGTACCCTTCCCACACCATGAAGTTGAGCTCGCCGCCTATCGGCTTGGGACACAACTGCGCCAGATAGGTCTTCGCGTCGGCGCGCGCGTCCGAGGTGGGCGTGATGGTGATCTTCTCGACGGCCCCGCTGGCCCCGCCCCCGGCCTTTTCGCCGCCGCAGGCCAGTCCGGCTGCAAAGGCGCCGAACAGCAAGGAGCGAAGCACGCTCGCACGGACTCCTGTCATGATTTGACCTCGAAGGACATGGGTGTGACCGCTGAGGCGATGGTGGTAATGCAGAGAACCTACAGTGCAGCACTTGAATGGGAAGGCCGGGGATCGCCCCTGCCCTCGACATTTCACGGGGCGACGGCTAAGCTCGGCGTTCCAGCCCCTCGCAGAGTGCGGAGTTCCCGATGCCCCCCGTGATTGATCTCAAGACGCCCATTCCGGGTCCCAAGAGCCAAGCCCTTAACGCCCGCCGCGCCAAGGCAGTCCCCCGCGGCGTGCCATCGACTACACCGCTTGCCGTGGTTCACGCAGAGAATGCCGTCGTCACCGACGCGGACGGGAACCGGTTGATCGACTTCGGAGGCGGCATCGGCGTGGTGAATGCGGGGCACCGGAATCCCCGAGTAGTCGACGCGGTCCGGCAACAGCTGGATCACTTCACCCACGTCTGCTTTCCGGTCTCCACCTACGAGCCCTACGTGGAGCTGGCCGAGAAACTCAACGCCCTCACACCCGGGGGACACGAGAAGCGCACCTTTTTCGTGAACAGCGGGGCCGAGGCGGTCGAGAACGCGGTGAAAGCGGCGCGGCATTTCACCGGTCGCCAGGCGATCGTCTGCTTTGAACACGGCTTCCATGGCCGCACCTATCTCGCGATGGCCCTCACTTCGAAGGTGATGCCGTACAAGAAGGGCTTCGGTCCCTTCGCGCCCGAAGTGTATCGGATGCCGTTTCCGTACTGCTATCGGTGTGCGCAGGGCGGTCAGGGCGGCAAGGGTGGAAGTGGCTCCTGCTGCATGGCGAGCCGCGAGTATCTGGAGCAGCAGTTCGCTGCAATGGTAGACCCGCAGTCGGTCGCAGCCATCATCATGGAGCTGGAGCTGGGCGAGGGCGGATTCGTTCCGGCACCCCCTGAATTCGTCAAAGCCCTGGCGGCCTTCGCGAAGGATCACGGGATCCTGTTCATTGCCGACGAGATTCAGACTGGATTCGGGCGCACGGGCAAGATGTTCGCCTGCGAACACTACGGTCTGGTCCCCGATCTCATGACAACAGCCAAGTCGCTTGCTGGGGGCCTGCCGCTTGCCGCCGTCACTGGCCGGGCGGATGTGCTGGAGTCGGCGCAGCCGGGTGGACTGGGTGGTACCTACGGGGGAAACCCGCTGGCCTGCGCGGCCGCACTCGCGGTGCTCGATGTCATGAAAGAAGATCGGCTCGCCGAGCGTGGGGCGAAGATCGGGGAGCGCATTCGTGGCCGCTTCCAGAAATGGGCGCAGCGCTTCCCCCAGGTGGGAGACGTCCGGGGACTCGGCGGAATGATCGCGATCGAGCTGGTCACTGATCGGACGACCAAGGCCCCCGCCAAGGAGTTGACCGGCAAGCTGCTCGCTGAGTCCCTGAAGCGCGGTGTGATCCTGCTCTCCGCTGGTACCCTCGGGAACGTCGTGCGGGTGCTGGTCCCGCTCACGGTCGAGGACGCGGTGCTGGATGAGGGATTGGAGGCAATGGAGCGGGCGTTCGAGGTCGTGGTCGATGGTCGATAGTCGAGGGTCTAAGGTCTAAGGTCCAAGGGCGAGGGAATTTCAGCCTTGGACTAAGCGCCTACGACTCAAGACCCAAGACCTTAGACCTTAGACCCTCGACCTTGGACCTATGACCACCGACCACCGACGACACCCGTGATCGACCGCTCAAGGCTCACCCGCCAATCCCACCTCGAACAACAGCGCTTCCTCGAAACCCATCCCCGTTCGAGGGCTCTCTACCAGCGCGCCCAGCGATCGCTGTTCGAGGGCGTCCCGATGCACTGGATGAAGAAATGGGCGGGCGGGTTCCCCGTTTTCGTGGCATCCGCGCAGGGTGCTCATCTCACCGACGTCGATGGCCTTCGATACCTCGATTTGTGTTTGGGCGACACCGGCGCCATGACGGGGCATGCCCCGCCCGACACAATCGAAGCGATTAACCGCCAGGCGGCGCGCGGGATCACCACCATGTTGCCGACCGAGGACTCGCTCTGGGTGGGGGAGGACCTGGCACGACGCTTCGGCCTCCCCCACTGGCAATTTGCTCTTACCGCCACCGATGCCAACCGCTTCGCGATCCGGCTCGCCCGGATGATCACCGGCCGATCAAAAATCCTGGTCTTCAATTGGTGTTATCACGGGACGGTAGATGAAACCCTGGTCATTCTGCAGGACGGTCTCCCCCGAATGCGGCCGGGGAACATTGGTCCGGCAGTGAATCCCATCGAGACGACGAGGGTAGTCGAGTTCAACGATCTCACCGCGCTCGAGGAGGCGTTGTCCCACCGGGATGTCGCCTGCGTCCTGGCCGAGCCGGCCATGACCAACATCGGGATCATCCATCCCGAGCCCGGCTTTCACGAAGCGTTGAGCAATCTTGCCTCCAAAACGGGCGCGCTGGTCATCATCGATGAGACCCATACCATGTGCGCCGGACCCGGTGGCTGCACGGCGACGATGGATCTTCGGCCTGATTTCGTCACGGTGGGCAAGGCGATCGGAGCCGGGGTTCCCGGTGCCGCGTATGGGTTCAGTGCGAAGGTGGCGAAGGCCCTCGAGTCGCGCATCCCGGTCTCGGACTGCGATACCGGCGGGATCGGCGGCACGCTCGCCGGCAACTCACTCTCGCTGGCGGCAATGCGCGCAACGCTCGAGCGGGTGCTTACGCCTGAGAGTTACCGCCGGACCATCCCGCTGGCCGACCGGTTCCGGGCCGGGGTCGAATCGGTGATCGCCGAGTTTGAGCTGCCCTGGATCGTGAAGCAGCTGGGCTGCCGCGCCGAGTACTGGTTTCGCCCGGCTCCGCCTCGAAACGGCGGTGAAGCGGCGGCTGCGGTGGATGTGGAGCTGGACCGCTACATGCACCTTGCGGCGCTCAATCGCGGCATCCTGCTCACCCCTTTCCACAGCATGGCGCTGATTGCGCCCTCGGTGACCGAGGAAGATATCGACCGCCACACGACGGTCTTCCGGGAATCGGTCGAGGCACTCGTGGGATGAATCTCTGGACTGCCACCACTGCGCCGCTCAACATCACGTCAATGCCAGGTCCCCCGGATCGCGCCGACGTCGCAATCGTCGGTGGCGGCTACACCGGGATGGCGGCGGCCCGCGCTCTGGCGAGTCACGGCGTCGACACGGTTGTCCTGGAGCGGGAGACTCTCGGCTGGGGAGCCAGCTCGCGGAATGGCGGATTCGTGTTGCCGGGCTACAAGGCCGAAGTCGCCGCACTCGCCCGCCGGTTCGGCCTCGAACGAGCCCGGGCGCTCTGGCGATTTTCTCTCGACGCGGTGGATTTCGTCGAGCGCGTGATCGCCCAGGAGCACATCGATTGTGATTTCAGACGCTGCGGTCACGTCGCGCTTGCCGCGCGCCCGTCGCATCTCAAGGAGCTGGAACGCGAGCGCATCCTGCTCCTCGAGCGGTTCGGCCACGATACCGTTCTCCTGGACCGGACGCAGGTTCGCCAGGATATCGGCTCTTCGCGCTACTACGGTGGCCTGCTGGATCCTGCGGCCGGCGGACTGCAACCCGCCGCCTACTTCGCCGGGCTCGCGCGCTCAGCGGTGCGAGCAGGCGCCAAAACGGTCGAGCGCTGCGAGGTCCGGAGAATCCGCCGCCAGGGCGATGGTTTCGAGCTTGACACGCCACGGGGAGTGCTGCGATCCCGCGAAGTGCTGGTCGCGACGAACGGGTATGGGGGTCGTGTGCTTCCCGATCTCGCCCGCCGGGTGATTCCCATCGGCAGTTTCATTATCGCGACGGTGCCGCTGGATGAAGAGATTGCGCTCCGGCTCGTCCCTCGTGGCCGAGTGCTGAGTGATACCAAGAACCTGCTGTACTATTTCCGGGTGTGGAACCGCCGCCTGGTGTTCGGCGGTCGCGCCTCTTTTTCCGCGGATGCGGAGCGGGAAAGCCGGAACATCCTCCGGCGTGGGATCGAAGAGGTGTACCCCGAGATAGCGCACGTCCCGATCGAATATTCCTGGGGCGGCCAGCTGGGGTTCGCTCTGGACTATCTGCCCCACGCCGGCACCTTCGATGGGGTGCATTATGCCCTGGCCTACGCCGGCCACGGGGTTGCCCTCTCCAGTTACCTCGGACACCGGATAGGAGAGCTGCTGGCGGGCAGGAAGGAACGCCCTCCGCTGTGGGGACTGCCGTTCGCTGCGGTTCCACTGTATCGCGGGCGGCCCTGGTTCCTGCCGCTCGCGGGGGCGTGGTTCAGGGTGCAGGATTGGGTGCGCTGAGCGGTAGGCGGTTAGCTGTTAGCTATTAGCAGATTGCTCCTTGGCGCGTGGCGGACAATTCGGGCTCCCAGTATTAATCACGAAGAACACAAAGGACACGAAGTTACTCCAAGAAAACACACTTAGAAACAGATTTTCTTTGTGATCTTTGTGTCCTTCGTGCTTAAGAACTGGTACTGTAAGCGTCGGCCGTCAGCCGCAACCTGTCAGCTATTCGGCATGCGGTACGTTTTCGTGCTTTAGGGAGGGCCGACCTTGAGCGAGACACGCGAGGTGGAAGGCCTGGTCGAGTACCTCAGGCGAGGCGTGATCTCCCGCCGAGAGTTCGTGAGCCGAGCAACCGCACTGGGCCTGGGGCTCAGCACGATCGGCACCCTGCTCACGGCCTGCAAGCCCGGCGCCGACAAGGGTGCTCAAGGGGTGAAAGCCGAGCTCGGACCGATCGAAAAAGAGCTAAGCATCTACAACTGGTCAGACTACATCGCCAAGGAGACGATTCCAGACTTCGAGAAGGAATTCGGGGTCAAGGTCACCTACGAGCAATACGAGAGCAACGAGGAGATGCTGGCTCGGCTCGAGAGCGGACAAGCCAGCTACGATATCATCGTGCCATCCGGCTACGTCGTCCCGGTTCTCCTGGCCAAGAGACTCATCGCGCCGATTGACCAGAACTTCCTCACCAACTGGACCAACGTCGCGCCGATCTTCCTCGATCCTCCGTTCGATCTCGACAATGCCCACACCGTGCCCTGGCAATGGGGTACGACGGGCATCGCCTATCGAACGGACAAGATCAAGCCGCCACCCGATAGCTGGGCCGCCTTCCTCGATCCCCAGTTGAAGGGCAGGATGACCCAGATGGACGACGAGCGCGAGGTGATCGGCGCGTGGCTGCACTACCGGGGACACTCCCTCAATTCGACCGACTCCGGCGAGCTCGCAGCGGCCAAGGCAGATGCCATCGCGGCCCGAGCCAATCTCAAAGGCTACGTCTCCGCGCCGGTCAAAGAGCAGCTGATTTCGGGTGAGGTGTGGCTCGCGCAACTCTGGAATGGCGACACCGCGCAGGCGCGAGCGAAGCAGTCCGATCTGGACTACCGGCTTCCGAGGGAAGGCGGCACCATTTGGACCGACAACCTGGCCCTCACCAGCTCCGCCCAGCACAAGCGCGCGGCGCACGAGTTCATGAACTACGTGCTCCGGCCGGAAGTGGGCGCTGCTATTTCCAATTTTACCGGTTACGGCACACCCAATCAGGCTGCCTTGGAGAAGATGACCAATCCGGTTCCCTTCCCGACGGC
>DATBGE010000164.1:0-23303 GCA_036558125.1 Gemmatimonadales bacterium | reverse complement strand
GATATCAGCCCCCTGGTCGCCTGGCTCCTCCTGATTCTGGCACGCTCATTCGTGATGGGGCTTCTGTAGAGGATGCCGCCGGTTGACCCGATGCCCGGTGGAGTCAGGCTCACGATTCACGCTCAGCCCCGCGCGGCTCTCAACAAAGTGGTGGGGTTGCACGGTGACGCGGTCAAAGTCCGCCTGACGGCGACGCCCGTAGAGGGGGCCGCCAACCGGGCTCTGGTTCAGTTGCTGGCCACGGTTCTCGGTGTCGCGCCCGCGCGAGTACGACTTACCGCGGGAGGCACCGCGCGACGTAAGACCGTCGAGATAGCCGGCTTGACCCCCAAGGAGGCACTCGAGCGGCTCGGACTTGGCGATTAGGCATCGGGGGGGCTATCTTTGGTCCAGGGACAACTGACGTCGTGGTGATTTGCGCCTATTGCAGCCACGTTAAACAAGTGCTAAAACGGCCGCCCCCGGGTGCCGTTTTGGCCTCGGGGATTTTTTATCACTATGCCCTTCGATCGCGCCTCACGCCTTGAACTCCTCCCCCGCCTGCTGCGGGAGCGGATTCTCGTGCTGGACGGTGCCATGGGCACAATGATCCAGAGCTACAAGCTCGGCGAGGCCGACTACCGGGGTTCCCGATTCAAGGACTGGCCCCGCGACCTCAAGGGCAACAACGATCTCCTGGTCTTGACCAGGCCCGACATCATCGAGGCGATTCACGCCGCATACCTCGACGCGGGCGCTGATATCATCGAGACCAATTCGTTCAACTCCACCGCGGTCTCCATGGCCGACTACGGCATGCAGTCGCTGGTGCCGGAGCTGAACCGCGAGGCCGCGGCACTGGCCCGCCGGGTGGCAGATCGTGCCGAGGCGGCCGACGGGCGCCCCCGTTTTGTGGCAGGCGTGTTGGGGCCGACCAATCGGACCGCGTCGCTTTCACCCGATGTGAACGATCCCGGGTTCCGCAACATCGAGTTCCGGCAGCTGGTCGATACCTATGCGGAAGCAGTGCGCGGCCTACTCGATGGTGGGGCGGACCTGCTCATGGTCGAGACGATCTTCGACACGCTCAACGCCAAGGCAGCAATATTTGCGATCGACGCTCACTTCGCGGCCACGGGTGAGCGGGTACCGGTCTGGATTTCCGGGACAATTACCGATGCCAGCGGACGGACGCTCTCGGGGCAGACCACCGAGGCGTTCTGGAATTCGGTCGCGCACGCTCGTCCAATGGTTGTCGGACTCAACTGCGCTCTGGGCGCACGCCAGCTCCGGCAATACGTCCAGGACCTGAGCCGGGTCGCCCCGGTGTTTGTCAGCAGCCACCCCAATGCCGGGCTTCCCAACGCGTTCGGTGGCTACGACGAGACGCCGGAAACGATGGCCGAGGTGATTCGCGATTTCGCCGAAGGTGGAATGGTGAACATCGTCGGCGGCTGTTGCGGCACGACACCCGCGCACATCCGCGCGATCGCGGAAGTGGTCCGGGGACGTCCCCCTCGTGTGCCGCCCTCGCCGGAAAGGCACTGCAGGCTCAGTGGATTGGAGCCGCTCACGATCGGGCCGTTGACCAATTTCGTGAACGTGGGTGAACGAACCAACGTGACCGGGTCACGTCGCTTCGCGAAGCTGGTACTCGAAGGCAACTACGAAGCGGCTCTCGAGGTGGCACGCCAGCAAGTTGAGAGCGGCGCCCAGCTCATCGATGTGAACATGGACGAGGGAATGCTGGACGCGGAGAAGGCCATGACGACGTTCTTGCGTCTGGTCGCCTCGGAGCCCGGCATCAGCCGAGTCCCCGTGATGGTGGATTCCTCGAAATGGTCCGTGATCGAGGCGGGGCTGCGCTGTCTCCAGGGAAAGGGCGTGGTCAACTCGATCAGCCTGAAGGAAGGCGAGGCCGCTTTCGTGCAACACGCGGAGCTGGTGCGACGCTACGGGGCGGCCGTGGTCGTGATGGCCTTCGACGAGCAGGGCCAGGCCGATAGCGCGGAGCGGAAGATCCAGATCTGCCGGCGGGCCTACAAGATCCTGACCGAGCAGGTCGGTTTCCCGCCGGAGGATATCATCTTCGATCCCAACATCTTCGCCATCGCGACCGGGATCGAGGAGCACAATGGCTACGCCGTTTCGTATTTCGAGGCCACCCGAGCGATCAAGGCGCAGCTTCCTCACGCGCTCATAAGTGGTGGAGTCAGCAACGTCTCCTTCGCGTTCCGGGGCAACAACCCGGTGCGCGAGGCGATCCATTCGGTGTTCCTCTACCACGCCATTCACGCCGGGATGGACATGGGCATCGTGAACGCGGGGCAACTCGCGATCTACGATGACATCCCGCCGGAATTGCGCGAGCGGGTCGAAGACGTGGTCCTCAATCGCCGGCCTGACGCCACCGAACGCCTGCTCGAGGTGGCCGACACGGTACGCGGTCAGGCCGCCCAGCCGGGGAAGGACCTCTCCTGGCGGGAGGGACCGGTCCAGGAGCGGTTGACCCACGCGCTGGTCGAAGGCATTGCGGACTTCATCGTCGAGGACACAGAGGAAGCCCGCAAGCAGGTGAAGCGGCCCATTGAGGTGATCGAGGGCCCACTGATGGCGGGTATGAACGTGGTGGGCGATCTCTTCGGATCCGGCCGGATGTTCTTGCCCCAGGTGGTGAAGAGCGCCCGGGTCATGAAACGGGCCGTCGCGCACTTGATCCCGTTCATCGAGGCGGAGAAAGCCGCCAATGCCGATACCCGAACCAAGGGGCGGGTACTCATGGCTACGGTGAAGGGCGACGTCCACGACATCGGCAAGAACATCGTAGGCGTTGTCCTCCAGTGTAACAACTACGAAGTGATCGACCTCGGCGTAATGGTGCCGAGCGCCAAGATCCTGGAAACCGCTCGGGAGAAGCAGGTGGACCTGATCGGATTGAGTGGCCTGATCACCCCCTCACTCGAGGAGATGAGCTTCGTGGCCGGCGAGCTCCAGCACGCCGGGTTTACGACTCCGCTGCTGATTGGAGGGGCCACGACGTCCCGGATCCACACGGCAGTAAAAATCGCCCCGCAGTATCAGAGCCCGGTTGTGCACGTCCTCGACGCCTCTCGCGCCGTCGGCGTAGCAGCCCGGCTCCTGAGCGACGACCTGCGCGAAGAGTTCACTCGCGGGGTTGCGAGCGAATACCAGACGATCCGGGACGAACGCGCAGCCGAGCGGGCCGAGGAACGGCTCACGCCAATCGGCGAGGCTCGGCGCAACCGGCTGGTGGTTGACTGGAAGGCGGCCGGGTCGCCCCAGCCAACGTTCGTTGGCATCCGGCAGATCGCGCCCTACCCGCTCGAGGATCTGGTCGATTGGATCGACTGGACTCCATTCTTCCAGACCTGGGAGCTTCGAGGACACTATCCGGCGATCCTCGATGATCCGGAGCAGGGTTCAGCCGCGCGGAGTCTGTTCAAGGACGCGAAGGCGCTGCTCGAGACTATCGTAAAGGACAAATTGCTCGACGCGCGCGCGGTGTTCGGTTTCCTCCCTGCAGCCTCATCGGGAGACGACATCGAGGTTTCCAGCGAGAATGGCAAGGGGAAACTCACGACGATTCGGACCCTCAGACAGCAGATGAGCCGGCAGCCAGGCCGACCGAACCTGGCACTCGCCGACTTCGTGGCGCCGAGAGAAAGCGGGGTGGCCGACTTCATCGGCTTGTTCGCGGTGACAGCCGGGCACGGCCTCGAGCCGCTGGTCAAGCGCTTTGAGCAGGCCAACGACGATTACTCGGCCATTCTTGCCAAGGCCTTGGCGGATCGGCTGGCCGAAGCGCTGGCTGAACGATTGCACGCCCGAGTAAGACGCGAATTCTGGGGCTATGCGGGCGATGAGTCACTCGATCAGCCAGCGATCATCAGGGAACAGTATCAGGGAATACGTCCCGCCCCAGGCTATCCGGCATGTCCCGATCACACGGAGAAGCGGACCCTGTTCGACCTGCTCAGCGCGGAGGAACGGGCTGGTATCCGACTGACCGAGTCGTTTGCCATGCTGCCTGCCGCATCGGTGAGCGGTTACTACTTCTGGCGACCGGAGTCTCGCTACTTCGGCCTGGGGAAGATCGGGAAAGACCAGGTCGAAGACTACGCACGCCGGAAGGGAATGAGCGTCGCGGAAGCAGAACGGTGGCTGGCGCCGAATCTGGGGTATGAGCGGTGACGGGGCTCCGAGAGTTGATCGCCGACGGTCGCACGCACGTATGCGACGGCGCCATGGGCACCATGCTCTATGCCCGGGGCGTCTTCCTCAACGTGTGTTACGACGAGCTGAACCTGAAGCAGCCGGATCTGGTGCGGGAGATTCATCGGGAGTACGTGCGGGCCGGTGCCGAGCTGATCGAGACCAACACGTTTGGCGCCAATCCGCTCAAGCTCGGAGGCTACGGCCTCGCTGCGGAGACCGAGAAGATCAATGAGGCCGCTGCGCGCCTGGCCCTTGAGGCCGCCGCGGGCCGCGCCCTGGTGCTCGGCGCCATCGGCCCGCTTGGTGTCAGAATCGAGCCGTTCGGCGAGATGGCGGTCCAGGAGGCTCAGGCAACTTTCGCCCGGCAGGTCGATGGACTCCTCGCGGGGGGTGTCGACGGCATCATCCTCGAGACCTTCAGCGACGTGGAGGAGTTGCGGGCCGCATTCAACGCCGTTCGCAGCAAGAGTAACATCCCGGTCTTCGCCCAGATGACCGTGGGCACTGACGGCAAGACCCACTACGGCACCGATCCGGCGGACTTCGGCCCGATTCTTCAGGCGATGGGTGCCGACGTGATCGGGGTGAACTGCTCGGTCGGGCCTCACGGCGTGCTCGAGGCGGTGGAGAAGCTGGCCAAGGTGGTTACGGTGCCGATCTCGGCACAGCCCAATGCCGGCCTACCTCGCGAAGTCGGGGACCGGAAGATCTACATGGCCTCCCCGGAATATCTGGCCGAGTACGCGCGCCGGATCGCGGAGGCGGGGGCGCGATTCGTTGGCGGCTGCTGTGGAACGACACCGGACCACATCAAGGCCGTTGTCGGATTCGTGAAGAGCGTGTCGCCTCAGCATACCAGCGTGCATGCGGCGGCGCCCGCCCAGGCCACACCGCTCGAACCAATTCCGTTGGGACAGCGCTCCCACTTGGGTGGTAAGCTGGCGCGGGGAGAATTCGTCACCACCGTGGAGATCGTGCCGCCCAAGGGAGTGGACCCCGAACCGATGTTCCGTCAGGTGCGGGAACTCAAGGCGGTCGGGGTGGATGCGGTGAATGTGCCCGACGGCCCCAGGGCCCAGAGCCGGATGGGTGCACTGCTATCAGCCCTGATGATCCAGCACGAAGTCGGGATGGAAGCAGTCGTCCATTACGCGTGCAGGGACCGGAACCTTCTCGGCATGCTGTCGGATCTGCTGGGAGCCGCGGCGAGTGGCGTCCGCAACCTTCTCATTGTCACGGGTGATCCACCCAAGATGGGGCCGTACCCCGACGCGACCGCGGTGTTCGATATCGACAGTATCGGGCTCACCAACCTGGTGTCGCGGCTCAATCACGGCTTGGACCCGGGAGGAAATTCTCTGGGCGAGCCGGCGCGTTTCGTCATTGGTGTCGGAGTAAATCCCGCGGCGGTGGATCTCGACCGTGAGCTGCGCCGGTTCGCCTGGAAGGTCGAGGCGGGAGCCGAGTTTGCGGTAACTCAGCCGGTCTTCGACATCGAGCAGCTGGATCGGTTTCTCACCCGGGTCGAATCATTCCGGATCCCGATCATCGCGGGGATCTGGCCCCTCATCTCTCAGCGCAACGCGGAGTTCCTCGCCAATGAAGTTCCCGGAATCTCGATTCCGAACGGCATCCTGGAGCGGATGCGCAAGGCCAGCGTCAATGGGAAGGAGCAGGCGCTCGAGGAGGGGGTAATGATCGCCCGCGAGATGCTTTCGGCCGTCAAGGCGAGAGTGCAGGGCGCGCAGGTGTCGGCACCGCTGGGGCGGGTCCCGGTGGTACTGGAGGTGGTGGGGAGGGACTAAAGATCGAAAAATGGCAAATTGAAAATTGGAAATTCGAACTTGAGTGACTTCAATTGACAATTTGAAATTTTCAATTTTCAATCACTTCAGCTCGACACCTTCAACCTGTACCCCACGCCCGGTTCGGTCAGCAGCAACCGCGGATGAGTCGGATCCACTTCAAGCTTGTGCCGAAGCTGGGTCATGTAGACCCGCAGGTAGTGGGTCTGTGCGATTGAATTGATCCCCCAGACTTCCTTGAGCAGGTGCCGGTGTGTCACCACCTTCCCTGCGTGATGCACCAGGGTCTGGAGCAGCCGGTATTCCAGTGGCGTAAGGTGCACCTCCTGGCTCCTCACGAAGACCTGGCGCCGTGCCAGGTCCACCCTTAGGTCTCCCTCCAAAAACTCCGGCTCCTCTTTTCCCGAAGCGGCAAGAGTCGCGTGACGGAGCGCTACCCGCATCCGGGCCAGCAGCTCGCCGACCCCAAAGGGCTTGGTCAGGTAGTCATCGGCGCCAGCATCGAGAGCAGCCACCTTGTCAACCTCCATCCCTCGTGCCGAGAGCACGATGATGGGCCGGTTTGACCATTCGCGAATGCGCCGGGTGAGATCGAGCCCATCCCCGTCAGGCAACCCCAGGTCCATGAGGATGATGTCAGGATTGCGGCTGGCCGCCTGGGCGAGACCTTCGCGGGCCGTCGGTGCCTCGATCAGATGGTATTGCCCGTCATCGAGCGCCGCCCTGAGGAAGCGGCGCATCTGGGGCTCGTCCTCGATCAACAGGACCAACGGCTGCGGAACGGCCATGGTCGTGTCCCCCGGAAGATTCAGACGGTTTCAGCGACGGCCTCCCTGGGCGGGAGAGTTGGAGGCGTCCCTTCGATAGGAAGGGTGAACCGAAATACCGCTCCCCCACCGGGACGGTTCTCCGCCCAGATCCGCCCACCATGCGCCTGCACGATGCCGCGACAAATGGTGAGTCCCAGCCCAACGCCGCCACCCGGTGGTGCGCCCACCGATCGATAGAACTTGTCAAAGATCCGCGCTTCTTCTCCCGGCGGCAATCCCGGTCCCCGGTCCGCTACATCGACGACTATCGACTGGTTGTCGACCCGGGCGCTGATCGTGATGGGGCTCCCTGCCGGCGTGTACTTGACGGCGTTCTCCAGCAGGTTGATGAGGACTTCTTCTATGAGGAGACCATCCAGCGGCACGAGGGGCAGGTCCGGCGGCAGTTGGACCTGTACCTCCCGCCCCTGCAGCCGCTCGTCGAGCCGGATCAGTGCCACGCCGATCGGCTCCTCCAGCGGCTGCCACTCCTTTTGCACCACGAGGGTCTGAGTTTCCACCCGGATCATATCGAGCAGGTTGCCGATCAGCCGGTTCATCCGCTGCGCCTCCTCGACGATGGTCTGCAGCAGGTCCCGACGCACCTCATCGCGCATGGAACGGTCCTGGAGCAGACTGGTGGCCGATCCCGTGATCCCGGCAAGAGGCGTACGCAAGTCGTGCGACAGGGAGCTTAAGAGCGCGGTGCGGAGCCGTTCAGCCTCGATTTCCACCTGGCTCTGCTGGGTCTGCTGCTCCAGCGTCATCCGTTCCAGGGCAAGCGCGACCTGGTCCGCGAACGCCTCCAGGAGTTGGCGCTGAGCCGGGTCTTGAAAGCGCCGGGGATCCGACGGCATGACGCCCAGGACCCCCACCAGGTGACCGCTGGCGCGTAACGGCATATACAGGGCCTTCGCCGCGGGGAGCGTATCAGTGCCGAGGCCGGCCGATTGGTCTCGCTGAAACACCCATTGCGCTACACCGCGCTCCCGGTCATCCAGAGGGTAAGCAGGAGCCTGCCCCTCCGGCGGGGCCAGGCTTCCGGCCTCGTCCGGCAGTAGGAGCTGCACTGCTGCGCCGAAGCTGGCGCCGATCTGGCGACGAACGACATCCACCAGCTGGGACCGATCTCTTGCGGTCGCAAGCTCCCGGCTCATCGCGTACAGCGCTGCCGTCCGGCTTTCCCGCTCCCGGGCGAATCCGGCCTGTTCCCTTACCCGCACGGTCAGCCCGCTGATCACCAGGGAAATGAGCAGCATGACGCCGAAGGTCGAGACGAACTGCAGATCCGAGACTGCGAAAGTCAAATAGGGAGGAACGAAGAAGAAATCGAACAAGGCGATGCTCACCAGCACAGCCGCAAGCGCCGGCCCGCGACCCGAGCGGCTCGACACCACTACAGTGCCGAGCAGGTAGATCATCGCGATATCGGTGACTGTCAGGTGGTGAAGCCCCGCCCACCCACCAAGGGTACACAGGGTCACTACCAACACGGCCCATAGATACTCCTTCAGTGGCGACGCACGTGACGGGGACGGGAGCCGCCGCGGCACCTCCCCTTCGACCTCGCCGCTGATGACGTACACGTCCACATCTCCACTGCCGCGGACCAGCTTGTCGAGCAGCGAGCCTCGAACCTTGTCCCGCCACCACGGGTGGGTCGGCTTGCCGATGATGATGCGAGTGACGTTGTGTTCGCGGGCATAGGCCAGGATCTCATCGGCCGTGTCCCGTCCCTGCAAGGTGGCCACGCGGGCCTCAAGCTCTTCTGCCAGCCGCAGGTTTTCGACTAGAGCTTCTCGATCGGCCGCGGACAGGCTGATCGCCGGGTTCTCGACGTAGACCACAACCCATTCACAGGTCAGACGCGACGCCATTCGGTGCCCGGCCCGGATCAGCCGGGCACTGGCGGGGTTGGGTCCCACCGAGACCAGCAGGCGGTCGCCGGCGGGCCAGATCTCCCGAATGCCCTGCTCCCGCATGTACCCGCGCATCTGGGCGTCCACCCGCTCCGCCACCCGGCGGAGCGCCAGCTCCCGCAGCGCGATGAGATTCCCCTTGCGGAAGAACTCTTCCCGAGCCCGCTCGGCCTGCTCGGGGAAATAGACCTTGCCCTGTTCCAGCCGGCGCAGCAGATCATCGGGGGTCAGGTCCGCCAGCTCCACCTCGTCGGCGGCGTCGAACACCGCATCCGGGACGGTCTCCCGCACCTGAATTCCGGTGATCTGGGCGACCACGTCGTTCAGGCTCTCGAGGTGCTGGACGTTCAAAGTGGTATAGACCGAGATCCCGGCGGCGAGCAGCTCCTCGACGTCCTGCCACCGCCTGGTGTGGCGGGAATCCGGTGCATTGGTGTGGGCCAGCTCGTCGACCAGCAGAATGGCAGGATGCCGGGCGAGGGCGGCATCGAGGTCGAACTCATGAAGGGTGATGCCGCGATACTCTACGGGGCGGCGGGGCAGGATTTCGAGACCGGTAAGGAGAGCCTCGGTTTCGACCCGCCGGTGGGTCTCGACTACCCCCACCACGACATCCACGCCTTCGACCCGCTTGACGCGGGCCTCCTCCAGCATGGCAAAAGTCTTCCCGACGCCGGGATTGGCGCCGAAGAAGACTTTGAGCTTACCGCGGGTCGCCCGCCCCTCTGCTTCCCGAACCTGGGCGAGGAGGAGATCGGGGTCCGGACGGCGTTCGTTCATCACCTCATGGTGTCGCCGTCAGGCTGTCCAGCGCAAGGTTGAGCAGGAGGACGTTCACTCGCGCCTCACCCAGAAAGCCCAGCTGCCGGCCCTCAGTGTACCCCGCCACCAGGTCGCGGACTTGGTTGGCGGACAGGGAGCGGGCCTGAGCCACCCGGTTCACCTGGTAGGCTGCCGCAGCCGGCGTGATGTGCGGATCCAGCCCGCTCCCCGAACCGGTGACCAAGTCGACCGGCACCGGGCCCGTGGTACCGGGATCGGCCGCACGAAGCGTGGCGACCCGATCCTTGATCGCATCGGTGAGCGCGGGGTTCATCGGTCCCAGATTCGATGCCCCGGACGCCGCGCCGTTGTACGCTGGACTGGTTCCGGACGGCCGGCTCCAGAAGTACTTCGGATCGTCGAACGGCTGGCCGATCAACGCCGAGCCGACCGGCTTGCCGTCCCTCGGAATGAGGCTTCCCTCCGCCTGACGCCGAAAGGCCAGATGAGCGATGCCAGTGACCACGGCCGGGTAAATGGCACCGGTCAGGATGGTGAACAGCGCCAGGGATAACAGCGCGGGGCGAAGTTCCGAACGCATAGGCTGCTCCACTCAGGCCAGGTGCAAAGCCACGAGAATCATGTCGACGAGCTTGATCCCGGGAAAAGGCAGCAGCACGCCACCCACCCCGTAGATCAGCAGGTTGTTGCGCAGCAATGCGGCCGCGCCGATCGGACGGTACCGGATTCCCCGCAAGGCGAGCGGGATCAGCGCGATGATGATCAGGGCGTTGAAGATCACCGCCGAGAGGATCGCGCTGGTCGGGGTGGCGAGGTGCATGATGTTGAGCGCACCCAGTGCGGGATAGGTGGTCGCGAACGCCGCCGGAATGATCGCGAAGTATTTCGCCACGTCATTGGCAATGCTGAACGTGGTGAGGGCGCCCCGGGTAATCAGCATCTGTTTCCCGGTCTCTACGATCTCTATCAGCTTGGTCGGATTGGAGTCGAGGTCGACCATGTTGCCGGCTTCCTTGGCCGCCTGGGTGCCGCTGTTCATCGCCACGGCCACGTCGGCCTGGGCCAGGGCAGGAGCGTCGTTGGTTCCGTCTCCCGTCATGGCCACCAGCCTGCCACCTGCCTGGTGCTTCCGGATCAACTCGAGCTTAGCCTCCGGAGTCGCCTGGGCCAGGAAGTCGTCCACCCCGGCCTCAGCCGCGATCGCAGCGGCGGTAAGCGGGTTGTCACCGGTGATCATGACCGTCTTGATCCCCATCTGCCGTAGCTCGGCGAACCTCTCTTTAATTCCGCCTTTCACGATGTCTTTGAGCTGGATGACTCCCAGCACGCGGGGACCCTCGGCTACTACGAGAGGCGTCGCCCCCTGTCGCGCGATTCCCTCCACCGCGGTCTGCACATCGGCCGGCAGCTGGCCACCGGCGTTCTTGACCCAGTCCTCGACCGCGTCGGCTGCGCCCTTGCGGATCTGGCGGCCGTCCAGATCGACACCGCTCATGCGTGTCTGAGCCGTGAACGCAACGAAATGCGCTCCCAACGCATGCACGTCCCGCTCCCGCAGGCCAAACTTCTCCTTCGCCAGCACGACAATACTGCGACCCTCGGGCGTCTCATCCGCGAGGGAAGCCAGCTGCGCCGCGTCGGCCAGAGTCTCGGGCGACACCCCGGTCGCGGGCATGAACGCGACCGCCTGCCGGTTGCCCAGCGTGATGGTCCCGGTCTTGTCGAGCAGCAGGACATCCACATCGCCCGCCGCTTCGACCGCCCGGCCCGACATCGCAATCACGTTCTTCTGGATCATGCGGTCCATGCCGGCGATGCCGATCGCCGAGAGCAATCCGCCGATGGTAGTGGGGATCAGACAAACCAGAAGGGCCGTCAGAACCGTCATCGTGACCGGCGTGCCCTGTTTGGCGGCCTCAACGCTGTAGACCGAGAACGGCAACAGAGTCACCGTGGTCAGCAGAAAGATGATAGTGAGCCCCGCCAGGAGAATCTCCAGCGCGATTTCGTTCGGGGTCTTCCGCCGCTTGGCCGCTTCGATGAGCCCGATGATCCGGTCCAGGAACGACTCGCCCGGATTGGCAGTGATGCGCACGACAATCCAATCGGAAAGAACCCGGGTGCCGCCGGTCACCGAGCTGCGATCTCCCCCGCTCTCCCGGATAACCGGGGCGCTTTCCCCAGTCACGGCACTTTCGTCCACCGAGGCAACTCCCTCGATGATCTCTCCGTCTCCCGGAATGAACTGGCTGGCATGCACCAACACGACGTCTCCGGCCCGCAAACTGCTCGCCGGAACGTTCTCGAAATCGAGATGGTCGTTAGGATTTCTGAGCTTTTTGGCAAGGATATCACGCCGTGCCTTGCGTAGCGTATCGGCCTGCGCCTTGCCTCGACCCTCCGCCATCGCCTCGGCAAAGTTGGCGAACAACACGGTGAACCACAGCCAGGTCGAGACCCCGAGAATGAACCATGGGTTCTCCGGCAGGCGCCCGCTGAAGGCGAGCACAGCCAGGAGGCTGGTAAGCAGGCTGCCCACCTCCACCACGAACATGACCGGATTCCGGACGACGTGTCGTGGATTCAGCTTTCGGAACGCGTCCAGAACTGCGCGCCGAACGATCGGGCCGTGGAACAGCGGCTTGGCCTTGCTCTGGGTGGACATGAGTTCCCTACCTCGCGTGGATCATCAGGTGTTCGACGATCGGACCCAGGGCGAGTCCGGGCAGGTGCGTGAGCGCACCCACCAGGACTACCGTGCCGACCAACAGCAGCACGAAGAGAAGGGTGTGGGTCGGGAAGGTCCCGACGGACTCGGGCACCCGCTTTTTCGCGGCCAGTGAGCCGGCGACGGCCAGAGCAGGAATGGCGCACCAGAACCGGCTGAACAGCATTGCGATGCCCCCGACGATGGTGTAGAACGGGTTGGTAGCGGTGAGGCCACCGAACGCGCTGCCGTTGTTGTTGCTCATCGAGGAGAAGCCATACAGCATCTCGGTGAACCCGTGAGGTCCCGGATTGAGGACGCCGGACCTCCCCGCCGTGGTGGCGACCGCCAGTGCGGTGCAGATCAGCACCAGCAGGTTGGGGACGAGGATCGCGACCGAGGCCATCTTCATCTCGAAGGCCTCGATTTTCTTGCCGAGGTACTCCGGTGTGCGTCCCACCATGAGCCCAGCGATGAACACCGTCACGATTGCGAAGAGCAGCATTCCATAAAGGCCTGACCCGACACCGCCGTAGATGATCTCTCCCAACTGCATCAGCCAGAGTGGCACCAGGCCAGCCAGCGGCATAAACGAATCGTGCATCGAGTTGACCGAGCCGTTGGAGGCCGCGGTGGTTGCCGTGGCCCAGAGTGCGGAGTTCACCACCCCGAACCGGACCTCCTTACCCTCCATGTTGCCGCCAGCCTGGCCGATGCTCGCGTGCTGGTCGACGACTTCGGCGACCAACGGATTGCCAGCCTGTTCCGTGATAACGCAGGGGAGCAGTAACCCCACGAACACGATCGTCATGGCCGCCAGCACGGCCCAACCTTGTCGAGTGTCCTTCACCATTCGGCCGAAGGTATAGCAGAGCGCCGCAGGGATCAGGAGGATCGCGAGTACTTCGAGGAAGTTGGAGAGTGGCGTCGCGTTCTCGAACGGATGGGCCGAGTTGATGTTGAAGAACCCACCGCCGTTGGTGCCCAGCTGTTTGATCGCTATCTGCGACGCGGCCGGGCCGACTGCGATGGTCTGGGTGGTCACCCGCGCGGTATCGGGACCGAACGGCTGCAGCAGCGGAACCGTCTGATACGCCCCGAAGGTCTGCACGACACCCTGTGACACGAGGGCCAAGGCAAGCACGAAGGAAAGCGGCAGCAGGATGTAGAGCGTGCCGCGGGTGAGATCAACCCAGAAGCTGCCGATGGTGCGCGTGGAGTGGCGTGACAGGCCGCGGATCAGCGCGATCAGCACTGCCATCCCCGCCGCCGCGGAGACGAAGTTCTGCACGGTGAGCGCCAGCATCTGCGACAGGTAGCTCATCGTCATTTCGCCGCCGTATGCCTGCCAGTTGGTGTTGGTCGCGAAACTGGTGGCGGTATTGAAGGCGATGGTGGGCGAAACCGCGGCCATGTGGGCCGGGTTGAGCGGCAGCGCCGCCTGAACCCGGAGCAACAGGTACACCGCCAGGGTACCGAGAAGGCTGAACAGGAGGAAGCTCCAGGCGTACTGCTTCCAGTCCATCTCGTCGTCGGGGCTGACCCCCATCACCCGGTAACACAACCGTTCGACCGGCCCCAGGAGGCGGCCGAGCCAGGTCGGTTCACCGGTATAGACCTTCGCCATGAAGGTGCCGAGGGGCTTCGCGAGACCCAGGAGCACGACCATATAGAGGCCGAGCTGCAGCCAACCGTTGGTGGTCATTCGAACAGTTCCGGCTTGAGAAGCGCCGCAAAGAGATAGATGAGCAGCGCGATGGCGATGATCAGCCCAACCCAGGTGAGCACGGTCATGACGGAATCCTCAGAGCTTTTCGCAGAGCCGGACAAAGCCCCAGCTCAGGCCGAAGAAAATGACCACCAACAGCACCAGTAACCCGTCGAGCATACGGACCCCAGGTTCGTGAACAGCTGCCAGCTTAGGACAAGTCGCCTCAGGACGGGGTAAAAACTGGCGCGGCTGGCATCAGGATTTCGTAAGGATCTTCCACCGTTGCCACTAGGAACCGGGCGGTAGCGCGGTATCTTTTTCCGCCAGAACCCTTTGGCCCCTTGCCCGGACCCATGACCCAAATCGTTACCACGCCCCCATTGAGCCAATTGAGCGAGGAGGAGCAGCTCTTCCGCTCGACCGTTCGAGAGTTTGCCGAAACCGAGATCCGGCCCCACGTGGCCGAGATGGACGAGGCCGGGAGCTTCCGCCCCGACCTGATCGCCAAACTGTTCGAACTGGGCTTGATGGGGGTCGAAATACCGGAACAGTACGGCGGGGCCGCCGGCAACATCTTCCTCGCGGCCATCGCCATCGAGGAGCTGGCGCGAGTAGACGCGTCCGCGGCGATCTACGTGGACGTGCACAACACGCTGGTCAACAATGCCATGCTGCGCTGGGGCAACGACGAACAGAAGAGCCGCTATTTCCCCCGGCTCACGTCAGACCTGCTCGGCGCATTCGCCCTCTCGGAGCCGGCCAGCGGAAGCGATGCCTTCGCCCTCGAGACTAAGGCGGAGGACAAGGGAACCCATTGGGAGCTCACGGGACGAAAGTTCTGGATTACCAATGGCGGGGAGGCGGGATTTTTCCTGGTGTTCGCCAACGGAGACTTCAGCAAGGGATATAAGGGAATCACCGGTTTCCTGGTCGAGCGGGACTTCCCCGGATTCAGTGTGGGGAAGAAGGAGAACAAGCTTGGCATTCGGGCCTCGAGCACCACTGAGCTGATCCTGGAGAATTGCCGGGTCCCCAAGGAAAACGTACTTGGGCCGGTGGGTCGCGGGTACAAGATCGCGATCGAGACGCTGAATGAGGGAAGGATCGGCATCGGGGCCCAGATGATCGGTATCGCGCAGGGCGCCCTGGAGGCCGCGACCCAGTACGTGAAGGAACGCCGTCAGTTTGGTAAGGCGGTCGCCGAGTTTCAGGGAGTTCAGTTCCAGTTGGCCCAGATGGCCACCGAGCTTGAAGCAGCCCGGCTTCTGGTTTACAACACCGCCCGCCTCAAAGACAGCGGCCAGCCATTTCTGCGTGAAGCAGCGATGGCGAAGCTCTTCAGCTCACAAGTGGCAGATCGAATCACCTCCCAGTGCCTGGAGTTGTTCGGCGGATACGGCTATTCCAAGGAATATCCCGCGGAGAAGTATTACCGGGATGCCAAGATCGGAACGATCTACGAGGGAACCAGTAACATGCAGCTGCAGACCATCGCCAAGCTGCTTCTCAAGGAGCCGTAGCGTACCACGTGAAGCTGACGGCAAAAAGGCAGTGGAGGCTTGGCCCTTTTGGCGTTCCCGCCTGAAACGTCTTCCGTTAAGGGAACACCCTTTGCTCTTCATTTTGACGCCGGAAAGGCCCCGGCCAAGGTGAGCCATCAAGCGAAGTCATGACAAGGGGTTGCGGGAAGTCGTTCTCCCGTGGATTTTACCACCCCCGCTTGTTGGTCCTCATCTGCAGGGCAAGACAAGCAAAATACTGGAAGGTCCCAAACCGAGGGCACGGAATGCCGCTTGGCCTGAGTCTTCGCCGCATTGCAATCGCCACCGCGCTGCTCAGCACGGGGGCGTCTGTCCTGCCGGCCCACGGCCAGGAGATAGCAGAGGGCCTTCAGCTTCAGCTTCGTCGTTGGTATCGCCAGGCATCGCGCTCCGCGCCCGGTACCTGGGGTATCGCGGTGGCCGATCAGCAGGGCAACCTGCTCTGGAGCGTCAATCCAGACAAAGCCATGATCCCGGCCTCAACGGTCAAGCTCCTGACGACCGGATTTGCCCGGACGATTCTGGGCGGTGATGCCCGGCGGTCGACTCGCGTTGTGGGACTGGGGCGGGTCGACGAGGGAACCGGCGAGTGGATGGGCAAGTGGGCTCTGCAGCTGAACGGCGATCCTACGCTGGAAAGTCCTTCCGGCGGAGGACCCCGACTCGACGACCTCGCCGAGCAGCTCTCGGCGCAGGGGATCCGGCGCCTCCGCGGGCCCATGGATGTGGTGAGCGCCGATGGGCCTGCCGAGGCCCTTTATCCCACCGCCTGGCGTCCCGCCAACCGCGGCAGTATCTACGCCCCGCTGGTTGGGTCGCTGACTCTTCACGAGAACGTGGTCTGGATTCACGTGAAGCCGGGCCCCAAGTCGGGCCGCCGCGCAGTCCTCGTCGAGACGTCGCCGGCAGGACTTGAGGCCTTGGTGGACGTCCACGCGACGACCACCGCCGGCTACCGTTCTCGGCTCTCGATCCGGCGGATGAAAGACGGGGGGTACCTGATCAACGGCTCGATCGGGGTCAATGCCTCGGTTCGCCGGTTGGTCACCGTTGCATCGGATCCCAAGGCGATTCTGGCCGCGGCATGGGCCCGCGCACTGCAGGACGCCGGGATCGAATGGGACCGGAGCCCCAACCCGATTGCGGTCGAGGGTGACGCTACGGATGTTCTTGCCGAGGTGACCTCGGCGCCGTTCGACTCCATCGCATCCGAAGTCAACCGTCGCAGCCTCAACATCGGCGCCGAGCTGTTGCTCCAGTGGGCCGGCGGTCGGGACCACGCGCCCGAGCTCCTCACCGAGCACGTCCAGCAGGTAGCAGGGGTGGATGGCGGCGTGCATCTGGTGGACGGCAGCGGCATGTCCCACGACGATCGGGTCACGCCCGCGACGTTCATTTACTACATGGCCAACTTCCTCTCTACGCCGGCGGGGCGGAATTTCCCCTACTTGCTGCCTGCGAATGGCGAAGGCACGCTGACGAGGCTCGCGGGCGGGCTACCTGCTCAGGGCGTCGTTCACGCCAAGACCGGTACGTTGAGCGGGGTTTCGACGCTGGTTGGATACCTGGGACAGAAAGACGGGATGTATCTCGTCTCCCTGATGTACAACGGTCCCCGTTCCAAGACCGCGAAGCGTTCGCAGTGGCAGGCGTTCCGTCTCCTTGGCGCCAATGGCGTGACGATCCCATCGGAAGTCAATGACGAGCCTGATCAGGACACGCCCGGGGCCGCCGCGGATGAAATCGGAGGAGAACCGGAGAACTAGACCTACCGGCTCAGCAGACCCGCCAAAGCCGCCGTGAGTATGATCAGTGGATCGGGGACTTTTCTGATCCAGACCGCAGTACCCAACGCCACCAGAGCAATCACCATCGTCGGAACATCAATCAAAGCCCCGCGAGCGAGCACCACGACCGATCCGGCGATCGCGCCCGTAGCCGCCGCCGTAATCCCAGCCACGAACGCGGCCAAGGCCGGCCGTTTCGCGTACTTCTGGAAATAGGGCGCGGGAAGGACTGTCAGCAGAAAACAAGGGAGGAATGTCGCTCCTGCCGCAACGACGGCGCCCGCAAGACCGGCAACCAGATACCCGATGAATCCGGTGGTGATCACCACCGGGCCCGGAGTGATGAAGGCGACCGCGACCGCATCGATGAACTGCCGCTCCGTCAGCCAGCCGTGCTGAAGGACAACTCCACCATGGAGGAATGGCACGATCGCCAGGCCGCTGCCAAAGACGAAAGATCCGGCATAGGCAAAGAAGGCGGCGATCTGCAGCAGCAATCCCGCCTCCATGGCCGTGCCTGAGCGCCGCAGCCAGGCCGGGGGGACTCGCCAGAGCCAGGTCGCGAAACCACCGAGGAGAATGGGGCCAACCAGCTCTCTGCCGGTCACTATGGTGCCGAACGCGACAAGCAGGTAGATGCCCCACAGTAGAGCATCCCCTCCAATGGTCTTCCGGGTGAGGAGCCACGCGCTGCGGCTGATAAGGCCGATCACCGCCGCGGCGACCCCGTAGAAGACGGCCTGCATCCAGGACAATCCTTGATACAGGCTGTAAGCCCAGCCGAGTGCCAGCACCATGAGGAAACTGGGGAGAACGAAGGCCAGCCCGGCTAGTGTCGCACCGGAGATGCCGCCTCGCACATATCCGATGTAGAAGCAAAGCTGGGCCGCGAGCGGCCCCGGCGAGAGCTGGGCCAGTGCGATCCCTTCCCGGTACTCCTCTTCGGTAATCCACCCGCGTTGCTCGACCAGATCTCGATGCATAGCGCCGACCAGAGCGATCGGCCCGCCAAACCCCAGTGTCCCCAGCCGGAGGAAGTACCACCCGAGACCGGGAGTGATCCCGGCGGCCGGAGGGACACGGCTCATGCGGCGAACTCGATGCTTCGGCCGCCTCCCTGCGCGACGGCGCGCTGATAGACCAGCGCCGCGGCCGCCACGTCCTGAACGGCGACGCCAGTGCTGTCAAACACGAAGACCTGATCGTCGCCGGTTCGTCCAGGCATGCGGCCGGCCACCAGGTCGGGCAATTCCGCATAGACCTGCGAGACGTTCATGAATCCTCTCGCGACGGCGTGGTGAAGATCTCCGATCCGAATCGCTTGCTCGAGGAGATCCGGCACAACCAGGCTGGCCGCCATGAGCGCAGGATCAATCTCGATCTTCTCTCCGTTGTCGGCGCCGACCGCAGCGATGAACGTCCCGGGGTGGATGTCTCCCGGGTGAAGAATCGGCGTCTTAGATGGAGTGCAGGTCACGCAGATCTGGCTCACTGAAAGCGCACGTCGAGGATCTGCTGCAACACTGCTCTCGATTCCCAGCTCGGCCCCTATCTCAGCGGCGAACTGTTGAGCCCGTAGCGGCTCAAGATCGTAGGCGTAAACACGATGGAGGGGCCGTACCAGGTTGAGCGCGCGGATTTGCGCCCGGCTTTGGGCTCCGCAACCAACTACCGTCGCTACCCGCGCGTCTTCCCGGGCCAGATACCGAGCAGCAACGGCCGTGGCTGCCGCCGTCCGCAGCGCGGTAATCGCGGTGGAGTCGAACACCCCGAGCGGCTGACCCTGTTCGGCATCGCACAAGAGAACTAACCCTTGAATGGTCGGTCGCCCGAAGGCGGGGTTGCCCGGGAAATTCGCGTTAAGCTTGCCGGCTATGTAGCTGCCCATTCCGGCAGCCTTGAAGTGGAACCCTCCGCTCGGAGCATGGAGGGCGCTGACGACGGGACCAAGGAGTTCCCCACGAGCCAATGCGAGGAAACCCGCCTGCACCGCTTCGATGCAGTCGGCGAGCGGCAGCAACCGCTCGACCTCGCTGCGGCAAAGCAGGAGTGTGCTCATCCGGCGGGCGCCGGGACTCGCTGCGGATTCCAGCTATGGGTTTCACCTCGGACGTAGCGGCACCAGGAATACAGCGCGTCGTACAGGACGAAGCCGTGACGCAGCTGCTCGTGATCATCCCGGAAATTGTGGGACAGGCCGAGCGAGATGGCGAGCAGGCCGGTGCACTGAGGCGCCAGGTCCGGTCGTGCGGTGTCGGCGCCACGAACGATCACCGCCACCTCGCGCAGAGCGGGGTCGTCCAGCCGGTATTTCTTGAGGAACGCGTCGAAGCTGCAAAGGGGGCCGTCGTGACTCAGCTCGACGCCCTCCACATCGTAGGGAGTGGCGCCCTCTTTCTCCGCCTGCGACAATACGTCCGACGGCGGCACGAAGATGAACTCCGGCGATGAGTCGATGAACCGAGCGATCAGCCAGGGACAGGCCACCCGGTCAATCTTGGGCCGTTCGCGGCTGATCCATTTCACGGTGCGCCTCCTGGGCCGGAGGGTTGCCCGAGCCGGCCAGCATGATACATTAGAATCACGTGAATGATTCAATAGAATCACCGCTACCGCAAGAGCGGGCCTCCTGGCTCCTCCTGATCCACCGGCTCCCACCCCGCCCCGACTATCTGCGGGTCAAGGTTCGCCGCCGCCTCGCGCGGCTGGGCGCTATTCCCCTCAAGAGCACGGTGTACGTCCTTCATTGGAGTGAGGAGGCCCTGGAGGATTTCCAGTGGCTCAGGCGGGAGATCGAGGCTGAGGGAGGCGAGGCGGTCCTGTGCGCGGTTTCCCTTATCGAAGGGCTGACCGACGCGGCCCTCGAGGCTCGGTTTCGAAGCGAAGTGGTCACGGGACCGACTTCACCCCAGGGTGCCGCTTTACCTGACGTCTCCAAGGGGCGAGTCTGGGTCACCCGTCAGGACGTCCATGTGGACCGGATAGCAAGCGCATGGCTGATCCGGCGGTTCATCGACCGGAAGGCTCGGTTCCGATTCGTGCCCGCACGTGGCTACCGGCCGAAGCGGGGGGAACTGCGGTTCGACATGTATGAGGGGGAGTTCACCCATGAGGGCGGGGATTGCACCTTCGAGGTTCTGCGGCGGCGCTTCGACCTTGACGACCCGGCACTCGTCGCGCTCGGCGAGATGGTGCATGACATCGACTGCAAGGATGGGAAGTTTGGCAGGGCGGAGACTGCTGGGCTGAGGCGACTGGTACAGGGTGTCGTGGCCGCAAGCGATCAGGACGCGGCCAGACTGGAGCAGGGTGGAATCATCCTCGACTCCCTGTACGCCGGCATTCCTCGCCGGCGCCCGTAACCTCTCGCGTCGGGCTGCCTCACAACATCAGGTGCGCCAGCTCCTTCCCCTCCGGTTGAGCCGACGAAGATCCCATCGACTCGATCGTGAGCGCCGCTCCCATAACCGGCCCACCGCTCGGAGGCATCGGCAGCGTCAGGAATGCGGGAGTCCCTTCCCCGGTCTTCACTTCGACTCCTCGCACCATGCCGGTCTCCGTGATGAACCAGAACTGGCACATCTTTCCGGGTTCCGGCGCCGGAAGGCCGTAAACCACGACATTCCACATGTGGGTGCGGTCATCGGCGAAGATCACCATCCCACCCTCTTGTTCACCCATACGGATGCTGGCGTGACGCACCC
The DNA here is from genome assembly GCA_036558125.1 of Gemmatimonadales bacterium. Classification (GTDB taxonomy): domain Bacteria; phylum Gemmatimonadota; class Gemmatimonadetes; order Gemmatimonadales; family GWC2-71-9; genus DATBGE01. The sequence goes on along the minus strand of DATBGE010000164.1, from coordinate 2,322 downwards.
GGTCGGCCGTGCGCATGATTTCCAAAGTGTCGCGCGCCATTTCGAGCTGATGAGAGAGGCTCACCCTGGCTCGCTCTGCGGTTTTTTCCGCGGAACGAACCCGCGAGGTGGCCCAGGCCCAGGCGCCGACCGCGAGAACCAGCGACGCGGCGGCGGCCAGGAGCGGTGCGAAGCTTCTTCGAGGCCTGATGCCCAGCGCGGACTCGACCAGCCGTCGCTGCAGCTCCGGCCGCGGCGTCACCGGTGTCGTCCCCAGCGGAAGCCAGGCGAGCTCCTGTTCGATCTGGTGAATCGCCTCGCGGCAATCCTCGCAGCCCTCCAAGTGAGTGCGGAAGGTCGATTCCTCCTCCGCTTCCAGGCTTCGGACGACGAAGGATGTCCGGTGCTCCACGAACCAGTCATGCGCGCTCATACGACCCAGTCTTTGATGGATGCGAGAGATAGCCGTAACTTCTCGAACGCAAGACGCAAACGCGTCTTGACGGTGCCGAGCGGAATGCCGAGTCGTGCGGCAATTTCGGAATGGGTGAGACCTTCGAAATAGGCGAGCTGGACCACTGCGGCTTGTTCTTCGCTGAGGCCGCGTAGTGCCTGGTGCACCGCTTCGTGCACGTGCCAGCCTGGCATCGCGGCTTCGTTCGGTTCCACCGGACGGGTCCATCCCTCACCGGCCTCTCCAAACGTTCGGTAGCGCTCGATCTTGCCGATCTGGCGCTTCTGTCGCCGCAGCCGGTCGATCGCCCGGTTTCGCGCGATGCGGAGGATCCAGGCCATGAGGCCACCCTCGGCACCATCGTACAGATCCACCCGGCGCCACACGATGTTGAAGGCTTCCTGTACCACTTCTTCAGCTTCGTCTCGATCGCTCAGCATCCCGTAGGCGACGCCCAACAGCCACGGTGTGGCGAGGTCCACCAGCTCTATCAGGGCCTGTTCGTCTCGAGCCAGCAGCCGATTGTACAGCGAGGTCTCGCGCTCGCGTGATAAGAGGCCACGCCCGGGAGTTCCCGGATTGGGCGGTCGTTTGGAAGGGATTGAACGCGGCACCTACGTCGCTGTCAGGTAGCGATGGCGGGCTGAAACATCGTGGCCTCCTCGGCACTGTAAGGTACACCAGATTGGGGCTGTACTTCACAACGCCGGGAGGCCCGGTTTGGTTCTCCGGCTCTACTCCACTACGACGTCGATCGGACCGAGGCTGTGCTCGTCGGCCGCGGCATCATGACCGAACCCGACCATGAGGGTCCCGGTCGCAGGCGCGGCAGCGTTCACCACTACCTCATGGCTGTAGTGGGCGTTGGGATCCGGCGTGGCGGTCGCGATCGTCCCCGGGGTGAACGTCAGCAGGCTGAAGTGCTCGCCTTCAACATCGTCGAGGTTCTCGCCTCCTGCATTGAGGAAGGTGGCCCGCACGGTCACGGTCTGCCCCTCAGGGAGGTGCAGCTTTCCGTCACCGCTGGGTGGCGCACCATCCACCGATAACGTAACGCTCACCGGATCGTGGTCGTCTGCCGCCACGGTTTCATCGCTGCTGCACCCAGCCAGCGCCACGGCTCCGAGAGCCAGTCCGAAGAAAGTGATTCTGCCGATGGTCATGCCTTGACTCCTGGGGTTCAGTGGGTGGGTGCTGACCAGTTGAAAGCCGCGCGCAACGTCAGCGGTGGTCCCGGATTGATGAAACCGGAGGCGCGGATCTCCGGATACTTGCTATCGAACAGGTTCTGAATAGCGACATCGAGCTGCAGACCGGTCCCGAGTGGCACCTGGCCACTCAGGTCGAAAACGACATACGGCTGGGTGCGGACATCGGGCTCGCCGATCGGCGTGTAGGGACCCAGGACCCGGGCATTCAGCGTCACCAGATACTTGGATGCGAGAATGGTGTTGACGCCGGCCTGCACCGTATACTTGGCTACGCCGGGCACTTCCTTGCCTTGACCGCCCTCATCGTGATTGGAGAGACACACGGGCCCCCGATCGCACTGGACCGGCACCGCGGTGTCGGTCGGAGCCCGGAGTCCCGCGAGATCATTGTGGAGGTGGGCATCGGCGAACTCGCCGGTCAGACGCGAGTCGGTCCAAGTGCCCGCCAAGGTCAATGACGTGACACCGAAGAGCCGCACCCGGCCCCGGCCGTCGAAGCCCTGACGCACGCTGGTGCCGGAGCTAGTGATCTCCAGCGTGACCGGGTCGACGATGCGTTCGTTGTCGACGTCGGTTCGGAACGCGGAGAACTGGACCTCGGCGCGATCGTTGTGCCAATCGACGCCGACCTCGCTGGCCCAGGCTTGCAGCGGAGCTCGACCTACATCTTCGATGACC
>DATBGE010000163.1:0-8323 GCA_036558125.1 Gemmatimonadales bacterium | reverse complement strand
GCGCTCCGGCGCCTCGGAGGTAGCCGACGATCCAAGGAAGCCTTCAAATATCCGATTCATCTGGGACTGAATGTCGGTCAGCTCGTGCGACAACGGTCGAAATCTGATGAGAGCCATGGAACGATCCTCCTCCTAGCTTTCTGGGGCTCCTGGCCCCAACTTGAGTCTGATTGACTTATATATGCTGAGCATGGCTCTGTCAAGTGCCGGGATGATATTAATTCATATCAATGATATCAGTATGTTATTAGTTTCCTCAGTCGGCCCCTATCAGCGGGGCCTTGGAGCTGAAGCCAGGCGGAGAGACGCCGAGAGGCCAGCTAGCTAGTAGGAGCCTCGCGTAGGGCGGTGACGAATCGCATCTGCAGATCGTAGAGAATGCCCTCGAGGAGCCGGCTCTCTTGCTCCGTTCGGTTGCCGGCAGTCTTCTCCCTGAGCATCAAGAGCACATCGATGGCAGCCCGCGCTTGACCGAGATCACGGCGGGCCTCATTTGTCTGCGGATCGGGGGCCACGCCCAAACTCACGAGAGCCGAGCTTGCGAACATCATGAAGAGACCACCGAGACTACTGCCGCCAGCATCGGACCACGTGCTTCCCGCGATCTCTCCTGGGCTCGAGGCGGCAGCATCCGACGCCGATTCTCCCCGGCTGCGCCGATCGGTCACCTTGAAGCCTTCTTCCTGACTCAATGTTCCCGCATCCTTCCTGAATGGACGGGAAGTTAGCACGCAGGGTCAGACCCTTCAAGGTCGCATGGCGGTTGTGTATAATGCCCGGTGCGACTCACGATCGTCCCATGGCTGACGCGGCCGGCGCTGGTTTCGTTTCCCTCCTCACCCTCATGGCTCGTCTCCGGGGCGAAGGTGGCTGTCCCTGGGATCGAGAGCAGACCCGGACCTCCCTCAAACCCTATCTCATCGAAGAGGCCTACGAGGTCGTTCAGGCGATAGATGAGGGGTCGCGGGACCATCTCGTGGAGGAGCTGGGAGACCTTCTCTTCCAGGTGGTGTTCCACGGCCAGCTGGGAGCGGAGGCCGGCGAATTCACGATGGGGGACGTGATCGCGCAGCTCTGCGCCAAGATGACTCGTCGGCACCCTCACGTCTTCGGTGACTCGATGATCTCGGACGCCGGGGCAGCCCTCGCGCAGTGGGAGCGCATCAAGCGCGATGAAGCGGCCGGCACTGAGCGCGCGGGGTCGGCCCTCGAGGGGGTCCCGGCTTCGCTACCCGCACTGCTTCGAGCGCAGCGAGTCCAGGGCAAGGCGTCGAGCTTGGGGTTCGACTGGACCCGCTGGCAGGACGCGTGGGCCAAGGTTGAGGAGGAGATGCGCGAGCTGCGGGAAGCGATAGACCGGGATGACGCCGGCCGCGTCGAGGATGAGTTCGGCGACTTGTTGTTCTCGATGGTCAACGTGGCGCGCCTGCGAGGCATGGATGCGGAGGATTGCCTTCGACGGGCGACCGAGAAGTTCACCCGACGATTCGGGAAAGTGGAGGCTGAGATGAAGGCCGGGGGCCGGGAAGTCAGGGAGGCATCGGCGGAGGATCTCGATCGGGCGTGGGAAGCGGTCAAGGCGCAGGAAGGCTCGCGGCCATGAAGTGCAAGATCGGGAAGACGACGGTCGTGGTCGAGCGCGGAGACATCACCGACGCCGAGGTCGATGCCGTGGTGAACGCGGCCAACGCGGAGCTGTGGATGGGCACCGGCGTCGCCGGCGCGCTGAAGCGCAAGGGGGGCCTGGTCATCGAAGAGGACGCCCTGCGGCAGGGACCTATCGAGATTGGCGAAGCGGTCCTCACTGTGGCCGGGAACCTTCCGGCTACCCACATCATCCATGCCGTCACTATGGGAAAGGACCTCAAGACCGACCCGGAGAAGATCACCGCCGCCACCCGGGCCAGTCTGGCGATAGCCGAAAAGCACAAGCTTTCGTCACTGGCATTTCCCGCCTTGGGCAGTGGGGCCGGGGGGGTTCCGGCCGCCCAGTGCGCCGATGCCATGCTTTCGACCGTGGTCGATCACGTAAAGAAGGGCAATTCGAGCCTCGAGAAAGTCATGTTCGTCCTCTATGAGGACCAAGCCCAGAAGGCGTTCAGCGAGGTCTTGAAGCGCCTGGGGGGAATCCGCTAGCTCCAAATCTCGTTTAGCTCCTACTGAAACGCGGGCTTCCGGCCGCCTCAGACTCTGCCGGCCGGCGGAAACGGCTTCAGCCAATGCGCGGTTCCAAATGCCCCGTGGGCTACAATGCGTTGTCTCTCCTGGCTGAGCTGTCCCGTCCAGGCGTAGTCGGGCTGGGCCCCGACGAGTATCGTCGGAATCCCGCAATCTGGAACGCGGGTTGCATGCGGGTTTGAGGGGCACTAGCGACAAACGCTTCTCTCAAGCCTTAAAGGAGGCTCAAGGCTACCAATGGCCGCGACGATGCACGACCTGCTGACCTTGATGATCGAACGTGGAGCCTCCGACCTGCACATCACGACCGGGACCCATCCTCAGATCCGACTGCACGGCAAGCTCACGGCGCTTTCGCAGTTCGAGATGCTGACACCCACGGACACGCAACGGCTGGCCTACAGCGTGCTGAACGAGGGGCAGAAGCAAAAGTTCGAAGAGGAGAACGAGCTCGATCTCTCGTTCGGCATCCAGGGCCTGGCGCGCTTCCGGTGCAACGTCTATCGGCAACGAGGAGCGGTAGCCTGCGCCATCCGTGTCATCCCCGTCAAGATACGGGGCTTCGATGAGCTCGGCTTACCGGCCATCGTCGAGCAGATGGCGGAACGCCCCAAGGGATTGATCCTCGTCACCGGACCGACCGGCTCCGGTAAGTCGACCACCCTAGCGGCCATGGTGGACAAGGTCAACTCCGAGCGAGCGGAGCATATCATCACGATCGAAGACCCCATCGAGTTCGTCCATCAGCACAAGAAGTGCATGGTGAACCAGCGCGAGGTCTTCTCGGATACTCACTCCTTCAAGAACGCGCTGAAGTCCATCCTCCGCGAGGACCCGGACGTGGTGCTGGTCGGTGAGATGCGCGACCTCGAGACGATCTCGGCCGCGCTCACCATCGCGGAGACCGGCCACCTGACCCTAGGCACGCTACACACGAACTCCTGCGCTCAGACCATCAACCGAATCATCGACGTATTCCCGACGAGCCAGCAGGCTCAGGTGCGCGCGCAGCTGTCCCTGGTGCTCGAGGGCGTGCTCTCACAGCAGCTGATTCCCACCGCAGACGGGCGCGGCCGGGCCATGTCGCTCGAGATCATGGTCGCGACTCCGGCGATCCGGAACCTCATCCGCGAAGAAAAGATCCACCAGATCTACTCCGCCATGCAGGCCGGACAGAAGTTCGGCATGCAGACGATGAACCAGTCCCTCGCCGAGCTCGTGAACAAGCGGCGCATCTCGCGAGAAGAGGCGCTGAACCGCAGCACGCTGCCGGAGGAGCTGGCGGGACTTCTCGGCTCCGCCGCAGCTGCATCCGGGGCGACGACCGCGGCGGCAGGCGCCGGTACCTCTCCATTCGGCAGACGGTAGACCACCGAGGAGGCTTACGCGATGGCTGTATTCGTCTATCAGGGCCGCACCGCCAGTGGTGTCCAGAATGGCGAGATCGAGGCCCCCGACCGCTCCGCAGCGGTGGGCGAGCTGCGCCGGCGTTCGATCCTCGTCACCAAGATCTCGGAGAAAACCGCCCCCAAGATCGCGTTTAAGTTCGGGGGCAAGGTCAAGGACAAGGAGATGGCGATCTTCACTCGCCAGTTCTCCACCATGATCGATGCGGGTCTTCCGCTCGTGCAGTGCCTGAACATTCTCGCCGAGCAGAGTGAATCCAAGACCTTGCGACAGGTGACCGGGCAAGTCGCGCGCCACGTGGAGGCGGGATCCACTCTGGCAGACGCCCTGAGGCGACACCCACGGACGTTCGACGATCTCTTCACCAACCTCGTCGAGGTCGGTGAGGCGGGCGGTATTCTCGACGTGGTCCTGCAGCGCCTCGCCGCCTATATCGAGAAGGCGGCGGCTCTGAAGCGAAAGGTCAAGGCGGCGATGGTCTACCCCGCCGCCATCATCGGGGTCGCGGTGATGGTCGTCATCTTCATGCTGACGTTCGTGATCCCCACCTTTGCCCAGATGTTCCAGGACCTGGGCGCCGACCTGCCGCTTCCCACGAAGGTCGTCCTCTGGCTGTCGAACTTCGTCCGCAGCTACATCCTCTTGATCATCGCGGGTATGATCGGATGCATCCTGGCGTTTCGCTCCTACTATCGGACTGAGAATGGACGAGCCACCATCGACGCGCTCATGCTGAAGCTTCCCGTCTTCGGCACCCTCGTCCGGAAGGTCGCGGTGGCCCGGTTCACTCGCACCCTGGGCACGCTCGTGCAGTCGGGTGTCCCGATTCTCGATGGCCTTCGCATCACCGCCCGGACCGCCGGAAACAAGGTCGTCGAGAAGGCGGTCTTGCAGTGCCGGGCCGCGGTCACCGAAGGTAAAACCCTCGCGGAACCCCTTCGGACGTCCGGAGTGTTTCCGCCGATGGTGACCCAGATGATCTCAGTCGGCGAGCAGACGGGCGCCCTCGACGCCATGTTGAGCAAGATCGCGGACTTCTACGACGACGAGGTCGACACCGCGGTGAGCACGCTCACCTCCCTGCTGGAGCCGATCATGATCGTGTTCCTTGGTGTGGTCGTCGGCGGACTCGTCGTGGCCATGTATCTGCCGATCTTCAAACTGGTCACGCTGGTCAAGTAGCCCGAGAGCGAGGTTGCCCAAGTCGCAGGCGCTCCGGTCATCCCTGTGGGGGCTGAACCGGGCGCGGCTGCTCACGGCCGTCATCGTACTGGCGGTCGGAGCGCTGCTCCGGGTCACGGATGCGTTCCCGTATGCCTTCGGCCCCTTCGCCATCATGGTGCTCGGCGTCGCGGCGGCCGCCGGCCTCGTCCTTCCCTTGGCCGAGGGTCGTGGCGTTCCAATGGAGCGCATCGCCTGGTTCCAGTTCGGACTGGACGCGTTGCTCATCACGGGTATCGTGACCGCGAGCGGCGGGCCGCGATCGGTCTTCATCCCGCTGTACGTGGTGCTCGTGGTGGGATCGTGCTTCGTGCTGTCCCGCACCGGTGGCCTCACGGTGGCGATGATGTGCAGTCTTCTATATGTTCTGCCCGTTCTCGGTCGCACGCCGGGCGAGAACACGACGGTCGAGGTCTTGACCGTGTTCATGAATGCCGGCGTGCTCCTGGTGGTCGCGGTGCTGACCGGTGCCCTCACCGGGCGGTATCACGAGCTGCACCAAGACATGGAGGATCAGCGCAAGCACCTCTCGGATCTCCAGGCCTTCCGTGATTTGATCTTCGAGTCGGTCGGGTCTGGTCTGGTGGCGGCCGATCCGACCGGCCGCGTCACCGCATTCAATCGTGCGGCTGAATCCATCACCGGAGTACGAGCCGGCGAAGCGGTCGACCAACCGTGGGAGGCCATCTTCGGTCGCGGAGTAAATCTGGAGGAGGTTCAACGCGCGGTGTCCGAAGGCAGCGAGCCCTCGCCTCGCTACGAATTCCGTCTACGCCGACGAGACGGGCAGGAGGTGCCGGTCGGTATCTCGTTCCGCTCCCTTCGGTCCGGCACAGGCGCCGTGGCCGGCCTCATCGGCGTCTGTCAGGACCTCTCGAGCATCAAGCAGATGGAGCAGCGAATGCGGCAAGCGGACCGGCTGGCCGCCGTCGGCCGACTCTCGGCCAACATGGCCCACGAGATCCGGAATCCTCTCGCCTCCATATCGGGCGCGGTCGAGGCTCTCTCGCGCGACCTTCCACCCGACCATACGCGCGGTCAGTTGGTGGAGATCGTCCTGCGGGAATCGGCTCGGCTGAACCAGATCGTCGGCGACTTCCTCGAGTACGCTCGCCCGGCACCGATGGTTCCGCTCGAGATCAACATGGCAGAGATTCTCGACGAGGTTCTGCTCCTGATCGAGCATCGCTCGCTCCCGGCCAATCTCAAGGTGATTCGGGAGTACGGCGACACTCTACCGACCCGGGCTGATCCTCAGCGATTTCGTCAGGCGGTCTGGAATCTCTGCCTGAACGCGGTTCAGGCGATGCCGGACGGAGGCGAACTGCGGGTCAGCGCTCGTTCACTGCGCGACCGCGGTGGCCGTCTCCAGATCTCCATCGCGGACACCGGACAGGGCATCGCGGACAGCGACCTGCCGCACATCTTCGAGCCATTCTTTTCGACCAAGCCGGAGGGGAGCGGAATCGGTCTCGCGCTCGTCTATCGCGTCGTGGAGGAGCACGGAGGCTCCATCGAGGTGCGGAGCCGGCTAGGCGAGGGCACCACCTTCATTCTCACTCTGCCGTCGCCTGACGGCAGTTCCTAGGTACGAAGACACGCATCACGCAACGACAAACGCCGAGCACACGATGACGCAGAGGGCCGGGCGCCGGTCCCGCGAGACGAGGCAGACATGAGTGAGGCACGGGTCCTAGTGGTGGACGACGAAAAGAGCATGCGCGATCTGCTGGCAATCACGCTCCAGAAGGCGGGTTACGAGGTAACCCTGGCCGAGGGCGGTGCGGCCGCCGTGGAGGCGATCCGCCGCGAGTCCTTCGACGCGATCATCACGGATCTGCGTATGCCGAAGGTGGACGGACTGCAGGTGCTCCGGTCCGCCAAGGACTTGTCTCCCGATACCGCGGTGGTCATGGTCACCGCAATGGCTTCAACCGAGACCGCGGTAGAGGCGATGAAGCTCGGCGCCTACGACTACATCACCAAGCCGTTCAAGCTCGACGAAGTGAACCTCATCATCAAGAACGCGCTCGAGCGGAAGCAGTTGCGCGCTGAGAACCAATACCTGCGCAAGCAGCTTGAGACCCAGCACCGCTTCGAGAACATCATCGGCAAGAGCGCGCGAATGGTGGAGATGTTCGACACGATTCGCAAGATCGCGGACAGTCCGTCGACGGTCATGATCACGGGCGAGAGTGGTACCGGCAAGGAGCTCGTGGCACGGGCGATCCATTTCAACAGCCATAGGCGGGACAAGCCATTCGTCTCCGTGAACTGCGGCGCGATCCCCGAGGGATTGATGGAGTCCGAGCTATTCGGTCACGTCAAGGGCGCCTTCACCGGCGCGGTGGCGAACAAAGTTGGTCTGTTCTCGGCCGCCGAGGGCGGCACCCTCTTCCTCGACGAGATCACCGAGATCCCGGCCCTTCTGCAGGTCAAGCTACTCCGCGCCATCCAGGTGCGCGAGATTCGGCGGGTCGGTGACACCCGTGACGTCAAGACCGACGTGCGGCTCATCGCCGCGTCCAACCGCGACCTTGAAACCGCGGTTCGCGACGGAATCATGCGAGAGGACCTCTTCTATCGTCTGAATGTGCTCCCGATCCACCTGCCGCCCCTCCGGGAGCGTCGCGAAGACATCCCGCTGCTGGTCGCGCACTTCCTGCAGAAGTTCAGCAAGGATCTCAGCAAGGACATCAAGGGTGTCACTCCGGAAGCTCTCGCGGTCTTGGAGCGCTATCACTGGCCCGGCAACATCCGCGAGCTCGAGAACGTGTTGGAGCGAGCGATCGTGCTGGGCGGCGGGGACATGCTCGCGGCAGAGGCCCTGCCGGAATCAGTCCGGCGCGAACGCCCAATGCGGGGGCCAGAGATGGTCGACATCCCGGAAGAAGGCCTCGACCTCGAGGCGACGCTCGATGATCTGGAGCGACGCTATCTCCAGCGGGCCCTGGACCGCACCGGAGGGGTCCAGACCAAGGCGGCCGAGCTGCTTCGGATGACCTTTCGCCAGTTCCGCTACAAGCTTCAGAAGCACAGCCTCGCGAAGCGTGGTGCCCTCGGTGACGACTGACATTCCGCGGCGCGGTGATAACGTCGCCTGTCAGTAATGACGGAGGTATGACAGGCGGGGAACATCGGCTCTAGGTGTTGTCCGAGATGTAAAATGATCTAATTATTAGATAGTTGAGGGCATGGAAGCTCTTTGGGCGACACGAAGCAGCTGTCATATCCCTGACACCAAATCAGCCCGCCTCGATGGCATCGAACCTGCACTTAGACCCTCCCAGACGCAATTAAACTTCTCTACTCGGCCGAAAGGCCAAACGCATCAGGGAGGAAAAGTCAATGAACAGGTTCTGGAATCGGAAGGTGCTGGGCAACCAGCGCGGCTTCACGCTCATCGAGTTGATGATCGTCGTGGCCATCATCGGTATCCTCGCTGCCATCGCTATCCCGCTGTACGCCAACGTCCAGGCGCGCGCCCGGCTGGCCAAGGCCCAGGCGGATGCCCGGG
>DATBGE010000162.1:0-12826 GCA_036558125.1 Gemmatimonadales bacterium | reverse complement strand
GGGGCCAGGTCGATAATGGCACTGGTAGTCCCGGAAGCGGAGGTTGCTCACCGCATTCTCGTTCTGAATACCGAGAAGGCGCACAACGTTCGTGAGCGCGCGCTCGAGGTGATTCGCTTGGCCGAGGATCTCGCCCAGCTCGATGACGGGTTGGAGAGCAGTTATGAGACCGAGTTTGAGGAACCGTCATTGCTAACCCTCGGTTGCTGTTACCAGGTCAACGGCCGCTTCTCTGGTGGTGCCTACCAGCCGGTGCTCAAGCGGGTCGAGAGTTTCATGGCGCTCAAGCTTTCTCGCTCTCTAGAAGTGCGGCGGGAGAGGGCCGCTAAACTGCTGGAGCTCGACGCCGCGGTGGCCGAGGCGGTTGCCGACCTCAAGAAGCGGGGCTTCGAGAGCCCCTACCTCAAGGCGTTCGTTCTGGCGAGAATCAATCCACTTCGGTGGGACAAGTCGGAGAAGAAGCCGCCGTTCGATGCCACGATCGCCAAGATGATGGCCGCCGTGGAAAAATTCGATGTCAGCAAGGTCAGAGTCGACCAGGTGGCCCGCAGTGGCGGCGCACCGGACGACTCTCAGAGCTAGTTTCCTTCATCCCCCAGGACTTCTTCATGGCCGATCATCGCCCCTCGGTTCGTCGCCGGATTGCGCTCGCTTTCCTGCTGCTCATCCCCTCGGGTCTTTCCGCCCAGGAACGCATCGTAATCGGATTCGGGGGTGGCGCCACCATTCCGGCCGCCGAGACCGCCGACAATTTCACCACCGGATGGAACATCGGGATGAATGCGCAGTATACTCGCGCCCGCACTCCATTCGGCGGCGAACTGGGTATCGCCTATCACGAGATGGATCTGAAAGGCGGGGCCTTCGGCAAGCAGCAGATCCTGGCGTTAACCACGGCACTCCTGGTCAGCTTCCCGACCGATCCGAGGTCGAAGTCTCGAGTCCGATTCAATCTCGCCGCCGGCGTCGGGGGCTATTTCCACGAGGTGGAGCTGAATGGAAACAAGGACACCGACTATCCCTTCGGCGTGAACGGTGGCGCGGGCATCGACCTTTATATGAACAAGCGGCGGACCGCCGCGATTTTTCTGGACGTGCGATACCACCACATTTTCGCCAGTCGCGATGTCGACATGATCCCGATCACCTTCGGCCTGAAGCTCAGGGCGAAGTAACCAGCCACCCGAGTGAGTCACGCTATGGTCGCCCAGCGCGTAAGAACCATCGCCCGCCTTGTCTGGCCCATGACCTTCATGCTGGCGCTACCCCTTGCCGCGCAGGATTCCGGTGCGAGCGGGGGCGGAGACATCGAGCTCTCGCGGGCTCAGATCCAGGCCGAACGCCAGGCGATCGTCAACCGGGCGATGGAACTGACCGATTCGGAGAGCACAAAATTCTGGCCGCTCTACCGGGATTTCAGGACCAAAATGGCCGAGGTCACCGACCGGCAGGTCGCGGTCATCAAGGAGTACGCGGCGACGTATGACTCGATGACCGACGATCAAGCGGACAAGCTCATGTCGAACTACATGGATTTTCAGAAGGACAAGCTGAATCTGGAAAAAGACTACATGAAGAAGTTCAAGAAGATCCTGCCGACTCGAAAGGTCGCGCGGTACTTCCAGCTCGAGCACAAGCTCGACGCGGTCATTGATTACGATCTGGCGAGGTCTATCCCGCTGCTGCAGTAGAAGCCGGGCTCAGGTCTGCCGCTTGGTCAAACCCACGTAGAGCAGACGAGCAAAGCGCTGGCCATAGCGCTGTCCACCGAACCCCTGGTCGAATTCCCGCGTCGGCTGGGTGGCAAGGTATTGATCCACCGACTGTCCGGCCTTGATCGCCGCAAGCGTTCGCTCCCGCATCGTCACCAGCATCTTCCGGTAGGTCGCGACCTCCGAGCGGTTGGTCACCCAGCCGTGGCCGGGCACGATGCGGGTCTTGTCGTCGGCATGGGCCAGGACGAGATCCACTCCCCGGATCATTCCATCCAGCGTCCCGCCGCCCCACCAATCGAGAAACGGAGGTGCTCCCAGCTCGACGATATCGCCGGTGTGAATGACGTTCGCGTCCTTGAACCAGATGACGGCGTCCCCGCTGGTGTGGGCCGAATCGGCGTGCAGGGCGACGACATGGCCCTCGAACGGCAACGCGATCGAGTCGTCAAATACGCTGTCCGGCAAAGCAGCCGGGTCGGCCGCCTCCCGGTGCCAATCCTCCCACTCGGTGATCACGGTGTCCTTCTTCGCCTCGCCCACCAGGAGCCGTTGCGCGAAGATCCGCGCGCCCTGCGCCCTCCAGTGCGGATTGCCCTCGATGTGATCAGCGTGATAGTGGGTGTTCACTACCAGCTGGACCGGCAACTTCGTAACCGTACGGAGCGCCGAATCAGCCAGCCCGACTCGGCGGCCACTCTGGCCATCAACCAGCAGCACGCCCTTGGAGCCAACGAGCGCGACGATGTTCCCGTTGGTGAAGCCGGAGATGACGTACAGCTGCGGTGCCACCGGGGTGATCCGCATCGTCATCACATCCTGCTCCTGGGCATGAAGCCGCTCCGGGAGCAGGATTGCGAGTAGGACGAGTATCGTGCGCGGGGAAAAACGGGTCACGGAATGTCTACGACGCAGCCGCGTCACAGGTTTCTTCGCTTTGGCTGGGGCAGGACGCCGATGCCATGTCACCCGCGATTGAAACGCGACTCGGCAGAGCGTCGCTGCGCGACGCGTGCGTCTGACGATTCCACGACGCGGCGGCTCTCCTGTGGCACAGCCACGGTCTGCCCCAAGTTTAGCCGCGACTTGAGTCGCGAGAAGTCGGGTCTCACCGACCTCCGGGCGGCAGGTTTTCCTCGACGAATCTCGTCAGCAGGCTGTACAGGTGCAGCGTCGTGCCCTCGCCCTCGAAGATCCCGTGGGTACGATTGGGATACTCCATCATTGTGAACGGCCGATTCGCGGCTACCAGGGCGTTAATCAGCCGCTCGGTGCCCTGGTAGTGCACGTTGTCGTCACCGCTGCCGTGCACGACCAGCAGCTTCGCTTTCAGATTCGCGGCAAAGTTGAGCGGTGAGCTGCGCTTGTAGTCCTCCTCGTTCTGCTGCGGGAGCCCCATGTAGCGCTCCTGGTAAATCGTGTCGTAGAGGTGCACGTCGGGCACCGGTGCGACCGCCATCCCCATGCGGTACACATCGGGATCGCGGAACAGGACATTGAGCGTCGTCGATCCACCGCCACTCCAGCCCCAGACGCCGAGCCGGGTGGAGTCCACCCATTTCCAGCGGCCGATGGCGCGCGCGGCCCCGGCCTGATCTTCCGAGACCAGGAGGCCAAACTTCCGGTAGATACACTTCCGCCATTCCCGCCCGCGGAGCGACGGCGTGCCGCGGTTGTCGAGACTCATGACGACGTAGCCCTGCTGAGTCAGCATGAGGTGCCAGAGGTAGTCCTCATAGCCCCAGCTGTCCAACACCGTCTGCCCCGCCGGCTCGCCGTAAACGGTGAACAACACCGGATACTTGAGGGTCGAGTCGAAGCCCGGTGGGCGCATGACGTAGCCGTCGAGACTGACCCCGTTCCCCGCGTCCACCCGGAAGAAGCTCATCGGGCCTCGCTTCAGCTGAGCCACGGTTTTCTTGAGCTTGGCATTATCGACGAGAGTGCGGACCACCTTGTGATCCGGAAGATGGATCAGCTCGGTCACGGTGGGCACGCCGAACGCCGAGTAGTAGTGGAAGGCCCACACGGCGCCCGGAGCGATCGAATAGTTGTGGGTGCCCGGCTGGTCGGCGGGCGTCAGCCGCTCGGCCGGAGCGCTGCCGTCGAGCTTCGCGCGGTACAAATAGCGCTGCGTGGGATTGTCAGGCGAGGCGGAGTAGTAGACCCATCCCCCCGCTTCATCAATGGTCAGCACCTGGGCGATGTCGAGGTTGCCCGGGGTGATGAGGCGCATGTCGCTGCCGTCCCGCCCCACGGTGTACATGTGACGCCAGCCGTCCCGCTCACTGACCCAGGTGAAGCGCTTGCCGCCGTCCAGCCAGCGCATGTCGTCCACGACATCGACCCAGGCGCTGTCCTGATCAGTGAGGATAGTTCGCACCTTGCCGCTCTTGGCGTCGCCCAGCATCAGCTGCAGCGTGTCCTGAAGGCGATTGAAGTGCTGCAGTACTACCTCTTCGGAGTTTGCGGCCCACTCCATCCGGGCGATGTAGGTGTTGCGGGGGTCGCCAGGTGTCTCAATCCAGCGAGTCTTGCCACCATTGGCATCCACGACGCCGACCCGGCAGGCGGAGTTGGTGGTTCCCGCCTTGGGGTACTGCACCGGAATGGTGAACGAGTAGAGCGAATCGGTGTTGTTGATCAGCAGGAAATCGCGCACGCCCGAGGCGTCGAGCTGCCAGTAGGCGATCCGCTTTCCGTCGGGACTCCAGCGGAAGCCGTCCCGATCGTCGAATTCCTCCTCGTAGACCCAGTCGAAAGTCCCGTTGATCGTGGTGCGAGACCCGTCCTTGGTAAGCTGGGTGATCTTCCCGTCTTTCACCCGCTCCACGTAGAGATTGTTCTCTCTCACATAGGCGACCCGATCGGCCTGGGGCGAGAACTTGGCGAACATGAGCGTCGAAGGCTTGGCCTCCGATCCCCCCAGTTTCCGCAGCTTCCCGGTCGCGACCTCGAGAACCCAGTAATCGCCCCGGGTGTTCTGGCGCCAGACTCGGCGGGAGTTGGTGTACAACAGGACCTGCTTGCCGTCGGTCGAGAACGTGAAGTTCTCGACCGGCAGGGGCAGGGAGTCACCCTGCGGCACCAGGCGCGACGCAGCGAGGAGGACCTGCTTCTGTCCGGTGGCAGGATCGGTTCGTACCAGGTCGCGCCCTCGTCCCTGGGGGGCACGCTCGAAAGTCGTATAGCCCGAGTCACGAAGCCAACGGGCTGGCCCGAAGAACTCCGGTGAGAAGTCGTCCGAGTTGAAGAGCCGCTCGAGAGTGACCAGCGAGGAATCCTGCTGGGCGCCGAGTGCAGGCGCCCCCACGACGATGGCGAGCGTGACCGCCAGAGGGTGCAGACGCATTGGGATCGGCCCCAGGTTACGGTATTCGAGCGTTCTCCAGCACGGTTGCGGCACTGTCGATCAGGCTTGCCGCCTTCTCCAGGACGGCAGCCGTGCGGGTAACCTGGGCATCGACCGCATCCCAGCTGCCCTGTTCGATCGCCTCACGCACCGCGGGCAGTGTCTTCACGGAATAGCCGGTGTGGAGTCCCGGAGCATAGAGGTAGTGGCGGTACCACGGGCGTCCCGGCAGGCCATCCTCCTGAAGCAGCGTGCGCTCGAGCTGTGCCATCACGGCGCTCACCGAGCGCGCGGCCGGCTTTTCCAGGCTTGAGCCGTCTCCAGCTGCAAGACTGTCGTATGCGGCATCGTAGCGCAGGGCGCTTTCCCTGAGCCGAGCTCCGGCGTTCTCCAGCGGCGCGAAATTCAGGAATGGCGGTTCCGCCGCGCGCGCCGGAGGCACCAGCGGCTGGCGGGGATCCGAGATGGCCGTGTAGACCCCTTCGCCGATCCGGCGGTTGATCTCGATGATCGAGTCACGTCGCGATGCCGCGAGAGCCTTCACCTGCCCGGTGTATCCCGCGACCGTCTCGGCCAGAGTCGAGGCGCGGAAAGGCAGGACGTCCGCTCCAGCCAATCGCATGACCAGGGTTCCCGCCACCTGGGAGAGGGCCCGGTTGTAGGTGAAGCCGGTGTCGGCGAAGCGGGTGTACCAGGCAAAGCTGTCATAGATGGAGTGATAGACCCCATCCGAGCCCGGCTCTTCTCCGCCGAAGCCGAGGTTGAGCGAGGCGATTCCCAGGTACTGCAGGAAGGGCGTGAAGTCGGAGCCCGATCCTAACGCACCGATCCGCAAGTCGGGTCGGTTCCGCGCCTCGCGCCGGGTCGAGTCGGTGCCCGTCGCGATCTCCTGCAACTGAGCGCGCTTCCATACCGAGAGGCCGGTCTCCGGATCGGTCACGTCGCGGGCAGCGTCGTTGACCGCCTGTTCCAGCGTGTGAGACCCGGCAGCACCGAAGAATCCGCGATCGTTGCCGTCGGAATTGACGTAGACTGCGGCGTGTTTCCGTAATTCCTCCTCATGCTCCTCCGCCCACTCGGTCGAGCCCAGCAGTCCCGGTTCTTCCCCATCCCACGCGGCAAACACGATCGTGCGACGCGGCTTCCAGCCCTGCCGTGCCAGAGCGCCCATGGCCCGTGCTTCTTCCAGCAGCGCGACCAGGCCGGAGATGGGATCCTCCGCACCGTTGACCCACGCGTCGTGGTGGTTGCCCCGCACAATCCACTCATCAGCCGCGCCACTACCCGGAATCCGGCCGATCACATCGTAGAGCGGTACCAGCTTCCAGTCGAATTTGACCTTGAGATGGACCTTGGCCGTGCCGTCACTGCCCAGGTGGTAGGCGAGCGGCAATCCGCCACGCCACTCCTGCGGCGCCATGGGTCCACCGAGGGCAGCGAGAAGCGGCTGTGCGTCGGCCTGAGAAATCGGCAGCACCGGAATCTTGGTGATGCCCCACGCCGAATCGATCGGCAGGCGATGCACGCCGGGCTTGGCACCAACGAAAGGTGTCAGCGGATCGCCGGACGCGATCGGCTGATCCTTCACGCTGCCCCGCTGCACCCCCTCCTTAGGCCGGTATGCGCCCTTGGGATAGGTGTCGCCCGCACCGTAGCCATCGTCCTGCGGATCGGAATAGATCAGACATCCAACGGCGCCGTGCTCCCCGGCGAGCTTGGGCTTGAGACCCCGCCAGCCGGCCCCGTATCGAGCCAGCACGATCGCGCCCTGCACCGAGACGCCCATCCGCTCGAGGCGCTCGTAATCGGCCGGCATCCCGTAGTTCACGTAGACCAGCGGCGCCGTCACTTCACCGTCCCGGGAGTAGGCGTTATAGGTCGGCAGCTGCTCGGCCGACTGGGACGAGGTCGGATCGTTCTTCAGCGCCGGTTCCTTGAGCGTCGCGACAAACCTGGTCGGTGCCACCAGCTCGACCACCCGCTCACGCGGAGTAGGGAAGAGCACCTGGAAGGTGTCGATCGACGCCTCCAGTCCCCAGCTCTTGAACTTCCCGTACAACCACTCGGCATTGTCCCGGTCGTAGGCCGATCCCAGGTGATGGGGCCGCGCGCTCAGTCGCCGCATCGCCTCCCGGGCCGAATCGGGGGTGATCATGTCCCGAAACTTCGCTTCCCATTCCCGCTGCTCCCGTGAGCGGGCCGCGGAAAATCCCCGCAGCGGGGTCGGGTCATCGGTTCGAGCAGCGAGAGTTGTGAGGAGGAGCGGGAGGAGGAGTGCGGCGCGAGTTCGGGTCATTGTCGAGAGAGCAGGGGTGGGAATGCGCTTAGCCGGAAGCCCTGAGCCCTAAGCCGCCGGCTGTTCAATTCTCAATTTGCAATTTCCAATTTTCAATTCGCTCACGGAACGGCGGAGGTCGTCGGCCCCGCCAGCCCGACCGCATCCAGCATGAACGCATAGCGGAAGGCGGCTTCATGGAGGCGCTCGTAGCGGCCCGAGGATCCACCGTGACCGCCCGCCATGTTGGTTTTGAGATAGAGGGGGTTCTGGTCGGTCTTGAGCGTGCGGAGCTTGGCGACCCACTTGGCCGGCTCCCAGTACATCACCTGCGAATCGTTCAGTGACGTGGTCACCAGCAGCCACGGATAAGCCTTCGCCGCGACGTTGTCATAGGGCGAGTAGCTCCGCATGTAGGCGTACTGGTCCGCCACCGCCGGGTTGCCCCACTGCTCCCATTCCTGGGCGGTCAACGGGAGCGACGCATCGCTCATGGTGTTGATCACGTCCACGAACGGCACGTCGGCAACAATGGCACGGAACAAGTCGGGGCGCATGTTGGCCACGGCACCCATGAGCAATCCACCGGCGCTGCCACCATTGGCAACCAGCCGTTCAGAGGTGGTGTACTTGCGGCGGATCAGCTCCTCGGCGACGTCGATGAAGTCGTTGAAGGTGTTCTTTTTCTTGAGCATCTTGCCATCGTCGTACCAGCGGCGCCCCATCTCCTGCCCGCCCCGAATGTGCGCGATGGCGTAGATGAACCCACGATCCACCATGCTCAACACGTTGGAGTTGAATGTGGGCTCCATGGTGAAGCCGTAGGAGCCGTACGCGTAGAGCAGCAGCGGGTGGGAACCGTCGAGCTGGGTGCCCTTGCGGAGCAGCACCGACACCGGGACTGAGACCCCATCCCGAGCGGGGGCCATGAACCGCTGAACCTCGTAGCTCTTCGCGTCGTACCCGCTGGGAATCTCCTGCTGCTTCTTCAATTCCCGCTTCTTGGTGGCCAGGTCGTAGTCGTAGACCGAATTGGGCGTCACCAGCGAGGAGTAGCTGAAGCGGTAGGTCTGAGTGTTGAACTCGGGGTTGCCGGCCGGGTATACGCCGTAGGCCTTCTCCGGGAAGGTGATGTAGTGGGTCTTGTTGTTTCGGACGTCGGTGACCCGGAGCCGGCGCAGTCCGCTTTGCCGCTCGCTCACCACCACGAAGTTCTTGAAGGCGTCCATCCCCTCGACGAACACCGAATCGCGATGGGGGAGCCAGTCCACCCAGTTGGCCGGGGCGGGATTGTCCTCCGGCGCTTTCACGATCCGGAAGTTGGTGGCCCCGTCGTTGGTGAGGATCAGGAAGAATCCGTCGGCGTGGTCTACGTTGTACTCGACGTTGGGCCGGCGGGCCGCGATGATCCGGGGCTCACTGGTAGGATCGGCGGTGGGAATGAACCGCCACTCCGACGAGGTGAAGCCGTCGGCGGTGATGAAAACGTATTTCCCGCTGCGCGACCGCTGCACCCCGACGTTGTTGAGGACGTTGTCCTCCTGGAACACCTTGGCGTCCTGCTCCCGCGGTGTGCCGATAACGTGCCGCCAGACGGTGTTCCCGCGCTTGGCGGAGTCGGCCGTCATGTAGAAGAAGGTCTTGTTGTCGTTCGCCCAGGCAGTCCCGTTCCAGACATTCGGGATCTGGTCGATGATCTTGCCGTCCTTGAGATCCTTGACGTAGAGCGTGTATTCCCGGAAAGCGGTCAGATCCTCGAGATACAGCAGCGTCTCGCCATCGGGGCTGACATCCATGCCGCCCAGGGCGTGGAACTTCTTTCCCTCCGCCAGCGCGTTCTGGTCGAGATACACCTCTTCCGGCGCCGACAACGAGCCGCGCTTGCGGCAGAAGATCGGATAGTTCTTGCCTTGCTCGGTCCGGCTATAGTACCACCAGCCGGTATCGAACACCGGCACCGAGAGATCGGTTTCCTTGATCCGGCCCAACATCTCCTGGTAAAGCTTGTCTTGCAGCGCCTCAGTGTGCTTCATCCGCTGCGCCGTGTAGGCATTCTCGGCCTCGAGGTACGCCGTCACTTCGGGATTGGTCTTTTCCCGGAGCCAGAAGTAGTCGTCAACCCGCACCTCGCCGTGCAGGGTGTCGACCTTGGGAATCTGCCGAGCCACCGGCGGATCCTGAGGCAAAGCGGCTTCAATCGGTAGAGCGAGTGCACACATGACGGCGACCAGGCGAAGCGACATTGGGAATCCCGGATTCGGGAAGGGGAGGGAGATTAGATCCCCCAAGAACCGTCGGCAAGGCGAAGGGAAACCGCGAGACGTGGCCGATTTCGGCGCGGAAAGGTAAGTCACTGGCATGTTTCAGGTTGGGTCAGCGGACCCGGCTTGTATCTTTCACCAGGAGCCTCCGTACGGAGACTCCCCACCTGGCTGAGAGAACGCAATGGTTTATCTCCTCACGCTGGTCGTTCCGATCTGCGGAATTCTGGGGCTCGATCCCTGCCCGACGACGCCTGCGCCGCCTTATGCCATCACCGGCGTCAGCGTACTGCCTATGGATCGGGAGCGGGTACTCGAAGGCTATACGGTAATTGTCCGAAACGGTGCCATCGAGACGCTCGCTCCTGCCGACAAGGTGTCGGTACCCCAGGATGCGGTGCGAATCGACGGCAGGGGGAAGTACCTCATTCCTGGCCTCACCGAGATGCACACCCACTTGAGCCCCGGTGCGGGAGATCCGGGAGATGGCTTGGGGCGGCAGTTGCGTCTGGCCCTCGCCAACGGCGTCACCACGCTGCGCGGCCTCGTCGCTCCGCCCGGGATCATCCCGATCCGGGACAAGGTGAATTCCGGAACCATTCTGGGCCCGACGCTCTATGTCGCGGGGCCGTCCCTCAACGGCAAGTCAGTCCCCGATCCCGAGACCGGACGACGGATGGTCGATGACGCCAAACGCCAGGGATACGACCTGCTCAAGACCCACGGAGGCCTGACCGCGGAAAGCTACGACGCCATCGTCGCCGAGGCGAAGAAAACGGGGCTTCGGCTGGTGGGGCACGTGACTCAGGGCTATGGGTTGGATCGCGCGCTGGCGGCGGGTCAGCAGGTTGAACATCTCGACGGCTATATCGCCGCCGCCCTTCCTCCTGGCGTGACCGCGCCCGACGACCAGATCATCCCCGACGAGATCGCGGCCAAGGTCACCCCAGAGGCGATCCGCGCAATCGCAGAGAAGACCAGGAAGGCCGGGGTGTGGAACGGGATGACACTCGCGATCTTCCAGGTCTTCGCCAGCGGCAAATCACCCGCGGAACTCGCCGCGGCACCCGAGATGAAATACGTGCCAGCGCAGGCGGCCGCGAGCTGGAGTGATCAGATGAAAAGCGATGCTCCCGGATCGCTGCCGATATATCTGGCGGTGCGGGATTCGATCGCCGTGGCCCTGTACCGTGCCGGCGCGCGGCTGCTGGTGAGCGGAGATGCTCCCCAGATTTTCCTGGTCGCCGGCTTCGGCACCCACCGTGAAATGCAGGCGATGGCCCACGCGGGAATCCCGAACTACGCAGTCCTCGAAGCCGCTACCAGGAACGCCGCCGAGTGGCTCGGCCGCGCGGACGCCGGCACCGTTGCGCCGGGAAAACGGGCCGACCTGGTGCTCCTCGACGCCAATCCGCTGAGTGACATCGCCAACGCGTCACGAATTCAGGGCGTGATGTTGCGCGGGGTCTGGTACGACCGGGCCGCGCTGGACGGGATGTTGCTGGACGTGGAGAATAGTGCGAAGGGAAGCAATTGAAAATTGATAATTGGTAATTGGTAATTGGAGTCGAGGGACGGGCGCTAAATTCCGCTTCGCAGCTTCCCCCGATCCACTTTCCCGAGATGCGTCATCGGCAGCGCGTCCATGAAGCGGATCACGCGGGGATGTTTGTACGGTTCGAGACGCTCCCGTACGAAAATCTTGAGCTCCTCCGCCAAATCCGGCCGCTGCTCGCGAGGCACCACGAAAGCGTGCGGCTTCATCAGTCCACTCGGGTCTTCGACTCCGACTACCGCCACCTGCAGGACCGCGGGATGCTGCGAGAGGCAGTTCTCGACTTCCTGGGGAGCGAGCCACTTCCCCGAGACCTTCAGCATGTCGTCCGACCGGCCGCAGTAGCTGAAGAATCCATCGGGAGAGCGGCTCAGCATGTCACCCGACACAAACCACTCGCCCTGAAATCCCTGTTGGGTCTTCTCCATCTGTTGCCAGTACCCGATGGCACGGGAGCCACCGCGGACCCAGAGGTATCCCACCTCGCCATCGGCCAGTTCCCTGCCTCCCTCGTCGCAGATTTTCACGTCGAAGCCCGGTACGACCTCGCCCAGCGTGCCCGGGCGGATCCGGCCCAGCCGGTTGGACAGGAAGATGTGCCACATCTCCGCGGTGCCGAGTCCATCGAGCAGGGGAACGCCGAAGGCTTTGTCCCACCGGCCATGAAGCTCAGCGGGGAGCCCTTCTCCGGCCGAGGTGGCCACTCGGAGTGAGGAGAGGTCGCTCCGGGCAGCCTGTGGATCATTCACCATGTGATTGATCATGGTGGGGACGTTGATCAGAATCGTGGGCCGGTGACGGGCGATCTTGTCGAACACGACCTCGGCGGTGCAGCGCTCGGGGAAAAGCACCGCCGCGGCGCCGACCGAGAACGGAAACAGCAGATTGGACCCGGTCGCATAGCCAAAGAAGAGTTTGGGGACGGAAAGGGTGACGTCGGTCTCGGTGTATCCGATCACCTGCCGAGCGTAGCAGTCCGTGGTGTTTGCGAATGAGGTATGGGTCTGAACCACTGCCTTGGGGTGACCCGTCGTGCCACCGGAAAAGAGCCAGATCGCGGCGTCGTCTCGGTGCGAGGAGAAATTCTCCAGGGCCGCGGGGGCCTCTGCGAGCCGTCTCTCCCAATCCGTATCGCCGACTACGAGCAGCTTCTTGAGGTGAACCGAACGCCCGGCAGCCTCCTTGAACGCCTTCAATGTATCCCGGTGTGCGACTGCGACGGTGGCGCGGGTGTAGTTGAGGAAGTATTCGATCGCGTCGGCCTTGAGTTCCGGGTTGACCATGACCACAACCGCGCCAATCTTCAAAGTGCCAAACAGCGCCCCGACGAACTCAGGGCTGTCCGGCAGCGCGATCAGCACCCGTTGCTCGGGCTCCGCTCCTGCCTGGCGCAAAAGGTGGCCGAAGCGGTTTGCCAGAATCTGCACCTGGCCATAGCTCAACCGTCCCTCGTCGGTAATTAGCGCAGTCCGTTCGCCGCGGCCCTCGCGGACTCGCGCATCGAGGAAATAGTCGGCGATGTTGAACTGCTCGGGCGGATGGAAGGCCATGATCATCCCGGGTTGGTTCCGGCGCTCTCCAAGGACACAATAACCGTGCGCGAACTCGCCGCAATGACGTGGGAGGAGGTGCGCGACTTGGGCGGCCAGGGCCTGGTCGCCATTCTTCCCG
>DATBGE010000161.1:0-4657 GCA_036558125.1 Gemmatimonadales bacterium | reverse complement strand
GGGGTTCCTGTCTGGCCGGCCAATCCGGATAAGACTCGAGTCTGATCGCGATAATCCAGAAAGTCGGGATAGGAGACCGCGTCGGTCGATCCTTCCTTCTTGTTCTGGCTCCAGAGCGCTACCAGCCGGCCGGGATCCGCAGCAGGAAGCGGACGCAGCAGAAACCCATTCACGATGCTGAACACCATCGTGTTGATCCCGATCCCGAGCGCCAGCGTGAGAACCGCCACGGCAGTGAAACCCGGGTTCCGCCGCAGCTGGCGGAAGGTGTAGCGCAGGTCCTGAAGCAGGGAATTCATCGGTCGCCTTCTGTCCTTTCACTCATCACTACGTCACTCACTCGGACCGCAACGCCTCCATCGGATCGACTCGCGTCGCGCGTCGCGCGGGCAGGTAGGACGCCGCCGCGGCAATGACGATGAGCAAGGCGGCGACGGCTGCGAATGTGACCGGATCGGTCGGAGTGGTTCCGTAAAGCAGATGGCCCAATGCCCGGGCGGCGAACACCGCCCCGACTGCACCAATCACCACACCGATCAGGGCCAGCCGCATCCCGCCGCCGAGGACCATGCCCAACACGTCCTGGGCCCGCGCACCCAATGCCATCCGTACCCCGATCTCTCGAGTGCGTTGCCCCACCGCGTAGGACAGGACGCCGTAGGTGCCAACGGCGGCGAGGATCACCGCGAGGATGGCGAAACCGGCGAGGAGGAGCATTGGATAGCGCCTGTCCGACATCGATTGGCTCAACCGCGTGAACATCGTTGCGACATCGGTGAGCGGCACGTCCGGGTCGATCTGATGAACCGTGGCTCGGAGCTGCGTCGCCAGGCCGGTCACATCGCCGGCATGACGGATGACGAGCGTGCGGGATCGGGAAGGTTCCTGCGACAGCGGATAGTAGACCATCGGGAGGATCACATCGTCCAACGCGGTCGGATGCAGATCGCCAACCACTCCGACGACTTCAACCTGATCGTCCGGCTTCCACATGTCGATCTTCAGGCGCTGTCCGATCGGATTCTGTCCCGGCCAGAATTGCCGAGCCATAGTTTCGTTGATCAGGACCACGGGGGGACGGCCAATCCGGTCGGCCGCATTGAGGCTGCGTCCCCGTTGCAACGGGATCCGCATCGTGGTGAAGTAACTCGGGTCGGCGTAGCGGATGTCGGCCGTGTTCGCCTGTCCCTGCGGAGGTTCGGGACGGTCCAGGAGATGGATCGAGGTGCGAGACCCCTGGGGCGTGAGCGGCAGAAAGTTGACCGCACCAACATCCTGCACTCCAGGGATCTGGCGCACGCGCTCGGAGAGTTGCTCGAAGAACACGATCTGCCGAACCGTGTCGCCGTATGTGGCTTCGGGTAGGTCCACCGCGACAGTCAGAAGGTCTCGGGGATCAAAACCAGGATCTACCGCCGAGAGTCGTTGCAGCGAGCGCACCAGGAGGCCCGCCCCCGCCAGAAGCACCAGGGCAAGAGACATCTGCACCACCACCAGCCCCGCCCTGAACTGCGTGGCCGATCGGCCGGACGTGGTGCGGGTGTTTTCACTCCGCAAGCCAGCCGCGAGGTCGGAATCTGCATTGCCCAGAGCGGTAGGCAGGCCAAACAGAATCCCCACGATGAGGGAGGTGACGGCGGTCAAGGCGAAGACCCGGGGATCGACTCCAATCTCGCTGAGCCGGGGGATGCTTGGGGGGCCGGAGCTGACCAGCAGATCAACGGCCCAGCTGGCCAGCAGCAGCCCGACGGCTCCACCGATGAGAGCGAGAAGCACACTCTCGAGGAGCGACTGTCTGACCACTCTCCCGCGTGAAGCACCCAGGGCTGTGCGAATAGCCATTTCGCGGCGCCGCCCCGAAGCTCGACCCAGCATCAGGTTCCCCACATTGGCGCACGCGATCAGCAAGACCATTCCAACGGCGCCCAGCAGCAAGTACAGAACCTGCCGTGAGGAACCCACCACCTGCTCCTTCAGGCTGACGACGTTACTGCTCCAATTGGTGTTGAAGTCGGGAAATTCCCGTTCGAGGGCGGCGGAGATTCCAGTCATCTCGGACTGCGCCTGTTCCCGCGAGACGCCGGGCTTGAGACGGCCAACCACCAGCAGGTAGCGGCCTCCCCGGGAAGCACGATCCGCGGGGTCAAGACGGAACGGCTCCCAATACTCCTCCTCTCCCCACGGCATCGGGCCCAGTGCCGGTGGGGCAACGCCGAGAACCGTGGCACTTCCCCCCGCGACCGGCACCGGGCGCCCCACAATGCCGGGATCGGCTCCGAACCGTCGCCGCCACAGACCGTCGCTCAGCACGATCACCGGGGGACCGCCCGGCAACGCCTCCGCGGCCGTGAAACTCCTCCCCAGCGCCATCGGCGTGCCGACGACATCGAAGAAATTCGCCGTCACCGCACGGCCCTGGACGATCTCCGCGGCCTCACCGGTGAATGTGAGCGAGGACCAGCTCAGGGCCGCCAGCCCAGTGAAGCTCTTCGCTCGATCGTTCCAGTCGAGGTAGTTCTGCGGATTGACGACGTTGGTTTCCCGGTGCCGATAGGAATTGCTCTCCCAGATCATCATCAGGCGATCGGGATCGGGATAGGGCAACGGCTGCAACAGGACCGTGTTGACCACGCTGAAGATGGCGCTGTTGGCGCCGATTCCGAGCGCCAGCGTGATCACCGCCGCGACCACGAATCCCGGTGACCGGCGCAACGAGCGGGCAGCGTACCTGAGATCGTTCAGGAATGTCGACATGCCAGAATCACTCCGCTTTGAGAGCCACGATCGGGTCCACCCGGGTTGCGCGATGCGCCGGCAGGTAACTCGCAACGAGTGCGACGACGGTAAGTACCGCAGCTACTTCGGCGAAGGTTGCCAGATCGGTCGGCGTGATACCGAACAGCAGACTTCGCAAAACCGGAGTAAGACCAAGAGCGGCGAGGAGACCGATCGCGATTCCTGCCAGTGACAGACGGATGCCGCTTCCCACGACGAGCTTGAGCACATCCGCGGTCTGAGCGCCCAGCGCAACGCGAATCCCTACTTCACGGGTCCGCTGTGCCACGGTGTAGGAGATCACGCCGTAGATCCCCAGCGCGGCGAGCAGCAGCGCGGAAGCGGAGAACAGGCCGATGAGGATCAGATTGAACCGTCTGGGCGTCAGCGACTGGGCAACGACCTCGTCCATGGTCCGCACCTCGGAGACGGCGAGATTGTGGTCGAGCGACTGAAGCTCCCGGGTGACCATGGCAACGGAGGCCGACGCGACCGTGCGGGTCCGCACCACGACGGTGAGAATGGACCAGGGGTCCTGCGCGTAGGGCAGATAGAGGGTCGGGACGGGAGCGATGTCGAGCCCGTGCTGGCGAACGTCCGCGGCCACTCCGACCACAACCCGCCAGGTCGAGTCATAGCCGACCTTGATCCGTTTGCCGATCGCGTTGGCACCGGGCCAGAAGGCCTTGGCCATCGCCTCGCTTACCACCGCCACTGGTGGTGCAGCGGCGCCATCCTGCGAGGTGAACTCCCGGCCGGCGCGAAGTGGAATGCCCAAGCTTCGCAGGTAGTCGGGCCCGCTCACCTGGTAATCGGGAGTTATGAATTCCTCGTCCTCGGCCCGGCCCTCGACCTCCAGACTTCGGGTGCTGCCTCCGGGCCGTAAGGGAAGCCGGCTCACTACACTCGCGGAGCTGACTGCGGGCAGTGCTGTCAAGATTTCGAGCGCTCGATCAACGAACTCGATCTTCCGGGCCGGCGGGCCGTACTGGTTTGCGGGAAGAACCAGGCCCACCGTTACGACGCCTTGGGGATCGAGACCGACCGGGACCTGTTGGACTCGCACAAACGCTTTCACCAGCAGACCAGCGCCGATCGCGAGCACAAAGGCCAGAGCAACTTCCGACACCACGAGGAGATTTCTCACCCGGCGACGCCCAAACGAGTCGGCCGCATTGCGGCCGCCTTCGTGGAGGCCGCCGGCCAGGTCGATCTTGGCGGATCGGAGCGCCGGCCCGACTCCAAAACCGATGCCGGTCAGGAGTGCGACGGCCGCGGTAAACCCGAGAGTCCGCACATCAGGCGAGGGGTCGATCATCCCCCTGATCTCTTGCGGTGCCAGCGCCTGCAGCAGAGTCACGCCCCAAACGGCGACCAGCAGCCCGACTAGTCCACCCAGAAGCGAGAGAAAGACACTTTCGGTGAGCCGCTCCCGAGCGAGTCGAAAGCGCCCAGCGCCCAGGGCCGCACGCACCGTCCATTCCCGCTGGCGTGCGGTAGCGTCGGCGAGGAACAGGTTGGCCAGGTTGGCGCAGGCGATGAGCAGCAGCACCGCCGCGGCGCCGAGTAGGATGAGAAGGGCCGGACCGGAATCTCCGGCGAGGTCGGCCCGGATCGGAACCAGCGAAGCCCGTACCGACTCGCTTTCGTCGGGGAACTTCTCCGTCATTTCCCGGAGAATGCGTCCGATCTCCACCTCGGCCTGCGCCCTCGTGGTGCCGGCGGCGACGCGGGCGACAACTTCGAAGTAGTGGGTGTTACGGCGCTGCGAGGGATCGATTTCCGGCTTGAGCGGATACGTCGGCACCTTGTAGGGCGAGGGCAGCCAGAGGTCGCCCGAGGTGGGGAGGGCGAAACTCGGTGGCATCACTCCCACCACGGT
>DATBGE010000160.1:0-15233 GCA_036558125.1 Gemmatimonadales bacterium | reverse complement strand
CTGGCGAAACTGTGTGCCGGCCCTCGCCAGCTCGTCGAGAACGGCACCAGGACGAACCAGGCCGACTGGATCTTGTCCAGGTCGTAGGTCCGATCGTCGTAGGCGCTGGTGAACTCGGTCGCCGAAGTCCAGCCGAAATTTCTCACCCGGCGAATCGTTACTTCATGGCCGTGGAATTCTGCACTCGGCATCACGGCCTGGTCCGGACTCCAGGTTCGATTATCGGACGGACGTCGTGTGGCCCAGACGAGTCCGCCTACCAGCAACATCGCCGCGATGCCGAGCCATACCCGGCGGCTGCGGACGCTCAGGCCATACCCTTTCTGATCGCCTCGAGCACCCGTTCGGTAAAGAGATCCACCTCGTCAACCGTGGTGTACACGTTCGGCGTGATGCGGAGGCCGTCGAACTCGGGGTGCACGATCGGCGTCGTCACGATGTGGTGCTTGTCCAGGAGCCACGCACCCAGCTTGCCCGGATCAATCCCGTCTATGTGCAGGAGTCCGATTCCTCCGGTGTAGGGAGAATCGAGCTGGGTCAGCAGCTTGACCCGATCGCTCTCGGAGCGGAGCCGCGTGGCCCAGCGGTCTCGCAGATAGCGGAGCCGCGCGATCTTCCGTTCTGAACCGATCCCGCGATGGAAGGCCAGGGCGGCGGCGATCGCATTGTGGTTCGCCGCCGGGTGGGTGCCGATCTCCTCGTACTTGCGAATGTTCCCGTCCATCGACGTGGGTGCCGCCATCAAGGGCCACAACGCCTTCTGCTTCTCCTGGCGGACGTAAAGAAATCCGGTGCCGATCGGGGCCAGCAGCCATTTGTGGAGACTGGTCCCGTAGTAGTCGCAGTGCAGGTCGTCCCGCTTGAATGGGAAATGGCCGAAGGCGTGGGCGCCGTCGACGAAGACCTCGATCCCCCGCGGCTTGGCGAAATCAACCAGCTCGCGGACCGGCATGATCTGGCCGGAGAGGTTGGTGATGTGGGTGACTTCGATGACCCTGGTCCTCGAGGTCACTGCTTCCTTGAAGCGATCGACGATGTACTGAGGCGAGGGCGGCGGCAGCTTGAACGAGACCTGCTTGAGGACTATCCCATCGCGCCGGACCCGCTGGTCCCAGCTGGTGAGCATTCGAGGGTAGTTCTGGTTGGTTACGACAATCTCGTCACCCGGCTTGAGATCGAGACCGAAGATCATGATCTCGTTGGCCTCGGAGGCATTCCGGGTGATGGCCATCTCTTCAGGATCGCAGCCAAACTCCTTCGCGAGATCCCGCCGCACGCTTTCGATCCGGGGCTCCAGCGTCTGCCACATGTGGATCACGGGGAGCTCATTGCTGAAGCGGAGATCCCGGATCATCTGGTCCAGCACGTGGGTGGGGCATGGGCTGCAGCCCCCGTTGTTGAGATTCACCATCGTGCGGTCGGCGTCGAACGCGCGCTGGATCTCGACCCAGAAGTCCTCGTCGTCCGGCCCCCCGGCCCCGGATCGAGGCAGGTCCCACACCCGGCGCAGCGCCTCCGGACGGAAGGTCGGGAGGGCGGCCACGGCCAGTGCACCGATGAATCCCCGGCGTGATGACATGGAAGCTCCTACGGGAGAAAGACTTCCCCAATCTAGGCCGACCAGCCCCTACCGCCAGAGCGGGGCCTCCCTTTATAGTTGTGCGCGCCAAACTCGGGGGGCGGGGGCATTACCGCCCGCCGATCACTTTTTTCAGGACTGCGGGAACCATGGGTATCATCGCCAGCGAAATCCGCCGCGGTATGACGCTGCTCTTCGACGGGGAGCCGGTCCGGGTTCTCGACTTCCACCATCACACCCCGGGCAACCTCCGGGCGATGGTGCAGACCAAGCTGCGGAAGCTTCGCACCGGGACCCAGTTCGAACATCGCTTCCGGTCCACCGACACGGTCGATACTGCCAACCTCGAGACGCACGAGCTGGAGTTCATGTACTCGGGTGGCGACTCGTACCACTTCATGAACACCGAGAACTTTGACCAGCTGGAGATGAGCGGAGACGACTTGGGTGACGCGGCGAAGTGGATGACCGGCGGGATGAAGATGATCGCCGAGTTCTTCAACGGCCGGCCCATCGGTATCCAGCTTCCCAACGCCCTGGTGTATGAAGTGATCGAGACCGCGCCGGTCATGAAGACCGCCACCAAAAACGCCTCGACCAAACCGGCTAAGCTGGAGAACGGGGTTTCGGTCAACGTCCCGGAATTCGTTCAGACGGGTGAGAAGGTTCGGGTCAATCCCAATACCGGCGAGTATCTCGATCGGGTGAAGTAACCGGTCCCGCCCTCTACCACGAAATCATAGCCCCCCATTAGGTTACGAGGCACGGCACAAGGAACTGTGCCGGGCCCGCATGCCCCGACGTCCCGGTGACCATGGAAGGTGGTCGCATGATGTCGAGCCTGATGTGACCTCCACTCGTACCGGCCAGGAACGCGCCGCGCTCTCGCGCGACCTTTCGGTATTTCTGGTCCAATTCGCCATCGCGCTGCACAAGAACAGCGCCTATCCCGAGGGTCATCCCCTCCTGGGATCGGCGGTAGAGGCGGTTACCCTCCGGCTTCACTCGCTGCTCAATCAGCGGCCTACGCTGCTGATCGGCGTCGCGCGCAATCAAATGCTGATCGAAGGTGTCGCGACCGATCCGGAGAACCCGGTGCTCCGCGACCTCGCCAACCGGCTCCATCGCCATCAGCTGGGCGCGCTCAAGTTCTCTCAGGGCGCGGCCCCGACCGAAATCGCCGATGTGATGCGGACCCTGAGCGCCGATTCCCGGACCGAGCCGCTGGGAACCCAGCCGATGGACGTCCTTCAGCGCTGGCCGCACATCAGGCTCTTTCCTCAGGCCTACGATTCACTGGAGCTGAGCGAAGACGGCGCTGCCAAGCTGGGCAATCTCAGCAGCCCGACCAGTCTCGCGGGCCGCCTGTGGCTGGGACTCGCTTCCGCCGCGCTGATGCGGGAGAGCGGCGAAACGCTGCCTTCGGATCCCAAGGAAATCGCTCGCGCAATCAACGCTCGCCGGCGCGAAGCGACATACGACCAGGTCATCGTCAACTATCTGATGCAGCTCAGCCAGGAGCTGCGGATGAGTCATGGCTCCGAGGCGGTGGAGCTCAAGGACCGGCTCGGCTCGCTGCTCGGCGAGCTGGATCAGGACACCCTCAACCACCTTCTGGCACTGGGCGGCGATCTTGCCCAGCGTCGCCAGCTGGTCGGGGACGCCGTGCAGACGATGCCGGTCCAGGCGGTCCTCGCGCTCCTCAAGGCCAGCGCCGCCAGCAGCCAGCAGACCATCTCCCACTCCATGATCCGGCTTCTCACCAAGCTCGCTCTTCACGCGGAGCAGGGGAGCCAGCAGATCCGCCACGACGCGGACCTCGCATTGCGGGACACGATCCGGGAACTGGTTTCCAACTGGACCCTTGACGATCCCAATCCCGGCTCCTACGCCAAGGTGCTGGAGCGACTGGCTGGTCCGGTGCCGCTGGGGACTCCATCGACTGCGGCCACCCAATTCGAGGCACGGCGCATAGTCGAGATGAGCCTCGAAATCGGAACGATGGGTGCCAGTGTAAAGCGCGCGGTGGATCAGATGCTGGAAGAAGGGCACGCGATGGAGTTGCTCCAGCTGCTCGACGGACCGCAGGCGCCGCCCGACCTGGTCGATGACATCTGGGCCTATCTGGCCACCCCTCAGAGCATCCGGCAGCTGCTCATGAACGAGCCCCGGGACACCGAGGTAGTGGAGCGGTTGGTGGCACGGATGGGTCTGGACGCGGGTGAGGCCCTGCTGGATGCGCTGGAAATTGCCGATTCCCGCACCGCCCGCAGGCGCCTTCTGACCCGGCTGGGGAGGCTGGGCACGGATATCGGTCAGGCGGTGGTGGACCGGCTGCCTGGTTCGCCCTGGTTCGTGCAGCGTAACCTGCTGGCGCTCATTGGCTCCATGCCGTCCTGGCCCCGGAGCTTTTCGCCCACGACCTACGCCTCACATACCGATCCCCGGGTCCGCCGGGAGGCACTGAAATTGATGTTGCGGCTGCCCGATTACCGAGACGAGGCGATCGGTGCCACCTTCGCGGACGAAGACGAACAGGTTATCCGGCTCGGCCTTACGGCCGCGGCCGAGGGGTGCCCCGCGCCTGCGGTGCCCCGCCTCATGACCATGCTGAGAGCCCACGCCAATGACACTGAGCTCCGGGCCCTGGGCATCAGGGTGCTGGGGACCGTGCGCACGCCGGCGACCCGCGATTGGCTGGTGGACCATGCCCTGACCAAGAAGAAGCTGTTTCGGGGGCGCCGGCTGATGCCGAAATCGCCGGAGACTCTCGCCATCGTCGCGGCACTGGCGCGAGGGTGGCGCGAGGACAAGGTTGCCGCGGAAGTGCTCCGCCTGGCGCAGTCGAGCGGTGATGCGGAAATCCGGGCGGCGGGACAGCTGGGACGGGAGCCGGGATGAGCGATCCTGTCCGCTTCCTCAACACCCTCGGTCAGGCGCTTTCCGCGATGGGGCTCTATGGGCCCAAGCATCCGGCGAGAGAACGAGCGGTTGATGCTGCCTACGACCAGTTGTTGAGCGTCGGCAAGACCGACCAGCAACCCAACTTTTCTTTCCTCGACGAAGAAGTGCTCTACCGGCAGCAGGTGCTGCGGGAACTGCGAGGGTGGGACTGGGGCCGCAAGCTTTCGAAGGTCGGCATTCAGCGGATGGAATTCGACGAGGATGTGAGCCGGGAGGATTTCGAGGGGTTCCTGTCCGAGGTGCATCAGCAGGTGCACACCGGCAATCCGGACACGAGCGAGGCGCGCCAGCTACGGCGGCCCAGCATCCGCTTTGGGGCGGTCAGTGTCCGTGGCACCACTTCGGACAGCGCGGCGGAGGCGGTGGCGACCGCGACGATCGCATACACGCTGGGTGATGAAGTGGGCGCGGTGCAGTGGGTGCACGAGCAGGTCCGGTCGGGCTCCGTCCTGGATATGGCGGAGGCGGAAGGTGTGGTCCGGTCACTCTCGCTGGCGATGCATTCGGAGAGCCACATCATCCTTCCCCTGCTGCAGCTCAAATCCTTCGACCAGTACACCACGACCCACGCCACCAACGTCGCCGTGCTCTCCATGGCCCTGGCCGAGTTCATCGGGCTGGGTGCGAGGGAAGTGCGGGAATTCGGAACGGCCGGCCTGCTGCACGATCTGGGGAAAGTGCGGATTCCCAAGGAAATCCTCACCAAGCCCGGCGCGTTCACCGAGCAGGAAGTCGCCATCATGCGGCGCCACCCGGTGGACGGCGCGCGCCTGATTCTGGAACGGGAGAAGGGACTGGACCTGGCCGCCGTGGTGGCCTACGAACACCACATCATGCTGAACGGCGAGGGATACCCGCCGCTGCGCTACAAGCGGGAGTGCCATCCCGCGAGCAAGCTGGTCCACGTCTGTGATGTGTACGACGCGCTGTGCACCAACCGCCCGTATCGCGACGCGTGGATGAGTGAAGCGGCCCTTGCCTATCTCGAAGAACGGGCCGGGCTCGAGTTCGAGCCCGAGCTTGTGTCCTCCTTCGTCTCGATGATGCGAGACTGGAGCAACCAGAGGGTACTGTTTCCCCCGCTGGAAGAAGAGAAAACCAACTGATCATGGCAACGTCCCTGCGCTCGGCGATGCACGCAGTGCGGCATCTGCTGGGCATCGAAACCGAACCTCTGGAGATTCCTGCAAACCAGACGCCGCGCCCCAACGGCAGTCGGGAGCCCGGCGTGCCGGTGTACCAGGACCTGGGGGCCGGCGCGGAATCGGAGCGGGTCCAGCGCGCGCTCTATCGCATCTCCGAGGCGGCGCACGCTTCCCCCACCCTGCAGGCGCTCTTCAGCGAGCTGCACGCGATTGTGGGCGACCTGATGCCGGCCCGCAATTTCTACATCGCCCTGCATGACCCGGCGACGGACACGCTGAGCTTCCCCTACTTCGTAGATGAGAAGGATCCGCCACCGGCGCCGCGCCGGCTCCGCAAGGGTCTCACCGAATTCGTCCTGCGATCGGGTCAGCCTCTGCTCGACCGCCCCGGGATCTACGCCGATCTGGTGCGCCGCGGCGAGGTGGAATCCATCGGCGCCGCTTCCTCCGACTGGCTCGGAGTGCCGCTCAAGACGGGCGACCGGACCATCGGCGTCCTTACCGCCCAGAGCTATGACAAGGGCGTTCGCTACACCGAGCGCGATCGGGACATCCTCCAGTTCGTCTCGACCCAGGTGGCGATGGCCATCGAGCGCAAACGGGGGGAGGAAGCCCTGCGTGCCTCGGAGGGCGAGCTGCGGGCGGTGTTCTCCGCGATGCGGGACGTCATTCTCGTCCTGGATGCGACGGGCCGCTACCGGAAGGTGGCCCCGACCAATCCCGGCCTCCTTTATCGCTCGGCCGACGTGCTCCTTGGGCGCACTCTTCACGACGTGTTCCCGCCGCGCCAGGCCGACGAATTCCTCAGACACATCACCCGGGCATTACACACCGGAGAAGTGGTGCACGCGGATTACGCGCTGACCATCGAAGATCGACGGGTCTGGTTCACAGCCACGGTTTCCCCCATGACCTACGACTCGGTCGTGTGGGTCGCACGGGACATCACCGACCAGAAACTCGCGCTCGAGGCACTGGCGGAGAGCGAAAGCCGCTATCGCGCGCTCTACAACCGGTCGCCGGTGATGGCGCATTCGATCGACCTGGAAGGCTGCATCGTCGCGGTGAGCGACTTCTGGCTGGCGACGCTGGGCTACCAGCGCGACGCGGTCCTGGGACGGCCGGTCACCGATTTCCTCACCCCCGACTCCGCCCGGATGGCGCGGGAAACAGTCCTTCAGGCGCTGATGCGGGACGGATCGTGTACCGATGTCGAGCAGCAGATGGTCACCAGCAGCGGGGAAGTTCTCGACGTGCTCCTCTCCGCGATCTCCGAGAAAGACGCTGAAGGGAAGGTGACCCAGTCACTGGCGATCCTGAACGACGTCACAGAGCGCAAGCGGATCGCGCGAGAGCTGCAGCACAGCCAGGAGCGGGTCGAACAGTTCGTTCAGACCACGAACGATGTGCTATGGGACTGGGAGCTGCACACCCAGGAAATCTGGTGGGCCCCCACCCTGGGGAACCTGGTCGGATTCCAGCCCCACGAATTCCAGGGCGACGCGTGGACCCGCGCTTTGCATCCCGAGGATCGGGAGCGGGTTTGGACGGGGCTCCGCGAGGCGATTTCCGGCACCGGGCGCCTCTGGTCCGAGGAATATCGGCTCCGCAAGAAGAACGGCGAGTTCTGCCACCTGCTCGATCGCGCCACCATTCTCCGCGACCCCAATGGTCAGGCGGTGCGCCTGGTCGGCGCGATGATGGATGTCAGCGAACGGAAGGAAGCCGAGCAGGCGTTACGGCATAGCGAAGACCAGCTGCGCCAGGCGATGAAGATGGAAGCGGTGGGCCGGCTGGCCGGAGGCGTCGCTCACGACTTCAACAATCTCCTCACCGCGGTCCTCGGCCACACCGACCTGGTACTGACTCAGGTGGATCCGGGGAATCCGTTCCATGACGATCTGCAGGAGATCAAGCAGGCGGCGCTTCGCGCAGCCGCGCTGACTCAGCAACTGCTGGCCTTCAGCAGAAAGCAGGTGTTGGAGCGGCGGGTGGTGGACCTGAACCAGATCGTCGCCGGAATCACCCGGATGCTGGACCGGACCATCGGCGAGGACATCGAGCTGGTTACCGACCTGGCTCCTGAGCTGGGTCGGGTGCATGCCGATGCCATTCAGCTCGAACAGGTCTTGCTCAACCTGGCGGTGAACGCGCGGGACGCGATGCCCGAAGGAGGCCGGCTCACCATCGAGACGATGAACGTTCAGTCGGAGGCGGGAGCGGTCGTGCGGATCCGCGTTGCGGACACTGGAGTTGGCATGACGCCCGAGGTGCTGGCCCACATTTTCGAACCCTTCTTCACCACCAAGGAGCTCGGCAAAGGAACCGGTCTCGGGCTGGCGACGGTTTATGGAATCGTGAAACAGTCGGGTGGCCACATCTCGGTGAGCAGCAGCCGGGGCCATGGGACCACATTCCTGATCGACTTCCCGCGCTCCGCCGACGAGCCGCGAAGCGAAGTCATGGCCCCGTCTGTGGAGCGCCGCTCCGGCGGTACCGAAACCATCCTGCTGGTGGAAGACGAGGCGACGGTCCGCACGCTGGCGCGCCGGGTGCTGGAACAGCGGGGTTACAAAGTGCTCGAGGCACAGCACCCCGAGCAGGCCTTGATCGTGAGCCGGGGTTTTCAGGAGCAGATCGATTTGTTGCTGACCGATGTGGTGATGCCGGGAATGAGCGGGCCCAAACTGGCCGAACAGCTGACCGTCGAGCGGCGCACCATGAGCGTGGTCTACATGTCAGGGTATGCCGCGACTTCGGTTGAACAGCGACTCTTGCTTGACGACAGCGTGCCGTTCATCCAGAAACCTTTCACGCCCGACCTTCTGGCGCGGCGAGTTCGCGAGGTCCTGGATGAGGCAGCGCGCCGGGTGGGGATTGCGGCGGCTAAGGCCCGGAGGTCTTGATCAGCGAGGGAGCGGACCCCGGGCTCCAGTCCACCAGGAAGGAGTCTCCCTCCCGCACTACGATGTGTCCGTGTCCCACGACGGTCCCGGACCGGCTGAACTGCAGGAAGCCTTCCTCGTCGTACAGCGCCAACTCCATCCGATAACTGTGTAGCCCGGCTCCGAATCGGTCGATCGAGAGGGACCATGGGATCCGCATATTCGATATGTGACCCACGTTCAATCCGTCTACCCAGAGTTGGGCGTCTCGACCGCGCTCGGTCTGGGCCAGGGCGGCCATGTTCACATTGAATGTGATCCGCTCCACGTCGCCACTGACCGGCCCGACCTCGACTCCCGTCTCACCAATCCCGACTTTCTGCTCCCGTTCATCCGGCGGGAGTGGCGGCATGCAGTCCATGATCCGCGCTGCCCGTTGGGAACCTGTCGGGTGCACCGCATCGAAGCGGAAGGGCCCGAGCCGGGTAAAGAAGCGAATGGCCGCCTCGCTCGCCGCCCGGGCCCGAGGCTCGGCTCGGCGCGCCGCGTAGCAATCGGCGTCCAGCTCCTGGGCCTGAAGCGCCGAGTCCCGTGCCTCATCCGCCAGGACGCTCAAGCCCGCGCGGGTGTGGTGCAGCGCGATGTGGCCGTACTCGTGCGCGAGGAAGAATTCGGTGAGCTGTGGTCCGTACCGCCGGGCGCGAATCGGATTGTAGTAGATGGCGGGCTGGGGGAGATCCACCGTCGCAATCGCAATATCGTCGATCGTATCGGTTGCGATTTCCGCGACTCCGGGGATCAGGTGCAATCCCTGGGCGTCTGCCGAGGCGGCGTTCCAGGAAAGGAAGGCACCGACGCACAACGCCCCGAGACGAGAATCCATCCTCATGGGAGGAATTTTGGGCTGACTGGTCGTCGGGGCAAGTTGAGCCTGAG
The DNA here is from genome assembly GCA_036558125.1 of Gemmatimonadales bacterium. Taxonomy (GTDB): domain Bacteria; phylum Gemmatimonadota; class Gemmatimonadetes; order Gemmatimonadales; family GWC2-71-9; genus DATBGE01. Next base: position 5,724 of record DATBGE010000160.1, on the reverse strand, counting down.
GACAACAACGTTCCAGAGGCGCACGCCGTGAGTCGAGAGTCGAAAGTCGAGAGTCGAGAGCGGTAAGCTGTTCTGGGTCTATTCCCCGGCTCTCTGTTCAGCCGGGAGGCATGCGAGGATCCGTGCTGCCCGCTGGCTGCCGGAAGGATGCTCCCGGTCGAAGCGGTAGGGGCCCAACTGGCCGAAGAACCGCGCCGCTTCCAGCACCGCACGCCGGTCGCTCCGACCCAGGGTAGCCGCCGCGTAGCAGTCCGCCTCCAGCTCGCGGCTCTGCATCAGCGCGTCGCGCCGGTCCTTGTCCGCCGTGAGGGCATTCGCCCTGGTGTGATGGAAATGAATGTGCCCGAACTCGTGGGCGAGAAAGAAATCGCCGAGCTGCTGGCCGAAGCGCTGCATCCGGGTGGGATTCACGTAGATCATCGGGTGCTGCCGATCATAGACCGCCACCGCCACGTCGCGGAGCGTGTCGGTCGCTACGATCGTGACCGCGGCCTCGGGATCCGGATATTCAGCCGGATCCACGCTGCCCGCGTACGCGAGCGAGAACAACCCTGTCAGAGCCAACCCGATGAGCTTCATTTCTATCACCTGCTTGCTGCTGCCTGAAAACGAATCCGCCCCCGCGTCCAGTGGATCGCGGGGGCGGTGCGTCGGCGCTGTTGCGCGTCTGCCTTACCCTCGCGGTCCCTCAGGGGTGTAGATGATGCCCCGGCGATTCCGCCGGTTCGCACACTCACCCCCACAGCCCAAAAGGCTCAGTACTCTGCCGTTCAGAAAAACCTCCACACCGAGTAACGGTGATTCAGCCCACTTTGACGGCCCTCTGCACTGCGAATAATGGCAATCCTCGTGCCGGATGGTCTGTCAGCTTTTCACCACTTCGGCCCTCTCCGGAATCCCTACAGCCAGAACGGTTTCCGGCATCCGGCGGGATTGACCGCAAGGGGTGTCAGAATACCATTCACCTAACCGCCAGGGGCATCGGGCCCCCGGATTCAGCAGATCTCCTCGAATAAACGCGTGAGATCCCTGAGAAGTTCGACACGGGCCCGATTGAGATCGCACCCTTGGAACCTGATCCGGTTCAGACCGGCGTAGGGAGCGCGGTGCAGGCGCTCCTTCCGTTCCCGACCTTGGGAAGGAGTCCTTCCATGATTAATCGCAGCTCCCCCTCCGAACCCGCCATCAGCTACGGCGAAGCCTTCCCGGGCTCGTCCAAGGTTTACGTCGATGGCCGCTTTGGCGTTCGCGTGCCGATGCGGGAGATAACGCTCAGCGGTGGAGAGCCGCCTCTACGGGTCTACGACTCGAGCGGTCCCCAGGAGGCCGATCCAACCCGAGGCCTTCCGGCATTGCGGGCCGTCTGGATCATGGAGCGGGACGTGGTGCGGGTGGGTGAACCGGACATCGGCGAAGGCGGGCTGATTCCCCGTGCCCTCCGCCGTTCGGTATACCGGGGGCGTGGCGGGGTCACCCAGCTTCATTTCGCTCGTCGAGGAGACGTCACTCCGGAGATGGAGTTCATCGCGATCCGCGAGGGATTGCCGGCCGATTTTGTCCGGCGGGAAGTCGCCCGGGGCCGGGCAATCATTCCCGCCAACATCAATCACCCGGAACTCGAGCCGATGATCATCGGCCGGAACTTCCACGTGAAGATCAACGCCAACATCGGGAACTCGGTGGTGGCGAGCAGCATCGACGAGGAGGTCGACAAGCTGCGCTGGGCGACGCTCTGGGGTGCCGATACGGTGATGGATCTCTCGACCGGCAAGAACATCCACGAGACCCGGCAATGGATCATTCGCAACTCGGCGGTGCCCATCGGAACCGTGCCGATCTACCAGGCGCTGGAGAAAGTGGGCGGTGTCGCCGAGGATCTGACCTGGGAGATCTACCGGGATACCCTGATCGAACAGGCGGAGCAGGGTGTCGACTACTTCACGGTGCACGCCGGGGTGCTGCTGCGGTACGTGCCACTTACCGCTGGCCGGGTGACCGGCATCGTCTCCCGCGGCGGGTCGATCATGGCCAAGTGGTGCCTGGCCCATCACACCGAGAGTTTCCTCTACACCCGCTTCCGCGAGATCTGCGAGATCATGCGGGCGTACGATGTTTCCTTCTCCCTGGGTGACGGGCTCCGCCCGGGCTCAATCGCCGACGCGAACGACGAAGCCCAGTTCGCGGAACTTCGTACCCAGGGCGAGCTCACCCGAATCGCCTGGGAGCATGAGGTCCAGGTCATGAACGAAGGGCCGGGCCACATTCCGATGCACTTAATCCGGGAGAACATGGACAAGCAGCTGGAGTGGTGTGGCGAAGCTCCGTTCTACACCCTCGGCCCGCTGACCACCGACATCGCCCCGGGATACGATCATATCACGAGCGCCATCGGTGCGGCGATGATTGGCTGGTACGGTACGGCCATGCTCTGCTACGTCACGCCGAAGGAACACCTCGGCTTACCCAACCGGGACGATGTGAAGGCCGGGGTCATCGCGTACAAAATCGCCGCGCACGCCGCGGATCTGGCCAAGGGTCACCCGGATGCCCGCGCCTGGGACGACGCGCTCAGCAAGGCGCGATTCGAGTTCCGGTGGGAGGACCAGTTCAACCTTGCACTGGATCCCGTTACCGCGCGGGCCTTCCACGATGAGACCCTTCCCGCGGAGGGCGCGAAGCTGGCCCACTTCTGCTCGATGTGCGGGCCCAAATTCTGCTCCATGAAAATCACCCATGAAGTACGGGACTATGCCGCCGCCGAGATGGAGCGAAAGGCAGCCGAGTTTCGGGCGAAGGGCGGAGAGATCTATCTGAAAGCCTGACGCGTGACACCGACCGCACCGCGTCTCTCCTCACCGGAGCGTCAGGCGATTCTCGGCCTCCTGATTCTCGGCGCAGTCGTCGCCTGCCTCCTTGCCCTCACCTATCTCGGATTCGAAACGCTGTCGTCGGCCCGCGCCTACGTGGGAGGCGAGGGCTTCTGGTCCAAAGCGCAGAAAGATGCGGTCTATCACCTGATCCGTTATGCCCGCAATTCCGATCCTGCCGAGTACACCGCGTTCCGAAAGAACCTGACGGTCCCACTGGGTGATCGTGAAGCGCGGTTACAGCTTGAAGGGCCCCATCCCGACCCGTGGCGAGTGAAGGTGGGCTTCCTGCTGGGGCGGAATCACCCCGAGGACATCGACCGGATGTCCACGTTCTTCCGGCGCTTTCGCAAGGTCAGCTTCGTGGACCAGGCCATCGGCATCTGGGCCCAGGGCGATTCCCTGATCGCCCAGCTCGGGTCGGTGGGCTCTCAGGTCAATGCCGAGATCCTTTCCGGACATCCCGACCCTGTTCGCCTTGAAGGGTTGTTGAGCGAAGTCGATACGCTCAGCGGCGAGCTGACTCAGTTGGAAGATTCCTTCTCGAGAACCATGGGAGACGGCGCGCGATGGGCTGCGCGGGTGGTGTTCGCGGCGATCGCCTCCGCCGCTGCTCTGCTGGTGGCGCTCGCCGTCTTCGTGACCTGGCGCATGCACCAGCGGGTGCGCGAATCGGAGGAGTCGCTCCGCGCCAGTGAGGCCCAGCTCCGGCAGGCGCAGAAGATGGAGGCGGTGGGTCAGCTGACCGGCGGCATTGCGCACGACTTCAACAATCTCCTCACCGTGATCCTCTCCACCGCCGAGCTGATCGAGGCGGAATTGCCACCGCATGCGACGGAGGCGCGAACCGACCTCAGCGATTTGAAGCATGCCGCCGAGCGTGGGGCGGAAATGATTCGAAAGCTGCTGGCGTTCAGCCGGAGCGGGCAGCTGCAGTTCCAGTCGTACGATCTTTCCCAGCTCGTCCTGGAGTCGGTGCAGATGCTGCGCCGGGTGCTCCCTTCCCATGTGGAGGTGCTGGTGGACACCGATCATACCGTCCACCCGGTGAACACCGATCCCGCTGTGCTGGAGCAGATCCTGCTGAATCTCGCGACCAATGCCCGCGATGCGATGCCCGAGGGTGGGAAGCTGCGGCTCTCGATCGATCTGGTCCGGCTGGACCAGCGCCATGTCAGCCGCCTGGGATGGGGGCGGGCCGGGACCTATACCGCACTGCGGCTCCGCGACTCGGGGTTGGGAATGGAGCAAGCGGTGCGGGAACGAATCTTCGAGCCCTTCTTTACCACGAAGCCTCCCGGTCAGGGGACCGGCCTGGGAATGGCGATGGTGTACGGCTTGATGAAGCAGCACGGCGGGTTCATCGAAGTGCAGAGCACGCTGGGCATCGGAACGTCGGTAACACTCTACTTTCCGCCGGCTCTGGAACACCCTGGACCTACGCCTCATCTCCCGGTCCCGGCTCCGGCTGGTTCGGAGACGATTCTCCTGGTCGAAGACGAAGCCGCGTTACGGCGCTCCGCGACTCGAATCCTGGAACGCAAGGGATATCGGGTCCTGGCCGCAGCGGATGGCGAGGAGGCGCTGCACACGTTTCGAATGCACCAGGATCAGGTCGCTCTGGTCCTGTCGGACGTGGTCATGCCAAGACTCAGCGGGCCCGGACTCTATTCGGCCCTACGAAGAGAAGGGGTCCGGGTCCCCTTCCTCTTCATGAGCGGCTACACCGAGCGTGACGGGTCGACGGGGATACAGATGCCGCAGGGAGTACCGCTGCTGCAGAAGCCGTGGGATGCGGGCGATCTCTTGCTTTGCATTCAGGAGCTGCTCAGCCACCGCGCTCCCAGCTGAACCGCTTCGGTTCTCCCGTAGAGCCACCGGAGCATCTCGGGGAGTGCTACGCGCCAGGTGGGGAGATCGTGCCCACCGGGCATTGTCACATGAATCACGTCCCGACCCGCCTGGTAGCCCTTCCGCAAGATTTCCTCAACCAGCTCTTCGGTGTCCTGGATGGAGTCGATCACACCGTCGCCGTCCCGGTCGGCAGTCTCGTCCCGCACACCGGTTTCGAACCACATGCGGAGAGCGGGCCGTCCAGGAGTCTCCCGCACCCGGCGATGCATGATCCGGGAAGCCTGCTTCATCTCGGGTGAGCGGTCGTTGGTGCGCCACCAGAACGATCCGGACATGACCCCTACCGCGCCGAAGCGATCCGGGTTGCGCCAGGCCAAGTCGAACGCCGACAAGCCGCCGAGCGACAGCCCAGCGATCGCCGTGGCCGGAGGGCCGGTCAGCACCCGGTAGCGGCTCTGGATGAAGGGCATCAGTTCGGTCAGGATGAACTGGTCGTACTGGCTGGCCCGGTCGCCGTAGCCCTGGGCGTTGGGTACTCCCGCAGTTCCGTACTCACGGATCCGGTCACCGGTCGCATGGATCGCCACAACGACGATCGGCGCCGCCGAACCATCCTGCTGGCACCGCTCGAGCGCGGCCGCGAGGTCGAGGCTTTCCGAATCCTGTCCGTCGTTGAGATACAGTACCGGGTAGCGCTCCGTACCCGGGCCGTAGTAACCGATGGGAAGGAACACCTCTACCGTCCGCCGGGGCTTTAAGAACCGGGAACGCGTGTCGTCCAGACGCTCAATCGCGATTTCTCCCTGCCGCGTGCCGGTTACTTTCGCGGTCAGGGATGCGTCGATCCTGCGGCGGGCCCGGTGCCAGATGTCGCGCCAAATAGTCATGGCAGAAGTATACTTCCGCGGCAAAATCGGCCGGCTCGTGGTGGCCTTTCTCCTATTCGTCGGTGGCGGTATTCTGTTGCGATGATTTTCCTTCGATTCTACCAGGAGCAGCTCGC
>DATBGE010000159.1:0-21153 GCA_036558125.1 Gemmatimonadales bacterium | reverse complement strand
TCCTCGCCCAGGATCTGCGGCTTCTGATTTTTTTGCTGACGGCTGATCGCTGACAGCGAGTTGAAACGCAGAGACGCAGAGGACACTGAGGGTTCCCGGGCAAGGCAAGATTCGTTGCTATCCCCATCGATCTCGTGATGTTTTTTGTTTGATATGGGTCTGTTCTTGGTTCACAAACACATGAGGCGAGATTTTGAAGCTACCGCCAACGAAAGCTGACTTTTCGTTGGACCCTCTGCGTTCTCTGCGCCTCTGCGTTTCAATACCCCACTACGCCTCGACGGCCAGCTGCAACGCTGCCTTGACTACCGGATACGCCTCCTCAGGCAGGGTCCGTGGGTCCAGGAGCACATGGCCCTCCGCCACTCGCACGATGATCGGCGGCTGGCTCAGGCGGAGCCGCACCGCCAATCCCTCGGCGCCGAGTGGGCCGGCGTTGAGGGCGACGAGGCTGGTTGGCAGCCTGGCACCGGGGAAAGAGCCGCCCCCTACCGCCGACTCTCCCGCAATGACCTGGGGCAAGAATACCGGGGGACAGAGGCCGGCGAGCATCCTGGCACGACGATCGAGCTCCGCTTCATCCAGGGTCAGCATCCGGAGGACCGGGATCTCCCGTCTTGCTGTTTCGGGATCCTGATAGAGGCCGAGTGTCGCCTCGAGCGCAGCGAGCGTGAAGCGATCGGCGCGGAGGGCGCGAGCCAACGGATTGGCACGACACCTGGCGATGATCTCCCGCTTGCCGACCAGGCATCCCGCCTGAGGACCACCGAGCAGTTTGTCGCCCGAGAAAATGACGAGGTCTGCTCCGGCGGAGACTGCGGTCTGAACCCGGGGCTCCGAGCTCAGGCCCCAGGGGCTCAGATCGAGCAAGAGGCCACTGCCGACGTCATGCAGGTAAGGGAGACCATGCGCATGCGCGAGCTGCGCGAGGTCTTCGGACGACGGCGAGGTGACGAAGCCCACCTGCTCGAAGTTGGAGCGATGCACGGTGAGGATCGCGGCCGCTCCGTCAATCACGTTCTGGTAGTCGCCGAGATGAGTTCGGTTGGTGGTTCCCACTTCCTGCAACACCGCACCGCTCTTCCCCATGATGTCGGGAATGCGGAACGACCCTCCGATCTCGATCAGCTCCCCCCGGGAGATGAGGACGCGTCCACCCTGGGCCAGCGAATTGAGGGCGAGTAGCAGCGCCCCTGCCGCATTGTTGACCGCGAGTCCATCCTCGGCGCCGGTCAGCTCGGCCAGGAGCGTGCGGCAATGATCCGCCCGCTGTCCTCTGGCTCCCGATGCAAGGTCGTACTCGAGCGAGCTGTACCCTTCGGCGACTTCCTGGATCGCGAGGGCCGCCGCGTGGGCCAACGGTGCGCGGCCCAGGTTGGTGTGCAGCACCACACCGGTCGCGTTCAGGACCGGCTGGAGCGAACGCGTCGTGTGCGCCTGCACCCGCTCCGCGATCTCTGCGGCCCAATCCTCCGGAGGGCCGGCGCGATTCGAGCGTGCGGCCTCCAGCGCCTCGCGCACCGCGACGACCACGACATTGCGCGGCACGGTCGCGAACAGCGCTTCGACTCCGGGGTCCCGAAGCAGACGATCGACTGAGGGAAGCTGCCGCCGCGCGTCGGTGTTCACGGCTTCCCCTCGCCGGGCTTTGCAGCCGAGGTATCTGGGACCACGGAATCCGTCTTCTCCTCCTTGACCACCGGCACCGCGAAGCCGGCCCGCGCCTCCTCGCTCGCGACACCGTTCACGTTCCGAATCCCCGGCACGTCCACCAGGTACTTCGCGCCCTGCTTCAAGGCGCTGTCGACCCGCAGTACCAGCTTGTCGAACAATGGGGGACGCTGGGCGAGAAGCTGCTTCAACGCGGTGGAGTCTGCCGCACCCGGGCTGGGCCGGCTGGGCAGTCGGAACGGGGCTGGAGAAGGGAGCTTCGGTTTCTTGCCCGCCAGAGTATCCGCCGGGGCCGCGGCGGTGTCCCGCGCAATCGAATCCGCCCTCAGCGAATCGATTCGGGCCCGGACCACCAGCTGGAGGCTGTCGTCAACCGGTTTGGGGAGCAGCGAAGCGACGGGTACCGGAATCGAGTCGGGCAATTCCCGGAGTAACACCTTCAGCGAGTCGAAGCGCTGGCGGGGATCGAGCGGCTGAGTGAAGGCGATCGTCGCGGAGACGCTGTCGTTCGGCGTGATCCCGGAGATGCGAGGTCCCACCGAGTCGTGGGGGTAAATCCAGAGAGTCGGAATCGTCGTGGTACCCTGAGGAACCCGCACGCTGTCGAACGGCTCCCGGTCTTCCTTCTGCAGGTTGTGGTTGTTGTCGAGCACGGCGAACGCGACGTACTCGCCCTGGGGCAGGGGCCCGATTCGGAACCGCCCAGCAGAATCGGTGAGGGTACGATAAATCAGCGTGTCCGGCATCAGCGCCAATGCGATCAAGGCCTGTCGAGCGGAGGTCCCCGCGACCCAGTCCACCGCCTGCCCTTCGACCGTATCGGTCGGGAGCGGGCTGCCGGTCGAGAAGGTGATGACGATACTGGTGTCGGTCTTGTTCTGGCGCAAATCCACGATGCCGGGCAGCAGCTCGATCCGATAGACCCGGTTGGGCTTCCACCCTTCTCGCGGCCGGACGGTGATGCGATCCCGTTTCCATTTGATCCGGGGAATTTCGTGCGACGGGGAAACCAGGATCAGGCGTTCCAGATCTCCGGTTCCCAATCCCTGACTTGGGGAATTCCCCTCGGAGACGATCTCATCGAAGCGGAACTCGACGTCGTGGTCCCAGTTGGGATAAACGCCCACCGATTCGGGCACGGTGGAGAGGAGGATCGGTGGGATCTTGTCCGGAGGGCCGCCGGGTGGGGGGGCCATTTTGGCACAGGCGGTCAGGGCGATCAAGGCGATCAAGGCGGTCAGGGCGGTAAGGCGGGAAGGCGGGAAAGCGGCAAAGTGCCCTCCTTCCGCCCTCCCGCCCGCCCGCCCAACCGCCCGCTGTCTCATCCAACCAGCCGTCGGTGTTTCTCCGCAAGCACCGCGTGCTGCTCATTCCAGCTGCTCAGCTTCTCCCGCTCCTTGGCCACGATCTCCTGGGGCGCTCGGGAGACGAACTGCTCGTTCCCCAGCTTGGCTTTCTGGTTCTCGATGAGCTTGGCGAGTCGTTCCAGCTCACTTTGAAGTCGCGCTCGCTCTTTCTCGAGGTCGAGCACCTCACCGAGGGGAACGAAGAGCGAGCTCCGGTCGGTGAGTACTGCACTGGCACCGACGCCGGCCGAGTCTCCGCCAAAGCGCAGTTCGGAAAGCTTGGCCAGTCGGCGAATGGTGCCGGATTCAGCCTGAAAGGCCTTCTGGGCATCCTTGCCCGAGGCCGTCACCACTGCCCGCACCGATTTGCCCGGCTCGATGCCATACTCGGCCCTGATCTGGCGGACCGCAACGACGAGCTCCTGAACCAGCGCGAAGGCCCGTTCGGCCTCCGGATCATGGGCGCGGCGGTCGGGTCGTGGCCATGCCGATATGCTGATCGACGCCTCCACGTCGCGAGCAGGCAGTCGCTTCCAGAGCGCCTCGGTGATGAAGGGCATAATCGGATGCAGCAGCTGGAGTGCCGTCTCGAAGGTCCGGGCCGCCACCGCGCGAGCCACGTCGCCCCCGCGCTGATCGCCGTAGAGCCGCGGCTTGATCTGCTCGATGTACCAGTCGGCGAAATCACTCCAGAGGAAATGGTAGACCGCGTTCGCCGCCTCGTTGAGCCGGTACTTGTCGTAGGCCTCGGTCGCCTGGATCACCATCGCGTTACAGCGGGAGATGATCCAACGATCTGCCAGCGTGAGTTCCTCCGGCTTCACAACGTCCGGATAATCTCCCGCTAAGGGTCTGATCGGTCCGCCGGTCCGCCGGTCCGCCGGTCCGCCGAGGTTCGACAGCACAAACCGCCCCGCATTCCAGAGCTTGTTCGCGAAGTTCCGTCCCGGGGAAAACGAAGTTTCCAAATCGTTCGGATCGAGAATGACATCGGTGCCGACCGCCATCCCGGAGATGACGGTGTAGCGAAGCGCATCGGCTCCAAACCGGCTCACCACCTCGAGCGGGTCGATCCCGTTGCCCAGAGACTTGGACATCTTGCGGTGCTGGGTGTCTCGTACCGTGCCGTGCAAATAGACGGTGGAGAAGGGGATCTCTCCCATGAACCAGCATCCTGCCATCACCATTCGGGCGACCCAGAAGAAGAGGATCTCCGGCGCCGTGACCAGAGTCGAGCCGGGATAGAAACGCTCGAGGTCCTTGGTCTTGTCCGGCCACCCCAGACTGGAGAAGGTGACGAGCCAGGAGGAGAACCAGGTGTCGAGCACGTCCTCGTCCTGGCGCAGCGGGGCGCCACAGGAACACCTGGTGGGCTCCTCCCGCGCCACGATCATCTCACCGCACTGGTCGCAATACCAGACCGGAATGCGATGTCCCCACCAGAGCTGGCGGGAGATGCACCAGTCGCGGATCCCCTCCATCCACTGGCGATACTCCTCGCCCCGCCGCTCGGGGATGAAGCGTAGCGTCCCGTCGACGTAGGCTTGGAGCGCCGGCCTGGCGAGCGGGGCCATCTTCACGAACCACTGGTCGGAAAGCCGAGGCTCCACTACGGTTTCGCAGCGGTAGCAGTGTCCCACCGCGTGGCGGTGACTCTCCACCTTCTCCACCAGGCCCAGCTTCTCGAACTCGGCCACGACCTGCTTCCGGCCCTCGAAGCGGTCGAGCCCCTGGAAGCGCGACGGCACCGTCTCGCTCAAGCGCGCCTCGGGGGTCAGGATGTCGATCGCCTCCAGCTGGTTGCGGCGTCCGATCTCGAAGTCGAGTGGGTCGTGAGCCGGCGTCACCTTCACCGCACCGCTTCCGAACTTGGGATCCACTTCCGAATCGGCCACGATCGGGATGAGCCGGTCCACCAGCGGCAGACGGACCTGCTTGCCGACCAGCTTCCTGTAGCGCTTGTCCTTGGGATTCACCGCGACGCCGGTGTCGCCCAGCATGGTCTCGGGCCGAGTGGTCGCGACGGTGATCGATCCGCTGCCGTCTTCGAGCGGGTAACGGAACCACCAGATTTTCCCGTCCACCTCTTCCTTCTCCACCTCTTCGTTGGAGAGCGCGGTGAGGCAGCGGGGACACCAGTTGATGATGTACTTGCCCCGGTAGATCAGCCCCTTCTCGTACAGCCGCACGAAGACCTCGCGCACGGCGCGCGAGAGATCCTCGTTCAGCGTGAAGTAGGTGCGAGACCAGTCGGCACTGGCGCCAAGGGCGCGCAGCTGCTGGAGGATCGTGTCGCCGGTTTCCCGCACGAAGGCCCACACCCGGTCTTCGAATTCCCTGCGGCCCAGGTCGAACCGGGTCTTCCCCTCCTGCGCGATGAGCCGCTCCACCACGTTCTGGGTGGCGATGCCGGCGTGGTCGGTTCCCGGGAGCCAGAGCGTGACGCGACCCCGCATGCGCTCGAAACGGGTGAGCACGTCCTGCACGGTGTAGGTGAGACCGTGCCCCATGTGGAGGATGGAGGTCACGTTGGGCGGGGGCATCATGATCACGAAGGGCGCTCCTTTGCCCTTGCCCTGTCCCGGCGAGAACAGCCCCTTGGTCTCCCACCAGCGATAAAGCCCGGGCTCGACCGCGCCCGGGGTGTATTGAGGCGGTAGTTCGTCGCTCATGCGGGTCGGTCGGTCAGATCTGCCGAGTCTTCCGGCACGTCGTCCTCCCCGTGGACCAGGATGCAATCGACCACCTGTTCGATCCCGGGCAGAGCGTGCACCACTCGAATGGCTCGTGTGCGGAGACTGCGACTGGGAACCCAGCCGTGGATTTCTACGACGCCAACGCTCACTCCAACGGCCTCGAGGCCGAGGTCGCGAAGCTGGTCATCATTCCTGAGGGCGGCCCGAGCGAGGCCGGCAATCGCAGGCGGCCCTTCCCGCCGCGCGAGTAGCTTCCCCCGTCGCAGGGAGCCCCAGCGGCGGGGAATCGGAAGCTTGCGAGACCCCAGCACTCCGCCCAGCACGAACCCGGCGACGAGGCCAAGACCTCCCCCCACCAGGCTCCAGGCGAACAATTCACTGCCGGAAGGTCGTCTACTCGTGTCCATTCCTCTGCTCTTACCTGACGGTTTGAGGAGCGGTTAACTTAACACGATGAAAGACGAAAATGCCCGAATGACGGGGGCTGAAATCCTGCGCTGGTCGGTCCTTGCCGCCCTGCTGCTCGGGTGCATCGCCCTCTACTTCCGGTACGCGCCAACGACTCCCCCGGTCATCCACCCGGCGGTGGCAGACACGACCGAATGAGCACCATCCGGTTGACCCTCCCCGACGGCAGCGTGCGAGAGGTGCCGGCGGGAACCACGGCACGCGCGGTGGCCCAGTCCATCGGCCCTGGTTTGGCCAAGGCCGCGGTGGCCGCGCGGGTCGACGGTCAGATCCGCGACCTGGACCGCCCCATCGAGACGGACGCCACCTTCGCGATCCTGACCGATAAGGACCCCGCCGCGCTGGACGTCCTCCGTCACTCGGCGGCCCACGTCCTGGCGACTGCGGTACGGGAGCTTTTCCCCAAGGCCGGGATCGGGTTCGGCCCGCCGATTGAAAACGGCTTCTACTACGACTTCGACGTCGAGCGTCCCTTCACTCCGGAGGACCTGGAGGCGATCGAGGCCAGGATGGCCGAGGTGACGGCGAAGGACTATCCGTTCGTCCGGGAGGTCGTGGACCGGGCGGAAGCCAAGCGTCGCTTCAAGGACGATCCCCTCAAGCTCGAACGGATCGACGATCTGGGTCCCGATGAGGTGATCACGGTCTACACCGACGGGCCTTTCGTGGATCTCTGTCGCGGTCCTCATCTCCCGAGCACAGGCAGGCTCAAGAACTTCAAGCTCCTGCACGGCGCCGGCGCGTATTGGCGGGGAGATGAACGCCGCCAGATGCTGCAGCGGATCTATGGCACCGCCTGGTTCAAGAAGGAGGACCAGGACGCCTATCTGCATCAGCTCGAAGAGGCCAGAAAGCGGGACCACAGGAAGCTGGGGAAGGAACTGGACCTCTTCATGTTCCACCCGTTCGCGCCGGGGGCGGTGTTCTGGACCGAGCGCGGCACTACGATCGTGAACGTACTGAATCAGTACCTGCGGGAATTGCAGCGCGAGGACTACAAGGAGATCAAGACTCCGCTGCTGTTCAACAAGGGGCTCTGGGAGATCTCCGGCCACTGGGGCAAGTACCGCGAGAACATGTTCCTGGTCCTGGATAAGGAGACCGGGGAACACGACTTCTCGCTGAAGCCGATGAACTGCCCTTCGCACTACCTGCTGTATCAGTCGAAGAAGCACTCATACCGCGAGCTGCCGCTCCGCTACTGCACCTACGACGTGCTGCACCGGAACGAGGTCTCCGGCGCGCTCTCGGGCCTCACCCGGGTGCGACAGTTCCAGCAGGACGACTGCCACGTCTTCCTCACCGAGCAGCAGATCGCCGAGGAAGTCCGCCGGCTCACCGATTTCATTCTGAGCTACTACAAGACCTTTGGACTCACTGCGACTCTCAAGTTTGCCACTCGGCCCAAGGAGCGGATCGGCGAGGATTCGCTGTGGGATCGCGCGGAGGCGGCGCTCCAGGCGGCACTCGAGGCGACCGGGCAGCCCTACGAGCTCAAGCCGGGCGATGGTGCCTTCTACGGTCCCAAGGTCGACTTCGACGTAGCGGACTCGATCGGGCGGACCTGGCAGCTCGGTACCATTCAGCTCGACTACGCCGCTCCCGAGCGGTTTGGATTGATCTACGTCGGCGAAGACAATCACGAACACCGGCCGGTGGTCATCCACCGCGCGGTGAGCGGCTCGTTCGAGCGCTTCATGGCGATCCTGATCGAGCACTTCGCCGGCGCCTTCCCGGTGTGGCTCGCGCCCGAGCAGGTTCGAGTGCTGCCAATCTCGGACGCTCAGGGCGACGCCGCGCGGAAGGTCTTCCGTCGCTTCCGCGACGCCGGCATCCGCGCCGGTCTCGACGATGGCAACCAGACCCTCAACTACCGTATCCGTCAGGGTGAGGTCGAGAAGGTTCCTTATATGGCGGTCGTCGGGCAGCGGGAGGCGGACGCCGGGACGGTCGCAGTGCGGGTCCGCGGGGCGGGGAACAAGCAGGAGATCGTGCCGGTTGAGGAGTTTGTTGCCAGGGTGACGGAGGAGAATCGGACGAGGGCGCTGAAGCCGTAGGGGCTGCCCTGTCATTCCGAGCGAAGCGAGGAATCTCGGTGCCGATCTGAGCAGAGGGCCTGTTCTGACTGCTTCGTCGAGGGAGGGTACTGAGATTCCTCGCTCCGCTCGGAATGACAGTCTGGCCGCCCTGTCCGCCCCGACCGCCTCTCCCGCCTTCCCGCCCTCCCGTCATACCCCCTACATTCCCCCCGACCCAAACCGTACGCGCACCGTGTCTGACGCCACTACACCAGTCATTATCTCCGCCGTCCGCACTCCTATCGGACGCTTTCTGGGTGGCCTTTCCACCCTGACCGCACCGCAACTTGGCGCTTTGGTCGTCCGGGAAGCCGTTCGCCGAGCCGGCGTCGAGCCCGGGGCGATCGACGAAGTCATCCTCGGCCAGGTGATACAGGGGGGCTCCGGACAGGCGCCCGCCCGGCAAGCCCTGATTCACGGCGGCATCCCCGGTACCGTCCCGGCGATGACCATCAACAAAGTCTGCGGCTCCGGCCTCAAGGCCGTGATGCTCGCGTCGCAGGCCATCAAGGCCGGCGATGCTCAGGCCATTGTGGCGGGTGGGCAGGAGTCCATGTCCACGGCGCCGCACTATCTCTATGGCATGCGGACCGGGATCAAGGCGGGGAATCAGACCGTCGTTGACGGGATGATCCACGATGGCTTGTGGGATTCCTTCGGTCAGAATCATATGGGCGAGTACGCCGAGTACACCGCCGAGAAGGCGAAGGTGACCCGGCAAGAGCAGGACGAATTCGCGCTGAACAGCCATCGTAAGGCGGTGGCTGCGCAGGAGTCCTGCAAGTTCTCCTCGGAGATTCTCCCGGTTGAAATTCCCGGTAAAAGTGGGGTGACCAAGGTAACGGCGGACGAGTCTCCCCGGAAAGACACGACGATCGAGGCCCTGGCCAAGCTCAAGCCGTCATTTCGGAAGGATGGAACGGTCACCGCGGGCAACGCGCCGGGATTGAACGATGGCGCCAGCGCGCTCGTGGTCACCTCACTCGCGTTCGCCAAGGCTCACGGTCTCCAGCCGATGGCTCGCGTCACCCAGTACGCGTCCGGCGGCGGAGAGCCCAAGGATCTGTTCTTCGCTCCGATCGTCGCCGTGAAGAATCTCCTGGCCAAGTCGGGAACCGGGATCAACGACTACGACTTGATCGAGGCCAATGAAGCATTCGCCGTGCAGGCCATCGCCGACGGGCGTGCGCTGGGCTGGGACTGGGGTCGGGTCAACGTGAATGGTGGGGCGGTGGCACTCGGTCACCCGATTGGCGCAAGCGGCGCCCGGGTCCTGACCACTCTCCTGTACGCAATGAAGGATCGCGACAAGACAACCGGGCTTGCCACGCTCTGTCTGGGTGGTGGCAATGCGGTGGCACTCAGCGTGGAGCGGATCTAAATGACCTCAGGCAATCCCACGGCGGCCAGATCCATGAGCCTTCCCAGGGCCTTTCGTTGGCCCATCACGCTCGTCCTCGGCGCCCTCGCCGTGGCCGTCTCAGCGCAGTTCTCCGTGCACCTGCCCTTCACTCCGGTCCCCATGACCCTGCAAGGGCTCGCGGTGATCCTGGTGGGTGGGCTCACCGGATCCACCGCGGGCGCCGGCGCCATGCTGCTCTATCTCGTCGCGGGAGCGTTCGGGGCGCCGGTCTTCGCCAACGGATCCGGAGGCCTCCAGCAGCTGATCGGGCCGACCGGTGGTTACCTGCTCGCTTTTCCGCTCGCTGCCTGGATCGTGGGCCGGGTGGGGCAGAGGGGGAAGCTCGGGCTTTGCCTCCTCGCGGCATTGTTGGGGATGGTCGCCATCCACGCGGGCGGGCTGGCCCAGCTGATGCTCCTCACCGGATCGATCAAGACCGCCGTTGCGGCGGGTACCGCTCCATTCATCCTGGTTGATTCACTGAAGGTCGTGCTGGCCGGATTGCTGCTCTGGCGGGCGCACCACTCACTACGCCCGCGGGCGTGACCGACCCGCTTCCCCAAACCCGCCCGCCCTCGCGCCTTCGCGATGCAGGGTGGGCTGTTCTTTTTCTGGTTCTGGGCACCGCCATCGCTCTGGTTCTGAGTGCGCTGGTTGGAATGGCCGCTCCCCTGTTGACGCACGGTGCTCCCATCAATCCGGAAGCACCGCGTTGGCTGGTGATCCAGACCGCCATCATCCTAATTTCCTTCGGATTGGCGACCTGGCTCATCGGCCGCCGAGTCACCAAGCTCACCTGGGAAGACCTGCGCTGGAAACCGTTCGACAGGGCCGGCAAGGGTTGGGGAAGTGGTCTTCTCCTCGGCGTTGCCGCGGCGGCTACCGCAGTCCTCTTGTCGATACCGTTGGGCGGAGCGCGATTCCTCCCCGATCAAGGCTCCTTCACCGACTATCTTCGCCAGGCAACGCTCACGACGCTCATTCTCGCTCCGGCCGCGCTGGGGGAGGAGATCGCCTTTCGCGGTGTAGCCCAGGTCCTCCTGGCGAGGGTCATGGGGCGTTGGCAAGCGGTTGTCCTGCTCTCGGTGCTGTTCGGCCTCACCCATTTGTTCAATCCCCACCCGACTGTGCTGGCGATCGCCAACATCACCCTGGCCGGCATCTTCCTCGGAGGCGCGTTCTACCTCCCGGGCGGCATCTGGACCGCGTGGGGCGCGCACCTGGGATGGAATGCGACGCTGGCATTGATGGATGCGCCGGTCAGCGGCCTGCCTTTTACCATCCCGCTGATCAACTACGATCCCGGCGGCCCGCAGTGGCTCACCGGCGGAAGCTTCGGCCCGGAGGGCGGAGCCATCGGCTCCTGCGCCATCATTCTTGGAGTGGCCGTGGTCTGGCGTCTGATGCGAAGGGAGAACGCTTGATGCGGGTCGCGGTAATCGGCGCCGGCACCATGGGGAACGGGATCGCCCAGGTGTTCGCGCAGCAGGGGCACGCGGTCCGGCTGATCGATGTGTCGGCCGAGGCCTTGAACAAGGGTTTGGAGACCATTCGCGGCAGTCTGGCTCGGCTGGTAAAAAAGGGGACGATCGAGGCGGGCAAGGCGGACGAGGCGGTCGGACGGATCAAAGTGGGCTCCACTCTCGAGGATGCGGCGGACGCGGAACTGGTCGTCGAGGCGGCCTCGGAGAACCCCTCGCTCAAGTTCGCGCTGTTCGATCAGCTTGATAAAATCACTCCCGCCTCAACGATTCTGGCGACTAACACCAGCTCGATCTCGATCACGGAAATCGCGGCACACACGAACCGCCCCGACAAGGTCATCGGGATGCATTTCATGAACCCGGTACCCGTGATGCAGCTGGTCGAGGTGATCCGGGGCCAGCTGACCAGCGACGCCACCACGACCCAGGTCATGGAACTGTCCAAGGCCCTGGGGAAGACGCCGGTCGAAGTAAACGATTACCCCGGTTTCGTCTCCAACCGGGTGCTGATGCCGATGATCAACGAGGCAATCTTCTGCGTGATGGAAGGCGTTGCCGCCCCTGAAGCGATTGACACGGTGATGAAGTTGGGAATGGCCCATCCGATGGGCCCCCTGGCGTTGGCCGATCTGATCGGCCTCGACACCTGCCTCGCGATTCTGGAAGTGCTGCACAAGGGACTGGGCGACGACAAGTATCGGCCGTGTCCCTTGCTGCGCCGGATGGTGGCGGCGGGGACGCTGGGGAGGAAGACGGGGCGGGGATTCTACAAATATTGATAATTGGTAATTGAAAATTGAGGAATTGGGGCGCGGCTGACGTCGCCGCTCAATTTTCAATTATCAATTTTCAATTACCAATCTGATTGCTGCGGAGCACCATGGACGCCTTCAAGAGCATGTCCGCGTACGCCCACGAGCAACTCGTGCTCTGTCACGAGCCTTCGTGCGGCTACTTCGGCATCATCGCGATCCACGACACGACGCTGGGGCCGGCCCTGGGAGGGACCCGGTTCTGGCAATACGCCTCGACCGATGACGCGATTACCGACGCGCTGCGGCTCGCGCGGGGGATGAGCTACAAATCGGCGGTCGCCGGGCTCAACCTGGGCGGCGGCAAGTCGGTGATCGTGGGAGACAACAAGCGGAAAGACCGGGAGGCCCTCTTCCGGGCCCACGGCCGCTTCATCGAGACCCTGAAGGGTCGCTACATCACCGCGGAGGATGTGGGAACCAGTCCGGCCGACATGGAATTCGTCCGGATGGAGACGCAGAGTGTCGCCGGGCTGCACGGCCGGTCGGGCGATCCCTCGCCGGTCACCGCCTACGGGGTCTACGTCGGAATGAAGGCCAGCGCCAAGCACCGCTGGGGTAGCGATTCACTTTCCGGCAAACGGATCCTGGTCCAGGGATGCGGCAATGTCGCTCGGTCTCTCTGTGATCATCTGCACGAGGAGGGTGCCAAACTGGTGGTCACCGACATCGACGGCGAGAAGGTGAAACAAGTGGTCAAAGCGACCGGCGCCGAAGCAGCAGCGCCCGATGCGATTTACGATGTGAAGGCTGACATCTACTCTCCCAACGCGTTGGGGGCGACGATCAACGACGACACGCTGAAGCGGCTCAAGGTCGAAGTCATCGCCGGAGGCGCCAACAACCAGCTGGCCGAGGAGCGGCACGGAGACGAGGTGGAGCGCCGCGGCATGCTCTACGCACCGGATTACGTGATCAACGGCGGCGGAGTCATCAACGTCTACGGCGAGTTGATGGGCTGGGACCACGATCGCGCCAAGCGCAAAGCCGCGGCCATCTACGACACCATGCTCAACCTGTTCGCCATCTCGGCGGCGCAGAAGATTCCGACTTATCGGGCCGCCGATCATCTGGCCGAGGCGAGGATTGACGCGGTGAGGGCGGTGGCGGGGATCAGAGTTTAGGCTGGAGCAAAGAGGTTGTCATTCCGAGCGAAGCGAGGAATCTCGATGCCTCGCTGGGCTTCGGTTCTGATTTGTCGCTAATTTGAAGCTCAGTCGGCATCCTTGCGGCTCAATCGCGGGATGTCGGAATGAAGGTTTTCTGCGTTTACATGCTTGCGAGTCGCACTCGCACGCTCTACGTCGGGGTAACCAGCAACCTGTTGAAGCGGCTTGCTGAACATCGGGCTATGCGCCCGAGGAGCTTCACCAGCCGTTATCGAGCGACACGCCTTGTGTACATCGAAACGACACCCAACGCTCGTGCTGCGATCGCCCGGGAAAAGCAGATCAAAGCCTGGTCGCGGAGGAAGAAGATCGCGCTGATAGAAGCTGCGAACCCGACGTGGGAGGATCTTGCGGAGCACTGGTTTGGAGCGAGGCAACGAGATTCCTCGCTTCGCTCGGAATGACAGGTTCGCTGAACTAGCCTTTTCCGACCACTGTATCTTTATTCACAATGACCGAGACCATCCCCATCGCGGCCGATCACGCCGGGTTTGAGCTCAAGGAAAAGTTGAAGCTGGAGCTGGAGAAGGCCGGGTACCGGCCGCTGGACCTCGGCACCCATTCCACCGAGTCCACCGACTATCCGGACTATGCCCACGCGCTGGCTCAACGGGTGGGAAGCGGAGAGTCGAAGCGGGGCATCCTGCTCTGCGGCACCGGGCTCGGCATGGCCGCGGCGGCCAATCGCCACGCCCACGTTCGTGCCGCGGTGGCCTGGACACCCGAAGTCGCCCGGCTGTCCCGCGCCCACAACGACGCCAACGTGCTGGTGTTGCCGGCCCGGCTCATTTCGGAGCAGGAAGGCCGGGAAATCCTGCGTGCCTGGCTCGACACGGCGTTCGAAGGCGGAAGGCACGGCCGCCGTGTCGAGAAGATCGAACCCTGAAGGAGACCGCATGTCGCTCGACCACGACGCTTCACTGCGTGCCGCCGATCCCGAAGTCGCCGGGCTGATCGACCGGGAGCTTCACCGCCAGCAACACGGCCTCGAGTTGATCGCCAGCGAGAACTTCGCGAGCCGGGCGGTCATCGACGCGATGGGCACCCCCCTCACCAACAAGTACGCCGAGGGATATCCGGGGCGGCGCTACTACGGCGGGTGTGAGGAGATCGACAAAGTCGAGCAGCTGGCGATCGACCGGCTGAAGCAGCTGTTCGGCGCCGATCACGCCAACGTCCAGCCCCATTCCGGGGCACAGGCCAACTTCGCCGCGTTCATGGCGCTGGTGAAGCCCGGTGAGACCATCATGGGGATGTCGTTGCCGCACGGCGGCCATCTCTCCCACGGCGCCGCGGTCAACCACAGCGGTGTCATCTGGCGCGCGGTGCATTACGGAGTGGATCCCGCGACCGGCCGGATCGATCACGACATGGTGCGGGACCAGGCGAGGCGGGAACGGCCCAAGCTGATCATCGCGGGCGGCAGCGCCTACGCGCGCATTATCGATTTCGCGGCGTTCCGCTCGATCGCCGATGAGGTCGGTGCCATTTTCCTGGTGGACATGGCTCACTTCGCCGGGCTGGTAGCCGGTGGGATCTACCCCTCGCCGGTGCCGCACTCGCCGGTCGTGACCAGTACCACGCACAAGACGCTGCGCGGTCCCCGGGCCGGACTCATTCTCTGCGTGGCGGAGCACGCCAAGGCCATCGACAAGTCGGTTTTCCCCGGCACCCAGGGCGGGCCGCTGGAGCACATCATTGCCGCCAAGGCCGTCGCCTTCGGCGAAGCGTTGACTCCGGACTTCGCGCGTTATGCCAGGCAGGTAGTGGCCAATGCGCAAACCCTGGCCGAGGAGTTGATCGCGCGCGGATTCGCGATCGTGTCGGGTGGAACCGACACTCACCTCATGCTGGTGGACCTGCGGCCCAAGAATCTCACCGGGAAGGATGCGGAGAAGATCCTGGATCGCGCCGGGATCACGGTGAACAAGAACACGATTCCGAACGATCCCCAATCGCCCTTCGTCACCAGCGGCATTCGTCTGGGGACGCCGGCACTCACGACTCGCGGAATGGGTCGGGGGGAAATGCGGAAGGTCGCGGAGCTGATTGACAAGGTCCTCACCAGCCCGGATGATGTCACCGTGGCACGGGTGCGCCGTGAAGTCGGGGAGCTGACCTCCTCCTTCCCGCTCTACAAGAGCCGGCGTGCTTGACCCCCTCTGGCCCGGAACCTAGCTTGCGACCCATGCGGCGTTACCGACGCGTTTACCCATGAACGGCCTCCAGTTCGCGGACGAGGTCCTCGAACGCATTCGCCAACAGGAGGACAGGTACGACCAGAGGGCGTACCTGTTTGTCCTTGCCGCCCTCGAATTCCTGCAATCGAAACTACCCGAGCGCCGGCACGTAACCGGCGCCGAACTGGCGTGGGCCTGCCGCGATTTCGCGGTGCGACAGTACGGACTCCTCGCATTCGAAGTGCTCAGTTACTGGGGCGTCCGGCGCACCGAAGACATCGGCCGCATTGTCTTCGTGCTGGTCCAGACCAAAGTGCTTTCGGCGGAACCGACCGATCGCGAACAGGACTTTGCCGGAGTATTTGACTTCGCCGCGGCGTTCGGTGAGCCCTATCGGTGGGACGGCGTAGCGCGGCTCTAGCACGGCCCGCCAGAGGGGAACGGGGCATCATGGAGGCGAGAGACTGGCCGGCGTGTAAGAAGTGCTCGCAGGGCGTGCTGATTCCTCTCTCCGACTACGGGCGGGACGGGGCGCCGATCACCTACAAGGCCTGGGTCTGCTCCAATCCCGAGTGCGGGTTCAATCTCCGGATCGACAACGGCGAGATCTCGATTGGGAGGACCATCGGGCCCAGCTATAAGTGAGCGTGAAAGCGGAGAGCGACGGGGGTGGGGAAGCTGTCATTCCGAGCGCAGCGAGGAATCTCGATTCCAATCCTTCGCGGACCTTGGGCAATGAGATTCCTCGGTCGCTTCGCTCCCTCGGAATGACAGCCTGCTTCGTTCTCCTCCCCTGTTCCCCGTTCTCCCGCTCTCCATGAATATTCCCGTCCTCTCCCCCCAACAATCCGCCGAGTGGGACCGCCGGGCCGAGGCTTCCGGCAGCGATCTCGCGAGTCTCATGGAGACCGCGGGCCGCGCCGCGGCGGGGATCATTGCGTCTCGCTTTCCGGGCCCGATGGCCAACGGTGTCCTCGTCGCGGCGGGAACCGGCAATAACGGTGGAGACGGCTGGGTAGTCGCCCGGGCACTGCACCGGGTAGACGTCCCGGTCTGGGTCGCACCGCTCGCCGGCAACCAGTCCGGCCTGGCGCGGCACATGGCGGTGGTAGCGCAGTCGGAGGGCGTCCGAGTCGTGAGCCCCGACGGGCCATGGCCCAATGTGGGCCTCCTGGTTGATGCCATCCTGGGAACCGGCGCCAAGGGCGCGCTGCGCGATGCGGCGGCGGCGCTGGTGGATCGGATCAACGACCTCGCGTTGCCGGTCGCCGCGATCGACGGGCCGACAGGAGTGGATCTCGAGACCGGCGCGAGTCACGGGGCCGCGGTCCGTGCGGCCGTCTCGATCACCTTCGGCGGATTGCGTCGAGGTCATCTTCTCGCTCGCGACGAAGTGGGCGATGTAGTAGTGGTAGACATCGGTCATCCCGCTCCCGATCCCGCCTGGCCCAGCATCGTGACCGACGCCGACTCGGCGCGCGCACTCGACCGGTTCGAATCGCGCGCCCACAAGGGAACCCGGGGTCATGTCGTGGTGGTCGGTGGAGACGCCGGGATGAGCGGCGCGCTTCGTCTTTCCTGTCGTGCGGCATTCGCCGCCGGCGCGGGCCTGGTACACGCCGTGGCTCCCGGTGCCACGATTGATACCCTCGTGGTGGCCGAACCCGATCTGCAGACCCTCCGGCACGAATTCACTTCGGAACTGACGCCCGGTCTCAGTGAACTCCTGGCCCGCTCCGACGTCCTTGTCATGGGGCCCGGATTGGGTCGCGGTGATCGACGGCTCGATTTCGTTCTCGCGGCGGCGGGTGAGGCTCGCGCGGTGGTGCTCGATGCGGATGCGCTCAACGCATTTCAGGGAGATTCCCATCAGCTTCGCAAACTGGCCAAGGACCGTGAGGTAGTGCTCACGCCGCATCCCGGTGAATTCCGCCGATTGTTCCCGGAGCACAGTGACGGACTCGAGCTCGATCCCTGGCGCGCAGCACACGAAGCGGCTCGCGCATCGGGATGCACGGTCCTGCTCAAGGGCGTGCCATCGGTGGTCGCTACGTCCAACGGAACGTTGGCGACGGTTGCCGCCGGAAACCCGGGACTCGCCACTGGCGGAAGCGGTGATGTCTTGAGCGGCATCATCGGCAGCTTCCTGGCGCAACAGTACGAGACGCCCGTTGCCACCTGCCTCGGCGCCCAGGTGCTTGGTCGGGCGGCCGACCTCGCGGCGCGTCGCACTACCGCCCGGGGACTCCGGCCAATGGACGTGATCGGCGCGCTCCCCGATCTCTGGCGCACCTGGGAAGCGCAGCGCGCGGTGCGTCCGGCACCGAGGCCACCAATTCTTTTCGAGTTGGAGAGTCCCCAAAGATGGTAGAGCGGCGGGCAGGGCGGTCGGGGCGGGCAAGGCGGTCGGTGGCATCCCATCTTTTGTCCGCCCTGTCCGCCTTGACCGCCGTGTCCGCCTTGTCCGCCCAGTCCCGCGACTGGTCCCCTCGCGACCGAACCATCCTCGGCGATTTCACCCGGATCAACGCCGTCGCGTCGTCGATCGATCGAGTCTATGCGGCGGCTCCGACCGCACTCCTGATCTACGATCCCCAGTTCAAGCAATGGCACGGGCCGTTCGTGCCGCGGGATCCCGGGATGCTGGACCGGGTCTTTGCCGGGCTGGCGGATCCTCTCGACAACTCACTCTGGTTGGCGCGTCCCGACGGGTGGGTGCACTACACCCCTGAACTGGATCAATGGGAGAGCGGTATCGCCCCCAGCACCGTGCAGGAAATTGCCTTCGATTCCGACCAGCCGGCGCTCGGCCTCCTGCTGCGGACGCGGGGCGGCTGGTTCAATGTTCCACGAGGCGGTGTAACGACCGTTCCGATCAATCCCCCGCGCCGGCTGATCCGGCCGGCAACTCCCAACGACGCGATCCGCTCCAATCCAGCGTTGCAGGCGAACAGCAGCGCGATTCTTCTCAGTGGACGGCTGAGACCCGGGAGCTACACCTCGGCGGCAAGGGCACAGGGACTTCCCGGCTGGTACCTCGGAACCACTGGAGTCGGGTTGCTGTTTCTTCCCGAGGGCGGGGCGATGCCCGAACGGCTCTCCTTTGGCCTTCCGGGATCCGATGTGGGCGCCCTGTTTTCGGCACCGGGCGGAGTCTGGATCGTCACCCAACGCACACCCAACCAGGACGCCGCGGTCAGCTTCGTCTCCAACGATCTGACGCAGTTCCGCTGGATCGAAGGCCCTCGAGCGACCGGCTTCCCGTTCAACAAAGCGCACCGCCTCGTTGGGAACCAGAAGGACCTCTGGGCTGCGACCGACGTGGGCTTGATGCGGCTCAACCCCGAATCGGAAGAGATGGATCTGTACGACGAAGGAGCGGGACTTCCCAATCGCACGGTCACCGATCTCGCGGTTCGACGGGGACACATCGCGGTGGCGACACTCAACGGTGTCGTGTCTCTGGGAGACTCGCTCAAGATTCAGCCGGTCGCTCCTTCGTTTACCGATGCAGCACTCGCGGTGGCGTTCGAGGGAGACACCATCTGGGTTGGTACCGAGGCCGGCCTGGCGGTGGCGCTTCCGGGACAGGGAAATCTGATGCAGCCGATAGGGCTTAAGCAGAGTCCCGCTTTCCAGGCTCCGGTGGTAGACATCGATTGGGCCGCGGACACGCTCGTCGCACTCACAACCGACCGCATGCTCTGGCGTGATACCCGCTCCGACACTTGGACACTGGGCCCGGTCCTGTCGGCACAGGTAGGCCGGCTTAACACCTTTGTTCGTTACCACGCCGGATTCTTTGTGGCGGGGGAGCGGGGATTCGGTTACGCTCCGCTCAGCACTCAAATCGTCCGACCGATCGTGACGCCGGGA
The DNA here is from genome assembly GCA_036558125.1 of Gemmatimonadales bacterium. GTDB lineage: Bacteria > Gemmatimonadota > Gemmatimonadetes > Gemmatimonadales > GWC2-71-9 > DATBGE01. The sequence goes on along the minus strand of DATBGE010000159.1, from coordinate 1,971 downwards.
GACCTGCCGGGTCCGGTCACCAGCCTCGCGGTGGATGAGGGCTATCTCTGGGTCGGCACTCGACGCGGGCTGGTCCGTTTCAGTCTCGACGCTATCGGACCATGAATCACGCCTTCCAGCCTGCCTGATGGAGCTAGGCCCGGGGCCCGAGTTCGATCGGATCCGGCGCATCGCTGAGCGGCTGGGTCCTCGCGCGGCGACATTAGGCGACGACTGCGCCCTCCTTCAAGTCGGCGAAACCACGCTGGCCATCAGCACCGACATCTCGGTTGAAGACGTTCATTTCCGTCGCTCCTGGATGACCGACCGCGAACTCGGTTGGCGGGCGACCTCAGCGGCGCTCTCCGATCTCGCGGCCGAGGGAGCCTCACCCCTCGGCGTGATGGTGAGCGTCGGGGTGCCGGAGGTCGCCGGCGACGCCCTCGAACGAGTGATGGAGGGAGTAGGCGAAGCTGCCTCGGCGTTCGGAGCCCAGGTGCTGGGCGGCGATCTGTCGAGCGCCAAGTTATGGATCCTCGACCTGACCGTAATCGGAACCGCCCAGCGCCCGGTGACCCGCGATGGCGCGAAGTCGGGCGACAATGTCTGGGTGACCGGGACTCTGGGCGGCTCGCGCGCTGCGCTTGAGCGATGGCTCGCGGGCGGGGAACCCGATCCGGCCGCGCGGATCTCGTTCGTGCATCCCACTCCGAGAATCACCGCGGGGCGGCGACTGGCCGAGCTGGGCGCTCACGCCATGATCGATCTGAGCGATGGACTGGTCGGCGATGCAGGCCATCTCGCCGCCGCATCGGGTTGTGCCATCGCGATTGACCTCGCTGCGCTGCCGCTTCATCCCGCCGTCGCCGAAGCCGCCCGTCTCGCTGGGGTAGATCCGCAGCAATACGCCGCTCTCGGTGGGGAGGACTACGAACTTCTTGTCGCGATGCCCCCTGAATTCGGCGAGCCGGAAGCCCAGGCCCTCGCTGCCAAATGCGGCGTCCGATTCAGTCGGGTAGGAGCAGTCTCCGCCGGACAGGGGGCGACGTTCTGGAGAAGGGGGGCCGTGGTGGAGCTCAGGGGGTTCAGCCATTTCGCATGATCGCGGCCATCTGGCTCGTAGCCACCGTTCTGCTCGCGACCTTCTACTACGGCAATAAGCTGGTCCTGGCGGCGCTGTTTCGCGTGCCATACCGGCGCGGTGGAGTATATGACTCGGTACCCCGGGGATATGGCCGCTTCCTGCTTCGGGCTAACCGCCTGCGTGTCAGGCTGGTCCACGGTGAACGGCTGAACGGAGTGCAACCCTGCGTCTACATCGCCAATCACTCGTCGTGGCTCGACCCGCTGGCAGTGGTTGAAGTCCTGCCCGATTCGGTGCGATTCACTCCCAAGATCGAGTTGTTGCGCGTCCCCCTGTTCGGCGATGCCCTGAGGGCGGGGAAGCACCTCGCCATCGATCGACACAACCGTGCCTCGGCGGTCGCAGCATATGAACAGGCCGCCGCCATGATCCGGGAGGGAATCTCCGCCATCGTCTTCCCCGAAGGCACCAGAAGCCGCGACGGAAATCTCCAGGAGTTCAAGAAGGGGCCATTCGTTCTCGCGATTGTTGCCCAGGTGCCGGTGGTGCCGCTGTGGATCGCCGGCGCTCGTGACGCATTACCTCGCGGTACGCTCCGACTGCGTCCCGGCCCGATCGAGGTGCGGGTGGGATCACCGGTACCGACGACCGGTCTCACCTATGAGGATCGGGATGAGTTGATGGGGAGGTGCAGGGAGGCGATGGAGGGACTAAGGGAGACGGGAGACGGAAGACGGTAGACGGGAAACTGGCATTCCGAGCGGTCGCTCCCTCGGAATGACAACTCGCGTATCCCGTCTCCCGTCTCCTGTCTCCCGCTTTTGGCCCGTCTCCCGTCTCCCGTCTACTGTCTCCCGGGATTACGTTTGTGACTCCTTCACCCCTCGTTTGAGCGACATGTCCACCAT